>CAYMAO010000011.1:16170-129754 GCA_964388415.1 uncultured Planctomycetaceae bacterium | reverse complement strand
ACTTGCTGACAGCGCTGCAACATCCAAACAGGCAGCCTGCTCGCGCCCGCCCCCGGCCCCTCTCCCCCGAGGCGGGGGAGAGGGGACCGGAAGCGCAGACGCATCCACCCGGACTTCCTCAATCAACCATCGCACGGCCTCGGGAATGTTATCGACGCGCTGCTCCAGGTCGTCCCGCAGTCGCGAAACTTCTTCCGACAGCTCCCGAGTGCGGCCCGGACCCTCGCCGAACCAGAACGGAATCGTCGGCGGAGCGCCGTGGGCGTCGTGAACGGTGACATCCGTCCCGCGGACATGCTGAATCTGCCACGACGTATTGCCGAGCAGAAAGACATCGCCCCGCATGCTTTCAATAGCGAAGTCTTCATCGACGGAGCCGACCACAGTGTGTTCCGGCTCGGCCACCACGCGGTACGACGCGATTTCCGGAATCGCCCCGCCGTTGGAGATCGCGGCAGGTCGCGCCATCGGCCGCGGCCGGATGCGTTTCCCGACGCGGTCATAATGCAGATAGACCTTGCCGCGGCCGCTGTTCGAGACAAAGCCCTCGCTGAGAAAACCGAGCGCTTCCTCGAATTCTTCTCGCGTCAGGTCTCGGTATGGATGCGCCCGGCGAAAGAGGGCCAGGAGCTCGTCCACGTCCCATTCCTGGCACGAAACTTCCGCCACGACCTGCTGCACCAGCACGTCCAAAGGCTTTTCCGGCGGGCGAATGGCATCAAGCCTTCGGGCTTTCACCGCTCGCAACAAGGCCAGACATTCGAGCAGTTCATCCCGGGTCAAAGGCACCACGCGGCCTTTGGGAATCGCGTGCAGGCAATGTCCTGAACGGCCGATCCTTTGCAAAAACGTGGCGATCGACCGCGGCGAACCGATCTGCACGACGAGATCGATGTACCCGACATCCAACCCGAGTTCCAACGACGCCGTCGCGACGACGGCCTGCAACTGGCCCGTTTTCAGCCGCTGTTCGGTCTTGTGCCTCAGTTCGGCGGACAGCGAACCATGATGGCTCATGATACAGTCCGGCCCGAGGAGTTCACTCAGGGAATGCGTGAGCCGCTCCGCCAGCCGGCGGGTGTTGACGAAAATCACCGTGCTGCGATGCGACTGAATCAACTCGACCAGCCGGGCGTGGATCCGGTCCCAGTGCTCATGGGAGCAAACCGCGGCGAGTTCGTCGATCGGAACTTCGACGGCGAGGTCGAGTTCGCGCGCGTGGCCCACGTCGATGATGCGGCAGGAAGCGAGCGGAGAGCGGCATCCCGTCAAGAAACTCGCCACCAGTTCCAGTGGCTTCTGCGTCGCCGAGAGGCCGAGGCGCTGCGCCGGGCGGCCGCAGAGATGGTCGAGCCGTTCCAGCGAGAGCGCCAGGTGCGCCCCGCGCTTGTCGCGCATCAAAGCGTGAATTTCATCGACGATGACCACTTCCACGGTCCGCAGCCGGTCGCGGCCTTTGTCGGACGTCAGCAGCAGGTACAACGATTCGGGCGTCGTCACCAGAAGATGCGGCGGCCGCTTGAGGAGAGCCGCCCGTTCCGCCGGCGTGGAATCGCCGGTTCGCAAGCCGACCTTCAAGGGAGGAATCGACCGGCCGTCTTCCGCGGCGAGATGCTGCAGTTCCTGCAGTGGCGCCGACAGGTTGCGATGCATGTCGTTCGACAGCGCGCGTAAGGGGGAAACGTAGAGCACACGGATTTCGTCGGCAAGACGGCCTGCCTCGGCGTCTTTGATCAGCCGATCGATCACGGCGAGAAACGCCGTCAGCGTCTTGCCGGAACCGGTCGGCGCGGCGATCAGCGTGTGTTCCCCGGCGGCGATCGAAGGCCAGCCGAGCCGTTGCGGGTCCGTCGGCCGGCCAAACCGGCCCGCAAACCACCGCGCAATCAGCGGGTGAAAGCCGAACTCGGCGGAAAGATCGACCGCGGTCAGGGGGGCGTCCATGCCCTCAGCTTAACGCTTTGCCCGGCTCCGCAGAAGTGTTCTGACCGAGGACTCACGGCGCGGCTGACCGTTTCCCGCAAGGTGCGGTCGAGGCTTTGCGAGTCCCACTGATTCGCTTGATCGAAATCCTATCGGAGGGGCCTCGAAGACTCGACCCAACCCAGGGCGTGCACTGGCGGGCCGTGACGAAGTCCATTGGACGCCGTTCCAGATTTTCCTTCAACAGTTGCGTCACGATCGGCGTAGAATGCCGGCAATGATACCCAAGGAGCCGCCGAAACATGTCCCTGTCTGATTCTCCCGTCAGCCCGAGAGCCGAGCCGTCAAAGACGCACAGGATTTGGTTCCTGCGGGATCTGGCTGTCGGCGTGATCGTTCCGAGTACGCTGGGGGCGTTCGGCGCGGGGCACCAGCTGCTTGATCTGTGCAGCAATTTCCGCTTGCAGTATCTCGCGCTGCTTTGTGTCTTGGCGGTGCTGCTTTGGCGAATGAGGTCGCCGCGCTGGGCGGCGATTGCGCTGCTGGCGGTGCTGCAGAATGCGGCGCTCGTCGGGCCGTATTATTGGCCGGTGAACTCCGTCGGCCGTCCCACGGCGAAACTTTCACTCGTGTCGTTCAATGTGCATACGGCGAATCGGAACTGCGCGGCCGTGCTGGAGTATCTCAATCAGAAAAATCCGGACGTGATTCTGCTGATCGAAGTCGATCATCGCTGGATTCGAGAACTCGATCCGCTCCGGGAACGCTATCCGCACACGGCCCTTGCGCCGCAAGCCGATAACTTCGGCATCGCGGTCTTCTCCAAGTTGCCGATCACGCGGCAGGAAATTCTATCCTTGGGACCGGAGCAGCCATTGTCGGTGTGGGCGGAGTTGGACCTGGAAGGCCGCCAGGTCGGATTTCTCGGCGCGCATCCGTGGCCGCCGATGACTCCGGCGATGTTCCGCAGCCGCAATGAGCAGCTTGCGGCAACGGCCGAGAAAGTCAAATCAGCCGAAATGCCGACGATCGTCGCGGGCGACTTCAACGCCACGCCGTGGTGCGTCGGGTTTCGTCCGCTGATCGATGCCGGGCTGACGGACACGGCCCTCGGTTTCGGGGTGCAGAGGACGTGGAACTCGAAGATTCCGCTGATGTGGATTCCCATCGACCATGTGCTGGCGACGAAGGAGTTCACCACGCTGCGGCGATCCGTCGGCCCCCATTGCGGGTCGGATCATTTCGCCGTGGAAGCGGAGTTAGGGCTGCCCTGACCAAAGCCGGGGATGGCGTCCGGGGTTCATTCGGTCCCGCCGATGCCATCGGCGGGCTTTGATGGAGCAACGCAACTGTAATCAGGCCTGTCCGATGGGAAATCGAGATGGTCAACGGTCGATAACGAGCTAAAATAGGATGAATCGCCGGGATGTGAATGGTATTTTGTCCCCGTTTTGGGAAGATGGCGCAATTCCTGATGAATTGGAATATTCTGTGCGGAAAGTGTCGACGTGCCTGATGCGGAAGTGCAATCGATCTTAAAGCCGCGAACGGCTCCCGGCGGTTCGTTGACCGAGCGGGTTCAATCGCTGCGGTTGCCGCCGCCAGGACCCTCCGCCGGCAGTCCCGTGGCTTGGTATCTCTGCGCGATCTTGCTGGTGACCACGATAGCCGGCACGATTGCGGCGTTCTCGACCCGCGCGAAACTCGGGTCGCTGACCAGGCAATTGGACGAAGCGAACGCCAAGCTCTCCGAATTGGAAACGGCCAAGTCGACCGGCCGGACGTTCAGTGAGCCGGCGTCCGGTTCGATCGCCCTGGAATCCAAGGGCTACATCATCCCTGAGCAGCAGATTCTGGTCAGCCCGCAGGTGTCGGGCCGGGTGATCGAGCTCAACTTTGAAGCCGGTCAGCAGGTGCAGCAGGGATTCGTCCTGGCCGTGCTCGACAGCACGGAATACCGCGCCGACCTGGCCCGGACGCAGGCCGCCGTGGAACTGGCCCGGCAACAATTGACCGAGGCTCTGGCCGGAAATCGGCCCGATGAAATCCGGCAGGCGGAAGCGGAACTTGCCGAGACGAAGTCGAACCTCGATCAGGCCGAGCGGAACCTCAATCGTAAGCGAGAACTGCGGGAAAAAGGCATTGTCACGGCTCAGGAACTGGATGATTCCCAGAGCCAGTACAATGCCCTGGCGAAACGTTTTGACCGCTTAAGTGCATCGATGCGGTTGATGCGCGAAGGACCGCGCGACGAGCGGAAGAAGATCGCCGGGTTTCAGGTGCAGCAGGCCGAGGCGGAACTGACCCGAGCCCAATGGCGGCTGGAAAATTGCACGATCCTGGCCCCGATCTCCGGCACAATTCTGAAAAAGAACGCGGAACTGGGCAACCTCGTCAATCCGGTCGCGTTCAATGGCTCGTTCAGCCTGTGCGACGTCGCCGACCTGTCGCGACTGGAAGTCGACCTGTCGATTCAGGAGCGAGACATTTCCAAGGTCTTCAAAGGCCAGAAATGCCGCGTGCGGGCGGAAGCTTTTTCCGATCGGTTTTACGACGGCGTCGTCTCGCGATTGATGCCGATCGCCGACCGGGCCAAAGGCGCCATCCCCGTGCGAGTCCGGCTGAAGGTGCCCAAGGACGAGGAAGGCATCTATCTCAAGCCGGAGATGGGAGCCATCGTGACGTTCTTCCAAGAGAAATCCGACGTCCCGATCACCCCGGAAGCGATCACGCTGGAATCGCCGGTAGAACCCGCTGCGTCCGAGAAGCCGGTCTCTGCGTTGGATGCCCGCTCGCTGTAGTCGCCAATCCAATGCCCGGCGTCGGCGGCGCCGGGATCAATTCCTCTGCGGCAACGTCCATTTCCCCCCTGAATCGGCAGATCAAATCGTCTGCGTAGTCTGCGGGAGATTTAGCGACCCATCGAACCGCTGGCGCTTGTTCCTCGCATCCGGGTTCGATTCGTTCCGCATGGTCCGGGCATCCGATAATTGCTTGTAGACGAGTCACCTTGGCGGTGCCACACCTTCGATGGAAATGAAAGAATATGACGGATAATGATTGAATTGTGTCACCTACATGGTACAATTCGGTGGAACATGGATGGATTGAGTCAAATTGAGAAGATATTCCTAGCAAGTTGGAACTGACCTGGATGGTCATGCTGCTGGATCAACGTCGAGAAGAAATTCTGCAACTCATTGAGAAGCAGGGATTTGTGTCATTACAGGATCTGGTGAACCGGCTCGGGGCCAGTGAATCTACGGTTCGACGGGATTTGGAGTATCTCGATCAGATCGGTCAAATTCGTCGAACCCGGGGCGGGGCGGCTTATACGGGGGAGCACATCACTCCCTTTGAGGACCGGCATCAGTCGTTTCTGCCGGAGAAACAACGGATTGCCAAAGCCGTTGCTGAGCAGATCCAGCCGGGCGAGGCCGTGCTGCTCGATGGCGGAACCACGACGTTGGAAGTTGCCCGGTGCCTGGTCGGAAAGCGGCTGCAGATTGTGACGAATTCTTTGCCAATCGCGAATTTGTTGGTGAATCAGCCGGAGATCGAACTGATTTTCATTGGCGGATACTTGTATCCGCGGACAGGCGTCGCCTTAGGGCCCTTGGCGTCCTCGGCGTTGTCGGAACTGCATGTCGCCCGCGTGGTGTTGAGTTCGGGGGGCATTTCGGAAAAAGGTTTGTTCAACAGCAACACGCTGCTGGTGGATTGCGAACGGCAGATGCTGGACGCCGCGGGAGAAGTCTGGGCCGTGGCCGACAGCAGCAAATTCGGAAAGTCGGCCCTGGCTCATTTGTGCCCGTTGAATGCCGTGACGCGGATGTTCGTGGACCGCGGTTTGCCGGACCACTGGCGTCAAATTGTTCGGGACGCCGGTGTGGAATTGACAATCGTGGAGTAACAGAAGCCCGGGGGATTGCAATCCCAGGGCTTCCCGGAACACATGGAATGACACAACTTGCCGGCGGATATTCTCGTGCCGATATCGAACGCGTCGTGCGGACCGTGCTGTCTCAGCGTCTGGGACAGCCGGCAGCGCCGAAGCCGCGGCGCAATCCTTTAGTGGTCAACATTTCGGCTCGGCATGTCCATCTCACGGAAGAACACGTCGAGATTCTGTTCGGCAAAGGGGCGAAACTCGAACCGGAAAAATGGCTTTATCAAGACGGCTATTACGCCGCGAAGCAAACGGTTGCAGTGATTGGTCCGCGGCGCCGCATTCTGCCGGAAGTCCGCGTGCTGGGGCCTTGCCGACTCGATTCGCAGGTGGAACTGGCCTTCACCGACGGCATCTCGCTGGGCATCCACCTGCCGGTGCGGATCAGCGGCGATATCCAGGGGACCCCTGGCTGCGTTCTGATGGGCCCGAAAGGTGTCGTGGAACTGCAACAAGGGGTGATCCGCGCGATGCGGCATGTCCACATGGGACCGGCCGACTGCGAATACTACGGCGTGAAGAACGGCGACAAGCTGCATTTACGAGTCGTCTCGAATGCCTGTACCACGACATTGGAAGACGTCGCCGTGCGCGCCGATCCCACGGTGAAACTGGAGGTTCATCTCGATACCGATGAAGGCAACGCAATTGATCTGGATCACGCCGCCAGCGTGGAACTGGTGGTGCCGCATGACTGTGCTTGTAAGAAGAGCTGAGAGCTGTGAGCTAAGAGCTGAGAGCCAGCAGATGTTATCCGTTACTGGCCCTTAGCCCTTAGCCATTAACCCTTAGCCAAGAGACAAAATGTCCTAACTCTGACCAAGGATTACATGAAATGGCCGAACCGATGAAAGCACTGGGAATGTTAGAGACCAAAGGGTTGGTCTCGCTGATTGAAGGCACGGATGCGATGCTCAAAGCCGCCAATGTGCAGATGGTCGGCTGGGAGAAAGTCGGCAGCGGACTGGTGACGACGTTTGTCGTCGGCGACGTCGCCGCGGTGAAGGCCGCCATCGACGCCGGGGCCAGCGCCGCCAGCAAGATCGGCGAAGTGGTCAGCGTGCAGGTGATTCCTCGCCCGCACGAAGAACTCGCGGCGATTCTGCCGAAGTTGAAGCCGGCAAAGTAAGGCGGCGAAGCCGCCGGTCGAGGGTTAAGGGCTAAGAACTCAGGGCCGGACAAAGGCCTCGAGTCTGAGTCCAGTCCCTCTCGTTTGCATACCGTATTCAGGCTCTTAGCCCTTAGCTCTCAACTCTTAGCCCGATCCCCCATTAGCCCTGGACTTTCCATGAACGAAGCCATTGGATTGATTGAGACGCGCGGCCTGGTCGCGCAGATCGAAGCCGCGGACGCAATGCTCAAGGCGGCGAACGTGACGCTTGTGAAACAAGTGCAGATCGGCGGCGCGTATGTGACGACGATCATTCGCGGAGACGTCGGCTCCGTCCGCGCCGCCGTCGACGCCGGTTCCGCCGCCGCCTCGCACGTCGGCGAACTCGTCAGCGCGCACATCATCGCCCGGCCGGATAAATCGCTGCTGGATCAGTTCATGTGAGGGCTGTGGGTTGCGAGTTGTTGGCTGACAGAATGACGCCGTTCCGTTGATCCAACTTTCTACTCACCACACTCACCGGATTGTCCTTCGACGAACCTATTTCCTGGAGTGTCCGTCTTGATCGTCCTCGTCGCCAATCTCGGCTCGACCTCCTTCAAGTACCGGTTGTTCGATCTTTCGGACGAACGGCAACTGGCGCGCGGGGGGATTGACCGGATCGGCCAGCCGGCCAGCGCCTGCTTTGTCGAGATCGGCACGCACAGGGAGGAAGACACTCGGCAGATCCCCGATCACGCCGCGGCCGTCGGTCTGTGCCTGGAACAACTGATGAACCCTGCCTGGGGTTGTCTCAAGTCGGCTGACGAAGTTCAGGGAATCGGGTTCAAGGCGGTCTTCGCCGGCCAGTTGAGCGGCATCCGCATTGTCGATGACGAACTGCTGACGGCGATGGAGGCGTTGTCCGATATCGCCCCGGCACACAATCCGATGTATGCGAAGGCGATGCGGCAATTGCGGCAGGCGTTTCCGCAGATTCCGCTGGTCGCTGCCTTGGAGACGGCGTTCCACGAAACGATCCCGCCGGAAAACCGGGCCTATGCGATCCCGTATCAATGGCAGGAAGACTACGGAGTCCAACGCTGGGGCTTTCACGGGGCCAGCCATCGGTACCTCGGCGGACGGATCGCCCAGTTGATGAAACGGGAGGATTTGAGAGTCGTTTCCTGCCATCTCGGCGGCAGCAATTCGTTGTGTGCCTTGAAGGGGGGCGTGTCGCAGGCGAACACGTTGGGAATGAGTCCGCAGACGGGGTTGCCGCATAACAATCGCGTCGGGGATTTTGATCCCTTCGCCTTGCCAGTGCTGATGCGGGCGACGGGAAAATCGCTTGCAGAGCTGCTGGCTGATCTCGCGAACCAGAGCGGTTTGCTTGGATTGAGCGGACTCTCCGGAGATGTGCGCGATCTGGAAGAAGCCTCTGCGAAAGGCAATCACCGGGCCAATCTCGCATTGAAAGTCTTCACGCAATCCATTCGCCAGTACATCGGGGCCTACCTGACGGTCTTGAACGGGGCCGATGCGATTGTCTTCTCCGGCGGCATCGGGGAGAACAGCGTGCACGTGCGGAGAGACGTTTGTACGAACATGAGTTGGGCCGGGATGGAACTGGATGCTGCAAAAAATGAATCGGTGAAGCGCAATACTGAAACACGGATTTCGTCGGACACGAGCAAGATACAGGTCTGGGTGGTCCCGACGAACGAGGAAATAGTCGTCGCGCGGCAAACGGCGGAAAAATTGCAATTCCCGAGCGGGGGGCGTTAGCCCCTTGATTCGGCGGTCGATACGAATAGGAATGTCCAACCAGGGGGCTTACGCCCCCCGCTCGGATGAGAGCGAATTGGAAAAGTGTGAATTATGTTCCTGGCCCGTATCACCGGCAGCGTAGTATCCACTTCGAAGGTCGACGCCATGGTCGGCCAGAAACTGCTGGTCGTCGAGCCGCTGCGCGTGAACGAAAAAGATCAATCAGCCCTCATCGGCACCGGCCGGACGTTTATCGCCGTGGACACCGTCGGCGCCGGTGAAGGAGAGGTCGTGCTGATCGTGCAGGGATCGAGCGCCCGGTTCACCCCGCAGACAAAGCCGCTGCCGGTCGATTGCGCGATCATCGGCATCGTCGATACAGTGCATCTGGGAGCGCAGGCCGTTTTTGACGCGAAGAGCGATGCGGCGAAAGGGGGCGAGAAATGAGCGAATCTCCCGTGCAGAACTCGCCGGAAAACGTCGGCCAAACGTCGCAAATTCTTGTTGCCGCTTTGATGATGGGGCAGGTGATGTTCGCTGTTGTGGCGTTGATCATCTCCCAGAACAAACAAGCCAATCTCGGAGTCTTTGCCTGCCTGGGAGCGGGTTTTGCGACGTTCATGATCGTCACGAGCATCGTCATGCGGAAGCTGATGACAGCCGCGCCGATTCGGCAAATTGCGATGGAAAACCCCAGCGATTGGCGACAGCCGCTGGCCGGCGTGTATCGGTCGAAGACGATTGTCGCCAATGCGATGCTCGAAGGTGCGGGATTCTTCAACCTGGTTGCGTACATCCTGGAGTCTCATTGGATGAGCCTGGCCATCGTCGGTTGTTTGCTGTCGCTGATGGCCATCACGTTTCCGTCGCAGACACAATTTGAATCCTGGGCTGAACAGGTGCAGCGCGAGCATTCATTATAGGACGACGATAGTCCGCGAAGCGCAAGCGGTGAATGACTCTCAACCCTTAACTCTCAACCATCGACTAAACAATGACCGCATCCGCCGATACCATCCGCCAGGTCGTCCAGGAAGTCCTGAGTCAACTGGGGAAATCCCCGAAGTCGCGATCGGGTTCGTACCGCAATGGCGACTGGGGCGTCTTCCAGACCGTCGACCAGGCCGTTGCCGCGGCGACCGACGGCTTCGAAAAATTCAGCGACGCTCCGCTGGCCCACCGAGTTACGGCGATTGATCTCGTCAAGCAGATGTGTGAGACGCAGGCCGAAGAACTCGGCCGGGCCGAACTTGAAGAAACGAAAATCGGACGGCTCGATCACAAGATCGAGAAGCTGAAGATCATCAAGCTAGTCCCAGGCGTGGAGTTCCTGCGGACCGACGCCATCAGCGGCGATCACGGCATCATGCTCACGGAATACGCTCCGTTCGGCGTCATCGGAGCGATCACCCCGGTGACGCATTCGTTGCCGACGCTGGCCGGTAATGTCGTCAACATGCTCGCAGGCGGCAACACGATGGTCGTCAACCCGCATCCCAGTGGGGCCCGCATCGCGTGTGAAGGCGTCCGGCGATTCAACCAGGCGATTTACAAGGCGACCGGCCTGGAAAACCTGATCACGATCATCGAAAAGCCGACGCTGGAATCGGCTGCGGCGATTTTCTCTCATCGCGGCGTGAAACTGCTGTGCGTCACCGGCGGTCCGGCCGTGGCTCGCGCGGCGATGGAAAGCCGCAAGAAGGCCATCGTCGCCGGACCGGGCAATCCGCCTGTCGTCGTGGACGAAACGGCGTGCCCGGAGAACGCTGCGAAAGCGATCATCAAGGGGGGCGCCTACGATAACAACCTGCTGTGCATCGGCGAGAAGGAAGTCTTCGCCGTTGAAAAAATCTTCGATCCGCTGATGGAGAATATGGGCCGGTTCGGCGGTTATCGGCTCAACAATTCGCAGATCGAGGCCTTGACCAAGCTGGCGTTTTCGCCGCCGGAAAAGCCCGGCGATCATTATCACCTCAACAAAGACCTCGTCGGCAAGGATGCCAAGGTGCTCGCCGAACTGATCAACGTCCGGGTTCCCTCAGGGACCGAATTGCTGTTTGGCGAAACGGACGAATCGAACCCGTTCGTTCCTGAAGAGCAGATGATGCCGTTCGTGCCGTTTGTCCGTGTAAAAAACGTGGATCATGGCATTGAACTCTCGCTGAAGCATGAACACGGTTTCCGTCACACCAGCCTGATCCACAGCCGCGATGTCCGCAACATGACCAAGATGGGCAAGGCGATGGACACGACGCTGTTCATCAAGAACGGCCCGTGCATGGCGGGCCTGGGCCTCGGCGGCGAAGGGTATCTCAGCTTCAGCATCGCCACGCCGACCGGCGAAGGCGTGACGAACCCGCTGACATTCACCCGACAGCGCCGGTGTGTGATGGTGGATAACTTGCGAGTGATTTAGCGGAAAGTCGAGAGACAAGAGTCCAGAGTCGAGAGCCAGCATCCCATGCAACTTGGCAAAGTGATTGGCCGTGCCACTTCGACAGTCAAGCATCAAACGATGCAGGGCTGGCGGTTGTTGTTGGTGCAGCCGATGTCGCGCGATGGCGGTGCCGATGGTGCGCCGCAGTTGGTGTTGGATCATTTAGGGGCCGGGCGCGGGGATACGGTGATCGTGTCTTCGGACGGGAAGTCGGCTCGGGACCTGGTGGGGACGGAGAAAACGCCGGTCCGCTGGACCGTGATGGGAATTGTGGATTGAAAGTCGGTCACTCGCTCCGCGAGTGACGGGATCACTTGCGGAGCAAGTGACCTACTTTGAAGGCAAATTGTGATCACCGCGGATAACGACCTGATCGAGCAGATCGTCGCGAACGTTCTGGCTGAACTCCAGCCGGCGCCGGCGGTCCGTGCACAGGTCTCGATTCCGCCCGAAAGTTCGCCGGCGAAACTCGACGCCTCGATGATCGAATTGGATCTGCCGGTCATCACGGCGGATTCACTGGCCGAACGGCTGCGCGCCGGGCAGTCCGTCCGAATTGGCCGGCGCTCGATTCTCACGCCCTCCGCCCGCGACTGGCTGGCCAGCCGCAAGATATCCTGGTCGCGGCTTGCTTCCGGGGCCGCGGCTGGTTCAAAAACATCGGCTCGCTGGCAACTGGTCCTGACGGCCGTCACTCCGGCCTTGGCGACGTTGCGGCCGTCGTTGTCGGAATGGAAAACCGAATTGCTCGGCACGGCTCGTGAAGCCGCGGACCATGCGATCCGCGTGATTTCCACGAGTGAATCCGACGGCGTGCTCGGACTATGCACTTCGCCGGAAGCCGTGGCGTGCCTGGCGAATCGCAATCCCAAGCTGCGGGCCGCGGTGCTGAATTCTCCGGCGGAAGTGCCAGGGCTTGTCGACCAACTGAGCCCGAACTTTCTGGTGATTAACCCGCGGGGGAAGTCTTTTGTTGAACTGAGAAATCTGGTGCGTGTGGTGGAAACATTGGCGAAGCCCAGGGACTGCGATCCCTGGGCTTCCGGGACTTAAAAATGCGCGTCGGCGACGTGATTGGCAAAGTGACGTTGGCTCGCTGCCACCCGATGGTCGTCGGGGGGACATGGCTCGTCGTCGCGCCGTTGACACATGCCGGCCTGAAGGGGGATGACCGAGGCCGCGAGGAACCGGTCATTGTTTACGACGAATTGGGAGCCGGGCTGGGAGCGATGATCGGCATGAGCGAAGGGGCCGAGGCGGGTGCGCCGTTTCATCCCGATCCGAAACCGCTGGACGCCTACAACGCCTGTATCCTGGACACGATTGAGGTGGATTGACATCGCGTAGCCCAGTGGGTGCAACCCCTGGGCTTCCAAGGGGAAAACACACATGGCTGAACTGAAATGGAACTCCGGCGTCAACGACCGGAAGCTGAAAGAGCTGATCTGCGAGATCGGCCGGCGCGTTTACAACCGGGGTTTTGCCGCGGCGAATGACGGCAACATCTCCATCCGCGTCGGCGAGAACGAAGTTCTCTGCACGCCGACCATGATCTGCAAAGGCTTCATGAATCCGGACGATTTGTGCGCCGTGGACCTCGACGGCAACCAGATTGCGGGCAAGCGCAAGCGGACCAGCGAAATCCTGCTGCATCTGGCGATCATGAAGAATCGTCCCGACGTGAAGGCCGTGGTGCATTGTCACCCGCCGCATGCCACGGCCTTTGCTGTCGCCCGGGAGCCGATCCCGCAGTGTATTCTGCCGGAGATCGAGGTGTTCATGGGCGAGGTCCCGATTGCGCCGTATGAAACGCCCGGCGGCCAGAAATTCGCCGAGACCGTGGTCCCGTTTCTCAAGGCGACGAATACCATCATCCTGACGAATCACGGCACCGTGACATTCGGCGCCCATCTGGAAGAGGCGTACTGGAAGACGGAAATTCTCGACGCCTATTGCCGGATTCTGATCCTGTCCAAGCAACTGGGCGGCGTGAAGTATCTCAACGAACGGGAATCGGTGGAACTGCTCGACCTGAAGAAGAAGCTGGGCTTCGATGACCCCAGGTTCCATGTCGAGAGCTGCGACCTGTGCGGCAACAGCGCCTTCCGGGACGGCTACAAAGAGAACCAGTTGCAGCCGACCGCCTTCGAACCGCCGCCGCAGTACGAGGGCTACCTGGCGCGGCAGAAGAAAAACGACGCACCTGCTGCAACAGCCGCGCCGAAAGCTGCCGGCGACGTTGACATGGAGCAGTTGATCAAGATCATCACCGAACAGGTGGTGGCAGCGCTGGGCAATAAATAGTTGTCAGGTATCTCTGGCTCTCGACTCTCAACCCTCGACTCTGGACTCACTCATGAAAGTCAGCATCATTGGCGGCGGCGGACTGGTTGGTTCCTGTGCGGGATTCGCGCTGCAGGCCGGCAAGATCGTGCGCGAGATCAACCTGGTCGATGTGAATGCCGAACTCTGCGAAGGCCAGGCGCTCGACCTGCTCCACGGCGCGAGCCTGATGGCTGATCAGAGCATCACGGCGACCAACACCTCGGGCGTGAAAGATGCGGACGTGATCGTGATCACGGCCGGCCTGCGGCGAAAGCCCGAGGAAAGTCGGCTTGATCTGATCAACCGGAATGTCACGCTGTTCAAGGGCATTCTCGCCGACGTCAAGCAGCACGGATTGAAAACGGAGGCCATCGTCTTCGTGGTCTCCAACCCCGTTGATGTGCTGACCTATCTGGCGATCAAGGGGCTGGGGCTGCCGCCGAACCAGGTGATCGGTCTGGGGACCGTGCTCGATACCACGCGGCTGCGCAGCTTGCTGGCCCAGCACCTGGCCGTTCCGCCGACGCAGGTGCAGGTGACGATCCTGGGCGAGCACGGCGACAGCATGGTGCCGATCTGGTCGAACGCCCAGATCGCCGGTTTGCCCCTGGAAAAGTATCCTGGCGTCACCTCGCATGTCATTGCCGAGATCGAGAAGCGAACGCGCGGCAGCGGTGCGGAAGTGATCAAGAAAAAAGGGGGAGCCGGGTTTGCGGTCGGGGTGTCGATCGCCGACGTCGTGCACAGCATCGCCCTGGATCAGAAGCGGATTTTGCCGGTGTCGTCTCTGCAAGCCGGCGCTTACGGTTTGCGCGACGTGGCGATTTCCGTGCCGACGGTCGTCGGCCGCAAAGGAGTGGAGGGGATCGTCGAGATCGACCTGTGGCCGAAGGAAAAGCTGGCGCTTCAGAAATCGGGACAGGTGCTGCGTGAGACGATCGAGAAGGTGTTGTAGCAGACGATGACTCTTCCATAGAATGGATTTCGTGAATCGTTGGGTCGCGAATTCCGGAGTCGATGCCATCATGTCCATTATCTTGCGCGACGATCAGCAGGCGCGGATCAACGAATTGGTTCAAAGCGGCGCTTATGCCGACCCGGCCGCAGCCGTGGACGATGCGCTAATGCTTGCCGAGCGCAAGGCACGATTGCAGTCGCTGGTCCAGGAGGGTGTGGACGCACTCCATCGAGGTGAGGTCTATGATCACGAGACGGTGATGCGGGATGTAAGGCAAGTGATTGCGAAAGCTGCCCAGGCTCAAGGGGTCGTACTCGGTACAAAATGAGCGTTCCCCGATACACTCGATTCGCTCGGCAAGATTACCTCGACATTGCCGCCTATATCAGCCGGGATAATCCGGGCGCGGCAGCTAAGATCGTTGACCGCATCGAGGCGGAATGCCATTTAATCGTTCGAGAGCCGGAACGCGGCCTCCGTCACGACGAACTGTCTGAGGATTTGTACGTTCGCCGTGTGGGTGCTTATTTAGTCATCTACCAGATTGACCAGCTCGGACCGATGATTTTACGCATCGTGCATGGCGCTCGCGATCTCGGTTCATTCTTTTCAGAATCCTGAAATCACCATGCCCAAATCCCTCGACGCCAAACTCGCCGACATTCATGCTGATCCGTCCGGCGCCAAGGAGTTCATCCTGGCCGACGCGAAAGACGCCGACATGGCCTTCGGCATGGGCGCGCCGGGACTTTCTCCGGAACGGCACGACGGCGAACTTCGCTTCAAAACGTTAACCGAGTATCGCGAACAGATTCGCGCCGTCATTCGGCAGGGCATCGTCGACATCGTCCTCACCTCGGCCAGCACGAACGATCTCCTTGCCGTGCAGGAGAGACTATTCGAGAACTCCTCCGTGACGCCGGCGGCCCGTGCGAATGATACGAGCGACATTCATCTCCCGCGCGGAGGGAAGATTCACACGGCTGCGTCGCGGCCGTTTCGCACCGCAGCGCTGGACCACATTCAATGCGGCCATCTGGACTGCGAACCGGACGAACGACGTCGCGGCGCCAACCTCGGCCTCTATTCGCTGACCTTCACCAACAACCGCGATGATGACCTGGTCACGCTGCAGAAGTACAAGGAATTCCGCGAAGAAGCGGAGCGGAAGGGGTTTCGCCATTTCATGGAGGTCTTCGACCCGAATCTCTCCGGTGCCGTTCCTGCGGAACTGCTGGGCGGTTTCATCAACGATCTCATCGCGCGGACGCTGGCCGGAGTTGCTCAAGCCGGCCGGCCGGTGTTTCTGAAGATCGTCTACCACGGCCCGAAGTCGATGGAGGAACTCGTCCGCTACGACCCGCACCTGATCGTCGGAATTCTCGGCGGCGGGGCCGGGACGACGTATGATGCGTTCAAACTCCTGGGCGAGGCGAAGAAATACGGCGCCCGGGCCGCGCTGTTCGGACGCAAAATCAATAATGCCGAAAGTCAGCTCGCGTTCATCGAATTTCTCAGGCTCATCGCCGACGACGTCCTCACGCCGGAAGAAGCCGTCAGGGCCTATCACGGCGTGCTGGAAAAGCTCGGCGTGAAGCCGCATCGCTCTCTGGCGGACGACATGCTCCTGCAAACGGGCGTCATGAGTTACGGCGGCAGCGGCTCGCAGACCAGTGTCCCGGCGACTGTGAAACCGGCTCCCGAAATCTCGCTTGCGGTTTCGCCTCCAACGAAGCCCGTTCCCCCCGACTTCGGCAAAATGACCCCCGCCGAGCGCCTGACCTATCACCGCGAACGCTTGAGGCGAACGTTCGGCGGTTGAACCCGAGGTCGGGCAAACTGTGGAACCTGGCGGTGCTGCGTCGACTTGCGCAATCGTTCCAGGCGCGATCTCGCTTATCATTTTTTTCGTCATAATCGGCAACGGGTGGCGATTCGCAGCTTGACTCTGCCTGGAAGATTGATTTGCTGGAGTCATAGCCGGGATTTCCCTCACCGCGTTGTCGGCGGGGAACCCCGGAGCGCGTCGCGAGTCCGCAATCCGTTTTCAGAGAGGAGCCTCCATGAATCGCAGCCGTATCGCCTGGATGTCCATCGCAAGCCTGGGATTGGGAATCGTGGCCGTAACGCCGGAATCGAGTCTTGGCTTCGACTATGGCTACTCGTGGGGAGCGGCTTATGCTCCTGCCTACACGTATTCCGCCAATTACGGCGGGTACGCGACATCGTGTTGTCGGCCGACGTGCTGTCCGACCGACTGCTGTACGAGTTGTTGTGCCAGTTGCTCGTCCGGAGACTGTGCCGCGGGGAGTTGTTCGTCCGGATGTGCTTCCGGGGGCTGTTCCACCAACTACGAACCGACGCCAACAGGTCAGCAGACGTATTACCCGCCTGGCCGCTATTCCAGCCGGCCATTCGTGTATGCACCGCGGAGTTCATCGCCTCGCACCAGCGACCGGCGTACTCCCGCCGTCAAGCCGCGCGGGGCTGCCGCACCGCTGGTCAGCATCCCTCCCGCGCCGTCCCCCGTGCGTGCCGCGATGAAACCCATTCCTGCCCGCGTCGCACAAAAGGCTCCCGTTCGGCTGACGGCCCCGGCCGTGCGCCAAGTCAAAGAGAGCCGGCCCGCAAAGTTGAACAGCGATTGGACCCCGGTCGAGGAACCAAAGATCGCCGTCAACCGATAACGGAATTCGAAGGCGTCCGGCGTCCGGGAATGAGCCGCTGGTGTCTCAGTTCCGGACGATCGGCCTCTCAATCCTTGATTGCCGCCACGGCCAGCTTCTGGAAGCCGATGCGGATGTCGTTGGCATCGCCGCCGGTGAATCCCTGGCGGGCGATGAGGACGACAAAGATCATTTCCTGCTTCGGATCGATCCAGGCTTGCGTGCCGAACGCGCCGCCGTGGCCATACGTCCCCGGCGAAAGCATGTCCGTCGCCCCTTGAGGCTCCGACGTGATGGCGAAACCGAGGCCCCACTCGCTGCCGGGCGTGAAGCCGATCGGCTTGCCGACCTCGCTCGTCTGGATCGACGACATCTCCTTGACCGCGGCGGCCGACAGCACCCGCTTGCCGTTCAACTCGCCGCCGTTGAGGCACATCTGGTAGAACCGGACGAGGTCGCTTGCCTTGGAGATCAGCCCGCCGGACGGATTGGGCGTCTTTTCATCACCAATCCAGCTCTTGCCGGGCTCCAGGTCTTTCTTGTCGGCCGTCGGCTGGTAGACGATCGCCGTGCGGGCCACCTGTTCCGGCGTCGGGAAAAACGTCGTCTCTTTCATGTCCAGCGGTTGCAGAATCCGCTCGGCGAGGAACTGATCGAACGATTTTCCAGAGACGACTTCCACCACGCGTCCGGCGACGCTCAGTCCCGGGCCATACTGCCACTTGGAACCGGGATCGAACACCATCTCGGATTTGGCCAAGTCGTCGACGGTCTTTTCCAATGTGCCGGTCGTCTTCTGATCGCTGACGAGGCCGTTGGTGTGCCGGAGGCAATCGCGCACCGTGATCTCTCTGCTTGGCGACTTGCCGTCCTTCATCTTCGTATTCTTGAACGCCGGGATGTACTTCGAGACCGGGTCATCCAGCTTCAGCTTGCCGTCGTCCTGGCAGATCAGCACGCAGGCGGCCGTGATCGGTTTCGTCATCGAGGCAATGCGGAACAGCGTCTCCTGCGACATCGGTTTCTTCCCGGCGATGTCGGCCTGGCCGACGGCCCCCAGATGCACGATCCGGCCACGACGGGCCGCCAGAGTCACCACGCCGGACGTCTGCTTTGCGTCGACAAATTCCTGCATCCGCACGTCGATCTTCTTCAGCGCCTCGGCATCCAGGCCGGATTCCGCCGCTTTACCGTTGTCGATCAGCCCGGCGTCCCGGCTCGCTGCGGTGACGAGTTGATCCTTCGGATCTTCGGTGAGAATCAATCCCCGCCACTGCAATTCCTGCGGCACGCTGTTGGAGTGAAGCTGCAGCCCGATCGGGCCTTCCTGGCAGAGTTCGGGCTGCGGATCGGACCAGTCGGCGACGAGCGTGCCATTGACGACGTGCCGAATCCTGCGGCCGATCGCCAGGATTTCCATGCGGTTCCAGTCGTGCTGCTTGCCGACGCGGCGCGCGGCCCCAGTGGTATCGGAATAAATTCCGTTGCGGCGGTAGAGGTCCCAGAACCCGTAGCCCGACGGGTACATCACGAGATGTCCCTGGTAGCTGAACGGGCCGGCTTCCTTCTCGATGGCCTTGCCCCACAGCGAGATTCCGGAATGCATCTCGCTAGTGACGAGCTTGCTCTCGAAGATCAGCCGGAAGTTGCGATATTTCTTTTTCGTCAGCAAGTAGGTGCTGGCCTTCGGGGCGTTTTTTTCGTCATTTTTTCCCACGATCACGCCGTTTTCGACGTTGAAATACTTAGGCGTCAGGCCTTCCCATCCCGACAGGTCCTTTCCGTTAAACAGCTTCACGGCTTCTTCACCGGCCGGGAGTTTCGGAATCTGTTCTTCGCTCCAATCGGCGGCGAAAGATTGCGACATCGCAAGCGTCGTGGCCAGCAACAGGAAACTCAGGCGGACGAGCATGGCGGGGTTCCTCAATAGGGGGCGGTAACGATCGCGGAGCGGCTCCGATGATACCGCCGTTCAATCTTAGGCACCACTTTGTGACATCAATTGACCGTTCATCGCGATGTGCATAGATTGCACTCGCTGACGGCGTCAGATCTGGCGTAGCCCTGTTTCGTGTTCTTGAACCAGGAGTCAGTCTCATGATCGCAAAACGAACCGCTCGGAATGGACTGCATCGCTTTCGACCTGCCGGGTTCACGCTGATTGAACTCTTCTTCGTGCTGGCCGTGATTGGCATTCTCGTGGCCCTGTTGCTCCCCGCCACGCGAACGGCCCGGCCGGCGGCTTTCCGCACGCAGTGCAAGAACCATCTCAAGCAGATCGGCCTGGCGTTGCACAACTATCACGACGTGTTCGCTGCATTTCCCCCGGCCTATACGATTCGCGAGGGAGGCCAACAGCTCCACAGTTGGCGGACCTGGGTGTTGCCCTGGCTCGATGCAGCGCCGCTGTTCAACCAGTTGAATCTGTCCAAGCCGTGGGACGACCCGGTCCATGCGGAATTCGGCAAGAAAGCTCCACACCCGTACCGTTGTCCGAGCGATCGTTTCTCTCCGCCGAGCCATACGCCGTACTTGGCGGTCGTCACGTCTCACAGCGCGATTCGCCCGGGGCAATCGTCAGGCATCGGCGAGATCACCGACGGCACAAGCCATACCATCCTGGTGATGGAGGTGCCGCACGAGCACGCCGTCCCCTGGATGTCCCCGCAGGACGCCAATGAGCAGTTACTCCTCAGTTTCGGGCCGAAGAGCAAGGACCAGCACGCCGGCGGCCGACAAGCGCTGCTGGCCGACGGCACGGTACGATTCCTTTCGAACAGGCTGGACCCTCAAACTCTGAAAGCCCTGATCTCGGCCACGGGCGGGGAAACAGTCGGCGACTATTGAGGCGGTTGGCAAAGGAGCCGTTCCCATGAAGAAATTAATTTCCGGTCGTCGCGCATCTCAACCACGTCGTCGAGCAGGCTTGAGTTGGGCGGGTTGGGCCGCTGTGTTGACCGCGATTGCGTTGCTGTTAATGTGCTTCGTGTTACCTGCCGTCACGCGGAGCCGGGAAGCCGCCCGCAGGACTTCATGTAAGTGCCACCTGAAGCAGATCGGTCTGGCCCTGCACAATTATCATGATATCAACGGCGAGTTTCCCCCGGCGTACACTGTAGATGCGAACGGCAAACCGCTCCACAGTTGGCGGACGTTGCTCCTGCCGTATCTGGACCAGAAGCCGCTTTACGACAAGATCGACCTTTCCAAGCCCTGGAACGACCCGGCCAATGCGGAAGCCTACCAGACCGTACTCCGGGTTTATCGTTGCAGCAGCGACGCCCATTCTGCGCCGGACAAGACCTCTTACCTGGCCATCGTCACGTCCGACAGTTGTCTGTTGCCGGAGAAATCACGAACCATCAAGCAGATCACCGACGGCACATCCAACACGCTGATGGTCATCGAAGTGCCGCATGATCAATCGGTCCACTGGATGTCCCCGCAGGATGCCGACGAAAAGCTGCTGGAGAGTTTCGGGCCCGCGTCGAAAGAATCGCACTCTGGAGGCCGGCATGGATTGCTCGCCGACGGTACCGTAAGGTTCTTATCGCAGAACATCGACCGGAAAACTCTGCACGCCCTTTGCACGGCAACGGGAAACGATACCGTCGGCGATTTTTAAGACGCCGTCGGTGCGGTTGCGATCCGTCGGACGCGGCCGGCGCGCAGCAGCGCTTCATAGATCAACAGCGGCACCAGCCAACTCGACCAGGCCATCTGGATGTAAAGCCACTCGGCATCGATTCCGAACACGGCGAACAATCCCACGTTGAGCCGTAAAATCACGGTCGAGCACAGCAGCAGATAGCACCGCCACATCCACCGGCGATGGACATCGAACCGTCTCATCACGGCGGCGCGCCAGCCCAGGGCCACGGTCAATCCGGTCGAGCACGCCAGCAGGGCGAATCCGAGTCCTGCCACCGGACCATTCGCGGCATACCACGCCATCGCCAGGCCGCTCGGGGCGACTATGAACAACACGGTGACTGCTTGAATCCGTCCCAACAACCGGTGCCAGCCGGGAAACCGCCGGCGAAATCGGTCGCTGACGAGAATCGTTCCCAGGATCAACGTCACCGGCCCGGAGACGATATGAACGTAAAACGCCCCATGATAACCGTGCCAGAAATAGCGTTCCCGGCCGAGCAGGAAATCGGCGTCAAAATTCGGCGGCACATAGTTGCGATAGTTCAGCAACGTGCTGACCAGCACCTTGCCGATCACCAGGCACGCCAGCAGCTTGAGAATTCGCGACGCCGCTGTCCGAGAGGAAGTCCGCATGTCGTACCACGCTGCTGCGAATCGTCGCTAAGGGGATGACAACCCGCGATACAAATTGTGCACGAACGTCAGATTGTCGCACTGTAAATACTGCATCGCCCCGCCCATTCGCGAAAAACTTTTGCAGAATCGCAGGTAATACGCTGGATTCGTCTTCGGCGGTTCGCCTTGAGTCCAATCCCAGTTGCCGCCGTCCTGAAGATCGACAACGAAAATCGAATGGTCCTTCACGACATCTCGGCCGGATTGCAGGCGGAGATTGTTGACGCAGCTTAAACTTTTCTCGAAGACCTGCGGGGCCATGATGGCGGATCCGACGGAGAGGACCACGCCGCCGTCGAGCTGGTCGACCGAGCCGCCGAAGAGTTTGAAATCCCACTCCGCGGCCCGGCCGATCGCCCCGCCATTGAAGATCGGATGGTTCGAGATGATGTCGTAGCCGATGCCCGGGTGGACCGTGACGGGCACGCCGTGACGATACGCTTCTCCGAGGATCGACGCGTGCTTCCACGCGTGTTTGACGTCGAGCCGGCCGGCCAGCCAGTCGAATTGTTGCATCGTTCGTAACAGATCGGCCCGCGCCGACGTCAACGAATGCCCCGGATCGGCGGCAATCAGCCGCGCCAATTCCTCCGGGCAGGGCAGGGTGACGCCGTCTTCGCAGATCAACCGGCCCAGCGCACAGCCATAACCGAGTCCGTCGAGTGCGCCGACCAGAATGGCACGGTGAATGTTGGTCGCCGTTTCGTCCCAGGTTCCGAACGTCCCGCTGGCGACGTTCATCTCGACGCTTTCCGTCGAGGCCCCGAACCAGGCGTATTCCCAGTCGTGGATGGTGCCGGCCCCGTTGGTGGCCAGGTGCGTAATCCAGCCCTGCGCCATCATCCGTTCAAGAAGTCTCGCCGCGCCGTTTCGCAGGAGATGTGCGCCATACATCAGAATCACCGCGGCGCCGCGCTCCCGGGCGGCTCGAATCTTTTGTCCGCATTCGTCGATCCTGTTTGCGATCTGCTTACTGGGCGTCTTCGGAGTCGAATCGGGATCGATCAGTATGTCGTTCGCCTGCGTGAGGTGCTGCCGTTGGGCCAGGGGGTAAACTTTCAGCTTGCTCAAGTCGAGCGGAACCACGTTCATCAGTGAATTTCCCTAGAAAAAGTCGGTCGAAATGCGTCACGGTCCATTGTATCGATGTTTGAAGATGCCCGCCCTCGCATCAGAAACGACACCCCGCGGCTCCACGGTCACGGACAACTGACAACCGACTATCGCCTTGGTAGAGTATTCGGCACAACGTTGTTCACCACGTTTTTCCACAGGAGCTCTCATCATGGCGAAAGACTTGCGCATCGGTCTGGTCGGTTACGGATTCATGGGGCGGACGCATTCCAATGCCTACCGCAAGGTGACGAACTTTTTCGACAGCGGCGTGCGGCCCGTCCTGAAGGCGGTGTGTGCCCGCGACGCCGACAAGGTCAAGGCGTTCGCCGAGCAATGGGGCTACGAATCGACCGAGACCGATTGGCGGAAGATCGTCGAACGGAAAGACATCGACGCCATCGACATCTGCACGCCGAACAATCTGCACAAGGAGATTGCGCTCGCCGCGGCGGCCAACGGCAAGATGATCCTCTGTGAGAAGCCGCTGTCGATGAACACGGCGGAAGGCGAGGAGATGGTGAAGGCCGTTGAGAAAGCCGGCGTCGCCAACACCGTCTGGTACAACTACCGCCGCGTTCCCGCCGTGACGTTCGCCAAGCAGCTCATCGACTCCGGCAAGCTGGGCCGCATCTTCCATTACCGCGCGAACTTCCTGCAAGACTGGACGATCTCGGCCGACTTGCCGCAAGGCGGGCAGGGACTCTGGCGACTGGATGCCGCCGCCGCGGGGTCCGGCGTCACGGGCGATTTGCTGGCCCATTGCATCGACACAGCGATCTGGCTGAATGGCAGCGTGAAAAACGTCAACGCCATGACGGAAACGTTCATCAAGGAGCGAACGCACACGCTCACCGGCAAGGTGGAAAAGGTCAGCATCGATGACGCCTGCGCGTTCCTCTGCCGGTTCGGCAACGGTTCTTTGGGCCTCTTCGAATCGACCCGGTATGCCCGCGGTCACAAGGCGCTCTACACCTTCGAGATCAACGGCGAACACGCCAGCATCAAGTGGGACCTGCACGATTTGCATCGCCTGCAATGGTTCGATCATAAAGACGAAGGCAACCTGCGCGGCTGGCGGAGTATCCACATCACCGACGGCGATCATCCCTACATGAAGCACTGGTGGGTGCCCGGCCTGCAGATCGGCTACGAACACACATTCGTGCATCAGGTGGCGGATTTCCTCGAAGCCGTGAACACCGGCAAGCCCTGCCCGCCGACGTTCCGCGACGCGCTGGAAACGCAAAAAGTCTGCGACGCCGTGCTGGACAGCGCGAAAGCCGGGGCGTGGAAGAACGTGTGAAAGCCGCGGTTGGCAACCGCGGTCTGCGATGAGCCGCACCACGAGGGCTCCGAGCGGGGGGCGTCAGCCCCCTGGTTGCGGTAAGGATGCGGGAGTTGGGCGGTCAAGCGACGGGTGGCTGGTGACTGGACGACCGCAGGGAGGAAGTCCTGGTCAGCAGTTTTATTGTGCGGTTGTAATTTTGAGACAGCCCATTCTATCCTCTCGGGTTGCACCCGACCTGCGAGACGTCCCTGTGAATCCGACCGCCGACCAGTTCACCGGATGTCTGCTCGGCCTGGCAACTGGAGATGCCCTCGGCGCGCCTCACGAAGGCGGGCCGTTAGAGCGTTTCGTATGGTGGTGGATCGGGCGGACATCGGATGGGTCTCTGCGTTGGACCGACGATACCCAAATGGCCCTTGACCTCGCTGAGTCGTTGTTAGCGGACAATGGAGTTCACCCCGAGTCGTTGGCGACTCGTTTCGCCAGCAGTTATCGCTGGAGTCGCGGCTACGGTCCCGCTGCGGGAAAAGTCCTCAAGCGCATCCGCCGCGGCGAGCCTTGGCAGCAAGCTTCAAAGAGCGTTTACGCAGATGGGTCATACGGCAATGGCGCGGCAATGCGCGCGCCGATCCTGGCGTTATTCTACTCGCAGCAGCGAGATAAATTGATTGCCGCCGCACAAAGTTCCGCCCGTGTGACCCATGCGCACCCCTTGGGAATCGAAGGAGCCGTACTGATCGCGATCGCGGCGCATGCCCTGCTGGAGCGACTGCCAACGGCACAAGTTTTGAACATCACGCAAGCTGACTGTGTTGCCCCCCAATTTTTCGCACGACTGGAAACAGTTCGGTCATGGATCGAGTCCCATGCCGCGCCAAGCCCCCGTGAAGTCGCTGCCACACTCGGCAATGGCATCACAGCTCCAACATCGTGCCCAACAGCCCTATATGTCGCGCTGCGGCACCTGAACTCTTCGTTCGAAGCCATGATGGAGTTTGTCATGGAGATTCGCGGCGACGTGGATACGATCGGGGCGATGTCTGGTGCGCTCTGGGGAATCGCGAACGGCACCGGGAGATTGCCGAACGCGCGCATCGAAACTCGCGAACTCCTGTTGGAAGTCGCGATGCGGCTGTTTCAGCGGCAATCCAACTCCACTTTATCAGCAGACTTGTGATCTGCCATGTCCGACGCCTGGATCACTCTCCGCACGTTTGATTCGCAGCCGCAGGCTGAGTTGGCGCGGGTGGCGCTGGCGAATGCAGGGATCGACTGTCAGTTGCTCAACGCGGAAGTCGTCAGCATGGATTGGCTGCTGGGGAATGCCATCGGTTATATTCCGTTGCAAGTGCCGCCCGATCAGTTGGAAACGGCGGAGAACATCCTCGGGGGCGGGTTGTCGACGGAACTCGGCGTAGCCGGCAATTGCACGTACTGCGGCGAACCGCTGCCTGCCGACGGCCCGTGTCCCATGTGCGGATTCGATCCGACCACGGGAAGCGAGCCGCAGACCTCCGGCGCACCACACGATCAGGCCGGTGATTCGGATGATCGCGAGGCAGGCGATCACCAACCCACTCACGTTTCTCTCGCCGGCCTGCGCTCTCTGGGAAGATTGGCGATCTCAACGTATTTGCTGTTCTTGTTCGGCTGGGTGATTCTCACGCTCCTCGCCGCGGCCGCCGGGTTTGCCTTGCTGTTTTTCACCGGCGTGCGAGGGTTCTGAAGTCCCGTAGGGCAGCAGCCTGCCCTACAAATCTTCGCGCAATACCCCGCGAGATGCTATCATTCGGGGAGACGGATAATTATTTCACGAGGAAACGGTCATGTCGATCGCCATCATCGAACCAACACTGACGCCGCCGGATGACATGCTGTACGAGAGAGTCGGCGGTCGGTTTGTGGAGAAACGCGTGAGCACCCTCGCAGCGCTCTTGGCCAATGATCTCTCCGAGGAGATCAATCGATTCGCCAAGCCAAAGAAGTTCGGGCGTGCCATGGTGGAGGTCGTGTTCGTGCTGGACCCGGAACAAGACTTGCGTCGACGCCCTGACGTGGCATTTGTCTCCGAAGCACGTTGGCCCCACGCCCGGCTGACTCCGTTAGTGGGTGATTGGGCAATCGCTCCAGAATTGGCCGTCGAAGTCATTTCACCGAGCAACTCGATGCCTGAAATGATGCGCAAGATTCGCGAGTATTTCCGTCACGGCGTCAGCGAAGTCTGGCTGGCGTTGCCGGAAGAACGGTCGGTCCACTGCTACAGCGGCCCCAAGTCCGTGCGGATTCTCGATGCGGCCGATACGCTCTCGACGCCGCTGCTCTCCGGCTGGTCTCTCACCGTCGGCGACTGGCTGCCGGTGTTGTCGGAGAGCGATGCGAGTTCATCCACAGTCGGCCCCGCGTAGCTCCTTGCCGACAGCCAAATACCAATCTCGCTTTCCGCTCAGCCCAGCTGCCGCACGACGATCCGTTTGCGGCTCGCCGAGACAATCTCCACCGTGCTGCCTTGGGGGATGTAGCCGCCGTCGCTGATGACATCGACCACACGGTCGCCCACTTGGGCTTTGCCGGCCGGACGCAAGATTGTCAGCGCGACTCCCTGCTGGCCGGCGGCGAACTCACCTCCGGCGGTGCTGCCTTCATCCGCTTGGCGCAGGCGAGGCTCCGTGAAAACGTCGGGGCCCGATCCCGGCGGCGAGAGGACCATGCTGTCCAGAAACGGCAGGCTGGGCAGCACGCGGCTTAAGACCATTCCCAACGCGCCCATGACCACGAGCGCCGCGACCACTGTGCCGAACGACGACGCCATCTGGTCCCAGTCGGCATACGGCTCGAGGTTGCCAAACGTCTGACTGGCCATGACGAGCGAGCCCAGCACGAGCAGGATGCCCGTCACGCCGAAAACGCCGAACCCGGGGATCAAAAAGATTTCGGTCGCCAGGCAGCCGAGGCCGAGGACGAAGAACAAGATCTCCAGCGAGCCGGCCGTCCCTCCCAGGACCTTGCTCCAGAAGAACAGGGCGAAGCAAAGCATCGAGAGAATGCCCAGCAGGGTCGTCGTAAAATGGGCTTCGAGATAGAGCAGGGCGATCGCCAGCACCAGCAGCAGCACGGTCACTGCCGGCCGGTTCAGCACAAAGACGAGTTGATCGACCCAGGTCGGCTCGGCGCGGGTGACCTTCACCGTGGCCGGAATCCCCAGCCGGGCTTTCAGATCGTCAAATGATTCCACCGGAGGCTCCGCGAGCTTCAATTCCGAAGCGCGGCGGCCGTCGACGACCAGAAGGCCCGAGCCATCCGCTTCCGGGATTTCCGGTCCCTGGTTCCATTCGCCGTGCGACGCATGAAGCTCCTCCGCGTTGTGATACCACGTCCGGCCGCTCTCGGCGTGCGTGGTCTGATACACGACCGCTGCGCGATCGGCCATCGCCGCCGCCAATGCTGTCGGCCGGCCCTTTTTCTCCGCCAGTTTCTGCAACGCGAGCTTCAACTGCGCGATCTTGTCCGGCGAGCGCTCGAACAATCGGGCCTCTCTGGGATTCGACGGGCTGGCCGTTCCCCACCGCGCGGCCGGCAGCATGTAAACTTCATCGCAGGCCATCGCCACAACCGCCGCGCCGCTGAACGCCGACTCGCGAATGAAGGCCGCCGTGCGAATCCGCTGCGGGTCTAGTTCGGCAATCGCAAACGCCAGGTTGATGCTGGCCAGCAGATGCCCCCCCGTAGATTCCAGCTCAAAGATCAGTACCTGCACGCCTTCCGCTTCGGCTTGATGAATCTGCCGGGCAAGAAAACTTTCCAGCATCGGGTCGATCTGGCCCTGCACGCGAATGACGCGCACCTGCTTCCAGGCGTCTTTCGACGCCGGCTCCCGTTGGGCTTCCCTGGGCAGGCCGTACAGATCGCCGACGATCGCACGGCTGTCGGCCGGATGCGTCACCAGAATGTCCCACCCGCGGGCCGCCTTGCCCGTGAACACGCCCGGCGAACCGGCTTCTTTGACCACCGCCGCCTCTTCAATGACGGCGTTCGCCTTGCGCAGCGCATCGAGTTCATCACGCGTCGCCACGCGCGATTCGACTTCGCCCCCCGCGGTTTGCAGCCGGAGCTTCCACAATTCCTGCCCCGGATCGATCAGGCTGCGCACGAGCGCTGCATTGACTTTCGGATTCAGCCGCTTTTGAGCCAGGGCTAGAGCCGCCTGTTCGTCTTCCGGATCGAGCCTGGCCCCCCGGCCGATGTCGCCCAGCGAGACATCATCGGGCATGACAATCTCCCGGCACGCCAGCGCGAGCAGCACGTGCGGCCCGGTCAGCTTCTCCGGGATCCACGCCACCGTGGTCACCTGGTTGATCGCCGCCGACGACAAAAACTTTGCCAGCCCTTGAACCTGGTGAAACGGGCTCGACCCCGGCGTGATCTGCAGCACGAGCACGGCTTTCTGCCCGTTGGCCGCCGCTTCGGTCTGCAGTTTCAGCGCCGCGTTGGACACCCGGCTGAATACCACGTCGTCCACCGGGCTGGCGACCGTGACGAACTGCCCGAGCGGCGCCGGCGCGCCGTCCTCGGCCACGGCCCGCCGGCTGGCACACAGCACCAACCCGCAGACCATCAGACTCACCGTTCGGATCATCAAGATCAGCGACCTCCCTTTTCCGCGTTTCCACTCCCTCGCCACCGTGCGCGGAGTTACGCTATTATACCGGTGCGGCGATTGACGCGGCAAACTGGGGGCCGTTTTTCGCGGCAGTCCTGTAGGGCAGGCTCCCGCCTGCCTTCCTGCGGCCCGAATTGTTTGTTGGAGTGATCCCGCTTGACACATCCGAGGAAGGCAGGCGGGAGCCTGCCCTGCTCGACTGCCGGCATATTTGTCTGGACAGAATGTGGCGTCGCTCGGATTCGTGGTGTGTTCAACGCGGGCACCCTGATCTTGCTCACGCCATTTCAAAATCTCATCGCAGGTTCATCGGGTCCACATCCACTGCCAGTTCCACATCCGGCGGCAATGAGAATCTTGCGGCGACTGATTTCCAGAGTGCCAGCAGCGGGGCCAGGTTCGCACTGCTTAACTGCAGATGATACCGGAAGTTTCCGTGCAGCTTCGTCACCTGGCATGGCGATGGGCCTTTGACCTGCACCGGTTCCGTAACGTGCTGGGCTTCCTCTCGCAGAATCTTCGCCAAGTGAGTCGACTGTTCCAGAAGGATTGGTTCGTGCGGTCCGCGCAGGATGACGCGGACGATGTGCGAATACGGCGGATACTGAAATTCCTGCCGATGCGGCAATTCTGTTTCAACAAAGGCGTGAAAGTCGTGACGGGAGGCACACTGGATCGCCGGATGATCGGGGCACGCCGTCTGCACATAGACCCGACCGCCGCGCCGGCTTCGGCCGGTCCGCCCGGCGACCTGCGCGATCAACTGAAATGTCCGCTCGGAAGCCCGGAATTCCGGCTGGTGGAGCAGGGTATCGGCGTCGATGACTCCAACCAGAGTCACGTTGGGAAAGTCCAGCCCTTTGGCGATCATCTGCGTGCCGAGCAGAATCTGCACTTCGCCTTTGCGAAAGGCTTCCAGCGCTAGATCATGACTGCCGCGCTGTTTCATGGTGTCGGAATCCATTCGCAGCGCGACATATTGCGGGAACAGAGTCTTCACTTCCTGTTCCAGCCGTTCCGTGCCGACGCCCAGGTAAATCAACGCCCCTTTGCGGCACGTCGGGCAGCCGTCCGGCCGCGGCATCGAGAAGTCGCAGCTATGGCATAGCGCCGCTCCATGCTGCTTGTGCCACGTCAATGTGACATCGCAGTACGGGCACTTCACCCCGGTGCCGCACCCCCGGCACCACAACAGCGGCGAAAACCCGCGCACATTCAGGAAGAGAATCACTTGCCCCTGTTTTTGCAACGCACTGCGCAACGCCTGTTCCAGGATGCGGCCGATCGCCGACCCCGCTTCAATCCGGGGGTCGCTCTTTGTGTCGACGATCATCACCGGCGGCATCGGCAGCTCTTCGACCCGGTGCGGCAAAGACAGCAGCGTGTCTTGCCCGTTGATGACTCTAACCCACGACTCCAGCGTCGGCGTCGCCGTGCCGAGCATCAACGGCACCTTCTCCGATTCCGCCCTCCGCCGGGCCACTTCCCGCGCATGATACCGGGGCGTGTTGTCCTGCTTGAACGACGTCTCATGTTCTTCATCGATGACGATGATGCCCAAGTTCGGCGACGGCGCGAAAACGGCGCTCCGCGCGCCGACGACGACGTCCACTTCTCCGGCGGCGATCGATTTCCAATGGGCGTGCCGTTCGCTGTCTGTCAGGTGGCTGTGCAGGACGGCGACCCGGGGAAATCGGCTGCGAAACCGGCGGATGGTTTGCGGCGTCAGGCTGATTTCCGGGACCAGCACGATGGCCTGCCGTCCGTAAGACACCGCTTCGGCGATCGCGCGGATATACACTTCCGTCTTACCGCTGCCGGTGACGCCGTGCAGCACGAACGTTTCATGCCGGCCGGCCCTGAGCGCGTCAATCACCGACTGTACGGCCCGTGATTGATCTGCATTCAGCGTGATCGGCTGTGTCTGCGGCGCCACGCCGGCGGCAATCGCCGGCCCGCGCGTCTGCTTCAGCGCGACGATCAGCCCTTTCGCCGCCAGGCCGCGCACCGGCGCCGTCCCACAGTCGGCAGCTTCCGTCAATTCATCGATTCTCAACGGACGCCCCGCCGACTGCAGCGCAGCAATGACTGCTTGCTGCTTCGCCGGCAGTTTCTGCTTGGCAAGTTTCTCAACTCGATCCGTCGCGATTTGAAAAAACGTTAACTCTCGCTCGCCGGCTTTGGATTTCACTCCCGCCGGAATGATCGAATTCAGCACCTGGCCCCAGCCGCACAAGTAGCGGCCCGCGATCCAACGCGTCAACTCCAGCATCGCTGCATTGACGAGCGGCTCGCGATCGAGAATCGATGTCAGCGACTTCAGGCGTTTGCTCGTCGGCGGCTGCGTGGTGATCTCGACGCAATAGCCGATGCTCGGCTTGTTGCCGGATCCGAACGGCGCCTGGACGCGCTGGCCGGGCTGAATGAGAGTGCGCAAAGCGTCCGGAACGAGATAATGGTACGGCGTCTCCAGGGGGAGATTGAACACCACCGCCGCCGACAGCACGTCCCCCTGGGCCGCCGCTTCCCACGGCTGCAGATTCGCCGGCAACTCCGCCGGAGAAAATAGCGACGGTTGCGATCGGTCCGGAGTCATCGAATCATCTCATCGTCTCTCCGGCCGTACCGGCGGCCCGACGCTTGCGGTTGTGCGATCCTCATTCCGTCCGAATCTGGATCCGCCGCGGTTCAGATTTTGATGCGCGCGGCAGCACGACTTCCAGGACGCCGTTCGTCAGCTTCGCCGTGATCCGTTCATGATCAACGTCATCGCTGAGAATAAACGACCGCAGGTAATGCCCGATGCCGTATTCCTGGTGCGCGAGTTTCGCGGCATCCGGCGACGGCCCTTCCACGCGGCCGAACAAGGTGAGTTTGTTGTCCTGCACCTGCAACTCCAGCGTGTCGGACGTCACGCCCGGCAGATCGGCCTGCAGCACCAGGCCTTCCGCCGTCTCGTAAATATCGATCGGCGGTGTGAACACCAGTTGCTCTCGCCCAATGGGCTGAGCGGAAACCGGCACAGGTTCCGGCATCGGCGTGAGTTCTGACGACATGCGATTCCTTACTCGCTTCCTTCCGTGATGCGTATCTGCCTCGGCTGCGTGCTCGGCGCTTTCGGCAGATGAATGGTCAAGACGCCGTTCGTCAATTCCGCTGCCAGCAGGTCTTCCTGAATGCGTTCGGGCAGGCTCAGAGATCGCTGCCAGCTTCCGCGCGGACGCTCTTGCCTTCGGTACCGTTCATCCGGCACGCCGTCTGGCCCCGTTCGTTTGCCGCGCAACGAGAGGACGCCATTGGCAACCGTCAATTCCAAATCTTCCGCCTTGACGCCGGGAATTTCCGCCGTGATCAGCAGTTCGGTTTCGAGATCATACACGTTGAGCGCCGGGTACTGCCGGCCGAACCGTACGCCCTGGATCGACAACGAGACCCCGGCGAGCAGCCGGTCGACTTCCCGTTCCAGATCTTGAAATGGGTCCCAGCCATGTCCCCAGCGAAAGACGGCCATCGCGATTCACCCGACGAAGAAATGGAAAACGTCAAGTCACCGTTCAGCCGCTCGCACAGCGATCACTCACTGTGCGAGCGGCTGAACATCGAGAGTTGTCTCGCAAAGTCTATGCCGAATCCCTTCAGATGTCATCCAATTCCGAGAAGCGGGCCTGTCGTCATAAGTCCCCGCAGAGAAAAGATTTGCGATTCTCGGGGCGTTCCGCGAGTCTGGCGTCGCTCATATAATGCCTTCCGGCAGGACGGCGAAAACGTCGAATGGCCCGCTTTGCCCTCCGTTTGCTGCCACTTTGGCAGCACGCAGACTGGACGAACTTCCGCGTTCTTTGGACACTCTTCCAAGAGCGGAAAGTGGAAAGCTAAAAGCGGAACGCCAGACTACGGTGTTCTGCTCGGATTCTGGCTTTCCGCACGCTGTACCTCGGAGGCCCCGCCGTGAACAAACCGCTTAACACGCAGCACGCCGTCTACGTCGGCAGCTTCGATCCCCTCACGCTGGGCCATGTGGACATCATCCGCCGCGGGGCCAGTATCTTTTCGCAGGTCACCGTCGGCATCGGTATCAACCCCGACAAGAAGCCGCTCTTCACGCCGGAGGAACGCCTGCAGCTTGCCTGCGAGATACTTGCTCCTTTCAAAAATGTCCGCGTCGACGTCTTCCACGGACTCGCCGTCGAATTCATTCGCCATTGCGGCGCCGGCATCATGCTCCGCGGCGTGCGAACGCTGACCGACATCGAAACCGAATTCACGATGACGCTCGCCAACCGCGCCCTCGACCCCGAAATCGACACCGTCTTCCTCATGGCGAGCGAAAAATACACCCACGTCTCCAGCACCCTCATCAAGCAGATCGCCCAGATGAGCCAGTCTCACGCCGCGGAGAAACTTCACGAATTCGTCCCGAAAGAAATCGTCGGCCCGCTGGTGGCGAAGTTTCCATGAAATTCGTCATCGATCATTGGCTATTGGCGATGGATCATTGTCCAATAGCCAGTAGCCAATAGCCAATAGCCAATTCCCTCTTCTCCCAGGATCCTCCCCATGGTCAAAACCGCGTCGACAATGCTCCCCCTTGGCACCCGCGCCCCGGATTTCACCCTCACGAACGTAGTCACCGGCAAACCGACGACGCTTGCCGAGTTCGCAGACCGCCCCGGCCTCCTCGTGATGTTCATCTGCAACCACTGCCCGTTCGTCAAACACCTGCAACCCGCGCTGACGGCGTTCGGCAAAGAGTATCAGTCCAAGGGACTCGCTATTGTCGCGATCAACTCGAATGATGTGGAGTCGCATCCCGACGACGGCCCGGACAAGATGAAATCGGAAGCCCTCGCCGCAGGCTACGCGTTTCCGTATCTCTTCGATGGAACGCAAGCCGTCGCCCAGGCTTACAAAGCCGCCTGCACGCCCGACTTCTTCCTGTTCGACAAGCACCAGGCGCTCGTCTACCGCGGCCAGTTCGACGCCAGCCGTCCGAACAACGGCAAGCCCATCACCGGAGCCGACCTCCGCGCCGCCGTGGACCTCGTCGTTGCCGGGAAACCGGTCCCCGCCGAGCAGAAGCCGAGCATCGGCTGCAACATCAAATGGAAGCCCGGTAAAGAACCGGCGTACTTCACGGGCATCTCAGCGACGGAGTAGACGCGAAACAACGCTTGCGCTTCGCGGACTCGCGGGCACCGCCTGCGCTCACCGTTTCGGCCGCACCTGCACCGGCGGTCTGGCGAGGCCCGACGCCGGCTTCACACCCTGCGACGACGGCTCGCTGTTCTTCACCGGGCGATTTTTTGGCGTTTGGCGTTGTCCCTCCGCTGGAGCGCGGTTCGCGGTCTCATCCGCCTCGTTGCGAGACTTGGCTTCCACCTGCTCCGTGCCGATCGACACGCCGTCGATCATCCAGCCGCCGGGGTTGGCCATCTGAAAGATCAGGTCGAACTTGATCTGCACCGGCTCGGACGGGAAGAAGCCCGTCAATCGCAACAAGTTCTCCTCCTTGGAAAACTTGGATTGCGTAATCACCGGGTCCAGCAGCATGATCGGCGAGAGATCGAGCTTTTGCTTCCGCAGATTGCCGAAGATCGCACCCAGGTCGGACGCTGAATTCCGTTGCCGAAATCCAGGCGATGACAAATCGCGGAGCACCGTGTAGTTGCCCGTCAAGTTCCCTTGATTGACCGCAATCAAGGCGTTCTTGATGAGCAGCAGCGCCAGATTGCGTGCCTCGGGGCTGGGTTTGCTCGCGGGCTTTTCGTCAGCCACGCTGCACGCCGCCGTGATGATCAACAACGACGCCAGACCCGCCGCGGCAAACAACGTCCTGCGCAACAAATGCTGGACCGGCATGTGAGACACCCTTCCTTGGATGACGATTTCAGAGAAGTCGGCGTAGGGTGGGTCGAGGCTCTGCGAGGCCCACCAATTCGATTTTGATCAAGCAAATCGGTGGGCCTCGAAGACTCGACCCACCCTACGGTTTACCACGCAAACGTCACACCGGCCCGGCCGCCCACGGTGCCTTGATTCAATCCCGTGCCGATGCCGGCGTTCAGGAACACGTTCTCATTGACGCGGCCGACGCCGCTGAAGCCCATCGCGTTCTGGCCGTTGAACGTGCCCCAGTTCATGGACGCGGCGAAATCTTTGCCTTCAGGCACGATCGAACCGGCGCCGCCCAAGGCGATGGCCATTGCCGCCCCTTCGGTGTTTTCTCGCGCATCTTGTCGCAGGGAATTGATGTCAGAGGAGAGTTTGTGCAAGCCCGCATAGGCCCCGCCCACACCGGCACCCAGTGCCGCCACGTCCGTCTGCAATGTCCCCACGTCGGATTGCAACGTCCCCACATTGGTCTGCAACGTGCCGACGTTCGTTTGTACGTTCTGGAAGGCCGCAATATCGGTGAGGTTGGTCGTCGCCAGGTTGCCGCCGGCGTCGGATGTGACGAGTTTCGTCGAACCGGTTTGTGCGGCGAGACTCGCCGCCGAATCAATGCCGGCCGCCGTGTACGTATTGGTCGCCGTGCCGAACAGCATTTGATTGTCGCGCGTCGTGACCACGCCAACGCCAATGGCGGTGGAGTTCACGAACTCGGCTTTGGCTCCGGAACCGAGAGCTGTCGCGTTCAGTGCGGAAGCAAGGCTCAACCTGCCGACTGCGGTGGAGTCGTCCCCGAGGGCCCTGCTGGTTCCGCCAATCGCCGTGGAGCGGAGCCCAGTGGCAAAGCTAGTGTAGTGCCTCGCGCAGTTGGGAACTTATTCCGAGTGGCTGAGAACGGTCGTTTGAGACTGCAACGATCATCGCGTGATAACTTGGGGGCTGTATGGTTCGCACCAAACTTCCCACACATCCCAGGATAAGTTCATTCAACTCAGCGGCACTACACTAGTATTGCCGACAGCTGTGGCATCAAACGCGCCGTTGGCAGTACTATGGTTGCCGAGTGCCGTGGAAAAGATCCCGCTGGCCGTTGCCCCAGTTCCGACGGCGGCGGAATCCAATCCCGTGGCCATAGTGTTATGGCCAAGCGCCGTGGAGTCGATCCCCGTGGCTTGGCTGCCCTGGCCGACTGCCGTGGAATTGGTCCCGGTGGCCTTGCTCGTTTCGCCGAGAGCCGTGGAAAAATCCCCGGAAGCAGTACTCACCGTCCCGATCGCCGTTGAGGCGATTCCGGTGGCTTTGCTTGTTTCGCCGAGAGCCATGGCATTGATCTTGTCGGCCAGGCTGTTGGGACCCAGTGCCGAGGAAAAGTTACCGGACGCCGTGCTCCCCTGGCCAATTGCCGTGGAGCCTTGCCCGCTGGCCTCACTGTCCTGGCCCAGTGCCGTGGAGTTGGTCCCGGAGGCATTGCTCAACATGCCAAATGCCGATGCGTTCAAATTGGTGGCGTTGCTCACCGAGCCGACCGCCGTGGAGCTGACCCCGTCCGCACAGCTAGATTCGCCGATAGCCGTGGAATCTGTCTGGGTGGCACCACTTTGGCTGCCTAATGCCGTCGAAAAGTTCCCGCTGGCCGTGCTCCCCCAGCCAGCTGCCGATGCTTTCAATCCACTGGCGACGCTGTCCTCGCCAATTGCCATGGATTGGGATCCGCTGGCCGAGCTGTTCTTGCCGACGGCGGTAGATTCCCCCCCCGTGGCTGTGGCCCCGTTGGCGTTGCCCGTGACGAAGTTTTGCCCCAGAAACTGGGCCTGCGCCTGAGACGCCCCGAGTGCCAGGACGCAACCGGTGAGGACCAGACGATTCCACCCCCCGCGGGAGTGCCCCCCAACAACAAACCACCGGCCCATGGCAACGTTCCTTGAATTCCGTGTCGAGCGGGCACATATCCAGGCATCAGTCCATTGCCACAGCACCCTATATCATCCAAACTTCGGTTGCCGATGACCCGCCGCTTGTGGATGTATCCTATTTTCACAGCTTCGCCTGCCTGATAGCACCACGACACAACAGACACCGGCAGAGTCCGCCGTTCATTCGGTGTTATCAAGAGCCGCGCACGAAGTCAGCGGTGTCGCGCACGTGGCGAGAAGAAGAAGTGCTTTTATAACGACGTGAAGACGAAGACTGCGTGCGCGGCTCTTTGGCATACCACGCCATGCGCGGGCCTTGTTCGTCAAGCGTGTAGCGGATTTTCGCGGCTACCTCGTCCTCGTGAAAGAGATGCTTTGTACTGCCGTGACGCGTCCAGCGGAGACGGTCCGCCGTCTCGTATCCTGCGCGGGTCAAATCACGCGAAGCTCTGGCTTTTAAGTCGCTCATGATCCGGCCAGGCTCGCGCTCTGTCTGGATGACGACATGCACATGATTGCTGCGCACATGAACTGCCAAAAGATTCCAGCCGCGTTCTTCCGAAAGTGCGACCACCGCCTGGCAGACAACGTCTCGTGCCGAAGCATCCAGCTTGTAGGGCGGCTGGGCCATTTTTTCTCGCGCCGATTGCTCGCGTGCCTGATCGAACGGCAGAAACGGCGTTTCGTAAGCGTGATGCTCTCGATCGACCGATCCCTTGGCGTTTCCCGGCAATCAGGTTCCGTAGGTGCTGAACGTCAGAAAATAGGCGATCGCCATGTGGATGCCCCGAAGAGCCGCGCACGCAGTAAGCGGTGTTTTTCATGCCGTGAAGAAGAAGACCGCTTACTGCGTGCGCGGCTCTTACGTGCGGTTCTACTCGCGCACCACGCCCGCGAATTCCTTCTTGATCGCGTCCATGCCGGCGCGCAGGATGCGAATGTCCGAGCACGGCGAGATCATCCGGCAGCCTTTGTCGACCAGCATCTGCGCGTGCTGGTTGCCCCACGAGACGGCGGCCCAGCTCTTGCCGTGCTTTTTGCAGGCGGCGGAAACTTTATCGAGCGCGGCGAGGCATTTTTCGTGCATCATCTCGCCGACGACGCCGAGATTTTGACTCAAGTCGGCCGGTCCGACGAACAAGCCGTCGACGCCGTCGATTGCGGCGATCGCGTCGCACTCTTCGACCGACTGGGCCGTCTCGATCTGGATCAGCACCAGCGATTCCTCGTTGGCTTTGCGGCAGAACTCGGCCAACGGAATGCCGCCGAACTTGCCGTCCCAGCCGCCGCTGTTGAGGCCGCGGTTTCCTCGCGGCTGGAACTTCGACCAGCGGACGAATTCCTCGGCTTGCTTCGCCGTGTCAATTTGTGCCGCCATCACGCCGCTGGACCCGGCTTCAAAGCAGCGTGTGACGGTGGCATAATCGGTCGGTGCAACGCGGCAAAACGTATCCAGGCCGTGATGCCTCGCGGCAAGCGTAGCGAATTCCAGTTGCTCGGTCGTGAGGCCGACATGTTCCATGTCGAGCCAGACGCCCTGAAATCCCCCGGACAAACCGAGGATGTGAATCAAGTTCGGATGAAACACGCGGCCGATGCCGCAGATCATGACGTGTTCGGCGTCGGCCAGTCGCTGCTTGATGGTGCGCATGGTGGGAGACTGGGTTCAAGGCAAGAGGTCAGGGGGTAGGGACAGGTGACAAGCCTGATAGAATCGGGGATCAGGGGGCAAAGATCAAGGATGAACGAAGCGGCCCGGAAGTCTTCCTTCGGGACAGCACGCGGCGCGAGTGTTTTTTCGGTTGACGGATGACTATCATTCGCGGCGGGTGATCGCTGAGTCGTCTCGGGCTGGCCGAAGGCGACGGCGGGCGCCAAGAGTTTCTGAAACGGAGTGAATCATGCAGAAGATTCAGGGTAGGAATCGGGTGCTGTTGGCGATGCTGGCGATCGGGCTGCTGGCCGCGCCGGCGCTGGCGAGTTCGCTTGTCAGGAAGCAGAGCGTGGCGATCGTGGGCGCGGACTATTATGGGAGTCCGAACTGGTACTTCGGCGCTGTCGGTACCGGGAAGATCACGAAAGATCCGCAAACAGGAATTGTCGTGCAGATTGCCACGGCGTGCGTGTCCAACGGATCGGGGCGAGGTCAGTGTTACTACAACCTGGCGTACAACATCTACGATCCCTGGGTCGGATACGCCCACATCGCCACGTCTGACAGCACGAGGATCTCGAAGCCGATCAAGTACAAGTCCGTAGCCGTTCTGACGGCGTGCTACAACCCGCACTATTGATTTGCCGGGCTTCAGGCGTCAATGCGTCGACGGAGTCGGCAGCGCACCGTGGGCGTGGACCGCGGCGGATTGGGACATCCGCCGCACCCGCAGTTGCAGCGCCGCCAGCCATTCAGCGGCGACGGCGTACAGCGTGGGCAGCACGACCAGCGTCATGAACGTGCTGCTGATCACGCCGCCGATCACGACCGATGCCAGCGGCCTTTGCACTTCGGCTCCCATGCCCGTGCTGATTGCCATCGGGACGAAGCCCAAACTGGCGACGAGCGCCGTCATCAGCACGGGGCGCAGCCGGGTCAGCCCGGCTTCTTCGATGGCGGTACGAAGGCTTTTCCCTTCGTGCTGCAAATGCCGGATGAACTCCACGAGCACCAGGCTGTTGAGCACGGAAATCCCGGACAGCGCGATGAACCCGACGGCAGCGGAAATCGAGAACGGCATCTCGCGGAGCGACAGCGTCAGCACGCCGCCGATGCAGGCGAACGGCACGCTGGTGAAGACGAGCAGCGCGTCGAACAGGTTGCGAAACGTCAGGAACAACATGCCGATGATCAGCAGCATCGCCACCGGGACAACGAGCTGCAGCCGGGCGTTGGCCCGTTGAAAGTTCTCGAATTGCCCGCCCCAGACGATGCGATACCCGCCAGCCGGCAGCGTCACTTCGGCGGCGATCTTCTGCTGGGCTTCCTGCACGAACCCGGCGAGGTCGCGGCCGCGGACGTTGCATTGCAGGGTCAGTCGACGCATTCCCAGTTCGCGGGAAATCACGCGGGCGCCGCGGACTTCTTCGATGCTGGCGAGCCGGGACAACGGAACGCGCTCGCCGGACGCCGACGGAAACGTGATCCCGGCGATCGTCTTCGGAGTCTGTCGCAGCGCTTCGGGCAGCCGAATGGTGAGCGGGAACCGGAGCTGATCCTCGACGACTTCGCCGACGACTTTGCCGCCGATGGCTTCCACGACATCCAGCACCGACTGCGCCGGGATGCCGTAGCGGGCGATCTGGCCTTGATCGATTTTGATTCGCAGTACGGGCTGGCCCTTGATCTGCTCGACTGTCAATTCCGAACAGCCGGGCACGGTCTTCAGCACGCTTTCGATGCGGCTGCCCTGGTCGATCAGCGTGTCGAGATCGGGGCCGAACAGCTTGATCGCCACGTCGGCCCTGACGCCCGACAGCATTTCATTGATCCGCATCTCGATCGGCTGCGTGAACCAGGTCGTCTGGCCGGGGAACGACCGGACGGTTTCCGTCATCATCGAAACAAGTTCTTCCTGCGACTGGGCCTTGGTCCAGTGCGAACGGGGATGGAGTGCGATGAACACGTCGGCCGATTCAATCGTCCCCGGGTCGGTGGCCACTTCGGGAGCGCCTTGCCGAGTCCAGAGATGATTGACCTCGTCGGGATATTCCTTCAGCAGCGCCTGTTCCAGGCGGGTGTTGATCTCAATCGACTCTTCCAGGCTCGTCCCCGGCGGACGAAGAATGCCGATCACGATCGAACCTTCATTCAGCCGGGGCACGAATTCGCCTCCCAGCCGGACGGCAATCGCCAGCGCCACCGTCAGGCCGATCCCGGTCGCCGACAGCACGAACATCGGGTGGCTCATCGCCAGCCTTAAGACCGGCGCGTACACCGCGGCGACCATCCGCACCAGCAGCGGCTGACGGTCGGTAATGTTTTTCGGCAGAAACCAGTTGGCGAACACGGGAATCACCGTCAGCGACAAGACCAGAGAACCGGCCAGCGCGAAGATCACCGTCAGCGCCATTGGACGGAACATCTTGCCTTCGACCCCTTCCAGCGCGAGGATCGGCAAGTAGACGATCATGATGATCAGCACGCCAAACAGGCTCGGCTTGGCGACTTCGCTGCACGCCGCGCGGACGATTTCCTGCCGAGATTTCCCCGCGGGATTTTTCTCGGCGATGCGCCGGACGACATTCTCGATGGTGACGACGGAACCGTCGACGACCAGTCCGAAGTCGAGCGCGCCGAGGCTGAGCAGGCTGCCGGCGATCCCTGCCTGCGACATGCCGCAGAATGCGAACAAGAGCGACAACGGAATCGCCGAGGCGACGATCAAGCCGGCCCGGAGATCGCCCAGAAAAATAAACAGCACGGCGACGACGAGCAGCGCGCCTTCGCCGAGGTTTTTGCGGACCGTGGCGATCACCTGGTCGACCAGTTGCGTTCGGTCGTACACCGGATCGGCGGTGACGCCGGCCGGCAGCCCAGCCTTCACGTCATCCAGCTTGTGCGACAGGGAGTCGGTCACGGCGTAGCTGTTCTCGCCCATCCGCATGAAACCCAGTCCGAGCACCACCTCGCCCTGGCCATTCGCCGTGACGGCGCCGCGGCGAAGTTCGTGTCCGATGGTGATTTCGGCGACGTCATCGAGGTGAATCGGCACGCCGTTGCGGGCCAGGAGCACCACCTGGCGGAGTTCGGCGAGGTTCACCGTGCGGCCGATGCCGTGCACCAGCAGCATGTCGCCGCCGCGCGTGATGTTGCCGCCGCCGACGTTGAGGTTGTTCGTGCGCAAGGCGTCGGTGATCTGCTGAAAGTTGAGGTCGTACTTCATCAGCTTGTCGGGCTGAAGCAAGACCTGGTATTGCTTCTTGAGTCCGCCCCAGGAATTGATTTCCGCCGTCCCGGCGACGGTGCGGAGTTCCGGCCGCACTTGCCAGTCCTGCAGCGTGCGGAGTTCCGTCAGATCGGAGCGGGCTGGGTCCGTGGAGCGAAGCGTGTAATGGAAAACTTCGCCCAGGCCGGTAGAGACTGGCCCCATTTCCGGCCGCGCAATGCCCGGAGGCAGTTCGACCGATTGCAGGCGTTCGTTGATGAGCTGCCGCGCAAGATAAATGTCGGTGCCGTCGCGGAATGTGACGACAATCTGAGAGAGGCCGAATTGCGAGATCGACCGGATCTGCTCCAGCCTCGGCAATCCGCCGAGCGACAGTTCGCAAGGGAACGTGACCAGCCGTTCGACTTCTTCCGGCACGAGCGACGAGGCGACGGTGTTGATCTGCACCTGGATCGGCGTGGTGTCGGGGAAGGCGTCGATGTTCAGTTGCCGAAGCGCTGAGATTCCAGCCGCCATCAGGCCGCCGACGCCCAGCACCACAACCCAGCGGTAGGTCAACGAGAGCGAAATGATGCGTGTGAGCATGTTGAACGGCCGGAAGTAGGATTGATCCGCGTCGTTCAGCCGATCGCGCAGTGAGCGTTCGCTTCACGAGCGGTTGAACGCGGCGATTACTGCGGTTTGTGCGACAGGCGGCGGATGAGTTCGGATTTCAGCATGTGGCTGCCATCGACGACGATCTGCGTGCCTTCTTCCAGGCCGCTCACAATTTCGGCAAAACCGTCGTGCAGTGTGCCGACCGCGACCGGACGGGCCTCGAACACCCAGTCGCGGTGGCCGTGCGAGAGGTCGGTTTCTTCATGCGCGAGGAAAACGATGTGCCTTTGCCCGTTCCATTGCACGGCGGTATCGGGCACGACGAGAGCCGACGCCGATTCGCGAACCCGGATTTGTCCCACGCCGAACGTGTTGGCCTTGAGCAGCCGGCCCCCTTCCCGGGAATCGTGCCCGGAGACGCGGACGTTTTCCAGTTCCGCGATGGCCAGAACGGCGCGGGTTTTCTCATCGACCTCGGTGCTGATCCAGCGAATCTGGCAGCGAATGCGGCCGGGGATGCCGTCGGCCAGGTAATGGACTTCCTGCCCCGGTCCGACACGGAGCACGTCTTCTTTGTTGACGCTCAATTTCACGAGCATTTTCTCCACGTTCGCCAGCACCAGCGAAGAATGTTCCGGAGAGACGACTTCTCCCTTCACGATGTCGCAGCGAACCAGGACGCCGTCGAAAGGCGCCACCACGGGGATCAGGTTGGCCGTCGTCGTCGACGGATCGAGCGTCTCGACCAGCGCCTCAGGCAGGCCGAGGAACTGCATCCGCCGGGCGCGCTCCTCGTCGTCGATTCCAGAAAAGTCTTCGTAGTGCGCCTGCAAACCCAGATTGATGAGCGCTTGCTGGGCGTTGGATCGTTCGAGCAATGTTTCCCGGAGCGCAGCATCCGCCTCGCGAAGCTGCCGTTCCGAGACGACGTCCGCCGACAACTGCAAGCGATCCAGGTTCTGCTGTTTGAGTTCGGCTTGCACCATCGCCTGGAGGAACTTCGACTTGGCGTCTCCCACCGCCAGCGCGTCGAGAATGGCGAGCACCTCTCCCTGCCGGACTTCGTCGCCCTGCCGGTGTTCGACACGCCAGACGGTGCCCGGCACGCGGGCCGACAAGTGCGCGATGCCGGACGGGACATAGGTGACGATGGCTGGGGCGGCGATGAATTCGGCGATATCGCGGCGCGTCACCGTCGTGACGCGAATTCCGGCGTCGGCCGCCTCGGCCGCGGAGTCGAACTCGACCTCGTGCGGAGAGTGTGCTTCGTTGTCCGCCGTCGCATGATCGGCCGCGCCCTCATGCCCGGCTTTCGGCCCGTGGTGCGCCCAATGGGTGAAGGTCCAGTCGGTCTCGTGACCCCAGACGGCGACGCCGGCCAGCGCTGCCAGCACGAAACCGTTCCAGGCCCATCCTGTCACCGACTGAAGTCGGATCATGGTTGCCGCTGTGTTTGTGAATTTCGGACGAATCGCGTGGAAACAGTTTCCACGCAGAAGCGAAGCTTCATGGGAATTCGACCGAACCGCGACCTCAAGCACAGTGTTTCGCCCGGCGCCGGGCCTGCATGGAACACCCGTTACGGCACCGCGACGATGGGCTAACCGCTACAGGTGATTCCGATGATTCCGCCATCGAAAGCATTTTTCCCCTCGCCCGCGAATCGTGCACGAGGGGAAAAGAGGCGGCAACTTGGCGGCTATTTCGCCGGTTCTTTGAGGGCTTCCAACCCCGCGGCGGCGACCTGGGCGTCTTCGGTGGATTTCACGCCAGAGACGCCGATCGCGCCGATGACTTTACCGTTCAGGAGGATCGGCAGGCCCCCTTCGATCGGCAGGCCGCCGGGGAGCTTGAGCACCCTCAGATTCACACCCCCTTTTTCCAACGTCTCTTCAAACGCCTTGGTCGGCCGGCGGAAGAGAGCCGAGGTTTTCGCTTTCTCGAGCGACACTTCGATGCTGCCGAGCTGAGTATTGTCGAGCCGTTGAAACGCCACCAGGAAACCGGACCCGTCGACCACGGAAATGGCGACCGGCCAGTTGTTTTTCTTCGCTTCGGCCTCGGCAGCGGCGAGAACCTTCTTCGCCTGCTCCAGCGAGATCGGTTCCCCATACGGCGGCGGAGGGGGAGTCGGTGTCGCCGTCTGCGCCGAAGCGTTCTCATGAATGCCGAAAATCAGGCCCAGCGCGAGCGCGGCGGCGAACATCCGACGAGAGAACCGGGGAACAGACATGGGAATCTTCCTTTCATCGTGTGCGGGGAACAACCGGCCCGCGGCCGGTCAAGGTTCGCCACTTTATCAGACGAAAGTCTCTTTCGCGACCGGTCTGTCAGGGACGCCGGGAGCGCGGCATGGTGGCGCGCACAGGCGATTGGAAGTGCGGGCGAAGGGGCAGGGAACGGATCTCCGTGTCGTCCGGTTCGGCTGCGACGGGCGGCGCGGGTTGCGGACGGGACCGGACCAGGCACAACAGGGCCGGCAGAAAGACGAGTTCGCCGAGCAGCGATGCCACCATCTGGGCGGCCATCAGGCAGCCGAAGCGGGCAGTCGGCGAAAAACTGCTCAGGCACAAGGCGAGCATCCCCAGGCTGGAAATGATGGTCGAATCGAACATCGGCTCGCCGGAGTGGGCCAGCGCCTGGCAGACGGCTTCTTCGGACGAGGCGCCGTTGCGGAGCGCATCGCGGTGATAAACCAGGAAGTGAAACGTGCAGTCCACGGAGATGCCCAGCGCGATGCTGCCGGTCATCATCATGCCGATATCGACCGGCACGCCCAGGTAGCCGACGACGCCGAACACCAGCCAGATCGGTACGATGTTCGGGACCATGGCGATCACGCTGGCCTGGAACGATCGGAGCGACAGCAGCATCACGATCCAGATCGTGATGCAGGCGCCGGTGAAGCTTTGCCAGAACCCGGCGAAAATCTCGGACTGCGCGCTCTTCAGCAGCGGTGCGACTCCGGTGAACGCGATCGGTTCACCGGCAAGGATGAGTTTCAGTTCGTCCATCACGGCGACGGGATGCAGGTGCTTGTCACGGCGGACGCGAGCCGAAATCCGCCAGAGTCGCTGATTCGCGGCAACCAGCCCGTCCTGGCCGGACTGACTTTGCGCGGTGGACAGCATTCGCGCTGCGGCGAGCGGGCTGTCGGGCATTTCGGTCGGAAAGAACGTGGCGAGCGAGAGCGTGTGGCGGATCGCAGGATGAGACTTGATCTTGGCTTCCAGTTGCCGGACGCGCTGTAACTGATCGAGGAACGCTAGGTCGGTTCCCTGGAAATCGACGACTGCTTCGAGCGAGTCGACGTCGGTGAGATTCGCTTCGATGTCTTTGAGGTCAGTCAGCACCTGGCTGTTGCGCGGAAGGAATTCGATGGGGTCGATGTCCGGCTTCAACCGGGCGATGCCGCCGGCGGTAATGGCCAGCATGATCACGCCCCCGGTCAGCAGGGCGGTCTTGCGGCGTGCGACCCAGCCGCCCCAGCCGTAGAAATCAAATTGAATCTGCATCGACTGCACGGTGCAATTCGGCCAGATGACCAGGAGCGCGGGCGTGATTCCGAGCCCGACCAGCAGGGCCACGAGCGACCCCACCGCCGCAGCGTAGCCGAACTGGCTGACCGGCAGAATGGTGCTGACGTTCAGCGACATCAAGCCGAGCAGCGTCGTCAGGGTCGAGAGAATGCAGGGCTTCCACGATTCTCTGAAGGCGGCAAAGAGCGGGTCGGCGGCGCCGTTGCGGACGGCTTCCACGTAGTAGCTGACGAAGTGGATCACGATCGACAGCGTGAAGATCATCACCATCACCGACAGCGAGCCAAGAATGAAATTCATCTCGCCGCCGCACAACGCCAGCACGGCTTGATTCAGGTAGATGCCCCACAGCGTGACGCCCAGCGTAGCCAGCGTCATGCCCCAGTGGCGGAACGAATGATACAAAAGGCCCATGCTGATCAGCATGGTGATCGCGAAGAAGCGGCGATTGGTCTTCTGATTGCCGAGGCGGTCGAGCTCCGAGATAATCACAGGCGCGCCGGTGAGCGCGACTTCCGCGGCGCCCAGATCACAATATGCAAGCGATTCCCGGATGCGGGCGACGGTCGTATCGCGGTCCTGCAAGCCCTGTTCGGACAGCAACACCACCAGGCCCTGCATCCCGTTGGCTTGGGATACCAGCAGCCCCGTCAATCGCTGCCGGGCTTCATCGGCCGGCACCCCGAACTGTTCCATCCGGCGTTGCATCCGGTCGGGAGTCCAGCATTGGCGAACGCCCGGCTGGCGTTCCAGGCGTCCGGCCAGGGCTTCCAGCAGCGCGGGGTCTCCGGCGGCTTCTCGCACGCCGATGACAATGACCTCCTCGCCGCCGAAGTCCGCCTTGAAATCTTCATAAGATTGGCGGACGTCCGTGTTCCGGGGCAGCCAGGTTTCGATGTCGTTGTTGGAACGAATTGATTCAGACTGATACCAGACCAGGGGAAACGTGAGCGCAACCCCCCAGAGGATGTAGGCGCTGTATCGCTGATAGAAGTGCGAGATCATCAGCGGGCGGATTCTCGGGTGCGGCGCGTTTGGGGCTCCGGAGCGATGTACTGAAAGAGAGGAATTCGATCGGCGCAGACCGGTCCGTGAGGTAAGCCGCTCCGTTCGGCCGGGTGCCCCCAGTCGACGGAATCAGACTTCTCTCTGCGGCCAATCTGGTCGACCAGTTCCTGCTCACCCCACCTGCCTCGCCCCGGCACGGTCACAAGGGACCGCATTAGAAATCTTCGACGATTTCAAGTTTTGCGATGATTGAATGTCGGTCTCCAAAGCTGCGGAGGGTATCCGCCCGGCACGGGCAGCATCCGCGTAAAGTCTCCGGGATGGGCAACCTTGACGGCTTCGGTAGTTTCTGCGGCTTCGCCTCGTCATTCTTGGTTCATCACGCAAAACACCTTTTCAAAAAACGGCCAGCCGTAGGGTTTGCCGAGGGCTTTGACGAGGCGAACCAATCCTGTGGTCCAACCGAAGATGATTCGCCTCGAAGACTCGGCAAACCCTTCGACACAGGTATTCGCCCTGAGGGTTCGGTTCATAACCTTGCAAGACGGACATCCGAGGGGCACAATCTCCCCGTGGAGTGACTGAATCGCCGTGCATCTTGAGAAAGCTCGCCCTGCCATGACTGATCAACCGACCGTGATTCTTTCCGCCTTTGCCGATGAAGCCGCCATTACCAAATCCGCCGTCGAGCAGTTTGCCTCGCTCTCGGCGCTGGGGTTGTCGTATTACAGCCCACGGTTTATTGACGTTAAAGGGACCGGGCAGGTCAAGCACGTCACGGAACTCGACAAGGACGAACTCCAGCAACTGGCCAGGTTGCAGCGCGACTACGGGATGCAGGTGACCAGCATCGGCTCGCGGCTGGGAAAGGTGAAGCTGGTCGATGTCGACGACGGTACGCACAACAAGTATGTGCCGATCAAGAAATATCTTGATACCGACGTGGCGGCGACGATCAAGTCGGCCCAGGCGCTCGGCGCGAAATTGATCCGCGGGTTTTCGTACTATCATCCCCGTGGTGAAGACCCCAAGAAATACGTCCAGCAGGCGGCCGACCAACTCGGGCCGATCGTCGATGCCTGCGCGAAGGCGAAGCTGGTGTACGGGCTGGAAGTCGAGGCGAATCTCGTCGGGCAGAACGGCCGGATGCTGGCGGCGCTCGCCAAGGCGATCAAGCGGCCAAACCTTGTGTGCATCTTCGACGGCGGGAACATCTCGTCACAGAATCTCTCGCCGCTGGAGTGCCTGCACGAATACCAGGCGATGAGGGATTCGTTCGGCTGGATGCACATCAAAGATTACCGCGTCGATCCGAAGCTCAAATGGACGGGCGTCGTCAATGAAGAGATGCTGAAGAATTTCGTCCCGTGCGACGTGGGCGATTCCGGCCACGAACTGATCTTCCGCGATCTGAAAACACACCTGCCGAAGATCGAGAAGAAGATGAAAAAGCTCGGGGCCCCGGGCGTCTTTCTGGAGCTCGAACCGCACCTCAAGGGAGGCGGACAATTCGGCGGGTTCAGCGGACCGGACGGGCTGGGCGTCGCCGTCCGCTCGCTCTGCCGGCTCTTGGACTACGTCGGCATCGGCTATCACCTGCGTGACTTCGACGACATCCGCCAGGCCCGCGGATTTTAGCCGGATTGCCGGAATCTTCTGGCGTCAAGTCCCGGGGCATGGTCTACTGATCTCGATCCCTGCATGTCATGGCGCTGCAAACATCACCCAAAGCCCGGCGTCAGCGACGCCGGGACCAAGTATTTCTCGTGCAATTTGAAAAGCCGCCCCGATGCGACTTGGACCGCTGTCTTTTGGCCGCGAATGGCGCCTGATGCTTGCCTTGGTGCTGGGCTTGGCCTGTTGCCGTTTCGACGATTTGCAGCCGGCCCGGCGAATGATCGGGGATCTAATCCAGCGCTACGCCACCACGCGGCAAGAGATGCGCAACATCCGCGCGGATGCGATGTCGCGCGTGAAAACCGAACGGCGGCCGTGACCGGCTCGATTGCGGACCGCGGAATACTCGCGATAGACTCGCATCTCCCCCCGACGCTTGCGGGTTCGCAGCCCGTGGCCCAGGAACTCTCTCCAGGACTTGAAAAATGCCGCTTCGTTGCTGGACTCTCGCGTGCCTGTTCGTGTCCTTTGGGATGGCGGCTGCCGAAGACGCGGACGGGTTTCGTCCTTTGTTCGACGGCAAGACGCTGAAAGGCTGGACCGTCGTCGAAGACAAGCCGGGGCCGAAAGACGAATGGACTTGGAAGGACGGCGTGCTGAGCGCGAAGCCGGCGTCGTCGTGGCTGAAGAGCGACGACGAATTCGGCGACTTCATTTTGGAGCTGGAGTTCAAGGTGCCGGTGAACGGCAACAGCGGCGTCTTTCTCCGGGTGCCGGAGCTGAAGGCCGGCGAACACCCCTGGACGCACGGGATGGAGATTCAGATCCTCGACGATCACGGTTCGGCCTACGAAGGGAAATTGAAGGACTGGCAATTCACCGGGTCGATCTACGGCGTCGTGCCGGCGAAGGATTCCAAATTCAAAGGCCCCGGGGTATGGAACGCGTACCGGATGACGTGCCGAGGGAATGAAGTGGTGATTGAACTCAATGGGAAAGTTGTCAGTCGGGCCGATATGTCCGAGGCGGAACCGTTGAAGACACGCGCCCGCAAGGGGCGTCTCGGCCTGCAAAACCATGGCACGGGCGTCGAATTCCGTAATTTGCGGTTGAAGACGTTGAAGTAACGGGCCGACCGCTTACTTCGTGCGCGGCTCAACCCGCAAAACCGCAGAAGCCGGGGAGAATTGCTTCCCCCCGGCTTCTGTTCCGATCACCCCGGCTACACATTTGTCAGATCAAGGGAATAACGGGAACGTACCGTTTCTCGGGGTGTAACCCGCCCCGGTGAATGCCCCCGAGATATTCTGCGTCACACCAAGTTGGGTGAAGACGTTATCGTTCAAATTGAACAACGGTCCAACGGTATTGGTCGTTTTCCAGACATTTCCGATCGTTTGAAAGCCTCGGGTGCCGGTGTTGCCTAGGAACGGCTCGGCATTCAATTGTCCGCCGGCAAAATTGGTGACGCCGGCAATCACATTCAGAGCCGCACTGTTCTGAACGACGATCTGCTCGCCAAAGTTAAAGGGACTGCCGTCAACAGCAATAGGTACCACATTGTTCGCGGCAGGATTACCGCCAAACAGGATGTCGATCCGGGCTGTTGGATCGGCCACTAACCGGTCTTGGGCACTGACGGCGGGGAGCACGGCGTTGTCCGGGGTAAAGTTGAAAGACGTCGCAGCCTTCTGGGTCGACAGGAAAGTGAAGATGCGGAAGTCGTCGCCCAGGTTGCCGACGGCGCCGGCTGTATCCCGTCCGTTGCCGCTGTAATCCAACACAAGCCGGCTGTTGGAGCCGACGCCGAAGATGGCCCCGTCGGTGTTGTCCGCCACGCCGGCGCTGCCGTTGCTGTTGATGTCGTTGTTGATGACATTCGCCCGTACGATCAGGTTTTGAGTCAAGTCAAGGAAGCCGATGGTTCCCGCGACGGGGACGATGTTTTGCACGTCTTGCGTACCAGAACCTGGCCCTGTCGCACCGGTGAAGACGCCCGGATTTTGGAGAATCGTTGTGGCGCCGCCGGTTTCTCTCTGGACATAAGCAATGCCCTGGCGACCGTTCGAGCTGAACGAGTTGCGGCTGGCGCCGGTATCGGCCGCGTTGCCGACGTTGTAGACCGACCCCAGCAGTCCGCCGGACGTGCTGTTGACCAGGATGCTCAGGCCGCGGCCGGTGTTTTCATTGGCGGTCGTGCGGCGGATCGTGACGTTGTTGATGCCGGTATCGGTGATGTCGATCCCGTCGCCGCCGGAGCGATGAATGGTGGTGTCTTGAATCGTCACATTGTTCAAGCCGCTCAGTGCGGCGACAATGCCGTCATCGCCGCCGGTGGTGCCGATCGGATGGGTCATCGTCACATGATCAATCAACAGCCGGCTGTTGAGAATCGTCGCGGCGATGCCGTCGCCGCCGTAGTTGGTCACAGTGACGTTGTCACCAACCGTCGGGCCGCCGATGACGAAGTCGACGCCGCTGGCGTTCGTATTGGTCAGCGTGATGCCGTTGTTTTCAACATTGGAGATGTCGGTCCCTTCGATGGAGTAGCCATTGCGGTTCAGCACACCCGCGGGCGGCGCGCCGTTGGCGAACGTGCTGGTGTTGTTGATGATGATTCCGTTCTGGCCGCGGTCGATCGTCTGGCGGGCCAGCAAGCCGGAGATCTGCACGTTGGCATAGGACTGGTCGAGGGCGTTGATCAGAATCGAAGCCTCTCCGGCGGCGTTGCCGTTGCGGGCGAACGTGTTGCCGTCGATTCGCGTGGGACCGGGGCCGACCGGGTTGCCCAAGGCGGTGGTCTGGTTCAGCGTGGCACGGAAGCCGTTATCGCGGTTGTCGGTGATGGTGTTGAGGAAGATGTCGGCGACCACGCGGGCGCTGGCGGTTTCATCCAGCGCGATACCGGTGCGGTTGCTGGTGATCGTATTGCTCTGAATGTTGTACTTCGTGGGGGACGCATTGAAGATGCCGTTGGAGTGGACCAGGCTGATGCCGTCCAGAGTGTTCGAGCTGATCGTCATGCCGTTGATGTCGACCGTGGGCAGCCCGGAGTTATCCCCGCGTTCGATCCGCAAGCCGTGACCGGTGTTGGACGACATGGAAGCCCCGGCGGTATTGCCGAGGATCAAGAGATCCGAGAGTCCGCCGACGCCGTCGCCGATTTCCGACGTGTTTCGCAAGCGAATGGTCGTTCCGTTGGCGGGAATGGCCTGAGTTCCGTTGGCGTTGGCCTGCACGTTGAACAACTGCATCTGTCCGACAACCCGAGTGTTGTCGTGCATTTGGAACAGAATGCCTTCCGCAGCGTTGTTGTTAAACGTCGTGTTCTGGGCCAGGAGCGTGCCGATGTGCACGGGGTTCAACTGAACATTGTTGGTGACGATCACGCCGAGTCCGTTGCCGGCGAATGAGGCGTCCGTCCCGTTGACGGTGTTGTTGAAGCTGGAATTGACGACGGTGAGCCCGCCGGTGGTGTTGTCGCTCATGAGCAGGCCGAAGCCGGCGTCGCGGTTGGCGGTGAACGTGTTGGCGGCTCCGGCGGCGTCGCCGATGGTGGAGGTCAGGGCGCTGTTGCCGGAGATCACGGCCCGGACGCCCATGCCGCTGTTGCCGTTGCCCTCGGTGCCGATGGTGTTGCCGGCCATGGCCAGCGTGGCTTGCTCGCCGTTCGAGAGCTGCAGGTTGATGCCGTTGCCGGTATTGAGATCGATCGTGTTGTTATTGGCGACGATGTTCAAGGTCTTGTTGGCGAGAGGCAGCGTCGGGTTGACGAGACGAACTCCGTCGCCGGTGTTGCTTTCAATCGTGTTGCCGTTGATGTTCACGTTCGTCAGGGCGGAATTGTTGACCGTGGCGAAGTTGAGGCCGTTTGCGGCGTTGTTGCTGATGATGTTATTCAAGGCATTGAAGGTGGTGATATCGGAATTGAGCTGGTCAATGTGGACGCCGTCGCCGCCATTGCCCGCGATGCCGCCGCCGATGGCTCCGCTGCGTGCGGCGAACTGGTAACGGCCGAGGCGCGTGCTGTTGAGGCTGTTCCCGATCAGCCGGGTGGCTGCGGGCCCGCCGTTCAGGAAGGCGCCGTTGACGGCCGATCCGGCGAATTCCAGGGACTGCGTGGTCCCGTTGGTGTATCCGACGCGGGCCGAGTTGCCGCCGATGCCGTTCGTGCCGCCGCTGGCGTTGCCGGTTTCCCAACGAATGTTTCCATAGTTGAATTCGAAGTCGAAGTCCCCGGCGGCGACGTCGCTGCGGTCGATCATGACCAGTTGGAAGTCGTTGTGCTGGGCCGGATGGGCGCCGCTGAAGTAGTCAACGTCGACCCAGTTGACGCCGAACGCCTGGCGGCCCGCGATGACGCCATTGCCGTACGTGACCGGCAGTCCGCTGCTGCGAGTGTCGACGTCGGCGAAGAACGGCGCGATCATCGGTATGCCGTTGTTCACGATCGGGAACGGCGTGAACGTGCTGAGCGCAGCGTTGAACGTCACGTTGCCGTTGTTGTTGACGAACAGGCTGTTGAACAACTGTCCGAAGAAGTTGAGGTTGAAGCCGACGGGGACCAACCCGGTGGACCCGTCGTCGTTCGCGGCCAGCGTGTTGGCATTAAATCCGGCACGGATCACCGGCAGCGAGTCGTCCAGGAAGGCGATGGCAGTGCCCGTGGTCACGCCGATGCTGTTGCCCGTGAGATTGAGCGTCGTGATGGGCGACGCGGTCAGATCAAGATTGACGCCGTGCCCGCCGCTGAGACCGATCGTGTTGTTCGTGACGTTTAGCGTGGTGATGGGCGAGCTGACAAAATCGAGGGTGAGCCCGTCGCCGGTGTTATTCACCATCGTATTCTGGTCGAAGGTGAGCGTATTAAAGGTCGTTCCGCTGGCGAGCCAGTGAATGCCGATGCCCGGATTGGCGCTGCTGGTGTTGTTGTCCACGCTGAAATTGCCGAACGTGCCGCCGACCGTGTCGATGCGGATGCCTTCGGCGGAGCCGTTCTGGCCGCTGGAGGAGATGGTGTTGCGCGAGATCGTTCCGACCGGCATGTTGACGTTGACGGCGTTGATCACGACGGCCTGGTCGCCGTTGTTCGACATCGTGAGGTCGGAGATGTTGAACGGATTGGCCGTAAACGTGCCTTGCAGGAAGTCGACGGACAGCGGCGCGGCGCCGAAGGTCACGTTGTTCAAGGCGGCGACGACGGCGCTGCTGCCGTTGTTGCTGAGCGATCCGGGGCCGTGAATATCGATGTAGGCGTCGGCGATGTTCGTCATTTCCACGACAATGGCGTCTCCGGCGTTTCCGTCCGATGTGCCGGAGAAGCTGAACGCGGCCCTGGCCGCATTCGCCGCGGCGTAGTGGATGGCGGCGAATCCGCTGCCGCTGTTGTTGAAAACGTTCGGACCGTCCATGAAGAGGCTCACGCTGCCGCCGGTGTTGGCATTGGCGTCGACGGCAAATCCCGGGTTGTTCGAGGCGGAGAGCGTTCCGAACTGTCCCGATGTCTGGAGGGCCGCACGAATCTCGCCGTTGTTCCGAGCCAGGAAGTTGAAGCCATCTAACGTGTTGTTGTCGACCGCCGTGCCGTCGAAGCAGAGCAGGGCGAGTCCGGCGTTGTCGGCCAGGACGTTGACACCGTCAAACGCGCCTGCCAGACCGTTTCCGGAGAACGAACCGCCGTTGATGTTGGCGTTCAGGAAACCGCCGTTGTCGGCGACAAGGTTCAGGCCTTCCCGGGTGTTTCCATCCGCCGTGACGTCGAGGAACTGGTTGATGATCGCCTGAGACCCGACGCCGTCGACGAGCCCGTTGATGCCGGCCAGGCCGTTGTTGGAGAAGTCCGCAGAAGTGGCGGCGATATGAAGCTGGTTGCCGGCGGTCACCTGGAAATTCAGGCCGTCCAAAGCGTTCACGTTGACCGTGCCGCCGATGGCCGTATTCGTGAATCTTAAAGTGGAATGGATGGGGCCCTGACCGACCCCAAAATACGCGACACCGCGCCCGGTGTTGCCGGAGATGTCGGCATCGGTGAAGTCGGCCTGGACGACGCCCGAAATGTTTCTCAGGAAGACCCCGCTGGACGGGAAACCGCGGCCGTTGTTGTCGATTGTCGTCGAATCATAGGCGATGAGTCTGAGCAGGCCGGAGTTCAACAGCGTACCCGTTGCGTCGCCAAAAATTCCATGCATTTCGTTAAAATTGACCGCGGTGTTCGCCAACGAGACAGACAGGCTGGCCGGCGCCGCTGTGCCGTTGACGCCGAGATCGAGGCCCTGTCCGGTCAACGTGCCCGCCTGGCCGTTCTGCGAGAACGAGGAATCGAAGACGTTCGCGGTGAAGTCCGATCCATTGGTGCTGCGGACGAACATGCCGTCCAGACCGTTGTGATCCACCAGCCCATTCGTCAGGTTCAATAGGGCCGTGGAGAAGTTGTCCGCGACGACCCGGATACCGTCTTGCAGGTTCTCCGAGAATTTGCCGTCGGTCACCGCGGCGTTGAGAATCGAGCTGTTCAAGTTCGCCTGAAGGCCGAATTCCTGCGGACCGGCCGGGAACGCATTGGTATTCGTGCCGGGAGTGTTGACCAGCGTCAAGTTGACAATGGAATTCGTGGCGTCAAACCGAACGGCACTGCTGCCGGCCGTGGTCTGACCGCTGTCGGAGAAGTCGCCGTCGGTGACGTTAACCGTCAGATTGGCCTGCTGATTGGAATTGAATCTCATGCCGTCGGCGCCGGACCGGAGGCCCGGGGTATCGAGCAAGGTCAGGTTGAGGAGGGAGTTTCCGGTGCCGATCAGGTCGATGTCGCCGTAGACGGCACTGCGGCCGTTGTCATTGAGCGTGTCCTGGCTGAAAGATGAGATCGAAGTCGAACCATCCGACATTTCGAGGTGGTACCCGTCACGGCCGTTCCTGTCGATCGTGGTCGGGTCAACGACCAGCGTGATGAACGATCCGCCGGGTTGGACCTGGTGGATGCCGTCGATGCCGTTGTCGCTGAACGCCCCATCCAGCACGGTGACGAACTGCACCGAGGCGCCGCCGGCCAGCAGGCTCAAGCCGTGCTCGGCATTCCTGTCGCCGGTGACATTCTGCAGAAGGAACGGACTGATCGACGAGCCGATCAGCGAGCCAGTGTCCGAGGAAAGGACGATGCCCGACCCGCCAGTGCTGTCGTCAAAGTGCGTGTCGAAGAGTCCGCCGGTGAGCGAGCCGCCATTGAGCACCGTGAAATTGATGTTGTCGCCGCCGTTGGAGTTGTCGGTGAGATTCGTCGCGTAGAAGTCGATGGCGGTGCCGTCTCCAGTCACGAAGATGCCGCGCCCGCCGTTGTTGGACGTGTCGACGGTATTGAGATTCAGGCTGATCGAGCCGTTGAGTCCGTCGGCGACCAGTCCGTCACCCAGGTTATCCATCGCATTGACTGTGTTCAGAATGGCCTGGAGCGAGGTATTGGTTTCCGACAGAATGATGCCGGTCCCGTTGCCATTGGCGGTGACGTTATTGAGCAGGGCAACCGTCGGCCCGTCGGCATGGATGTTGATGCCGAAGAGCTGGCCGCCGGCCGGAGTGCCGTTGCTGGTGACGTCTTGCAGCGTCAGGAAGAGGGGATTCACATTGGAATCGACGGAGATTCCCCCCGCGGCGTTGTCGAGGGCGTTGACCGTGTCGATCCGGCCGATGCCGCTGGTTTCCGTCAGCAGAATTCCGCCGCCTGCATTGTTGATCAGGTCGAGGTGGTTCAGATCAAAGTTGTGCGAACCGGTCGGGACGTTGGTGATTCCCGCACCGACGGCATCCACCAGGTTGAACGCGGAGACCTCGTTGTTATTTGCGATGGTGACGGTGTTGCCGGCGCTGCTTAGGTACGGATAGACGCCGTTGTCCACGAAGCCGGAATCAGGGAGGCTGTAGGTCTGGACCGGGTTGACGAAGCGCCCGAACTGGGCGTAGGCGTCAAACTTGTGATCGCGTCCCTCGCCGAGCAGCCGTTGAAAGTCGCTCAATTGAATCGAGCCTGTCAACGGCGCGGCCGCCGACGTATTGCCGACGCGGACCAGGATCATGTCGGCACGCGGGGCGGCGGGCGGCAGGAAGTTGAGCGGCCGCTCAAACGTGCCGTTGCCGGGCAGAATCCGGCTGTCATCCACCCAGGTGATGAAGTACGGTTCGTTGGTTCGCGGATTGAACGCCGGGATGTTGACCTTCTCGTTGTACGTGCTGGTGGCGATCCGCCAGTTGCGTTGAACGGGAGTCAGCATTCGTTCGCGCGTCGTGAAATTCGGGAACCAGCGGGTCGGCTTCCAGCCGGAGAACAGGAAGTTGACCACGCAATTCAGATTGGTGCCGAACTGCTCGTCATAAGAGACGTTCATGCCAAGCGACAAGTCGTCGGAGAGCCAGCCTTCGACGCGTCCGCGGTAGCCGACCGGGTCGACGCCTTTCCCGTTGCCGCGGTAGAAGTACATCCCGGAGTAGGCGCGGAGCCAGGGCGTTTCAGGAGTCACGGGGAGGCCGAATTCAAAGTCTCCGCCGACAAGGGATTGCTCGTACAGCCCGACCCCCAGGAACCCGACGCGATTGCCGAAGAAGAACGGATCCTGCCCCATACCGACGGCCCCAAGAAAATTATTCCCGGTCGACGTGGGGATGTAGCCGTTGGCCCGGAAGTCCCACCATTGTCCGAGCGTTTCAATTCCAAACCCGCCTTGGCGGAAGTTGTTCTGGTAGGTTGTTTGATCGATGTCGTAATACGCATTGGCGCCGAGAATGCGGTCCCAGTCTTCCTGGTAGTAGCGCGCGATACCGCCAAAGTTTCCGCCAATCTGCTGATTATCGGTGATCAGCAGCCTGCCGTTGGCGGCGATGACGAAATCGTCATTGACCCAGTAGGGCGACAAGATGCCAAGCTGGGTGAACCCGTTGCGCCAGCCGACGCCGTTGCCGGCGACGTTCTGAACCTGGAGATACGTCCCGTTCATGGAGACGCCGCCGCTGAAATTCTGCAGCGAGGCGAAGCCAGGGTCGCTGGAGTTCGGACCCGACTGGGCGGCCGCCGCACCAACCAGGGTCAACCACCACAGGCACGCAAGACTGAGTGTGGCACGAGGCATGGACGACTCTCTCCCCCTGAACCCAAAACGACGGGCCCAAAACGGAAGCCCCCCGACCCCGATTTGGGGCGGAACGACTCCGCGCGGACATTGACGGATTTATCGTGTCTTCTCAATTTTCGGTTGAATCGCATTCTGAGGATGAGTCAAAATGAATCGGTCGTAACAAAGGCTCCTGGTTTAGCGGAGAAAGGGATCATGCCGATTACAACAGGCGCAGACCGGGCTGTTGGTACGATTCCAAGTCGTAACTCTCTGCGAAGAAATAGATTGTGAGATTCTATCTGAGAAGAAATCTCCCAGTTTACATTGGGGTGTTGAGATGGATAGAGAAGATGCGGCAGATCGTCGTGTCGGGTCTCGATGGCTGTCTGTGAAGAAATACCAGAGCAGGAGATTTGTGACTGGATGACTTTAGTTGGGAAAATATAGATGGGATGTGAGGGGTGATTGAATAGAATGAGGTGAATGAGAAGGTTCTGCGTTGAAGTTCTCAGGACGGCCAACATGCCTCGACTGTTTGTGGCCCTGGACTTGCCACCGGCGACACGGGCCGACTTGGTGCGAATCATGCCGGCGGCTTGCACCGGCATGAGAGTCACTCCGCCGGACCAGATGCACCTGACGCTTCATTTTTTCGGGGAGTCAGATCGTGCAAGCGTCGTCGCAGCGTTGCGGACTGTCAGCGCCCCGGCGTTTTCTCTGACGCTTGCCGGGGTCGGCCAGTTTGGCTCACTCCCTCGCGGCGTAATTCTCTGGGCGGGATTTCGGGAAAGCCGGGAACTGCAGGCGCTGCACGCCGCCATCGCCCAGAAGCTGCTGCCAACCGGCTATCAGCCCGAACGCCGGCCGTATTGCCCGCATCTCACGCTGGCACGCTGCAAGCCCCGGATGCCGCAATCCGCCGTTGACGACTTTCTTAAGAGTAACGCCATGTTCACGACACGGCCGTTTTCGGTCGCGGAGTTCTCGCTGTACTCCAGCGTGCTGACGCCGAATGGGGCGGAATATCGCCGCGAAGAGAGTTTTCCGCTGTTGCAGGAATCCCCGAGCGGGGGGCGTCAGCCCCCTGGTTTGACGTGAATCTACGCACGAACGCCCCCGGCCTGTTCGGGAAGAGAGGGTTCGTCTGCGCGAAGCGCTGGACACGCACTACGCTGACCGCCAGGGCATCGGCTACCAGTGGACGAGAGTGGTGCCCCAGGTGAGGCCAGCACCGAAGCCGCTCATCAGGAGCGTGTCGCCGCGGGAGAGCCGGCCTTGCTGCACGGCTTCGTCGAGGGCGATCGGGATCGATCCGCCGGACGTGTTGCCATAGTTTTGCAAGTTGTTGTAGACGCGGCTGGCCGGAATGCCGAGTTGTTCGACCGCATTATTGATGATGCGGATATTCGCCTGGTGCAGCACGTACAGTCCGACGTCATCGACGGAGAGGCCGCTTTGCCGGAGGACGAGATCGATGGATTCGGTCAGTGCGCGAACGGCCCATTTGAAGACGCTCTTGCCGTCCATCCGCAGAAAATGCGAGCCGGAATCGATGTCGGCCGCCGAGATGGGCCGCTTGGAACCGCCGCTGGGACGATCGAGCAGCGAGCCGCCGCCGCCATCGGAGCCCAACTGGTAACAAATGAGGCCTTGGTGCGAATTCCCCCGGGCCAGCAGCACGGCGCCGGCGCCGTCGCCGAACAGGGGAGCGACTTTCTGATCCTGCGGGTTGACGATGCGGCTGTTGCAATCGCCGCCGACGACCAGCGCCAATTTGCTGTTTCCGGTCGCCACAAACTGCGAGGCTGTCGCCAAGGCATAGACGAATCCGGAACATGCCGCCTGCAAGTCCATCGCCGGGGCATCGAGATGCAGAGCTTTCTGGACCAGATTTGCGGTCGTCGGGCAGTGGTAATCCGGCGTGAATGTGCCGACGACGACCAGATCGATGTCTTTGGAAGAGACGCGAGCCGAGCGAATCGCCCTCCGGGCCGCTTCGATGCAGAGATCGCTGGTGGCTTGATCGGGGGAAGCATAACGCCGCGCAAGAATGCCCGTGCGTTGTTCAATCCACGCGGGGTCGAAGCCGTGACGCTGTTGCAAGTCGGCGTTCGTGACGACTTGCTCCGGCACGTAAGACCCGGTCCCGACGATCTGCACGCCCAGCAGCGATTGCGTGCGCTGGCTCCACCGGCCGTCGTGTTCGTCGCTTACCGAGGTGACATTTCCAGCGGCGACAGGAATGGCCAAGCCGTTATTCCAATGGCCGCTACCGCGATCCGTCACGGCGGTCACTGACTCATACATATCCGTTGATCCTTGGGCGATGGGGGTACGCCGGATCGATGTTATTTGGAATCCACCACAGGTTTTACGAAATCTGCCGGAGTTTGCCTAGAGCGTTCCGGGCATCAACCTGGGAAAGGTTGAAGATTTTGCAAAATCCATGGGAATAAAGATGAGAAACTATACTCACCCGTGCTCAGCGTTTCCAGCGTACGGAGCGAATGAAAATCTCTCCCCCAAAGGAATCCCTCCCGTTTCGGTCGGATTGGCTCGATCAGGGACAATCGAACGATCCCAGCGATTGCAGCGCCAGCCATTCCACCCGCGCCCCAACCACGCTTGCGTTTTCGCAGACGCCCTCAAGCCGGCAAGAGCGCCGCCAGATCGGCGTGCGGCCGCGGAATGACGTCGGCGAGGATCAGTTTCCCGCCGAGACGTTCCACCGTCTGCCGGCCGACTTCGATGGCGGTCTGCACGGCGGCGACGTCGCCCCGGATCATGATCGTCACGTAGGCCGCGCCGATTTTCTCTTTGCCGACCAGCGTCACGTTCGACGATTTCAGCATGTCGTCGGTGGCGTGCAGCGCGGCGACGAGTCCCTGGGTTTCCAGCAGTCCTAAAGCATTTCCGTTCGACATGTGCGGTTCTCTCGGCTTGCGGTTGTCGTAAGCCCCCAACATCGGGTTGAGGACGGGCTTGGGGTCGGCAAGTTTCTGCGTTTCTTCCAAAGGGGCGGCCAGCAGCGACATCACGGCGTGGCTGCCCATCCGTTTCGCGAGTTCGATGCCGGCTTGACCGGCGGCTTGGACGTCGGAAACCGGGCCGACCAGTTTGATGCATTGTCCGGCGCCATCAGCACTTTCGATGCCGATGATCCGCACGTTGGCCGTCTTGGAACATCGGTCCGCGACAATAAAAGTCGGCGCGAGGTTGTTGACCTCCAAGAGCACCAGACTCAGTGATTCAGCCATACCGCGATGTTCCAGGCCCAAATTTTTGTCTTGGCAAACGGCCGGACCCATGGGCGCGGCTCTCTTTCGTTGAAATCGGTCCGCGCCAACCGGTGACACGAGACGAATCGTCTCGAACGGCGTTCTTGAACAACTCATCCAGCCGCCATCTTGGCGAACTGAGCAAGCAGGATCAACCTTGCGGGGGAAAAAGAACTGCGCAAGAAGCCGGTGATTCCCCTGAGGCTCCGTGGTCGGTTGGCGTCGTCGTGTTGACCGTTCGCCACGCCACAGGCCCTGTGTTAGGATTTCTGAACGGATGGGTATTGTTCGTAAATCGTTTGTTGTGATTGAGTTGCGTTATATAATGGTCCGGCGGCATTGGGTTTGCTTTCTTCGACTTCGGAACTGTGGACTGTCTATTCCGAGGCTCATATGCCATTGCCCTTACCGACCGCTCTGCTGCCGTGTCCGAATGCTCTTGCCGAATTGGCATTGGTCGGCTCGATCTCTGGCCGCACGGAGTGGATTCTTCATCCTCAGTCGATCGGTTTCACGCTGCGGCAATTCTGGTCAGCCAGCCGGAAGCTGCAATCGGGTTGGCAGAAAGACCTGGCTCAGATTCACGAAGACGTCACCCAGGATTCCCCCGGTTTTGAACGCGTCGCCCTGGAAGTTCTGCTCACCGAACTGTTGACGCGTGTCTGGGCGACGAATTGGACCATCGCCGACCGGGCGCAGGAGTGCCGGGACGTCGAACGCATTGTGTCGAACACACTGCACGGCATGGGACACATCCGCCGTGAGATTTTGCTGCTGATGGTTCGCAACTGGCAGGGAATGACCGCCGAATTGGTGTCTCGGCTCGACCGATTTCGCCGGCGCAGCGAACGCTGGACAGACCTGTTGATCGCCGGACCGGCGTCGGTGCACGGCGTCTGGGATTTCGCCGTGGAACTGGAACGCGCCCGCGATTTCGGGGCGGAAGCCTGGGCGAAAGACGCCGCGTCGGCGAATCCCGCCTCGTTGTTGATCTCCGCCGGTTTGCGGGTGATGTTCGGTTCGCCATGGCCTCTGGGCTGCTGCCGGGGCGAGCACTTCGGCGACCTGTTGACGGCGATCCGCTCGACGCTGCCGTCGGAGGCATTTCACGAAGACGGCCATCTGCGTCCCGCCTGGGAATGGCCCGCGGGCTGATCGGCCAACGGTTGCAAATCGGCTCGGAATGCGGGAGAGTTACGTCGTCGTGTCCGATACGGCGTTCCGTCGCTTCCCCTTTCTCCACGGCCGCTAGCAGAGCCCATGCCATGAATCGCTATCTTCCCTCTCAGGGTCTGGCGCAAGCCGTGTTGATTCTACTGGGCGTCCAAATCTTTCTATCGCTGTGTTCGATGGTGTCATCGCTGATGCAGGTGCACCTGCTGACGCGGGCCCTTTCGGGAGAAGGGATTTCGGACGCGGAAGCCTCGCTGAACGACTTGCGCGAACAGGCGATCGGCATTTTGGCCGTCGTGGTCGCGATCATTTCAGGAGTGGTGTTTCTCCGCTATCTGGCCCGGGCCAATCACAATGCCGGCGCGCTGGGAGCCGAGGGCCTTTCGGCGACGCCGGGATGGACGATCGGCTATTTTTTCGTCCCCATCCTGAATCTCTACCGGCCCTATCAGATCCTTCAGGAAATCTGGCAGGCCAGTGCACCGGAAGCCGGGCCGTGGAAAAATCGCCCGGGGTTAGCGCTCATCGGCTGGTGGTGGGGCCTGCGGTTGATCGGGGTCGTGGTGGATCGCGTTTCCCTACAGATGGCAAAGCATTCGGGCGAGGGGCCCGACAGCGTGCAGAACCTGATCACAGGCACCTGGGTCTCGTTCGGATCGAAAATCCTGGGGGTGCTGGGCCTCGTTCTGGCGGCGATGATGATCCGCCAGTTACAACACCGCCAGGAAGAACGGTACCAGACGGTCGGCGAACCAAAACAGGTTCAATGCCCGTCGTGCGGCGAATCGTTGGGACGCGACGTGCTGTTCGAGACGACCTGCCCGGTCTGCGGGACGTCTGTACGCCCCGAGACGTTGCCCAGTCCTGCCTGAATCGGCGGGGTTGCCGGGGGAGAGTCGCCGCGTCGTTGCTGCGGCGAAACGGTACAGGCCTGAAGTCTGCTTTTTCAGAAAATCCCCCGGGCTTCAATCCCCAACTGTCCTTCGGCGCGGTATTCTGAAGCGACCGGGAATGAACCGGTCGATTGCACATTTCACAGGATGTCCGTCAGCATGTCTGAGTTTGAATCCGCGGATTTTCCGCGCGAACAGTTGGCCGTGATCGGCTTGAGTTGCCTGTTTCCGAAAGCCGCCAATGCCGGCGAGTTCTGGTCGAACATTCGCCAGGGGGTCGACGCCATCACCGAGGTTCCGTCGACGCACTGGAACGCCGGCGATTACTTTGACGCCGATCCCAAATCACCCGACATGACCTACGCCCGGCGCGGCGGATTCCTCTCACCGGTCGCGTTTGACCCCTTGGAATACGGCATCGCGCCGAGCAACTTGGAAGCGATTGACACCTCGCAACTCTTGGGGATGGTCGGAGCAAAACGCGCCCTCGAGGATGCCGGTTATGGTGCGAACCGCGAGTTCGACCGGTCGCGCGTCGGCTGCATTCTCGGCGTGACGGGGACGCTGGAAATGGTGATTCCGCTGGGCGCCCGGCTCGGCCATCCGAAGTGGCGGCAGGCGCTGAAAGATGCCGGCGTCGCCGACGACGTCGCCGCAGATGTGATCCAAAGGATCAGCGACTCGTACGTCCCCTGGCAGGAGAATTCATTTCCCGGGCTGCTGGGGAATGTCGTCGCCGGCAGAATTGCGAATCGGCTCGACCTGGGCGGAACGAATTGCGTGGTCGACGCGGCCTGCGCCAGTTCGCTCAGCGCGATGCACCTGGCCACGCTCGAATTGTGGTCGGGACGTTCGGACATGGTCGTCACGGGTGGCATCGACACGTTCAACGACATCTTCATGTTCATGTGCTTCAGCAAGACGCCCGCGTTATCGCCGACCGGAGATGCCAAGCCGTTCAGCGACTCGGGCGACGGGACGATCCTCGGCGAAGGCGTCGGGATGGTCGTCCTCAAACGACTCAGCGACGCCCGGCGCGACGGCGACAAGATCTATGCCTTGATCAAAGGGATCGGCACGTCCAGCGACGGCGCCGGCAACGCCGTCTATGCGCCGAAAAAAGAAGGCCAGGTTCGCTGCTTGCAAGATGCTTACCGCATTGCGGGGGTTTCGCCGGAGACGGTGGAACTGATTGAAGCCCACGGCACCGGGACGAAAGTCGGCGATGCCACGGAACTCGCCGGGTTGACGGAAGTCTTTCAAGCGACGGGCAAGACCGGCCGGTGGTGTGCCGTCGGATCGATCAAATCCCAGATCGGTCACACGAAGGCCGCCGCCGGAGCCGCCGGGGTGCTAAAGGTAATTCTCGCGCTGCAACACCGCGTTTTGCCGCCGACGATCAAAATCGAACGGCCGCTGCCGGCCCTGTTGGATGAAACTTCGCCGCTGTATGCCAACACGCAGGCGAGACCCTGGCTGGCGACGAAAGCGCATCCGCGCAGGGCCGGCGTGAGCGCGTTCGGTTTTGGCGGCAGCAACTTTCACTGCGTGCTGGAGGAATCGCCGGCTGGCAAGGCGGAAATCGATTGGGACGGCGACGTGCTGCTGGCGGCATGGTCCGCGGATTCGCGCGAAGAGCTATCCTCGCATCTGAATGCCTGGCGGTCGGTCACCGATCGGGCCGAATTGCGCCGGATGGCCACTCTTTCGCGGCAAAGTTTTCAGCCGAAGCAGTTGCACCGGTTGGTCATGGCGACGGACTTGGCGACGGCGGATGTGCCGCAGCTTGTCGCCACGGCTCAAGCCAGCTTGCGGAACTACGCGGACCGGACAGTCTGGTCCACGCCGGATGGCATCTCCTACGGTTCGGGGCCGCAGACCGGAAAACTGGGATTGCTGTTTCCGGGGCAGGGTTCGCAATACGTCGGGATGCAGCGCGAGGTGGCTTGCCGGTTTCCGATGTTGCAAAGCGTGCTGACGGAAGCCAACGACGTCTTCGCCGAGTTCGCCCCCGAGCGAGGCCGGCTGAGCGACTTCATTTATCCGATCCCGGCGTTCGAAGAGGAAACGAAGGCTCAGCAAGAGTCTGCCTTGCGCGCGACCGAAATCGCCCAGCCTGCGCTGGGAGCTGTCAGCCTGGGCCTGCTGGTCGTGCTCGCCGAGTTCGGAGTGAAGCCGGACGTCGTCGCGGGGCATAGTTACGGCGAATTGACGGCGTTGTGCGCCTCGAAACGGTTCCGTCCGGCGGCGTTGTATCGCTTGTCGATGCTGCGCGGCAAGCTGATGGCCGAAGCGCAAGACGTCGCCGGCGGGATGCTGGCCGTCGGTGCGCCGCTGTCGCAGGTGGAGGCGGCGCTGAAGGAATCGGCTGTCGACCTGGTGATCGCCAATCGCAACAGCCCGACGCAGGTGGTCTTGTCAGGCCGCATTGCCGAACTGGATCGCGCGAATGAAATCTTCGCGAGGAAAAATATTCGCGGAAAACGGCTGCAAGTCGCGGCGGCGTTTCACAGCCCGCTGGTCGCCCGGGCCAGTCAGCGCTTCCGGCCGGTGCTGGATGAGATCGAGTTCTTTGAGCCGGAAGTCCCCGTGTATGCAAACACGCACGCCGAGGAATATCCGAAGGATGCGGACGCCGCCCGGTCGCTGCTGGCGGGCCAGTTGGCCCGGCCGGTGGAGTTCGTTCGGCAGATCGAGAACATGTATTCCGCCGGCGTGCGGCTGTTTGTGGAAGTCGGCCCCGGCGCCGTGCTGACCGGCCTGGTCGATTCGATTCTTTCCGGCCGCGAACATCGAGGGATCGCCGTCGATGCCTCGTCCGGCAAACGATCCGGGATGCTGGATCTGGCCTTGGCGCTCGGTCAATTGGGGGCCGCGGGATACCCCGTAAAATACGCGGCGTGGGACCCGCAATCCCGTCGGGCTGAATCGGCAACAGACAGCGGCACGCCGCGCTTGACGATCCCCATCTGCGGCGCGAATTACGTCAAGCTGCGGACTCCGCGACCCCCGGCCGCCGTTCAGTCTGCGCTGCGTACGGAAGCCGTGGCATCACGGCTTGTCGAGACATCCAACCCGCGCCCTGCGCCCCCGAATCCTCCGCCGACGTTGCTTCTGCTCCAGCAGATGCACGATCAAACGGCCCGGCTGCACCGGCAGTTCCTGGAGGGACAAGAAGCCGCGCTGCGAACGCTGGAATCGCTTGCGAACGAAAGGCGAGAACCATACATCGAGAGCCGAGAGCCGGAAGAATATCACCCCGTATTGAGCACCCAGTACTCGGTACTCAGTACTCAGTTCACAGTGCCGGACGTTCAACCCGTGCGTGCGCTGTCGCCGGTCAGCCGGGCAACAGCGGTCAGTGCACCGCGTGCTGCCTCTCCGCCCATCGCCGAAGTCGCTCAAGCTTCCACGGAACTCACTGCGGCCGTCTTGTCGGTCGTCGCCGAAAAGACCGGCTATCCGGTCGAGATGCTCAAGCCGGAAATGAGCCTGGACCACGACCTGGGGATCGATTCCATTAAGCGCGTGGAAATTCTGTCCGCCTTGCAGGAGCGCCGGCCGGATCTTCCGGTGGTGCAGCCCGAACAACTGGGGACGCTGCATCGCCTGTCGGACGTGATCGGCCTCTTGAATGCGACGTCCCCGAGTCCCCAGTCTCCGGCGGTCAGTCATCAGCCAGCGCACCGCTCCGAAGCCGTCGTCGTGCGGCGAAACGAAACGCCTGAGCCATCATCGTCAACCCTCAGCCCTCATTCTTCTGAACTCTCTCTCGGCGTACCCTGTGCTGTGCCGTTGAGGGATGCCGGACCGCTCTTGCCGTTGGCGCCGGGTTCCACGCTCTGCATCACGGATGATGATTCAGGCTTGGCGCTGCGGATTGCCGCGCGGTTGACGGAACTGGGCTATCGCGCCCGGCTGGTGCGGCTTGATGAACCTGCTGCGCACGCTATTCCGGACGACCTTGCCGGGCTGGTTGTGGTGGCGCCGGAGCGGGGCATCAGCGATCAGCAATTGTGGCGGGCATTGGAATGGACGCAAAAATGCGGCGCGGCACTGCGCGGCGCCGGCAAACGCCAGGCAGCGCTCTTGGCCACGATCAGCCGAATGGACGGTCAGTTCGGGTGGAGTGCGGTCGGACAGGGGGGAAATCCGCTCAGCGGCGCCCTGGCAGGGCTGACAAAGACCGTCCGGCACGAATGGCCCGGAGTCACGGCGAAAGCGGTTGACTGTCCGACGGGCGCCGTCGAAGTGAATGATCTTGTCGCGCAGCTCCTGACGGATGGCCCAGCCGAAATCGGCTGGACTTCCAGCGGCTGGCAGCAGGTAGAAATCAGGCAACCGCCTGCAGACCGCCGGTCTTCGCCGCCGATTCAGGCCGGCGAATTGATTGTCATCACCGGCGGCGCCCGGGGCGTGACCGCGGCGGCGGCTGTCGCTGTCGCCCGGGCGTGGCGACCCAGGCTGGTTCTCTGCGGACGAACGCCGCTGGCCGAGACCGAACCCGAGTGGATGCACTCTCTGGAGACTGCGGCGCAGATCAAGCAAGCCATTGCTCAACACAGTCCGGCCGGAAAATCGCTGCGTCAAATTGATCAGCAGGCGAGGCAGGCGCTCGCCAATCGCGAAGTCCGCGCAACTCTGGAAGCCATCCGTGAATTGGGGGCCGATGTCGAGTATCTCGCCGTTGACGTACGCGATCCGTATGCCGTGCAGCACGCCTTCAGCAGGCTGCAGCGGCAGTACGGCCCGATCCGGGGCGTCATCCACGGGGCGGGCGTGCTCGAAGACCGCCGGATCGAAGACAAAACGCGCGAGCAGTTTGAAAACGTCTTCGCCACGAAAATCCTCGGCCTCAGGAACGTGCTGTCCGCATTGAATCCGGAAGAATTACGCTGCCTGGCCGTGTTTTCGTCTTACACCGCGCGATTCGGCCGGACGGGCCAGGTCGATTACGCCATGGCGAACGAGGCTCTCAATAAACTAGCCGGGCAATTCCAACGGCAGCATCCCCGGTGCCGGGTGCGGGCGTTCAATTGGGGGCCGTGGGACGGCGGCATGGTGACCGACGCATTGAAGCCTTTGTTTGCTAAGGAAGGCGTCGGGCTGATTCCGCTCGACGCCGGCGCCCGGTTGCTGGTTCACGAGTTGGAGCGAACGGAAGCGTCGTCCGTGGAGATCGTCGTCCTGGCGGTACAACAGCAGACCTTTGACCAGGTGACGCCTGCCGGCCCATCATCGGCTGCGCTCGTCGACTCCGCGTCTAACGCCGATCTGGCGAAGGCCGTCTTGTCGGTCGTCGCCGAAAAGACCGGCTATCCGGTCGAGATGCTCAAGCCGGAAATGAGCCTGGACCACGACCTGGGGATCGATTCCATTAAGCGCGTGGAAATTCTGTCCGCCTTGCAGGAGCGCCGGCCGGATCTTCCGGTGGTGCAGCCCGAACAACTGGGGACGCTGCATCGCCTGTCGGACGTGATCGGCCTCTTGAATGCGACGTCCCCGAGTCCCCAGTCTCCGGCGGTCAGTCATCAGCCAGCGCACCGCTCCGAAGCCGTCGTGGTGCGGCGAAACGAAACGCCTGGCCTTCAACCGGCGATGGCCAATGCCCAATTTTCATCCGGCCGGTGCGGATGGGAGCGGGTGCTGGATCTCGCCGGGCACCCCTATCTCGCCTCGCATGTCCTCGGCGGGAAGGCCGTGCTGCCGACCGCGATGATCGCGGAATGCCTGACCCATGCGGCGCTGCATCATCATCCCGGCCTGGAATTCGTCGGTCTGATGAACCTGCGGATCTTCAACGGAGTTCGTGTCGAAGCACAGGACCGCGTGACTCTCCGAGGCATGGTGGAGAAGGCCGTGCGGACGGACGACGCGTTTCGCGTGCCGGTCCGGCTGCTCAGCGCCGCACACGACCGGGACGTGCTTCATGCCCAAGCGGAGGTTCTGCTGAGTAATGTCCGGCTGCGGCCGCCGCAATCGCAACTGGAGCGTGTTCCGATGGCAGGGCCTTTGGCGCCGCCGAATGCCTGGTATGGCAGTCTATTGTTCCATGGGCCTCATCTGCACGGTTTGACGTCGATTGAATCGTTGAGCGGGGACAGCATCGTCGTGCGTGCGAGAACCGCCCCCGCGCCGGCCGACTGGCTCGCCGATCCATGGCGAACCGCCTGGCTGACTGACCCGTTGATCGTTGACGTGACTTTGCAGGCCCTGATTGTCTGGACGCAGACCGTTTGCGGCCGGGCTTCGCTGCCGACGGCCATCGCAGAATATCGACAATACCGCCGCAGTTTCCCCGCCGACGGCGTCCGCATCGTCCTCCGGGCCGTGCGCCGCAACGACTCTGCCGTCTCTGCCGAAGCGGAAATCCTCGACGACGCCGGCGAGGTGATCGCCACCCTCTCCGGCATCGAGCATGTCCTGGACGCCCAGCTCAGCAAGGCGTTCCAACGGAATCATCTGGCATAACGCGTCCCCAAAGCCGGCGTCGGCAACGCCGGGAAGCCGCTGCGTCAATACAGACCTCGCCGTCGCCGACGGCGGGCATTGAAGCAGGATTTGCTGGAAGCGTTATTGATCGGGCGAGCCTGCGGGTGATGTTTCCAAAACGCGCTTTGTCAGGCTGCGAACGGTGTCGCCCAATTTCAGGCGAGACTCGGCGTCGCCGACGCGGACCGTGACCAGTTCGGCCGTCATGCCGGTGATTTCCGCCCGGATTTCGGCGGACCGCAAGACATCGCCGATGCGGAGCACGGTCTTTTTCTCCGTCGCCTGGTCATAGAACCAGGCTTCCGGGTTTTGGTTGATGCCGACAATGCCGATCAGCCGGGTCGACTGGGCCGCGTCCTCTTTCACGTCGACGATCATCGACGCCGTCGACGTTTGCGCAGGCGTGCCGTTGTCCGACACGCTGACGGCGATCGTCGCCGGGCCGATCGGCTGGTCGTCGCCCGGCGTCCAGGTCAGCTCGCCCCGCGCGGCATCGATCCGGCAGCCCGGCGGCGAGCCGGCAGCAAGGCGGAAAGTCAGGATTTGCGGCGGGGACTCTTGATCCGTCGCCTCAACGAGGACTCGGAAGGTCTGGCCGCGGTAGACACTTTGCGGGGCGATCGGAGTCACCTTGGGAGGAGAGTTCGGCTCGACCAGGCGCAAAACCAGGTCTTCCGTCAATCGGCCTCCCGGAGCCGAGGGATGAATCGCCGCGACCGAGAGCGGATACTCTCCGGCCGGCAGCGCGGGATCCGGCTTCCAGACGAGTTTGCCGATCTCTTCGTCCAGCGTGAGTCCAGGCGGCGGCGTTCCGTCCACGACGTATCTCGGCTCGCCCAAGGCTGGGTCATAATCTCTCGCCGCCAGCGTCAGCTCCAGCGTTTTTCCACGAACGGCCACGGCGGCAGGGAAGGGGCCAAACGTTGGCTCATAATTCACGGGCGGCGTCGGCTTGACGAACACATTCGTTCGGACCATCTCTCGAAACGCTTCGAGGGAGAGTTCGCCGGCCGATTTTCGAATCGGCACCAGCGTCAGCGGAGTCTTGGCCGGATGTTCGGATTTCTCGGTCCGTTCCATACCGCGCCGCACGGTCCAGAGATTGCCGTCGGCTTCCGTCACTTCGAGGAGTTCCCGTTCTACCCGGACTCGGAAGGGAAGTGGCTTCGGAAAGTCCTGGGAGTTGGTCACCGTCAGTTGCAGGGCCGCCAGTTCGAGATCCGTTGCCAGCGACGTTTTCGCAAACAGCGTGCGGCGGACCGGCGCGCCGGACAGCGCCAGTCCGGCGGCTTCGAGCGAAAATTTCACGGGCGGATCGCCCAGCACGTCTTCCGTCGTCACCTGCAAACGACCGATCCGTTGCAGCAGATCGGTCCGATAGAAGCGGTCCAGCAGATCAAACAACTGCGACAGCCGGCCGGCGCCGTCGATTTTCACCACGACTTCAACATACGCGTCCTTCGCATCCTTGACGGAAACCGTGCGCCGATGCGGCGTGATGGACAATTCCTGCAGCCCGACGCCATGGGCCAGTTCCGTCAGCCATTCGGTATATTGCCGGCTGGCCTCGACCGCATCAAACCGCTTCTTGGAACCAGGATCGGGCGGCAGGCTCTGGGCTTGCCAGCTCCGCAATTTCGCCCGCGCCCGCTCAATGGCGATCACCTGGTCGGTCTTGGCGTCGACGCGCGCCTGGATTTTGTCCCGATCGTCCCTGAGCCGGGTGATCGGGCCGAACACCCATTGCCAGGCCCAGCCGCCTCCTTGCCATGTGAGCACGGCGACGACCAGGGCGATCAGCAGTTGTTTTTGTCGGGTCGGCATGGGATCGGTGTCAACAACTGGATGTCAAGACGGACGGTCAAAAACCTGGGTGGCACAGACATTCCTGTCGGTGCATTCTGGGAGTTCTTCAACGCCAGCCAATCACTAACACTCACCCCTCCGGCGTCACGGCCGGCTTTTGTTTGGGCAAAATCTCCGCGTTCAACTCGAAACGCTGCGGGTATTCGTCATCGCGGCTGGACTGCGTCAATCCGCGGGGCTGGATGCGATACAACTTTGTGTCGATCAGCCGCTGATAAAATTGCTGAATGTCGTCGCGGGACTTGGCATTGCCGAACGATTGCAGGTTGCCCGGAGAGTCTCCCGTGCCGGCCGTGAAGGCGTACTGCGAAAGATAGAGCCGGTCGGTTCCTTCCATCAGATCTTTCAGGGCGGAAAGATGCTGCAATTGGGGGAGATTTCCGGATTGCCAATCGTCTATGAGCTTGGCGGCCGCCAGCGCGGCCTGTCCCGGCTTGATCTTCAGATCGAGATCGGCCTCCCTCGAGCGCAAGCCGTTCATCTCGCGTTCGAGGCTGGATTTCGTCCACTGGATGGCGCCCATCCCCAGGGCCGCGATGACGAGCGCCGCCGCCGATCCTGCCATGATCCGCTGTTTGCGCCGATCCAACGGCTTCGGCGGCCGGCGCGGATGCAGAAAATCGAACGCCGCCGTCAGACGGTCGGCGTCCGGCACCGACAAGCCCAGCAGGGCCGCAAACAACCCGGGATTTCCAGGCAATTGATCCAGCGACATTTCGGCCCAACCGATTCCGGTCGGCTCCAAAACTTCCGCCGGCGCACCGAGCCGTTCGGTCAGTTGGGAGACAAGCCCGGGCGAGGCGACGCCGTCATCCAGAATCCACGCATGGTGAATCGAAAGCGACGGATGCAGCCTTTGTGCCGCGACGATGGTGCGGCTGACCTCCGCCAGCAGCCCGGCGACCGGCGCCGCTTCTTCCGCCGAGATGCGGGCCGAATGGGCATAGAGCACCTGGCGATTGGCGAGGATCACCAGTTCCACCCGGGCTCCGTCCCACAGAACGGCGAGCACGGCTTGCCGCGCGTCGTGACCGAGTTGCTGCTCGGTCTGGGCGATGAATTCGGCGAGCCCGATCGAACTGAATGAGAGGGCGGTCACTTCCAGGCCGGCGGCCTGAAAGACGGCTTGCAGGCCATTTGCCAGGGATTTCGGCGCTGTCACCGCCAGCACGGGCCGTCCTTCGTGACCAGCCTGCATCGGCAACGGCAGGAAGTCGAGCACCAATTGATTCAAAGGGAGCGTGGACCGAGCCGTCGCCTGAAAGGCCACCAGCGCGGCCAGTTCGTCTTCCGGGACATCCGGCACTTCGAGATGCCGAAGAATGACGTCCTCCCGGGACAGGCACACGACAACCTGCTTCGGCGCCGCTCCCTGGGAGTCCAGCCACGACTTCAGCATTTCGGCCGACTTACCCGGCGACTGCATCGGGTCTTGATCGTCAGGCCACGCCTGGGCGAACGCCTGCCGAATCTGCGGACGCCCGCCCCAATGCTCGGCGAGCAACCCGCAGAGCTGACGTCGATCCCAATGCAGAACGAGGGATTGCGGCATGACAATCAGAAAGACCAAGGCACAAAACCAGCGAGACAATCCTACAGACTTCATCATGGCGCACGCGCGGCGGCAGAGCAAGATGACCGGGTCGTCGCAAGGAATTCAGCGAACAGGACAGGCAATGCGAGCCGTCTGTAGCGCGCCGTGGCGTTTTTGCATCAGCGGCCGGCTACAAAAACTCGACGAACCCCTGGCGTTCCAGTTCGGCCGTCATTTCCCTGAGGGCGTTTTCATCGTTGCGGTCGGCCACGAGCGTGGCGGTCGGCGTATGGACGATGATCAGGTCCTTCACCCCGTACGCTGCCACCAGGTGGTCGGGCGTCGTGCGGACGATGCAGCCTGTCGTTTTCACGCCGCAAAAAATGCCGTCCACAGTGTTCCCCGCGCGATCCGGCGGCAGCCAGCGCGTGAGAGCCTGCCAGCTTCCGATGTCGTCCCAGGTGAACGGAGCTTCCAGCACGCATGAGTCGGCGGACCGTTCCAGCACGGCGTAATCGATGGAAATCGACGGCATCCGGGGAAATTCGGCCTCCAGGAGCGAGGCGAACTCAGGCTGGCCGATGGCTTGCTGCAACGTCTTCAATCGAGCCGAAATCTCCGGCGCAAAGGCATGGAGCGCATCGAGAATGGCCCGGGCACGCCAGACGAAGATGCCGCAGTTCCAGAAATGTTCTCCGTCGGCCAGGTAGCGCTGGGCCGTGGCCCGGTCCGGCTTTTCCTGAAACGCCTGGACTCGAAAGGCGGGCAGTTCGCTGCCGGTCAGGGGTTCGCCGCGCCGAATGTATCCGAATCCTGTCGAGGGGTACGTCGGTTTCACGCCGAACAGCACCAGCGCTTGCGGTTCCGCGCGGACGATTTTCTCGGCAGCTTCGACGGCCTGCTGAAACTGCTCCTGCGACGTGATGACGTGATCTGCCGGGACGACCAGCATGATCGGATCATGATCGACGGCCAGCAAGCGAATCGCTGCCAGGCCGATGCACGGGGCCGTGTTCCTGCCGCACGGCTCATTCAGAATCTGCTCCGGAGGAATGTCCGGAAGCTGGCAGGATGTTTCGAGGGCGAGCGCTTCGTTCGTCACCACCCAGTGACCCGCCGGGGGAATGAACCGGGCGCAGCGGTCAAGCGTCGCCTGGATGAGCGTCCGCTCGCCCGACAACTGCAAGAACTGCTTCGGCCGCGTCCGCCGGCTCTCCGGCCAGAAACGCGTCCCGGTGCCCCCCGCCATGATCACGGCATGCAACACGGTTCAACTCCCGATTTCGCGGCAAAGACGGTAGAATACCATGTTGCCAGGAGTTCGTCCCCGGAACGACGCACTCCGCCCGGCAGAGTCGTGGCATAGCTTCGCCAATGTAGAACACTTGCTCCGCAAGTGTTTCAGCACTTGCGGAGCAAGTGCACTACATTGTTCGGAAAACTCCGCAAGATTATGAAATGTCCCCATGACCGCGATCTCCCCGTCTGAACTGGCGCAACTGGAACAGGCCGTGGCCGCTGCGGTCGATGCGAAGCAACTGACGGCCTCCGCCGCGGAGAACCTGCGGCCCTGGCTGCGCGAGCCGTACTTCGCCGCGCATCGGACGAAACTCGTGGAGTTGATCCGCAGCGGACAGTTTACCGAACTCGACCGGCTGTTCTGGGAGAAAATTCCGTTCGGCACCGGCGGCCGGCGCGGTCCGATGGCCGATCTGGGGTCGGCGACGATCAACCCGCGCACCATAGCCGAGTCGGCCTATGGCCTGGCCGTCTATGTGAAGAAGGCGGTCGGCGAGAAACCGTGGCGGGCCGTCATCGCCTGCGATACGCGCAACCGGTCTCAGGAATTCGCCCGGGTTTCGGCGGCCGTGATGGCGGCGCAGGGCTTTCACGTTTTCTGCTTCTTGCAGCCGCGTTCCACGCCGGAATTGTCGTTTGCCGTCCGTCATCTTCACTGCGACGCCGGGATCGTGATCTCCGCGTCGCACAACGCGCCGGCCGATAATGGCTTCAAAGCCTACTGGTCCACCGGCGCGCAGGTCTTGCCACCGCATGACAAGGGGATCATCGATTGCGTGGAAGCCGCCGGCGACATCCCGATGCTGGATTTCAATCATGCTGTGCAGCAAGGCCGGATCGAACTGGTTGACGCTCCGGTCGACCGCGCCTACATCGCCGCCGTGTCGCAATTGAGCCTCTCCTCGGCTCGCGACATCCCGGCGCTCTTCACGCCCCTGCACGGCGTCGGCGCAACGTCCATTTTCCAGGTGCTGCAGCATCTGGGTTTTGACGGCGTCCGGTTGTATGAACCGCAATGCAGCCAGGACGGCAACTTCCCGAATGTGCCCGACCATCTGCCGAATCCCGAACGGCCGGAAGTCTTTCAGCCGGCAATTCAGGCGGCCCAAGGGACGGACGCGGCGTTGATTCTCGCCTCGGACCCCGATGCCGACCGGCTGGCGGCGGCCGTGCGCGACCGCGACGGACGCTTTCAGACGCTGACCGGCAACCAGATGGGCGCGCTGCTGGTCGATTATATTCTCGGGAAGCGGCAAGAGCAGGGGACGTTGTCGCCTGGGCATTTCGTGGTCGAAACGCTGGTCACCACGCCATTGATCGCGGCGATTGCGCACAGCTACGGCGTCCGGGTGATCGACGATTTGCTGGTCGGCTTCAAGTACATCGCCCAGACGATGGATGCCGAAGGCCCCGAGCGGTTCGTGTTCGGGGCCGAGGAATCGCTGGGGTATCTCGCCGGCGGCTACGCGCGCGACAAAGACGCATCGGTCGCCGCGCTGTACGCCTTGGAACTCGCAGCGGAATTGCGCCGAGAGGGCCAGACGCTGCTGGATCAGCTTTCGGCACTGTATGACCGGCACGGTATGTTTCTCGAAGACCAGGTCTCGCTGACGTGCCCCGGACCGCGCGGGAACCAGCAGATTGCCGGTCTGATGCAAGCGTTCCGCGAGCATCCGCCGGAAGCGCTGGGCTCGGTGAAGTTCTCGCAGGTGAAAGACTATCAGCGCCACGAGATTCGAACGATTCCCGGCAACGCCCGGTGCGCGGAACTCCCCAGTCCGTCGAGCAATCTGATGATCGCGGAGGGAGAGTCGAATGGCTGCCGGGTGCGCGTGGCGCTGCGTCCTTCCGGGACGGAGCCGAAGATCAAGTTCTATCTCTTCCTGCACAGCCCGTTAGCGGTTCGGCCCCCCCAGGCTCGGTCCGCCGTTCTTGGGGAACTCGCCAATTTGCGGCACGTCATGCGCCGGTGGGCTGACGAAATGATCGGACAGGGAATTTAACCGCCGCCGCCGGCCCCGGGGGAGATCTTCCACAGGATCGGGCGTCGCGGCCTCGGTCGAGTCTTCGACGCAACGGCAGCGGCCGGTTCCAAAATCCGAGCCGAGCAAGGCCTCCACTGTGAGTGTTTCCGAGCCTCGCCGGATCTCGAACTGCACGACGGCTTCCGGCGGACAGCCGTGGAGAATTTCCAGAAACGCGGTAAATTCCCGGATGGGGCGTTGGTTCATCGACAGGAGTTGATCGCCGGCCTGCAAACCGGCGCGTTCTGCCGGGGACCGGGGCACGACCCAGCGGACGGCCAGGGTGTCATACAGTTCGGTGAGTTCAACGCCGAGGCATCCTTCGGACTCGCGGCGGATCAGGGTTGCTACCGACTTCAAGCTCTCGACCGCATCCTCGCTCACCGGCGCGTCGTTTCCGATATGGACGGTCCTTAACCCTGGCATCCGGCGGACGAATTTCAATCCCTCGTTGCCGCCAGTCCAATGGGCGTCGATAATGACCATATCCGGGAAGGCGAGTTCGCTCATGTGACGAGAGGTCATGGTCGTTCCAAGCCGTCCGGAAAAGGATTCGATCTTGGCGAACGCCCGCAGTTGACGGCGCGACTGATTCGCCTGGAAGAGTGCCTCCGCCAACCTGCGAACTTCCATGCGCGGGCTGAGCAAGAGCTGCTCCAGCGCGTCTTCCACCGAGTCGGCGAGAGCCTGGTCCGCGGAGACGTACATGTCTTCGAGAACCAGGTAAATCTGCCGCAATTGTTCCTCGGGCGCATCTTCCGCAGCGGCGATGAGCAGCGGAACAGCCGGAGCCCCCTGGCTGATCAGCCGCGATGCGGCGGCGCGCTGCACGACATCGCGCGAGCTTCCCAGTTGTTCAATCAATTGGCCCGTGGACGCCTGGGTCAGCCCTGCCGTTTCCGGATCAGGGCGGCTGGCGGTGTAGATCAGGATGATGGCAACCGCGCCGATAAGAATGGCACGCCATGGCCAATGATGCATGGCAACGATCTCCTGTCTTTCCTGAGAGTGGTTCATACGAATCCCAGAAAATAACAGCGCTCTCAGGCTTTTCTAGCTCGTTGCATCGCCAAAACGTGCGATGACGACTCCGCGCTGTTTTTTCTGGGAAATGATATCAGTACTCTCCACCGATCAGCAGTCTATCAAACGGGTACACCCCGACGAAGGCCAAGTTTTGTGAAATATGCCGAACCGGCCGTTTTCACGAACGAAGCCATTGACGCGCCTGTGTCTTCCAGAAATGAACGGCTTCCGGCCGATGGGATTCAGAAATTGCCTGGCGTCGCACTGGGAGGTGTCGGACAGATTTCCGTACAGCGAATCGAATTCTTCCCGGCGCGCTTGGCAGCATACAAGACGCGGTCGGCCTCTGCCAGACACCGAGCCGGATCGGGTACTGCCGACGGTTCGGCCGTTGCCACGCCGATGCTGAACGTCAGCGGCGCAAATTCCGAAGCCAGCGCGTCGGCAAGCCGTTTCTGCACCCGGCCGGCGATCCGTTCGGCATCCCCGGCGGCGGTCTCCGGGAAGAGGATCGTGAACTCATCTCCTCCCAGTCGGCAGACAAGGTCGTACGGCCGAACCGCCGCGACGAGCGTCCGAGCCGTTTGCTGCAGTGCGCGGTCGCCCCGCGCGTGACCCTGCCGGTCGTTGACCGACTTGAAGTCATCGCCGTCGAGCAGCATCACGGTGAGCGGGCGCCGGCTGCGCGCAACCCGGCTCAGTTCCGCGGCACAGCGCTCGAAAAAGGCTTGCCTGTTCGCCAGGCCGGTGAGCGGATCCAACCGGGCCCGGCGATACTCGGTCTGCAGGAGTTCTTTTCGCCAGGAGATCCAGATCAGCGACACGATGGTCGCGCTCCAGCGCACTAGGAAGTCGAGCAGGGACGCGGTCAGCACCGGCGGCTGCGTGAACCCGTCGACCATCGCGGCAGCCAACGTGACGGCAAGCCCCAGCCGCAATCCGCAGAGTTCGCCGGCCGCGATCCCCCACACCGTCAGCAATGCCGCCGCCGTTCCGCTGGGCAGGGCGCTTCGGCACAACCACCAGGCGGCAAATCCGATGGCGGCAACGGCAACTCGCGCTGCGCGTGGGTTCGGCGAAGGACCTCGCAAGGACTGCGGCAGAGATTCTTTCACCACGATGCCCTGTTTCCTGCAGGCCCGGACTCAGAAACGAGCGCACACTTCGTGCGCGGCTGAACGGGTCAGCCGGTGGGGTTATGGAATTGGCGCAGCGAGCACGGCTAGGATTTGTTCCAGGACGTCGTCTGTCGCCGGATAGCACTGCGGAGGCACGTCGATTTGCCAATGCGGGATCTTGCCGTCCGGCTGCGGCTGCCGCGGAGAATTCAAAAACTGCCCGTGCGTCACGGAATAGGCTCCGCCGAATCTGGTCACGGGAATCACCCACGACTTGGCGGCCGGCAGCCCGCGTTCCGGCAATCCGGTCACCGTGACGACGCCCAGGGAAACGCCGCGCTTCAGTTCCTGCACGACCTCCAGGCGGCCCTCCTGACGATTTTCCCACCGGCCGACGAGAATGTATTCCGAGTTGCGAATCTGCACCCGGTTCACCACCGGCGGGTTCGCCGTCCGCCAAGTGAGCCCGGCAAGAAATAGCACCCACGCCAGCGTCAGGCTGGCCGCGACGCGGAACTTGGCGAGCGATCCAGGCGGAGGGACGTTCGGCGCGGGCGGGTTTTCAGACGCGGCAGGCAGCGGCGTGGCCGACATCAATGACAGAACGCCCGGGAGGTATCGATCACGTAGTCGTGCAGAAAAGCGTTTTCAAACGAATAAACGTTGTCGAAATCGCTGAGGTGATCCTGTTCCGTCCGCCGCAATTCGCCCAGCTCGACCAGTTCAAACACGATGCGGCCGAAATCCGTGGTGGTCTGCACGCCCCACGAGGCAAAGACCGACGGCGCCAACATCCCGAATTGCCGCGACGCCAGCACGCGGATCCCTTCCAGCAGCTCGCGGCCGGAAATATGGGCTTCGTCGTCCTCGGCATGGGTCGGAGGCTTGCGCCGCAACATTTCCTGCGTGGCGGTCAAGGCGTCCTTGATGAACAGGTACGCCTGGTGGTGATACATCAGCCGCGGATTTCGGGAACGATTGATCAAACTCATGGCCCGTACATGCCTTATCGACGAAGAGAGACCCAAGTGCACTCGGCGAAAACCGCTTTCCCATCAGATCAGAAACCACAGCATGTCGATTTCCAACGGAATTATCAACAATTGTAGCGAAAGTCTTGCCATCGGAGGAAGGGATGATTATTGGCGGATGTTCGCCCGATCGCCAAGAAAGATCAATGGCCGTGGATGGGTCGGTCCTGAATGAGGTCGAAGAGACAGAGAATCTGGGGATCAGCGCTGATAGGGATTTTCACTCCGGCAGCGACTGGATGTAATGCCAGATCGCGTCAAACTGCCGCGCGGCGTCGCCGTCGAATAGGGAGGTCGCCTGCGTGGTCTTGCCGTCGAGAGACAGCTTCGGCATGCGAACCGTCACCTCAAACCGCGGCGGGTCCAGGACGAACCTGCGGTAGAAATCGGCGCGTAGCCGCTGCTTTATTTCGGCCAGGTCGATGCCCGGGGCGATCTTCGTCTTGTCGTCTCCGGTCGGCTGCTGCCCGGCGACGGCATGACATTGCCGGCAATCGAGGCCGTTGTCTTTCAAGGTCAACGTGCGGCCGATTCCTGCCAGGTGGTCGTCGACCGTCGCTGACGCTTCCGGCTCAGCGGGATAACCGTGTTCCGCCGCCAGGCCGGCGGCGAGATCTTCCGCATAGGCCGGAAACGCCGGCATCCGGGCCGTCAACCACGGCCGGGTTTTCTGTCTGAGTTCGCCGCGGAAGAGTTGCTTCATCCAATCGACGTGCAGTTTTTCGCCGGCGAACGTGAGATTAGGCAATGCCGCCGGCGGAAGACCGCGGTCGGATTCTTCGGCGAGGATTTCGTTGAGCGGACTGAGAGCGTGATCACGATGATGACACGCAGTGCAGTTCAGGCGTTTCAGCAGGTAGGCAGCTTGCTCTGCGGTAGAGACAGGTTGGGTCGCTCCCTGCGTGGTCTGCAAGAGATTCCGCAAGGCATCGCGATCCGCCTCGTTCAGCGGAAAGCGCGGAGATTTCCCTCCGGCCGTACGAGACTCAGCCAGGCAGCCGCGAGTCCAGGCCTCTGCTGCCTCCGGCCAGGAAACGTGTTTCATCGGAGACGCCGGGGCATCCGCCGGTCCGTGACACTGGCCGCAGCGTCTCTCGGCAAAGTGCCTCTGGCCGCGTTCCGGGTCGGCGGTGGCAAGTTCCTTGGCCGGTTTCAGGCGACCCGTAGAGTGTGTCGTTACGAATGAGGCCAGGCTGTCGACTTCCGATTCCGACAGGCGAAAATCGGGCATTCGCGTGAACGGATGATGACGCTGCGGCTGTTGCAGATAACGGCTCAGCGATCTCCCCGGAAATTTTTCCGCCGTGAAATGCAGGGAATCTCGCGACCAGGCGTCGTTCTCCGACGGCGGCGTGAACCGATGGCACGCGATGCACCCGAATTCCTCGTACAGCACATCTCCCTGCTCCTCAGGCAACTCGCGCGATTCGCTTGCGAGTTCGCCGCCTTGCAACAAATAAGCCGCCACGTCCGCTGCCGCCTGGCGCTCCTCTGGCCGCACGTCGTCAAACAACCGGGGCATTTCGGCCCCGTGGCGAATCGCGCGCGGATTCATCAGCCAGGCCGTCAACCAGCTAGCCGTCATGCGGCCGTGAAGATCTTGTAATATCGGAGCGCGAAACTCGCGGGGCTTCTCGCCGTCCGATGTCGCAGCCTGATGACATCGGACGCACTGAAACGTCTCAAACAATTCCCGCCCGCGCGCTTGCTGTTGCTCGCTCTTGGTAATCACGGAATTCCGGTCATGAAACCAGACGGTCGGAGGTACGGGTTCCTCGGCAAACGTTTCGGACTGCCACAGAAGCCGCAGCGAAGTCGGGCCGTTGGTGGTGCGCTGGGCCGTCAGCACGACCTTGTTCTGCCCTTTGTGCAGCCGGATCGGTTCGGACGCCGTCACGACCCGATCATTGATGTGCAGCGTCGCCGTCGCCGTTCCCTCGACGCGGAACCGGTAGTTGCCGCTGATCGGGGCCTTGATGTACCCCTCCGCGAGAAAAACCGCGGGGGCGGCGAACTGGCAAGCGAGCAAGCGGGCGGAATGGCGTTCGGTACGATCGGCCTGTTGTAACGTGAACAGCACGCCGGGAGCCAGTGCCGATTCTTCTTCCCGCGTCAATCGGCCGGGGCGCGGGATTCGCGACGACTCCGGCACATCCAACGACCGGCTCGGCAAACGATGGATTGTCCCGTTGTAGGAATTCGTCAAAGGCGATTGATCGTCAGCACGGATCGACCAGTTGATGACGATCTGCATCACCGGCGTGATCTCGGGGAGTTCGAGAAAGACAGTGCGCTGATCTTCCAGCAGCGTCGCCGAGGCGACGTCCCAGTTATCGCGGCCTTCGACCGTCGGATGCGACGGCCGCACATCGGGCGAACCATAGGTCTGCGTATAGCGGTAGTTGCACGCCTGCACGCTGTAGTTGTCGGGGTCTTCCGCCGAGGATTTGTCGAGCCGACCCCCGAACGTCATTGCGATGCCGTTCTGATAGCTCTCCACTTTCACCGGCCACGCGACATCGCCGCCGACATACCGCACGCGATGCAGGCACCCGTCCTGCACGGCACTCGTCACCCAGCCTTTCAAGCCGCTGACGTACAGCTGGCCATCATGCGGGCTGAACCGGCCCCGGCTCACGCCCGACTGAAATTTCCACGGCATGGGGATGACGCCCCCCTGCCAGACGCCGTCAACCTGCTCGCGCAGCGTGAGCAGCGACGTGCATTGCCCGAACGAAAAATGCAGCAGCGAGTTCTTCGGCAAGCCCCAGGAATCATCCGGCGTCCAGCATTGTCCGGCCGAGGAGTTATCGACCAGCCGCGGCATCCAGCACAGCGGCGGATCATAACCGAGCGGCCGAGCGGGCGTGATCTTCGGCCCGCCGTAACCGAAGTGATCGCCTGTGCGAACCATGAAAATCGCCGACGCCGGGGTCCAGTTCCCTTCCTGCGGCGCCGTGGTGATCTCGCCGGCGGGACTCACCGACAACCCGTTCGGATTGCGCAGTCCGGTGGCGATGGTTTCAAGCGTCTTTCCGTCCTTGGAGATTTTCTGCACGCCGTGCCTGGCGTGGACGAAGTAGAAATTTCCCTCGGGATCGGTCTCCAGACAGGCGATGTAATCATGCCCGCCGGGGGACGTTTCGTAGAGGTCGCAGAAGTTTTCGTAGGTCGTCATTTCTCCGTGTAAGTTGGGATCACGAAGTTTCGTGATACGGTCGCGGCCCAGGACATAGATTTCATCACGAATGACTTTCAGTCCCAGCGGTTGAAACAGTCCCGTGGCGATCCGGTGCCACTGCAATCGCGAGAGTTCCCGGTCGACTCCCGAGACGCGCCAGACATCGCCGTGAACGGTACAGACGGCGAGATCGCCGTTGGAGAAGAAATCGTGTCCCGTGACGAAGAAAAGTGCTTTCGATTTGTTTTCGAAGGGAATCGTTAAGGTGTCCACCTGATACGGTCCTGCTTCGGTTCCCAGCCGGCCTGCGGTGTGGGCTTGAATCAAATGGTGCTTGGGCCGTGGTCCGCCGGCGAGCAATTCCATTAATACGTCGTCACTCTCATCCGAAAGCAGATTTGCAATGGATTCGTCGGTTCCGCTGCGGCCAACTGCGAATACCAAATCAAACGATGAAGGCTTGATATTGTCGGACTCATCGATGACAAGTTGCACGTCGTCTGGTGAAATCATCCAGCGAGCCGGGCCGTTGCGATGGAGCAGTGCACGGACGATTTCGTCACCTGATTTCAGTGATACGACGGACCAGAATCCAATTCGTCGTGGTGCATCGACACCCGGAAACCGGCCGACGCGCATTCGCAACTCGGGATGGGATTCCTCCAGATAAATTCGGCGAAACAGAGTGCTGCCGCCGTCGTCATTGCGGAATAGAAATACTTCTTGGATTGAAGCTCCGTCGACCTCGGCCTTCAACGTGAGATACCGGTCGAACGTGTGGCCGAGGTACTTCACGCTCTTCGCCACCCACCCCGCATCCGGGCTCGACAAAAACTGCACGTCCCCGTCCATCTGCGGCGAGGAGATGATGCCGTACCGCGCCGGGTCGAATTTCAGAAACCCGCCGGTCCAGATGCTGCGCAGGGCCATCGTCTGCGTGTCGTAACAGACCGACGCGTTGTCGCCGACCTTGATTGACAGGCCTTTCGTCACCGGCGGCTGGCCCGGCATGGGAACGATGCTCGCCAGAAACGGGCCGACGTCGGTCTGGTTCCAGCGGTTGTCGACGGAATCTTTCTCCGTCCAGTCGAAGCCGACGACTTCTTTGCTCCAGTGGTACCGGGCATGATTTGTCGGCGATTTTTTCTCTAAGGTGCTGACGGCCGCCGGCCGCTGATGAGACGACGCATCCGGCGAACGGCCTTGGTCGTCGAGTTCATCGAACCGCCACAAGCCGAGCGTTGTGTCATCCGCCGGCAAGGGCTTCTCCGGCACGGAGGCGATTTCTCGAACGCCGCGCGAAATGCGCACGTCATCGATCAGCCCGGCACAGCCGATGGCCTTGTCGACGAGTTGCCCGATGGCCAGTCCGGAGGGTTCGGTTTTGCCGTTCTGAAATTCCACGGCCTGATCGGCGACCTGCTTGCCGTCAACAAAAAGCCGCACACGTTTCGGTTCGCAGATCATCGTGAGGAAATGCCATTGGTCGTCGACGATCTCGGCTGCCGAGTAGACATGATCGGGTTTCATGCCGGGCAGATACGCGGTGAGCCTGCCGTTGCCGGCCATCGTGAAGAGTTCCCAGTGCGTGGCGGAATTCTTGTTTTCCTGGGCGACGAGAATGTTGTAACTCGATTTGTTCGCCAGTTTGGCCCAACATTCGACCGTGAGCGGAAATTGACGGAAACTCTCGTGCCCCGTCACCGTCAACCCGCCGCTCGCCGCATTGAGCGCCTTGCCGAATTTTCCTTCGACCAATTTCTCCGCTTGCGGTTTCGCAGCTTCTTGTAATTGCGAAACCGCAAGCGAGGGTTCGCGCTGCGCCACCCAGGCGGCGCTTTGGCGAATCAGTTGGGCAGCGCCGGGCGTGCGGAGCGACTCGGCGGCGTGGCCGAGAACGGTCTGCATCACGCGGCCTTTCCCGTACTGGTAGACGAATGCCATCGGTTCGTCCTGGCCGGTGACCTTGGATTTCGCCGTCAGCAGGACTTCAATCGGCTCGGTCCCCTGCTGGCGGAAATAGAGTTCATCGGTGGTTTCAAACGGCTCCATGCCCTTCGTGACGGGATGATCGTCTTTCGCGATGTCGACCACGAACTTGCCGAACGCGTCGTGGCCACTCTTGTTCGGGGTGTGATCCCAGACGCGGCGGCAGATTTTGCGGTATTCGGGCCAGTCGGATTCCCCGGCCTTCGGCAGCGAGAAATGAAACGCCCCGTTGGCGAAATGAATCAGGATCAGTCCGCCGCCGTCTTGCAGATACTTCACGAAACCGGCTTTCGCGTCGTCGCTGAGTCCCGGCTTCTCCCAGTTGCAATAGTTGAGAACCAGCAGGTCGTACCCGGTAATCTTCTCCGTCGCGAGATCTTCGATCGTCTCCGAGACATCGACCTTGATGCGCGGATCGGTCGATAATGCGTCCTTGAGGACTGGCGTGGTGTCTTTCCACAAATGTCCCGGGTACTGATGGCCCGTGAGAATGAGCGCCCGGATCGGCCGATCATCCACGGTCGCTCGCTCCGATCCCTGTTTGCCGGCAAGCGCTCCCGTGACTTCCGCATGGGTGTAATACCTCGCGTCGACGCCTTTCTCCGGAACATCCGCCTTGGCCGTCCACACCAGCGAGTTGAGAATCATCTTGCGAAAATTGGCCTGTTGCCAGTTGTCGTAGAAGTGACCGCAGGTGGTGCCGAAACCGCGGCCGCCGTCGGGCCGCTCTTTCGCCCAGGCGACGACGTTTCCCTGCTCGGCCCGGCCTGCGAGCGCAGGGACCTCCCATAACGGTTTCAGCGACTTGTCCTCGTCGGCAAAACGGATGTTGTAATAAAATTCTTCGCGCAGCTTGAACGGTTCCACGCCGTGTAACACCGGATGATCGGGCGTCGCCAGTTCGACGGGAGCGTCCAAAGTCTTGATCGCCGAGTACCACTGCTTTTTGCCGTCGGTCTCCCAGTCGAAGTAGCCGCCGGACCAACTGAGAATGTCTTCGGCAAACTGGTCCGGGGCGAACGTCGAAAAATGAAACGTCAGAAACCCGCAGCCGCGGGCGATCTGTTTCGCAATGGTTTTTCGATGGTCTTCCGTGCGAAAATGCGGGGCTTCTTCATACAGGTCGCCATCGCGGCCGTCGGAGATGACCATGATCGTGTCGGCGTCGTCCAGCGTCTTCTCGTCTTCCGGCCAGCCGTCGAGGTGATATTCCACGCGGACTTTCTCCGCGACATTCGAGTTATCGAGCATCACCTTCAGGAGTTTCACCGACCACGGGTAATCATGAATCCCGTTCCCCTCTGGCCCATGACTTTTTTTGCCGGCGATGAGGACGATTTTTTTCGTAGCGGGAGCATCCTGCTCCCGCGCGCGGCGGTTGGAAGCCGCCGCTACGGATGAAGCCTTTGCCCCTTTCGTCTGGGCGGAGATCTCGTTGTAATACAGGCTCACCCCAGAGAAAAGCAGGATCGTCAGACGCCATCGATGGCACGCCATAAAAAAGCCTCTCGGAGTGAGCAAGGGAAATCCGAATGAAATCCGCATCCGGCATCACAGTAATCCAGAATGGCACGCTCGTCGATGGGAAGGGCGGGGCGCCGGTACCGAACGGCGTCGTCGTGGTTCGCGATGGCAAAATTGCGTATGCCGGGACGAAGGCAGCGGCTTCGGCGATTCCTCCCGACTCCGTGCTGATCGATGCGAACCAGGGAACGATCCTGCCGGGCCTTGTCGAGGCCCATTTTCACCCGACGTACTTCAACGTCGCCGCGCTGGAAGACCTCGACATCAAGTACCCCGTGGAATACGTCACGCTGCTGGCGTCGGTCAACGCGCTGCTGGCGCTGGAGTGCGGGTATACGTCGGCCCGCAGCGGCGGCAGCCTGTTCAATATCGATGTCTGGCTGAAAAAGGGCATCGAGGAAGACTTGATCCCCGGACCCCGGCTGGCGGCGAGCGGCCGTGAAATCTGCGGCGTCGGCGGACTGATGGACTGGAACCCCGATTTCCGCAAGATCGGCATGGAAGGCCTCATGCTGCTCGTCAATGGTCCCGACGAAGCCCGTGCGGCGGTGCGGAAACTCGTGAAAGACGGCATCGAATGGGTGAAGACGTACCCGACTGGCGACGCTGCGGCGCCGGACACCAACGATCATCATACGCTGTGCATGACATTTGAAGAGATGCACGCCGTGGTGGCGACGGCCCACAATCATGGTCTGAAAGTGACGGGCCATTGCCGGGCGACGCAGGGGATCAAGAACGCGCTGCGGGCTGGCTATGATGCCATCGAGCATGGCACGTTTATGGATGACGAAGCGCTCGATTTGTTATTGCAGCGCAACGTTCCCTGCGTGCCGGCGTTGTATTTTGAGTTGGCCAGCATCGAGCGCGGCCCGGACTTCGGCATGTCGCAAGCGGTGATCGACGGTCACCAGGAAACGCTGGACGCCGGCGCCGAGAGTGCTCGGAAGATTCTCAAAGCGGGCGGACGGCTCGGCATGGGGGGAGACTACGGATTCGCCTGGAACCCGCACGGCGACTATGCGAAGGAACTGGAATTCTTCGTCAACTTCGTCGGCTTCACGCCTTTGGAGACGATCACCTGCGCGACGAAAACGGGCGCGGAGATTCTCGGCCGCGGCCATGAACTCGGCACGCTGGAAGCGGGGAAGCTGGCCGACGTATTGGTCGTTGACGGCGACGTTTTGAGTCATATCGCCGTGCTGCAAGACCGGTCAAAAATCCTCGCCGTGCTGCAAGGGGGTGTGATCAAGGCCGGCCGGCTGGCCCCGCGGTTTGTGGCATCCGCCGCGGTCGGCTAAGGAAGACAGATTGTCTGCCTGCCGTTCTGGCTAGACTTTTGTTTCCTTCCTGCCGTTTTCCGGGCCATTCACAACGGTGTTTCGGCGTGTTAAATTCATGGGCGGCGAGCGTTGTACGCACGAATTCCGCGGACACAAAGGCGGCCGTATGCCGGACATGATCGTCAACAAGCCGAAGTTGCTGTGGCAACTGCAAATGGAAGGATCGTGGCCGATGGCGGTCGCGTTCCTCGATTCCGGCCGCCGGCTGGTCGCGGGGAATCAAGAGGGGCGTCTCCTGATTTGGGATCTCCCGGAGACGCCCCCCGCGTTTGAGTCCCCGAAGAATTCCTTTCGAACTGCTCCGTCGACGCCTCCCTCGAAACTACTGCAGGGTCATACGAACGGCGTCTCGCGGCTGACGACCACACCCGACGGCCGGTGGATCGTGTCCGCCAGCCTGGATCACTCCGTGCGATTGTGGGACGCACAGGCCGAACCGGCCGGCGAGACGGAAATCGTTCTCGACAGTGAATCGCGGCAGGAAGAATTCCGCAGGACCCGCAAGGAAGAAACGCTGAACGCCCCCGGCGTCGCCGTCAAAACGCAGGCCTCGGCTCACGTGTTCGAGGGGCACGCTGATTGGGTCGAGGCGCTGGGAATCAGCGATGACGGTCAGCGAATCATCACCGGCGACAACAGTTCTCACGTCTTCGTCTGGGACCTGGCGAAACGGAACGAAGTCGCCCATTGGCAGGGGTACTCCTGGAATTGGATTGTCGCCTGCGCTTTGTCCCCCGATGGCCAGCAGGCGCTGGTTTCCGAGTATCGCTACAAGCGGGACGACTTCGACATCCCGTCTGCCGCGCTCAAACTGTGGAATGTCGCCGACGCCACGGAAAAGCTCGACCTCATGCGGGTGCAGTTTCCGAAATACCGCGCGGACGACACGTCCTATGGCGGCGCCCAGATGTGGCGCAAGTTTGTCGCCAACGGACTGGTCGCCGCCGACATTTCCCCCGACGGCAAACTCCTGGCGCTGGCCCAGGGAGGCGAGACGGAAAAAGGGCAGGTCCATCTGCTCGATTCCGAGACCGGCGTTCTCGTCCGCACCGTTTCGGACCATCCCTCGGGCGTGACGGACGTCCGCTTTTCCAGCGACGGCAAATTCCTGCTGTCGGCCGGACGGGATACGACCCTGCGCATCATTCGTATGGAAGACGGCAAGGAAGAGGCGCAGCTGGGGACGCCGCGCGGCGGGCAGTTCAAGGACTGGCTGTCGTCGCTGGCGATCTCCCCCGATCAGACGACCGTCGCCGCGACTGACATCGCGGGTTATGTGCATGTCTGGACGCTGAATTCGGAACAGGATGTGCCGGCCTCGGCGGAATCGAAGTCATGAGGCAAGAAAGACGATTTGCCGTGTCTCGGGCCGGACAAATGTTGTGTCGAACAGCGGCCTTCCTCCGTGCGGCAGGGTTCACAGGGTGGGTAATGACGACAGGAGTCTCAGTCATGCAAACGGGATCACACGCGGAAGCGAACGATGCGCTGCGACAGGCGGTCTTGTTTTATGCGTCGTTCGATGAAGCCGTGCGGGCCGACATCGCCGCGGGGCAGAAGACGCTCGACACTCGCTTCAACCATCCGACCGAACCGGGCCGATTCGTCTTCGAGAAGGGCTTCGATGAAAAGGTGTTCTGCATCGCGAAAGATCGCGGCATCAGCGGCGGAGCGCTCGAGGTTGTCGATGTGCTGCCCAACAACGGCCGCGTGTTTTTCCCCGGCAAGGGGAACCTGCCGTTTGATTCGAAGGGCTGGGGCGGCGCACTCTCTGTCTGGTGCAAGACCGACCCCGATCGGCTTTTGAAGACGACATTCTGCGATCCCATTCAAATCACTCAGAACGGAGCCAACAACGGCGGACTGTGGTTCGACTTCAACAATGCCCGGCCTCGCGACATGAGGCACGGCGCTTTCCCCGCAGTCCCCGCCGGGCAGAAACCGATCGCGGAGGACGATCCCTTGGCGCCGATGGTTCGCGTGCCGAACATCGGCTGGAAGGCTGACGACTGGCATCACGTCGTGTTGAACTGGTCCGGGTTTGACACCGGCCGGCCGGACGCCGTCTCGCAACTCTTCATGGACGGTAAATTGATCGGCGAAATTCGCGGCCGTGCGATTGCCATGGATTGGGACCTGGATCACACCGGCATCTACGTGGCCGTCAACTACATCGGCCTGCTCGATGAACTCGTCGTTTTCCGCCGCGCTCTGACGGAAGCCGAAGTGCAGCAACTGCATCGCCAACCGGGATTCATGAAATGACCCGACGTATTCCGCCGGGCATACGGTCCCGACCGGGTTGAACGCACGGTTTGCCGACACCGTCGACCGGCAATCTCGCTGGTCCTTGCCAAAGGCGCCGGGCAGGTTTCGTCTGGACGCATTTGCCGATTCCGTGTCTAATTCGGCCGGGGCTGAGCCGCACGGAGGCGCCGGCCGGGAGTCATCCGTTAGCAAGGAAGCCGTTCTCGGTGGACGCGTTGCCGCGACTGTGGAGTTATCTTTGGCCGCAGCGGAGACGTTTGACTCTCTCCATTTTGGCGGCGGTCGGCGCGGCCGCGCTGTGGGCGCTGACGTTGACGCTGGCGTTTCCAATCGTCAAGGTACTGCTCGAAGACAAGAGCCTGCCCGAGTATGTCCGGGCGGAAATCGCCGTTGCCCACGAGGCCGAAACGCAGTGTGCCGCCAAGCTGACGGCTCTGGACGGCCGCTTGGAAGACCTGCGGAACATAGGCGACCCCGCGGCGTCTGGGGAAACGGCCCGTCTCGTCCGCGAGCAGGCGAGAAGGCGGGCGGATTTGAGTGCCGTGACGCTTCGGCGATCTCGCTTGCTGTGGGTCGAGCAGTGGATCATGCCCTGGGTGCCGGCCGATCCCTTCGCGGAATTTGCGATGATTCTGCTGCTGCTCACGGCGATGACCACTGTGAAGGCCGGTTGCGAGTACGCGCAAGAGATTCTGGTCGGCGGCGTGGTCGAGCGGTCGTTGATGCAGGTCCGCGAGCGGCTGTTCCGTTCAACGCTTAGGCTCGATTGTCAGACGGTGGCGCTGGAAGGCACGCCGCAACTGATGTCAAGGTTCACCTATGACCTCAGCCAGTTGTCGCAGGGAATGAACTTGCTCGGCAGCAAGGTGGTGGTGGAACCGCTGAAAGCCTTCGTGTGCATTTTCGCGGCGTTTGCGGTGAACTGGCGGCTGACGCTGCTGTCCATGCTGTGCGTTCCTGCCGCGGCGTTCGTGCTGCAGGCGATGGGGAAGCGGCTGAAGAAATCGAGCCGCAGGCAGATGGAAACAATGGCCGACCTTTACAAAGTTCTCGAAGAAAGCCTGTCGTCGTTCCGGGTGGTGCAGGCGTTTGGCAATGAGCGGCTGCATCGCCGGCGATTTCACACGGCTGGAAAAGCCTATTTTCGGCGGGCGCTGCAAATTCTCAGGCTGGATGCGCTGAGCAATCCGACGATGGAACTTCTCGCCACCTGCGCCGTGTTTCTGGCCCTGGCGCCAGGCGCGTACCTGGTGCTGCGCCAGAAGACCTCTATCTGGGGTGTGCAATTGACGGCGGGAGAACTGGAGACCGCCGAACTGGCGCTGCTGTACACGCTGCTGGCGGGCGTGCTCGACCCGGTGCGAAAACTGTCCAGCGTTTATTCGCGATTGAAAAAAGCCTCCGCGGCGGCGGAACGAATTTTCCTGTTGATGGACCGCACCCCCTTGGTCATCTCGCCCGATCATCCGGTACCGATGCCCCGGCATCGGCAGTCGCTTGAGTTCGAGCGAATTCGGTTCCATTACGCAGTCGCCGATTCGGAGCAGCGGTCGCGTCCGCCGGCGCTCGACCAGGTGTCGCTGAAAATTCCGTTCGGCGCGGCGGTTGCGGTCGTCGGCGAAAACGGTTCGGGAAAATCAACGCTCGTGCAGCTTCTGCTGAGGTTCTTCGACCCGCAGGAGGGCGTCGTCCGCATCGACGGCGTCGATATCCGGGCGGCCAGTCTCCGGGACTTGCGAGCGCAAATCGGGTATGTCTCGCAGGAGACGCTGCTGTTCAACGGCACAATCCTCGACAACATCCGGTATGGCACGCCCTCGGCGACGTCTGAAGAAATCGAACGAGCCGCGACCTTGGCCCATGTCTCGGCGTTTGCGGCGAACTTGCCTCTGAAGTTGCTGACGCCGGTGGGCGACAAGGGGAGCCGGCTGTCGGGCGGGCAGCGCCAGCGCGTCTCCCTGGCCCGGGCCATGCTGAGAAATCCATCGCTGATGATTCTCGACGAAGCGACGTCAGCGATCGACTCACAGAGCGAGCAACTGATTTTTCAGTCGCTGCAAGGGTTCGCAAACGGCCGAACGACACTCGTCATCACGCATCGCATGACGCCGGAACTGTTGAAGTTCATCTCGCTGGTCGTCGTGCTGGAACGGGGCCGCGTGATTGGCTGCGGCCCGCATGAGACGCTGCTGAAAACGTGTCCCGCGTATCAGCGGCTGGCGCAGACGCCGAGGTTTCGCCGCGCCGCATGAGCGGAGCCCGCAGCTGGCGTTACCATTCCCGGTCTCTCCACCGCGCCGCCTGATCGGCATTCGGGGAAAAATCCATGCGGAACGCGCCCGTCTCCGCCGGGTAACTCACCGGCGTCGTCCCCAGGAATGACGGGGCGCTGGAACCCGGCTGGCGGTGCGTGGCGAATTGGCGGTCATCGACAAAAATATTCCGCGGCGGTTCCCCATGCAGGACCGTGCGAAGATGCGGCGTCACCAACGGCTCGAACGGAGCCACGCGCTCGATCTGCACGATGGTCACCAGAATCATGGCCGCGCACGCGGCGGCCATCGCTGCCGTCGGCACCCAGAGGTTGAACCTCGCGTACGCCGTGCGCGCGGCCGGCTGCGGCAGCCGCTGGGCGACCCGGGGCCACAGGCTGGGCAGACGTTCGCCGGGGACCACCTCGACGGCGCTCGACTGGAGGAGTTCCAGGGCGGATTCCATGCCGACCAGATACTGCCGGCACGCGGCACATTCCGTCAGATGGCTTTCCAGTAGCGACGCGGCCACCGGGTCGTTCGAATCGCCGCCGGCTTTCAAGGCGATCTCGACATGCGCCTGCCGGCAATCCCACACGGTTTTTGTTACGGTTTGCATCGTCAAACTCAACGCCTGCGAGGTTGGGGATAGATTCCGATCAGCCCAATTCCTGTCCACCATCATTCATCGTCATTCATCCCGGGTCTGTCATCGTCGACTTTTGCCGTGGGGATCGGCCACGACATTCCGGCGCCATCGCGGCGCTGCACCCAGAGCTGCTTGAACCGTTGCCGGGCTTCCGCCAGGCGCCAGCGAATCGTGGCTTCTTTGCGGTGCAGAATCGCCGCGATTTCCGATGTCGAAAAATTCTCCAAGTCTCTTAACACCAAGACGGTGCGGTATTTTTCCGGAATTCGTTCCAGGACAGCTTCTACTTCCTGTCGGACATCCAACGCTTGTCGAGGGTCGGCTGTCGAAGGATCAGGCGGCCGTTCCGACGAAGCATCGGTAAACAGTGACCAGAAGCCCCGGCGTTTCCGCCGACGGAGATAATCCAACGTCAGATTCACGCCGATCCGAAATAACCACGGCCCGAACCGGCGCGCCGGATCAAACTGATCCAGCCGTTGATAGGCTCTGAGAAACGTTTCCTGAGCAAGGTCTTGCGCCAAATCCTGATCGCGCACAAACTGGGTGATCACGCGTACCACCCGGCGTTCATAACGCAGCACCAAATCGCCAAACGCCGCCTGGCTTCCACGGCGCGCCTCTTCCACCAGCCGGGCTTCATTTCCCAGCCCGGAAACCGGCAGGTCCGACACGCGAATGTCGGGAAGTGACATGGTCTGTAGCATTCTGTTCACCTGCACGACATACGCCAGCCCTTCGCCGGACGTTGGACGCACAGGGGAAAAATTTCCTGAAACGAATGAATCCGCAGTAAACGAAGGGCATTATAACGCAATTCGCTCGGCAGGATACCGTGTTCGTTTGTGCGCGAGTTGACCGACTGGAACGGAGAAATCATCCAGTCCAGATTCCTGCGCAGCGTTCCGGCCCTTGGCCCTGAACCCTTCACTCTTAGCCATTTCGTTATTCGTGCCGGAGCGCTTCGATCGGGTCCATCTTGGCGGCGGCCTGAGCGGGATAAATCCCGAAAATCACGCCGATGGCGACGGAGATTCCAAAGGCGACCGGCAGGCTCCACAGGGCGATGCGGGGCTGCATGTCGGAAAACATGCGGCCCAGAGGGGATGCCGAGGTCGCCGAGTCGAGCACCAGGTGTTCGACGATCCATTGAATGCCCATGAACGTCACGGGCGTCATGAGTCCCAGGAGCACGCCGATCACCCCGCCCGCGCCGGAGAGCACGATGGTCTCCGTAAGGAACTGGCGGATGATGTCCCGTTGGCGGGCACCGAGCGCCCGGCGGATGCCGATCTCGCGGGTTCGTTCCGTCACTGTCGCCAGCATGATGTTCATGATGCCGATTCCACCGACGACCAGGCTGATTGCGGCGATGGATCCCAGCACGATGTTGAAGATTTGCCGGATCTGGTCGGCCTGCCGCAACAGTTCCAAGGGGACGATGACGTCCCAGTCTTTTTTCGTTCCATGCGTTCTCGCCAGCGATTCCTTGACGACTTCCGACGTCGGCAGCACGTCTTTTAATTCGCGCACGCGCAGCGTGATCTGGTTCAACTGCACTTCTTCAATCGAAAACGAGCCGCTCATTCGCGTGGCGACGCGGTCGCCGATGCGCGATTGAAACGTTCGCAGCGGGATGTAGATGTCCTTGTTAAAGTCCTGTCCGGAGAGGCTGCCGCCAACCGCGGCGGAAGACGTCCGTTCGCGCGTGACGCCGATCACCTGGTAACGGGCGTTGCGCACCTGGACCGATTCGCCGATCGGGTCGGTAAAAGGGAACAGCCTTGCCGCGGCGTCCGCAGCAAGGACGGCGACATTGGCGATCTGGTCCTGGTCGCTGTCCGAAAGAAACCGCCCCTGCTGCATCGTCAGGCGGTTCATGTCGAGGTAATCCTGGTTGCATCCCACCAGCCGGATGTTGAGCGTCTGCTGCAGATAGCGGGCCTCGCTGGGAACTTCCCGGATAGGGACGGCGCCGATGATCGTCGGCAGCGTTTCCGTCAATAAACGGAAATCGGACCGAAGCAGACCGTATTGCAAACCGAACCCGCTCGATCGCCCGCCGCCGCCGGACGACGTCGAGGAATCATTGGGCGGCTTGACGCTGACGATGATGATGTTGGTCGCGCCGAGCGCCAGCACTTGCTGCTGGGCTTGATAGCTGGCTCCTTCGCCGATGGCCAGCATCGCGATGACCGAGAAAACGCCGAACACGATCCCCAGCATCGTCAGCCCCGAGCGCAGCTTGTGCAGCAGCAGGCCCTTCAAGGCCAGCCGCATCGTTCGGAGGGTTTCGCTGAGCGAGAACATTGAGTAGGCGTTAGGTTTTAGGTGTTAGGCGTTAGGAAGGCGCGGGGGTCCTTGGTCTTTGGTTATTGGTCCTTGGAAGGAGAAACCGTCAGGGATTCGCAGCATCTTAACCAATAACCAAGGACCAAGGACCTGCCATCTCATTCATTTTCCATCTTCCGTGACCAGCAGGCCGTCGCCGGCGATCAGGCCGTCTTTCATGATGATCTGGCGGTGCGCGCGTCGGGCGACGGACGTTTCGTGCGTCACCATGATGATCGTCCGGCCTTCGCGGTTCAGGCCGGTCAAAAGCTGCATGATTTCCTGTTCGGTGACGGAATCGAGGTTGCCGGTCGGTTCGTCCGCGAGGATGATTTCCGGGTCGTTGACCATCGCCCGGGCGATGGCGACGCGCTGCTGCTGACCGCCGGAAAGCTGGTACGGCCGATGATCGAGCCGGTCGGTCAAGCCGACTTTGCCGGCGAGATCCAGGCAGCGGTTGTGCTCCGCCGGGCCGATTGTGCGTCGGTCGCTGCGGTAATGGAGCGGAACCTGGATGTTTTCCATGACCGTGTACTGGGCGATGAGATTGTACGATTGAAAGATGAACCCGATGCGGCGATTGCGAATCTCCGACAACTGGTCGTCGTTCATTCGGCTGACATCTTCCCCGGCGATGAAGTAATGGCCGGACGTGGGCCGGTCCAGCCCTCCCAGCACGTTGAGCAGCGTACTTTTCCCGCTGCCGGACGACCCCATGATGGCGACAAAATCCCCCGCGGGAAATTCCGCAGACACTCCCCGCAGCGCCCGCACCACGTGTTCGCCCAAGTGGTAGTGCTTCTGGATGTCAATCAGTTGCGCGGCGAGTTTCATGAGCGATCGACGCGACCTGTCTGGTTGGCGTTTTCAATGATCAAAAGCCAATTGCCAATGATCAATGGACTTCGTCCGAATCCATCCGTCCGAATGGTCAATCGCCGCCGGAGGCACTGTTGCGGGGGCGAAACTGGCTGGCAAACGCCGTGAATTCTTTTTGATCGATGGCGCCGCTGTGGTCGGTATCCATGTCATCGAAGCGGGGCCTCATCCGCTCGCTCAGCTCGTCGGCGGACAATTTCCCGTCGTGGTTTTGATCCATGCTCTGGAAACGGGCCAGCGGATCGGGACGCGGCGGCGCTTGTTCCGATTCTCCGCCCGGGCTGCGTGCGGCAGGTCCGGCTTTCTCGACGGGCCGGTCGGAGGGAACCGGTTCGTGCCCCTCCGATTTGGCGCGGGATTCCGGCTCAGCGTGCATCTTTTCTTTCGCGAGCCTTGTTTCCAGTTCTCCGATGTCTTTGGCGAATTGGGACCGCGGGTTCATGATCACCCGGTCGCCTTCCGACAGGCCCTTGAGAATCTCAACGGTTCGTTCATTGGTCTGACCGATCTCGATTTCCTTCAATTCCGGCCCTTGCCCACCCAGCACGTAGGCAAATCGCTTGTCCAGCACCGAAATCAGGCATTGCACCGGCGCCTGCAGCACGTCGTCCCGTTGACTGACCAGGATCTCGACGGTCGCCGTCAGGCCCGGCCTCAGCCGGTTCACCATGTCGACGTCGTCGGTCAGCCGCACCACGGCTTCGTATTCCTTGAGATCGCGGTTGAAACTGTTCAGCGAACTGGGGACGGAAGAGACCACGTCGACTTCCCCGTGGAAAGTTTCCGTCGGCGCGGCGTCGACCTTGATCGTCGCCGTGTACCCCGGCCGCACCAGACTGATCCGAGACTCATGAATGCGGGCGTTGACCTTCATGGAATCGAGGTCGGGAAGATTGATGATCGGCTGGCGTTCCCGGACGCTGGCCCCGACATCGATCATCACCTGGTCGGAAGACCGGCCGTCGCGCGTGTTGGCATAGACCACCTGGCCGTCTTGCGGCGCGTAGATCTTGCAGGCCTCGATCTGCGCCAAGAGGCGTTTGTGCTTGGACGTCTCGACTTCGAACGTTAAGTCTTTGGATTCCAGCAGGGCGACTTTCTGTAACAACGCTGCTTTGGACTTGCGGACGACTCGATCCATTTCCCGGGCGTATTCCTTGACGTTGGCTTCCAGTTCGGTCGACGTCCGCAGCTTGGTGAAATTCTCGAGCACGCGAAACTTTTCCACGGCGACGACCAGGTCGTTGTTCGCCTTGGAGTAGGCGATCCGCTCGGCATCCAGATCGCTTTGCATCCGGTAGCCTTTTTTCACCAGCCGCTCCAGGAACGACAGATACTCTTTCGCACGCGCCAGGTTTTCCTTGTTGACTTGCACCTGGCTGTCGAGTTCGACGCGCTGCTGCTTGTAATCTCCCTGCTCGAATTTGTCCAAATCGAGTTTCGCCAGCGTGAGCATCAAATCGGCGGCGGCGATGTCGCTTTCATTTTGCGTCTCCTGGATCGCCTTGTCTTCCCGGGCCTGATCGAGCGCGGCGCGGGCCTGCGTCACCAGGATCTGCTGCTGAGTCTCTTTATCGACCAGCACCGAGGAATCCAGTTCGCACACCAGGTCGCCGGCTTTGACTTGCGTTCCTTCGGGGACGATGCTGATGATCGTCGTCGCGCCTTCGACTTTGCTGGCCAGGATGGCGTTGCGCAGGCTGTCGACCGCGCCTCGCTCCGTCACGGTGATCTGAAACGACCCGCGGCGCACGACTTCCGTCACCAGGTGCTGATAGTCAGCGGAAGACGGGCCGAAAAAGCCGCCGATCGCCGGGAGCCAAGCCGTCACGGCGCTCCGTGCCGCGGACGAGGCGAACAACGCCGCTGCGCTCAGTGCGAGCATTCCCAGCAGGATTCCGCGCCGCCGGCGCCAGGCGGACGCTGGCCGTGTCCGGCTGTGCGGCGGAGAAGCGGTCATCAATTCGGAAGACTCCGGCTGCTGGCTGAGGAGGGACGACATCGGCAGGTTCGCTCAGGAGGGCAGGAGCGATCCCTGACGCAGGCACATAGGCCGCGTCGCGCCAGAGACCGCGTTCGTCAATCTCCATGATATCCAGATCCCGGTGAATGTTAATCCGATTTCTCTCGTATTCCACCCAAATATTGATTAAGTCGTTTTGCGCATTGAGAATGGTTTGTAACGCGTTGAGGAGGTTTAGCCCCTGGTTTCCCGTCCCGGTCCCGCGGGCGGCCTGGCCGACCTGGGGGATCGGCGCCTGCCCCGCGGCCACCGGCAGCGCCGCGTTTTCCACCGCCAGATCCAACTGGATGGCGGCATAGCGCAGGTTCTGACGGCTGGTCTCGAAATTGTTCGAAAGCACGAATAGTTGCCGCCAGGCTTCACGGACGCTCAGTTTGACGTTGTCTTCCAGGGCCATGTAATTTCTGCGAGCCTGCTGATAGGCGACTTGCGAAGCCCGGTAGTTGTTGCGGACGAGAACCTGGTCGAGCGGAGCGGTGAACTGCAAGCCCGCCTGGAACGTGCTTTGATCGGCACGGAAATCAAACGGATCGTGTCCGCCCGTGTTGCGGATGTCACCCCGGGTGACCACGTTCAGCACGCCTTCCATCCGGTTCGCGGCCACTTCCATCGCCCGGCGGGCATCCATCACCTGCGCGCGGGCATTCATCAGGTCCAGACGGTTTTCGAGGGCAAAGAAGACGGCGTGCTCCAGGGCCATCTCAAAGGCCGGCAGCGTGATGAGTTCGGAGCGCACGCCGATCTGCACGACTTTCAACCTCTGCGCAATTTGCAGCAACTCCTCGCGCACATCGCGAAACAGGCCGAGAATTTTCGCGCGCTCCGCCGGAGTCAGTTCAAGTTCCGTAATTCGGGATTGCAGAATCGCGAGCCCCTGTCCCAGGGCTTCGAGGTCTTCCTGGTTGCGGCGGAACAACAGCCGATCCCGTTCGCCGTTCCGTTGCACCTGCTGCCGAGTTTTCTCGGACGACAGCCGACTCATCCGCGACGGCCGGTTTGCTTCCTCGCGGGCCAGGTCCTGGCCGACGAGTTCCAGGCCGTCGCGCAGCAGGTCCCGATGCAGGCCGGCGAGGCTGTCGCAAACCGCCTGCAGCTGGTCGGCGGCCGGGTCGTCATCATTGATGTCGCCCCACTGAGTGATGATGTCCTGTAAGCGGTCTTCGACGCCGTCCAGGCGGGGGTCGATCAATTCGAACGGCTTGAGCAGCGAGCGCTCCAGCGAGATTTGAAAGCTCGTGGGCAGCCCGAGCTGCAGCTTGAATTCATCGATGTTATCCAGCAGATTCGCCTCGGCGCTGCGGAGCGTGTTCTGCGACGTTGCCTGCCGATTGAGCAGCTGCGCCAGGTCGAGCGTGATCACTTCCAGGCGATACGCCGCGCCCAGCGAGCGGACTGCCTCCTGAAATTCAGGATCGTTGCTGAGTGCCAGCAGGCGTTCGACGTCGGCGTCGTTCAGCACGCCCTGCCAGATGAGTTGCCGGTTGTCGGCGTCGTAGCTCAACCGGTCGGCGAACTCGTCGGGAATTTCCAGGCCGAACGGCCACGCGGCAAGCGACTCCCGGACGGTCTTCGGCGGCTTGGAATTAATGGCACGCAGCTTGTTGATCTGAATGTTCAGTTCACGCAGGTTGGATCGCTGGTTTTCGACCTGCTGTATCTGGCGCAGCACGCCGAGGTACCCCCCGGAACTGGAATCGTTTACGACGGTGTTGGCGAAAAAGATCTTGCGAAATCGCGCCAGCGTGCGGATGTTGTACAGCACCTGCCGTTCATTCAGAGTCAGATTCTCCAGCACGACTTTCCGTCCCGCGCCGGCGAGCAGCGGCTGCACGATGGAATACGAAAGCACGGACGCCGAGTTCGTCTGCCCCGGCGTGGAAAACAGCCAGATCGTGTTGTTGGCCAGTTCCGCCGCCCATTGGCCGCCGGTCGGCAGCAACTGGCTGACACCGAATTTCTTGTTGTATTCCAGCCTATCCAGCGTCGACGGCTGATTGATGTAGTTCAGGCCGGCCGTCGGCTCTGTGCCTGACAGTCCCAGGTAGCGGACGTTGAACTGGAACCGGGCGAACGTCAGCGCCAGCGCGGACAGGTAAACGTTCTCGAGCTGCTGTTGATACTCGCGGCTGTTGATGTTGGCGAGTTCAATCGCCTGTTCGAGCGTCAGGTTGCGGATCGTGTGAGCCCAGGGATTGGCTGAGGGCTCCGCGGCGTCGGCTGCGTCGGGAAGCCAGTCGACCTGAAAGTCTTCCGGAGCCAGGTCGAATTGTTCCAGCCACTGCGGGTTCTCGACCGACAGCGCGGCACCGAACTTGTGCCAGCTTTTGTATCCCCGCATCCCGTGCACCCAGTGCATGTATTGGTTGGCCGTGAGGTCATCCGGCGGCAACGGGGCCAGGTCGGGATCAAACGGATCGAAAATGCGCGACCGCGGGTCCGATTCCAGCGTCAGCCGGGGGACGTCCCACCGTGCATCCGCTGTCTTCTCGAACAGCAGGTTGTAGGCGTCAAAATCGGCTTGAGACCGCCAGAAAGGCCGCGAGCATCCGCCGCAACTCGCCAGGCTGGTGATCAACGCGATGCAGAGTGCTCGACGGAGTCTCCCTGAGTCCGCAGGTGCTGGCGCAACACGGCGACCGTTCGTCCGCGGTAACTGAGTCCGCAGCATGAAGTGAGATTCGCTAAAATCTGAAGCAGAATTTGCACAGTCTCTCGACAATTCTCAGATCGGCCGTTGCCGGTCCGTGACTTCAGGAAAACTCGCTAAACTTGCCTCAAGCTGCCCATTTACCCATGGGCCGCGGGGCCACGAGGAGCGCACCTCGGGGATTGTCATGGCAAGCTCGAGGCAACCAGAGGGGCTAAGGCACGAAGCCCGATGCGCCGCAGATTTCGCTGACCAACACTAATGCAACGCTACAATCGCTCGGGATAACCCTTGAAGGGCAGTGCTGCTTCTTTTTTGTGCCTTTTTTGCAGCTAATCGCCTTTCTTCAATTTGCGTCCCTCTGCGAAATCTGCGGTTCGCGGTCTTACTTCTTCTCTGCGGTGGTTCTCAGGATGTGCTCTTGCAACCGGCCGACATGCCACATGTAATTCGGACCGTATCCTGCCTTGCGGCCCCATTCGTTTTTGACGGCCTCGGCAAGATGCTGCTGGGCGGCTTCGAGTTCGTCGTCCACGAAATGATTCAGGCCGATGTACAACTCCGCATAGAACAGCCGCTTCGCCCGGTCTTCCTTGGTGATCTCGGTCGCGGCGATGTCGTCCAGGATTTCCTTCGGCGTGATGTCCCCGGCGAACAGCTTGTAGACAGACGGAAACGGCTCGCGGTCATCCTTGGCGTACTTCAACAACCCCTTGCGGGCTTTTTCTCGGCCAATGGACTTCACCTGCGAGAGATACCGCCAGATGCCGTTCTCGCGGTCGACGTTGTCAAACGTGTGATAAATCTCGAACTGATGGGCGGCCTTGTCGTAGTCCTCGGCGTAAAAATAGGCGATCCCTCGCCGCCAATGGGCCGTTTCGAGCTTCTTGTCGAGTTCGACCATCTTGTCATAATCGGCGACGGCGTCGTCAAATTTCGCCTGGAAGAACCGGGCGTCGCCGCGCTGGGAGTAGAGGTCGATCGCGTCCGGCGTTTTTTCGATCTGCTCCGTGAGCTTGGCTTCCGTTTCGCGAAACGAATTCTGCATCCGCTCGACACGCTCGGGCGGCAAGGGGGGCTCGGCGGCGAGCAGACGGGTTGAGCAGATCGAAACGATGACGACGAACGCGCGATTCATGACAAGGACCTCCGGGCACATCTTGGCGAATTGGACGCATTTCTGCTACCGTGCGTCAGCCAGCGATCGGCCGCTTACTTCGTGCGCGGCTCCTTGGGGCGAACTATCAATGTAAACGGATTTCCAAGATGCAGGACGGATTCCTGGGGTACAAATCGTCGTTCATGCTCGACTTCGTCGTCGTGGCATTGGTGCTGATCGTCCCGATCCTGCTGTTCAGCCTGTACACGGTGAAGTTTCGCAAGAATTTCACGCTGCATCGCAATTTGCAATTGCTGCTGGGCATCGTGCTGCTGGTGGCGGTCGCGGCGTTTGAAGTCGATCTGCGTTTGCAGGGGGGCTGGCAGGCCGTCGTGGATAAAGGGACGCCGCCGCTGACGCCGGAGAAACTGGCATTCGTGCAGACGCTGCTTTACGTGCATCTCTGCTTTGCGATCACGACACCGTTCTTGTGGATCGCAACGATCGGCCTGGCCTGGAAGCGATTCTCCAATCCGCCGCAGCCCGGCCAGCACAGCCGGCTGCACAAAACGCTCGGCTGGCTGTCGACGGTCGACATCACGCTGACCAGCGTCACCGGGTTGGTGTTCTATTATTTTGCGTTTGTCGCGCGGTAAGGAAAGCCCAGGGATTGCAATCCCTGGGCTTCTGACGTGACTCAAATCCTCACAAACAGCTTCTGCCGGTAGAGCCAGAGCACGAACAGCCAGAAGCAAAGCAGGACGAGGTTGCAGCGGATCAGCGGCTCGTAATCCGCCAGGTCTTCGCGATAGAGCGTGAAAATTCCGGTGCCGAAGAATCGCTTGAGATTGGTCTCGGTCCAGACGGGGAGCAGGTGGCCCATCACGTACAGAACGATCGAGTTCGCCCCGGCGACTTTCAAAGCGAACGCCCAGGCGTCGAAGCCGATGACATCGATGATGTAGTAGAACACGGCCAGAATCAGCCAGCACCAGCCGGCGCTGAACAGCGTCCAACTGGGCGTCCAGATCCGTTTGACGAGCGGACAGAAGCCGAAGTAATTCAGCGCCCAACCGGCAGCCAGCCCCATCCCGGCACAAATCAGCAGCCCGCCGACGACGTTGCCTTTCGATTCGGCACTGCGGATGGCTTCGCCCGTCATCAGTCCGAACAGCATCGTCACCAGGGCCGGGATGAAGTTCAACGTCGCGTAGCCTCCCGAATTAAAGTGAAACGGTTTCTCGGGGCGAAAGAGGTTCAAAAACCAGGTGTCGAACGTTGCCGCCGGATTGCCGTTCATCTGCCAATGGGCCGCGAAGCCTGTCAACTTATGCGGCCAGTCTTCCGCCACGCCGACGGTCGCCAGCACATCATCGGGAGTCAAGGGCGTCACGGCGAACCAGGCCCAGTAGGCAAACAAAATGATCTGTGCGACGACGAGCTGCAGCCACGCCGGGCGGTTCCAAAGCAAGAACAAAAATAGGTATCCCAGCCCGATCTGTGTGAGGACATCGACGAAGATGTAATTGGGATGATCACCGCTCTGCGAACGCAGAAAGATGCCGAGAAAGATCAGCAGCAGCGCCCGGAACACGGCGTGCAGCGTCAAATCCCGGGTGGAATGTCCCAGTTCAAAACGGCGGGCGTACGAAAACGGCAGCGAGACGCCCACCATGAACATGAAGGACGGCTGGATCAAATCCCAGAATGTGCAGCCGACCCACCGGACGTGCTCGAATTCGTAGCCGAGCGCCTTCCAGGTGAAGAGATAGGTGGATGTTTCGGCCGTCTCGGGAAGACCGCTCTTCAAGATGTTTTGCGCGGTTTCGGAGATGCCGAACCCGCGCGCCGCCAGGGCGATCATCACCAGGCCGCGATAGGCGTCCAGCGAGCCGAGCCGTTGCGACTTCTGCGGTTCAATCGATTTCGAACTGGCGGCCATGAACGGGTCTCCCCCCCTGAAGTTGGAAGTCCTCAGCATACGTTGACGGCGCGGCGAGGCCAAGACGAGGAAACGGGTAATCCGTCTTCCGCTTTTCGCCGTCTGTCATTACAACGTCTCTCAGAGTCTCCTCTCCCGACGGGTTGATTTCGATGTCCGAGGCGTTGCCGATCATTCTCTTGCCGGGGCTGGGGCTCGATGAGCGTCTGTTCGCCACGCAACAAAGCGACCTCCCGAACATTCAGGTTCCCCAGTGGATTCGGCCCGGGTACTGGGAATCGCTGCCGGAATACGCCCGACGCCTGGCCCGGTCCGTCGATCCCGGAGGTCCGTGTTACGTCGGCGGGATGTCGTTTGGAGGGATGGTCGCGCTGGAGATGTCCCGGCACCTCGATTGCCGCGGCTGCTTTCTGATTTCTTCCATCCGTTCGCGCGAGGAACTCCCGCCCTGGGCTCGCATTCTGGCCCCGGGGGTCTGGCTGCTGCCGCCGCGGTGTGATCTGATCGGGGCTGCGCTGGGAGCGCTGTTGCTCTGGACGGTGGCGCGGAGTTTTCCGCCGCGCTGGAGGCAATTTTGCGTCCACCTGAGCAAGATCCGGGCGCCGCTGATGCCGTGGGCCTGCCGGGCCGCCGTCCGATGGAAGCCGACGCAGCCGTTTCCATGTCCGATTTACCAGATACACGGCGACCACGACCCGATTCTGCCGCACCAGGCCACGCGGCCGGATCAGCTCATTCCGCGCGGCGGTCATCTATTGCCGCTGACCCATCCGTTTGTGATCACGGAATTTCTGCAACGCGGCGTCAGTTGAAGCCCGGCGGAGACGCGCTGCGAAGATCGCGAATGATTGCGAACCGATTCGATGCAGGAAGCGAAAAGATTGGCCGCAAAAAGGCGCTAAAGGCGCAAAATAAAGAGCAGACTTCGAAAATCAAAAAAGGCAAACCAGCGAAAACTTTCTTCGTTCTTCACGGGTTTAATTTTTGCGATTCTTGCGCCTTTTTGCGGCCAAGATCCGTGCCTTTTCTGGACCGTTGCACAGCCGGCATTCGAGACGCGGCTGCCGTCAGCGGGCCGTTCGCTCCGCACCGGCCTGGGCTTCGGCATCCTGGGGATTCAGTTCCCAGGCTTTCAGAAAATGTTGCCGGGCCAGCGGCCGGTTTCCCTCGGCTTCGAACACCTCGGCCAGGCGGAAATGTGCCGCCGCCATTTTCGGGTCGATCTCGACCGCGCGGAGAAAATGGGTTTTCGCTTCAGGACGGCGCTCGAGCGCTGCCAGCGCCATCCCCAGATTGTGGTGCGCCACGGAAGACCACGGTTCGCGAGCCGCGGCTCGCTCGAAGTACGGCAGGGCCTCGGCGATGCGGCCTTGCCGCGCCAGCACCAGTCCCCAGCGAATCTGCGTGGTTGCATCGGCGGACGGCGACTTGGCGCGCGCGGCCAGCAGCTTGTCCCGCGCGGCGGTCAACTGATCGAGATCGCCTGTTCGCCCTAGTTTTTTCCGCAGAGAGATCAGCGACTCCAGGGCGTCGACATGCTCCGGGTCTGTTTCCAGCGTCTTGCGAAAGCGTTCTTCCGCCTCATCGCTGCGTCCCAGCGTCACCAGGCAGCGTCCCCAATTCCAGTATCCGTTGGCCTTGTTCGCCGCCTGCGGAGACGACAACCCGCGTTCCAGATGAGCGATCACGTCTTCGCAGCGCCCCTGGGCCTGCCGGACATCCGCCAGATGCTGATGGGCGAGATAATTGTCCGGATTCACCGCCAAGGCGTGAGTCCACAAGGCCTCGCTGTTACGCCAATGTGCGACCTGCCTGTGAGTCAGCAGGCCGCAATTACCTAACAAACACCCTGCACACAGGACCGCCGCACGCTTGTCGATCTTCCAGTTTCTGCACAGCAACTCCCCCTCCCAGACCAGCAGCACGAAAAGTCCGAGATGGGGGATATACGCATACCGATCGGCATAGGCTTGCATTCCGACTTGCAGCAGGCCGATGACGGGCAGCAGCGCAATGACGAACCACAGCCAGCCGACGAGGAGATGCGGCCGCGTCCGGACGCACCACGCACAAATTCCCGTGACGGCCAGCAACCCGCTCGCACAAAGCGCCGCCCAGGCCGACGAAACCTGATCGCCCGGGTGCGGATAGAAAACCGTGAGCCGAACCGGCACGAACGTCTTTTCGAGGTACCAGGCATAGGCCTGAAACAGATTGGCGACACGGACTGGCCACGTCAGGCCGTCCAGCGACGACGTGGCGTCTCGCTGGGCGATCACGGTGACAATCCCCAGCGCCAGGGCCATCGCCAGCAGCGGAAGCTTCTCCACGATGAGCCTCATCCAGGTCGCCGCGCGGTTCAAGGGCCAGAAGTCCAGCAGCAGCAACAGCAGAGGCAGCGTGACGAGCATCGGCTTGGCCAGCAGGCCGAATGCGAACGCCAGCACGACCAGCAGGTAGCGAAGGCGGCTTGGACGCTGTGCGTAGTCCACATACGCCCACATCGTCAGCAGCAGTCCAAACGTGCTCAGCACATCCTTGCGTTCCGCCACCCAGGCGACGGACTCCACATGCAGCGGGTGCACTCCCCAGAATGAGACGACCATAGCGGTTCGCCCCGGGGCGCCCGTCATTCGGCTCAGCACCAGGAAGACCAGGCCCACATTCAACAAATGCAGCGCCAGGTTCGTCGCATGAAAACCGGCGGCGTTGGAACCTCCCCAGAGCGTCGCATCGGCTTGCAGCGACAGCCACGTCAGGGGATGCCAGTTCGAGCAGTCGAACGTCGTCCAGGCGTAGTTCCAGCCGCGGGCCGACAACCCGTGAGTCACCAGGGGATTTTCGTAGACATAGAGCCGGTCGTCAAACGTGACAAACTCGCAGGCAAAAATGCCCTGGTAAGCCAGCAGGGCGGCGAGCATCGGTAGTCCCGCGCAGGCCAGAAGTTGCCCACGAGCCAACCGCGACGATTCCGGCATGGAGTAAGCTCCGCGGCTGTTGACGTCGAGCAACTGGTCCGTAAGGACGGAGACCGTCCGCGCTACAATAATTCCCGGATCGGTTCGCCGGAGGGAAGAATCGGCAACGGACGGCCGCTGAAATCCGGGAAGCTCGTGTCGAGCCAGTCGATGCCCAAGTGATGGAACACGGTCGCCCAGAGATCGGTCGGAAGCAGCGGCCGGTCTTTGGGGGACTCGCCTTTGCTGTTCGTCGAACCGACGACCACGCCGGACCGAAGCCCGCCGCCGGCGAGCAGCACCGACATGGCGTTGGGCCAATGGTCGCGTCCGGGCTGCATCACGCCGGTCTGGCTGCCGACGGTCGGATTGATCCGGGGGGTGCGGCCGAATTCCCCGGTCACCACGAGCAGCACTTTTTCATTGAGGCCCCGGGCATACAGGTCTTCGATCAGCGTCGACACGCAGCGGTCGTAGATCGGCAGACGGAACTGGAGATCGCGGAACATGTGGCAATTGACGGCGTGCGAGTCCCAGTTGTAGGTCCCTTCCTTCAGCATCGTGAAGCCGGACTGATACGGGTTCTCCAGCACCATCGTCACGAAGCTGGCCCCATGCTCAACCAATCGCCGCGCCAAAAGGCACCGCTGTCCCCAGGCGTGCATTCCGTACCGCGCACGGAGTTCCGAAGGTTCGCTGGCGATGTCGAATGCCTTGCGGGCAATGGAACTTTGCAGCAAGTCGAGGGCCCGTTCCCGGGAGACGTCCACCCCGAGCATCTGGTTCGTGGCGTTCCGCGTCGCCGGTGATCGGTCCAGATGGTTGAGCAGCGCAAGCCGCTCCGGCAACTGCCCAGCGATCTGCGGCGAGACGGCAAGATTGGGCACCTCGAACTTCGGATCGCTCGGATCGCCGGCGAAAATGAACGGGTGCGTCGTCGGGCCGAGATACGCCGAACCGAATCCGTACACATCCAGCCCCTGCCGGCCGGGATCGGTGACGGCGACATAATTCGGAACGCCGCAACGCACGTTCTCCCGGCACTTGGCCGCCATCGAGCCGACCATTGGGTGAATGGTGACAAAATCTTCCGGCGACCCGGGAGCGCGCCCGGTCAGGATGTGCTTCATCCCGTCGCCGTGGCCCGCATGATTGTGGGAAATCGAGCGAATCAGGCTGAATTTATCGGCAACCTGCGCATGCATCGGGAGCAATTCGCAGACGTCGACTCCCGGGACCTTCGTGGAGATCGGCCGAAAGAGGCCCCGATATTCTTCAGGGGCGTCCGGCTTCATGTCGTAGGTTTCCATGTGCGGCGGACCGCCCGGCAACCACAGAAAGATCACCGACGTGTCCGGCGCGGACAACCCCGCGTCTTTCGCCGCCGCGCGCGAGGCCAGCGCGTGCGACAGACCGCAGCCGCCCAAGGCCAGCGAGCCGCTCTTGAAAAACTCGCGCCGCGGCAACGGCCCCGGACAAGCGACATTCCGCATGGTCAAATCTTCCTCAAACAGAGTCAGGCCGCGCACGACACGAACGGCGCTTCGCAAGCGGCTGAACGTATGACCGAGAATACTTTGTCCAGGATGCCTGGGCAATGTCAACACGTGCGCTCAGGGCCACCGCCTTCTTCAAGTAGGGTGCGGTCGAGCGCTTCGCGAGGCCCACCGATTCGCTGGATTGAAATTCATTCGGTGGGCCTCGTCAAATCCCTCGACCCACCCTACGGCAGGCCGTGCTTCAAATTGCGCCGGCAGGGCAAAACTCTGCGAACCGCTTGCAATCATCGATGCAATCAGAGAGACTTCTTCGCGGCTTCCTTGAACGAAGATGCGCCGCCAGGGTTCTTCGTTGAGGAGTGCTGTTGGAACATTTCCGTGAAGGATTGCCGACGGTGGGGAGTATGACTGCCGACGAGGGTCTGCCTGCCCGGGAACGCGACCGTTTCCGGCGCCGGGAGATGATCCGAACGGTCGTCGTCTGCCTGATCGGGGGGGCCGTTTTGATGCCGATGGACGCGTTGCCTCGGATGTCTCAATCGGTCGGCGCCGCGGAATATGACCGGCCGGCCCCGGATCGTCAGCAAAGCCGGTCGGCGGTGATCGCCAAGAACGGAATCGTGGCGGCCAGTCATCCGCTGGCGGCCCAGGCTGGGCTGGAGGTGCTCAAAGCCGGAGGGACGGCGGCCGACGCTGCGATTGCCGCCAACGCCATGCTGGGCGTGGTCGAACCAATGAGCTGCGGCATCGGCGGCGATTTGTTCGTGATCTATTGGGACGCGAAGACTCAGAAATTGTACGGCCTCAATGCCTCGGGACGCAGTCCTTACAACTTAAACCGCCGGGTGTTCGCAGAGAAGGGCCTCGCGCAGATTCCCGATTCCGGTCCGTTGTCGTGGTCGGTGCCGGGATGTGTCGACGGCTGGGAAGAACTCAGGGCGAAGTTCGGGAGGAAATCGCTGGCGGAACTTCTCGGGCCTGCCATTGATGCCGCGGAGAACGGTTTTCCGGTCAGTGAGATCATCGGCCTGGGCTGGAAGGGATCGGAAAAATCGCTGCAGAAATGGCCCGATTCGGCCCGTGCCTTTTTGCCGAACGGCCGGGCGCCTGAGATCGGGGAAATCACCCGGCTACCGGAGATGGCCGCGAGTTACCGCCTCATTGCCGCGGAGGGCCGCGATGCCTTTTATCGAGGAGAAATCGCGAAGGAGATCGTCCGATTCAGCGAGGCGAACGGGGGATACTTCAGCCTCCGGGATTTCTCCGATCACAAGAGCGACTGGATGGAACCGGTTTCGACGAACTACCGCGGCTACGACGTCTGGGAACTCCCGCCGAACGGGCAGGGGATCGCCGCGCTGCAGATTCTGAACGTGCTGGAACAGCATGACCTGACAACGCTGGGGCCGAAACATCCCGACTATCTGCATCTGTTCGTCGAGGCGAAGAAGCTGGCGTTTGCGGACCGGTCCAAATTCTATGCCGATCCCGACTTCGGAAAGTTGCCCACGGCGGCGTTAATCTCCAAGGCCTATGCGAAAGCGCAAGCGAAACGAATTGATCCGCAGCGAGCGGCGAAGGATGTCCCGCCGGGTGATCCGCGGCTCACGCATGGAGATACGGTGTACCTTTCCGTCGTCGACAGGGACCGCAACTGCTGCTCGTTCATTCAAAGTGTCTACTACGGTTTTGGCTCGCAGGTGGTGCCGGGGAACGTCGGGTTCGCGCTGCAGAATCGCGGGGCGCTGTTTGCCCTGGACGAATATCATCTCAACCGGCTGGAACCGCATAAGCGGCCGTTCCACACGATCATCCCGGCGATGGTCACGAAGGCTGGCAAACCCTGGTTCTGTTTCGGAGTCATGGGGGGCGACATGCAGCCGCAGGGGCATGTGCAGGTGCTGGTCAACCTGATCGACTTCGGCATGAACCCTCAAATGGCGGGCGACGCGGCCAGGGTCTCGCACGTCGGTTCGGCGACGCCGACCGGCTTGCCGATGAACGCCGAAGGGGGCACGGTGTATGTGGAATCCGGGATTCCCGATTCGGCCGTTGCCGAGTTGCAGCGCCGGGGCCACATGGTGATCCGCGGCGCCGCGGGCGCGTACGGCGGCTATCAGGGGATCCTGATCGATGAGGAACACGGCGTCCTGCACGGAGCGACCGATCCGCGCAAAGACGGCGCCGCTGTCGGTTATTAGCGACGCTTCGCAGAAGCGTAGTTTTCATCACAGATTGGAACAGCACGATGCTCGACGGACATCTCAACGGAACCTGGCTGCTGGCGGCAGAAGGCATCAAGGTCGCCAAGCTCGACTTGCCGGCTTCGGCGACGTTCGCCCTGGCCTGCGCCCTGGGGATCTACCTGGTCGTCTTGACGGCGCTCAGCGTGTTCGCCAGCAAGAAGGTGGAAACGCAGGAAGATTACCTCGTCGCCGGCCGCAATCTGCCGCTGTTTCTGTGCTGGGGAACGCTGATCGCCACGTGGTTCGGCGCGGCGTCGATGACGGCGGCGTCCGAGGCGGCTCGTCAGGAAGGTTTGCTGGGCGTCATCCTAGACCCGTTTGCCTGCGCCGCGACGCTGGTGCTCGCCGGAATGTACTTCGCCGCGCCGATGTGGCGGATGAAGCTGCTGACGACGGGCGACTTTTTCCGCCGGACCTACGGCAGCACGGCGGAACTCATCGGCGGCTGCATCCAGGTCCCCAGCTACTTCGGCTGGATTGCCCTGCAGTACAAGGCCATCGCCGACATGCTGGAAATCTATTTTCAGATCCCCAACCGCTGGGGAGTGATCATTGCTTGTTCGGTGACGTTGATCTACACGCTGATCGGCGGGATGTGGTCCGTCACGCTGACCGACACGCTGCAGATCGTCGTCGCCTTCTTCGGACTGCTGATGCTCGCCTACTCCACGTACTCCCAGTTCGGCGACGGGTCGGCGTTCGTGGGACTCGACCGCATGATCTCCCAAAGCGACGACGGCATGTTGACGCTGATCCCGCCCTATGCCGCCGCCGGGATGCTGGCCTACTTCGGCGCGTGGACCACGGGGCTGTTCGGCAACATCCCCGGGCAGGACTTGCAGCAGCGGATTTTCTCCGCCAAAGATGAAAAGACCGCGGCCCGAGCCTGCATCCTGGCGGGTGTGCTGTATCTGTGCTTCGGCATGATCCCCGTCAGCCTGGGCCTGATTTCGCGGATCATCGAACCCGAATCCGACGTCGGCATTCTGCAACTGATGGCCGGTAAATATCTCTCGCCGACGCTGGCCATCGTGTTCGTCGTGTCGTTTACTTCCATCGTGGTGTCGACCGCGACCAGCGCCGTGCTCGCCCCGGCCACCATTCTGGGGCACAACCTGCTGGGGCGGTTTGCGATCTTCAAAAATCGCGGTCTGACGCTGGATCGGACCTGCGTGTTTTTGATTTCGATGGGCGGGTTCGCGCTGACCTTTCTCGACGAATCGAAGATGGGGCTGCTTGATCTCGCCTTGTCGATGCAACTGGTCGCTCTGTTCATCCCGTTAGCTTTCGGATTGTACGGCCGGCCCCGTTCGCAGTGGTCGGCGATCCTGGCGATGCTCTTGGGAATCACCTGTTTCATGGCCCGCTGGCTGCCGGAAAACGTCTTCGCCATGCCCCCGAAAGATGCCCGCATCGTGACAGAGAAGGGATATGAAAGCCTCGATTATCATGACTACGTCGGCTATGAATTGTTCGACGGTTTCGTATTTCCGCGCGAACCGAGTCCGCCCGTGAATGCTCCCGACGACTCGCAACCGCCGCCAATGCCTGAGCCGACCGTCTTGCCGAAGCTGTCTTCCACGGCCGGCATGATTCGCGATTTGTGCCTGATACCGGACAAATTCTACGGCCTGTTTGCCAGTGTGTTCGGGTATTTGCTCGCCCAGGCGATTTTCTCGCGCCAGAAACCGATCAACGATCAGACGCTGAAAGACGCCTGGGGCGACGACTGGAATCGGTTCGATTGATCCGTTTCCTTGCGTGACCCAGACGAATCCCGGCGAGATGTCGAGCCGGGATTCATTTCGCCGTCTTGTCGAACACATGGTCCAGCGCCGACAGCAGATCAAGCCGTCGAAATGTCAGGCCAGAGCCTTCGTCTTTCACTTCCGTTCCGGTCTGCTGCATGATCTTCAGCATCGCTTCGGGCAGATTCGGGCCGTCCTGTTTCCAGTCGTATTTCGTGATCACGATCGCTTCGCGTAACACCATCGCGGCACCGCAGGCGATGGCATTGGATGACGACGTCGCCGCGGCGGGGACGACCAGGTCGATCTTCTCGCTCCGGTCGAGATAGACGACATCCTTGCTCGATTGAACCGCGCCGATGGCAAAGCAGTTCGGCTGGCACGCCGGCCACGAGATTCCCTTCGTGAATTGATGGTTCCCCGCCGGCGCGCTGACCCAGATGCCCAGTTCCCTGAGTTTTTTCAAGGGGGCGTCGATGTCGGTCGGCACCGGTGCGCCGTGCTCCAGGTCGTCCACCGGGGCGAGATTCACCGTCGTGATGTGATATTTCTCATGATGCTCGGCACCCCACTGAAGCCCTTTCGCCAGCGTGTCATGGTCCTTGACGTTGCAGTGGCAGCATTCCAGAGCGCGAATCACGGCGACCTGGTTGTTGTACGCGACGCCCCATTTGCCCATGAAGTTCAATGAACTGGGCACGCCGATGGTCGACCCGTGATACCCTTTGCCTTCGTGTTTCGGATTGTCGTCGCCGTCGACGCTGTCATACGAGACGCGCACCTTCGGAACTTTGCCGTCGGACTTTGACCATTCCGGCATCTCCAGTTTGCAGCCGTCATCGACGAGCGCCAGCGTCTGGCCTTCGCCGAAAGTCAGCTTGCCGGCGTATTTTTTCCAGGCGTCCACGATCCCCGCGTGTTGAAACGACACCGGCTCCACCGGTTCGCCCGCCAACGCTGCTGCTGCGGCGAGAATTACTCCGACAACGCTCCCCGCGCAGAATCTTCCCATGGACGGCCTCCTCACGCTGGCGATTTCGCTCTCTCCCGTGCCGAAGTTCTCATTGTATACGTTCCCATCAAAGAAATGACAGCCGTCACTGCCGTGGGAAATAGTGATGCTGTCGATTCTGGATGATCATTCCCGCCTGTAAATGGTACTCGTCTGCGGATCGGGAGTTCACGTGCTGGAATAAGCGCGGTTGGACGAGTCGTCCGTCAGCGACTGGACGCGTGTCTTGACCTTGTTCCACGCGGTGGATTTGCAGGGCACCGGGGCCGGCAGGCCGTGCGTCGTCCCGTGAGTTCAATATCATCGTAACGCCATCGCGGCACGGCAGGCGATGGCCGCGGGTGTTGACGTCGCCGATCCTGATTTCCATCTCGTCACATTGGAGAACCCTTTTGGAAATTTTTATGTTTTTTTTTCATGGGAGATCGTTCTCTTCGTTGAGTTTGGGGTGACTCAGTGTTATGTTCCGATTGTGCAATATGTGATGATTGCATGTATTGTGATGGATGTGGCGGTTGCGTAGTCTTTTGGAAGGGCACAACATGTTGACATCGAAAACGCTTCTTCGTATGGCCTTGGCCGGGCTTGTGACCGGAATGATGGGGGTTGCCATCCTCGCACAGACGTCGAGTGGTAAGTTCTCCTTGACGTGCAGCGGCGTGGATAGCAACGGTTCGCTCAGCGCTGCCCTCGGTACGAAATGCACGGTCAAGTGCTACAAAGATCGCACGACGGGGATCTGCACTTACACGGCGAAGAGCACCGTCTGGAACAAACAGGGTGACGCCTGTACCTTCAGCAATCAGGGCTGCCCGATTGTCGACCCCGTGACGAAGGCGAAGCTGGTTTGCACCAGCGACAGCCAATCGGTCAGTAAGTGCACCAAATGGAACAAGAAACTGAAATGCTGGGACAAAGTCTCCTGCACACTGATCGGTTGTTATGACCCGTCCTGCGGGTCCACTGGCTCCAGCAGCGGTGGCAGTAGCGGGGCCAGCAGTGGCACAAGCGGAACCTCCGGCCAATCCAGCGGCAGCACCAGCAGCGGCGCGACCAGCGGCAGCACCAGCAGCGGAGCGACCAGCGGCAGCACCAGCAGCGGCGCGAGCAGCGGCAGCACCAGCAGCGGAGCGACCAGCGGCAGCACCAGCAGTGGAGCGACCAGCGGCAGCACCAGCAGTGGCGCGAGCAGCGGCTCCAGCGGCGGCG
>CAYMAO010000011.1:0-16070 GCA_964388415.1 uncultured Planctomycetaceae bacterium | reverse complement strand
GGAGCGACCAGCGGCAGCACCAGCAGTGGCGCGAGCAGCGGCTCCAGCGGCGGCGCGAGCAGCGGAAGCAGTGGCGCGAGCAGCGGCAGCACCAGCAGTGGAGCGAGTGGAGAGAGTAGTAGCGGCACCAGCGGAGCGACCAGTAGCGGCGCATCCTCCGGGCAAAGCCTGAGCGCGAATCGTGTTGTGCGAAAAAACTCCAGGTCTCGCTGAAAGACTCGGCCGAGGCTTTTTTTCGTCACCGCGGATTGATCTCCGACGATGATCCGTAAATTGGGGCTGACACCGGGCTTTCGTGCGTGATACGGTTGGAGAGGCCAGGAATTCACGGCCCCAGGGCCTTGCCTTTCGTTTCCGGCAAATCGGCCGGTCCGCCTCATCCCCCGCGGGGAGTTTCGTATGTTGCCCCGATCGGTGACCGACAATCGCAGCCTGATCAATGCGTTCCTCGGATTTCATCTCGTGGCCATGGTCTTCTGGTCCCAGCCCGATATGTATCAGCCTCGTACGCTGATCAACGACATCACCAGCGGTTACATGCACTTTCTGGGTGTGTGGACAGCCTGGGACATGTTCGCGCCGGGACCGCGGACAATTCTGATCTACATGGATGCCACCGTGACGCTGCGGGACGGCACGCAACAGACGTGGAGCTTCCCCCGGATGGAGCAATTGGGTCTGTACGAGCGGCTGCGGAATGAGCGTTTCCGGAAATGGGCGCACGACAGCGTCCGGATGGATACGGCGCAGAACACGTGGGAACCGGCGGCCCTTTACATCGCCCGGCAGTTTACCGACCCCGACAATCCCCCGGTCGAGGTGCAGTTGCACCGGCACTGGTCCTATATCCCCCCGCCGCCGGAAACGGGCAGCACCATCGTCACCCGGCCGTTTGAGCATTTCACGTTTTACTCGACGTCTCTCGTGCCGGGAGCAAGCCATTGAGCCTCTCTTCCGAGGGCATTGATGCCTGGAACCGTTTTTTCTATCAGCCGATCCCCGCCACGTCGCTCGGCCTGTTCCGCATCGCCTTCGCCAGCGTGATGCTTGTTACCGTGACGTTCATCGCCATCGATGCCTCCATCTGGTACGGCGAAGACGGCGTATTGCCTTTGGCCTACGCGGCGAAGACCCTGGACGGAACGCGTTGGAATATCCTCGCGCTGCTGCCTCAAACGGAAGGGATGCTGCGGTGTTTCTTCGGCGTCTTCTTCATGGCGATTGTTGCGCTGCTGATCGGTTTTCAAACCAGACTGGCTTCGATCCTCGTCTGGGCTTGCCTGGTTTCGATGCACCATCGCGATGTGTACCTGCTGAACAGCGGCGACCACTTGATGAGAACATTGACGTTCTTCCTGATGTTCGCCCCCGCGGACCGGGCATTCTCCGTAGACCGACTGTTGCGACTCCGCCGCGGACAGGAATCGCCGGGCATGGCGACCATCGTCCCCTGGCCGCAACGGCTGCTGCAGATCCAGGTCTGCGTCATGTATTTCAGCGCGGTCCTGTGGAAACTGGAGGGAACCCAATGGATCGACGGCACCGCCGCTCATTACATCTTGCATCTTGACGAGTTCAAAAGATTTCCCGTCCCGGACTTTGCCCATACCCTGTGGTTTTCCCGTTTGGCGACGTGGTCATCTCTGGCAGTGGAAGCAGCGTTCCCCTTTCTCATTTGGATTCGTCCGCTGAGAGGCGTGATGTTAATCGCGGGCGTGCTGCTGCATCTCGGCCTCGAATACACGATGAACATCCCCTTCTTCCAATGGGTCGTGTTGTCGAGCTACTTTCTTTTTTTGGACGACTGGCAGGGGATGCGAAAACTAACCGCGGACGCGGAACAGCGGGCCGCTGTGTGACGCCGGGCGAACTCGCCGTGGATGCCGGTCGCCGCGCGTTTCTCAGGATCGACGACGCGGAAGTCCGGTTCACCCCGCGGCCGCGCAATGACAACGTGACGGTTTGACGCGGCAGACTTGCGCACCGGGCGGGGCTTTGGATATGCTGCAGGGCGGGGGGACGTCATGCTGGCATCGCAGTTGTTCTGGAGAATCTTCGCGGTCTACGCGTTGCTGACGGTCGTTTCCACGCTGGCGTTCGCCTGGATGCTGACGACGATCGAGTCGCCTTTGTCCGACGTGCGGTTCTGGTCTGCCGCGGCCGTGCTCGTCGGCTTGGGGCTGGGATTGACGCGGGGCATCGTGGGCCGCATTATCGGTCCGCTGGAAACGTTGAGCGAGGCGGCGCGGCAGATTGCCGCGGGGCAAGTTCCCCGCGAAGTTCCCCGCTACAGCCGCAATGAAATCGGCACGCTGGCCCAGGCGCTGGATTCGATGAGCCGGCAACTGGCCGCCCGGATTGCCGACTTGCAGGACCAGCGGCAACGGCTGCAGCACAACAACGAGCAACTGGAGACGGTGCTCGGCGCCATGGTGGAAGGCGTGATCGCCGTCAATGCGCGGGAAGAAGTCTTACTGGCGAACAATGCGGCGTTTCGCCTGTTGGAGACGACGCCCTCGGCAATGGTCGGCCGGCCCATCTGGGAAGCCGTGCGACAACCTCGGATCGACGACCTGGTGCGGCGGGCGCTGAAGGGAGAATCGCCGGAACGCCTGGAGTTCCAGGTGTCGCGCTCCCAGACGGTGATTTCGGCTGCGGCATCCCGCTTGCCCGGCGACCCGTGCCCCGGCGCGGTGCTGGTGCTGCACGATGTCACGGAACTGCGCCGGCTGGAACAGATGCGCAGGGAGTTCGTCGCGAATGTTTCGCATGAATTGAAGACTCCTTTGACGTCGATCGCCGCCTATACCGAGACGCTGCTCGACGGGGCGATGGACGACCCGGTCCACAAGCGAGAATTTCTCGAAAGGATTGAGGAACAGACCGAACGGCTACGAGTGTTGATCATCGGCCTGTTGTCGCTGGCCCGGATGGAATCCGACGAGACGGCGATCGAGGTTGAACCGATGGATGCCGCCGAAGTGCTGACCGCCAGCGTGGATGCGCATCACGCCGTCGCGGAGTCGAAAGGCATCCGATTAGTCACCGACGGGCCGGCCGGTCCTGCGGATGTCTTGGCGAATGTGGACGGCGTGCGGACGATCCTCGACAATCTGCTCGACAACGCGCTCAATTACACGCCGACCGGCGGACGCGTCACCGTGCGCTGGACCACCGATAACGAATGGCTGAAGATCGAAGTTGTCGATACCGGGGTCGGCATCGCCCAGGAATTTCAGGCCCGCATCTTTGAGCGTTTTTTTCGTGTCGACAAAGCCCGTTCGCGCGAGCTGGGGGGGACCGGCCTGGGGTTGTCGATTGTGAAGCACCTGTGCCAGGTTGTTGGCGGGACGGTGTCGGTCCGCAGTCAACTGGGGCAGGGGAGCACGTTCATCGTCCAGCTCAAGCGGGCTCCTTCTCTGGTCAATCCGTCAGTGGAATTTCGGCAGTGGGATTTCAAGTGATTCTTTGCAACATGTTTTAAGCAAATCACTTGCAGAAAACGGCCTGCCGGAAATTCATCAAATCTTAACAGGCGAGCGGATGAAATCTTCACAATGAACCTATATCGTATGCGGCACGTTGTCTTGTGGTGACGGAAGTTTCAGGACGGATCCCATTGCAAGGAGTTCTCATGCGTTTGCCGAATTTGATCAGCCGGCCGAAATATTGGCTGACGTTCTCTCTCCTGACGGGTCTGGCGTTGGGCGCCGGCTGCGTGAAACCCGCTGCGCCGACGAATTCGACGGCGACGCCCGGCGGCAGCCAAACCGTGGAGAAACCGGTCGTCGCGGAAATGAAGGGCAAGATTCTCATCGAGGGTTCCAGCACCGTCTTTCCGATTTCTCAAGCGATGGGAGTCGATTTCCGCAGCCAACATGCCGGCGTGAAGGTGACCGTCGCTGGCAACGGAACATCGACCGGTTTCAAGCGGTTCATCAACCGTGAAGTGGAAATCTGCGACGCATCCCGGCCCATCGCGGAAAAGGAAATCGCCGCCTGCAAGGAAAAAGGGATCAATTACCTGGAGTTGCAAGTGGCCATCGACGGTCTGACGGTCGTGGTCAACAAAGACAACGACTGGGTCGACACGTTGACCGTCGCCGAGCTGAAGGCCATCTGGGATCAGGGCAGCACCGTCGAGAAATGGAGCGATGTGAAGCCGGAATGGCCCGATCGGAAGATCGAACTCTTCGGGGCGGGAACCGAATCCGGCACGTTTGACTATTTCACGGAAGCCATCAACGGAAAAGCGAAACAGAGCCGTTCCGATTACGCGGCCAGCGAGAATGACAATATCCTGGTCAGCGGCGTGGTCGGCAGCAAATACGCCCTGGGATATTTCGGTTTCGCCTATTACGTCGGCGCTGCGGAGAAACTCAAGGCGGTGAAGATCGCCGTGGATGAAAGCGCGGAAGGGGTCGCCCCGACGACGGAGACCGTCCTGAGCGGCGCCTACAAGCCGCTCAGCCGGCCGCTCTTCATCTATGTCGACCAGGAGGCATTGAAAAGACCGGAAGTGGCCGCGTTCGTCGACTTTTATCTGAGCGACGCGGGCCAGGACGTCGTGGAAAAACGAAAATACGTCCGAATGAACGCCGAGTTGCTGGCCGAAATGCGGCAACGGCTGGCCGACGCATTGAAGTGACATTAAAGATCTGCGGTTCGTCCGATCCCCCCGGGACCTTCGATACCGCGGCAATTGTGGTTCTCGATTGGAGTCATCCCCCGTCATGTCGCCCCACGAACCGGCGACGATCGGTCCTCGGCCTCCTGCCGTCGGAGTTCGTGCGGATTTGCACCGCCAGTTTTCGTGGCAGTCCTTCTATGAGTTTCTGATCCGCGGCGTCTTGGCAAGTTGCGCCCTGTTTTCGGTGCTGATTACCGCGGCGATCATTGCGGTTCTGCTGGCCGAATCGGTCGTGTTTTTCCAGACAGTATCCCTGGGAGAATTCGCCACCGACACGCTTTGGACGCCGACGCAGAACGACCAACATTTTGGCGTGATGCCTCTGGTGTTGGGGACGTTGCAGATCACCTTTCTTTCGGGACTGATCGGCCTCCCCGTGGGCTTGCTGTCAGCCATCTATCTGAGCGAATACGCCGCTCCGCTGACCCGCAACATCCTGAAGCCGGTGCTGGAACTGCTGGCGGGGATTCCCACCGTGGTCTACGGATATTTCGCATTGCGGTTCCTGACGCCCTATGTTCTGAAGCCGTTTTTTCAAGACTTTCTGGGCCTGTATCTGGAGCCCTTTAACGCATTGAGCGGTGGGATCGTGGTTGGCGTGATGATCATGCCGATGGTCTGTTCGCTCAGCGAAGACGTGCTTCGCGCGGTGCCTCAGAGTCTGCGCGAAGCCGGTTATGCCCTCGGTTCGACGAAGTTCGATGTCTGCACGAAAATTGTGGTTCCTTCGGCCTTGTCCGGGATCTTCGCGTCGTTTCTTCTTGCGCTGGCGCGGGGCGTGGGGGAAACGATGGCCGTGTCGATCGCCGCCGGACAGATGCCCCAGATGACGTTGAATCCGCTGCGACAGATTCAAACCATGACGAGCTTCGTCGTCAACATCATGAAAGGGGACGTGGAGGTCGGTTCGATCCAGGAGAAGAGCATTTATGCCGTGGCACTCTTATTGTTTCTGATCACGCTGCTGATGAACATGATTTCGCAAATCGTCCTCAGGCGGTATCGGGAGGTGTATCAATGAGCCTGCCGTCCGACACGTATGACAATCAACTGGTCTGGCGGCACCGGTTCGGCTTGGCGTTCGAGTGGCTGTGCCGGCTGTCGGCCTGGGGCTCGTTGGCCGTGCTGGTGGTGTTCCTGGCGGCCATTGCCTATCAGTCGGCGGGATGGGTCAGTTGGGGCTTCCTGCATCGCGGCAACCATTATGTGGCGGAAGAAGCGGGCATGATGGGGGGGCTGTGGGGGACGGTCTGGCTGATCGGGCTGTCGACGGTGGCCTCGGTGCCGGTGGGCATCGCCGCGGCCGTCTATCTCGAGGAATACGCCAAGCCGGGCTGGTTGACGCGGCAGATTCAATTGAACATCTCGAACCTGGCGGGCGTTCCCTCCGTGGTGTATGGCATTCTGGGCTATACGATCTTCGTGCGATGTTTCGGCCTGTTCGACCGCCCGTTGGAAATGATCTTACCCCTGGGCTTCGTGGAGATTCCCTTCCGATTGCCGCTGGGTGCGGTGGTGCTCTCCGCGGCGGGCACGTTGACGCTGCTCAGTCTGCCGATAGTGATCATCGCGGCCCAGGAGGCGTTGCGCGCCGTTCCGCCCTCGCTGCGTCATGCGTCTTATGCCCTGGGAGCGACGAAGTGGCAAACGATCTGGCACCAGGTGCTGCCGGCCGCCTTGCCAGGCATTCTGACAGGCGTCATTCTGTCGATGTCTCGCACCATGGGAGAAACGGCTCCGCTGGCGGTGCTGGGAGTCGCCAGTTATGTGCCATCTGCTCCGGGTGAGATCGAAAGCCTGTCGGACCTGGTCCGGCATCCGGAGAAGCTGGCGGCGGCGCCGTTCGATCAATTCACGGCTATGCCTTTGCAAGTCTACAACTGGATCGACGACCCCGAGGTGAAAATTCAAGAGCACGTCGCCGCCGCCGGTATCGTGGTATTGCTGATCCTGCTGGTGGTGATGAACAGCGCGGCAATTGTGATTCGGAACCGCTTTCAGCAGAAGATCCGATGGTAGATCCCCAGACCGCTTCTGTGCCCCGTCCGGTCGTGCCGACGCCCAAGACGTTCGCCGAGCGCCCTACGCCGGCTGCCGTCGAGGGCGCACCGCCGGCTACGGGCGAGGGGGCGCCGCTGCCGGCCACGGACAAATTCGAAACCCGGCACATGGGGTTCTTTTACGGCACGCACCAGGCGCTGTATGACATTAACCTCAAGGTGGCCGAGAAATCGGTGATGGCGCTGATCGGGCCGTCCGGCTGCGGCAAAAGCACCTACCTGCGGTCGCTGAACCGCATGAACGACATCATTGAAGGCACCCGCGTGATCGGCGACGTCTGGCTCGACGGCCACGATATTTACGCCCCGGAAGTCGACGTCGTTGCGTTGCGGAAACGGGTCGGCATGGTCTTTCAGAAGTCGACGCCGTTCCCCAAGTCGATCTTCGACAACGTCGTGTTCGGTCCCCGTGTCGGCGGCCTCGCCAATAAGGCGCAATTGACCGAACTCGCCGAGCGGTGCCTCCGGCAGGCGGCACTCTGGAACGAAGTCAAGGACCGGATGAAAGACTCCGCGCTCGCCTTGTCCGGGGGGCAGCAGCAACGGCTGTGCATCGCCCGTGCGCTCGCCACGAACCCGGAAGTCCTGCTGATGGACGAACCGGCGTCCGCGCTGGATCCGGCATCGACGGCCCGCATCGAAGACTTGATCGACGATCTGAAGAAGAACTACACGATCATCATCGTCACTCACAACATGCAGCAGGCGGCCCGCGTCAGCGATCGCACGGCCTTCTTCTGCCATGGACGTCTGGTGGAAGTCGGCATTACCAAGCAGATTTTCCAGAACCCGACCCAGAAAGAGACCGAAGACTACATCACGGGCCGCTTCGGCTGATTCGCAGTTTGTTGAGAAGCCCGCAAGAATTCAATGCAGAATTTTCCGCGGGTTCCCGCCGTCGCCGACGGCGGGCTTTGAAGTGTCGCAGGACGATGAAGGTTTCCCGGCATGTCGATTCACCTGATCCGAGATATCGATTCCCTGCATCGACAAGTCCTCACGATGTGCGGGCACGTGGAGGAAATGATCCACCAGGCCGTCGATGCGCTGCACCAGCCGCACTTTCAGAAAGCGCGCGACATCCTCACCAAGGATGACGAGATCGACGCCATGGACGTGCAGATCGAAGAGGAATGCCTCAAGCTGCTGGCCTTGCATCAGCCCGTGGCCATCGATCTCCGCCGGATCACCACGGTGATGAAGATCAGCGCCGAGTTGGAGCGGGTTGCCGACCTGGGCGTCAACATCGCCGAACGGGCCTGCGGCATCGTCGCCAGCCCGGAAATTTCGGCCCCGGAAAAACTGAAGCAGATGTCGCGCCTGGCGCTCGAGATGCTGCATCGCAGCATCGACGCGTATGTGCAGCTCGACGTCCGTCTGGCCCGCGAAGTCTGCCAGAGCGACGACGCGGTCGACCAGCTCAATCGCGAGATCATCGACGAACTGACCGTGCTCATGAAGCGCCGGCCGGAACTGATCGAACCGGCCATCCACTTGTTCTCCGCGTCGCGGCAGATCGAACGCATCGCCGATCATGCCACGAATATCGCGGAAGACGTGGTGTATCTCGTGCAGGGAGAGATCATTCGCCATCGTGGCCGCGTGAATTCGCAGTCAAATTCTGCCGCGGCAGCCCCGACCGTGAGAAAAGGGTAACCCGTTCCCGTGTCTCCAGAGGCGATTGCATAGCATGTCGAAATGGAAAGTGCTGATCATCGAAGATGAGCGGTCGCTGTCGGACATCCTCAAGTACAACATGGAAAAAGAGGGGTTTGACACGACCACCGCGGCCGATGGGCAGGAAGGCCTGCAGCGCGCCCAGTCGTTTCAGCCTGACTTGGTCCTCTTGGACTTGATGTTGCCGGTGATCGAAGGCTACGAAGTCTGCCGGCAGCTCCGCAGCGATCCGAGAACGCAGGCGGCCCGCATTCTGATGCTGACGGCCCGGGCCGATGAAGTCGACGAAATCGTCGGTTTCAGCATGGGCGCCGACGACTACGTCACCAAGCCGTTTAAGATCAAGCCATTGATTCACCGCATCAAGGCGCTGATGCGGCGCGGCCAGGCGAGCGAAACGAATTCCGACCAGATCCTGCTGGACGGCCTGGAGATCGACCGCGTGCATCACACCGCAAAGGCCGACGGCCGCGAACTCCACCTGACGCCGACGGAATTCCGGCTGTTGTGGACGCTGGTCCGCAATCCCGGCCGGCCGTATAGCCGCCAGGAACTCATGGACCGTTGCCGCGGGGAAGACGCCAACGCGCTGGAGCGGACAATCGACGTGCATGTCCGGTCGCTCAGGCAGAAACTCGAAGGCCGTGCCGAGCAGGTGGAAACCGTCCGCGGCGTCGGCTACCGCTACCGGACGACAACCGCCGAACCGGCAAATTCGTAACGCTTCCCAAGCCCGGCGCCGCCGATGCTGGGACCGTTTTAACTCTGCTTCTGATTCTTGCAGCGCAAAAAATAACCTTGCACTTCGGCCAGGCAGGGCCGGCCGTTCGGTGCGTGTGTGCTGCACCTTGCCTCAGCAGACTGCGCCTTCAACACGACACCCTTGGTCCGCGTGACGACCCCCTCGGCGACATCCTGCTCAATGTCGTCCCGAGTCAGTCCGAAGCAGCCGCACAACGGGGCGTCAACGTCTTTGAGCGGGATCGCGTGCGGAATCTCATCCCGGCGTACGCTGGCGCCGAAGTCGTCGAAATAAACGACCGGACACTGTTCCGAGCGGCAGAACGACGCAGAATCGGCGAACCGCCGCCGCAAGTCGCCCGACAACTGTGCCGTTAATGTCTGCGGCCCGACGCTCTGCCCGACAGAGTCGCACGCCGGGCATCGGCTGTCGGCCTGATCCGGCTCGCGGAGAAACGCTTTGTTCATGGCTGGAAATCTTACCTGATTTCTTGTCGAATCTCTTGGTCAGTCCGTCACTGCGAGGGCCGCTGCCTTCTTGAAGCAGGGCAAGCCGTAGGGTGGGTCGAGCGCTTCGCGAGGCCCACCGATTCGCCGTAATTTTGAAGATGGTGGGCCTCGCGAAGCGCTCGAGCCACCCTACGTTGGAAAAAGCGTTCGACCTGGTCACTGCGAATCGTACTCTCGGTCTGACGAACAATTGCCCAGCCTTAAGCAGAGCGGAAGGGGAGTCCCTGGCATGAAACGAATTCGTTGCGGAGTGATCGGGCTGGGCTGGTTCGGCGAGCATCATGTTGACACGCTGCAGCAACTGCCGCTCGCCGATGTCACGGCCGTCTGCACCCGCAATCCCGAACGGCTGCAGGAAGTCGCCCGGAAATACGGCGTCCCCAAAGCGTTCACCGACTATCGGCAGCTCCTGGCCGATCCCGAGATCGACCTGGTGACGATCGTCACGCATGTCGGCGATCATCTCGAACCGGCGCTGGCTGCGCTGCAAGCCGACAAGCATGTCTTCCTGGAAAAACCGATGGCCGACAGCGTCTCGGCCTGCGACCAGATCGTTGCCGCGGCGAATGCGTCTGCCCGGGCCTTCATGGTCGGTCATGTATGCCGGTTTGATGCGGCTTATGCCCTGGCGAAGGAAGAGATCTCCGCCGGAAAGCTGGGGAGAATTCTCAGCATCCACGCCAAGCGGAATCTCTCCCGGTGGATCACGCCGTCGCATCTGAAAAAGCTGAGTGCGCTCTTTGGCGATGGCGTGCATGACCTGGATCTGATGCTCTGGTACACCGGAGCGAAGCCGGCCAGCGTGTATGCCCAGTCAATGAACACCCGGCCCGAGTTGCCGCATGACGACCTCGGCTGGGCGATGTTCCGGTTCGGTTCCGGGGCGATCGCCGTGATTGAAACCGTCTGGTGCCTGCCCGACAACGCGCCGTTCGCCATCGATGCCCGGATGGAAATTATCGGCACGGACGGGACGATCACCATCGACAACTCCGGCAGCCAGTACACGCTGCTGACGAACAGCGGCCTGCAATTTCCGCAGTCGACGTATTGGCCGAAGGTTCACGGGCTGCGCCGCGGATATTTGAAAGAGGAGTTCGACTACTTTCTGAAGTGCGTCGCCGCCGGCCAGAAGCCGACGGTCATCACGCCGGAGGAATCGCGAGACGTCGTGGCCGCGATCCTTCAAGCCGAACTGTCCGCCAAAGAAAACCGGATCGTGACGTGTTGATCCGGACGCGGGAAATTCTCCTGGCAGGCATTCTATCAATCCCAACAATTCACAGCGCGTCAAGATTTCACCAAAGCCCGGCGCTGGCAACGCCGGGACCTATTGGGAGAGTGCTGTTATTTTCTGGGATTCGTATTATTTTCCCGGCAGCACCAGCATCGGGCCGTCGAGGCGTTTGACGTAGCGGTCGCGAAATTCGAAGAAGCGCGCATCCGCGGCTTGCTGGGCGGCCATCGTCGCCGCGCCGACCCGAAATGCCTGCCGGAGGGTGTCGTCGCCCGCAAGCCCCAGGCCATTCAGCGATTCGAGCATCGTCTTCACCTGCGGGTCGTCCGCAATGCGGGCCTCGGCTTCGGGACGGGGCTTGGAACCATCCGCCGTTTCGGTTTGAGACCAGATGGTTTGCCAATCGCGGTCCGGCAGCTTCGCGACAAAGTCGGTTTGCACGGCGACGGCCAGCCGCTCGGCGTTCAGTTCCAGCCGCGTGACGCGGAAGCCATGCTGGCGATTCTTCTCCGCAATCGCGATGGCCGGCCGCAGCACGTCCTTGTCCCTGGGATTGTTCTGCCTGGGCTTCCGTCCCGGTTCCAGGAAATCGCCGAGGAGCGAATCGACCTGCGAAGCCAGCAGTTTCGGCAGCACGGCGGCGAGAGAGATTTTCTGCCCGTCGCCCGTGCGGACCAGCGTATCGCCCATGCCCTGGAAGTCGAGCGACTCTGCCAGCGTGTACTCCACGAGGGCGAGCCGGGCCGACCATTCGGCATCGGATTGAGGCCGGGCAGGGAGCTTGTCCGACAGGTCGGGCGCCGGGCCGTCGACACCGATGCCGGCTTCGATCAACTGCTTCCGCAAGGTCTGTGCGGATGTCGTTTCCACACCGGCCAGCCCTTCGCTCCAGGCGAAAAGAGCGATCCGCTGCCGCTCAGCGGAAGCCGGGACGGTCTTTGCAACTTGGGCGGGGGGAAGATCCAGCAGCAGGAACTGCGGCGGGACAGGCTTCTCGGCGGCCAGTTCTTTCTCCAGCCGCTTCAACTCCTGTTTGAGAAAGAACGCCAGTCGCGGGGCCTCGGGCGGGTCGGCGAGTTCCTTCTCGATGCGGTCCCTGGTCTCGGTTCGCGCGGCGCGTTGCAGGTTGGCGTCGCGCTCGGCCTGTTTGGCGAATTCCATTGGGTCGGCGTGTTCCAGCCAGGCTCGCGAGACGGCCATCGTCAGCGTGCCATCCGGTTGCCGGTTCAGCACGGCCCCCCGCAAGGATCGGCCTGACTTCAGCGTGACGACATCCACGGCCAACGGACCGTTGGCCGCCAGACACGCACCTCCGCTCGCCTGTGCCAGGAAGAATGTCAATCCCACGATTTGAGCGAGCGCTGCAAGCCCACCAAAGTCCGGCAGCGGCGACGTCTGGACCGCGCTGTCCATCCAGCAAATAGTTCGACGAGACATGCTCTGCATCCCTGGTGAATGCCGCAGTTCGCGGCGTCGCTCTATCTCTCAACCCCTCAACAGGGAAAACGGATCGAGTTTTCTCGCGGAACGAAAAAAATGGGCAGCGAACCCGCAAGCGATCATTGGGAGATTTCTACGACGACTTTGCCGAAGACGTCGCCGCGCAGGTGATCGAATGCGGCGCGGACTTGATCGAACGGAAAGACGTGGTCAATTACCGGCTTGCGGCCCGTGCGCTGCAGGTCGTCGACGATTTGCCGCCAGGCGGCTTGGGATTCGTCCGGAGAATAATCGGACACAAGAATGCCGTGCAGGCTGGCTCGCTTGAACATGAAGGCCGGAATGGGGAGCGCCGCTTCCACTCCGGCGAGCACGCCGACCACGCCGATCCGGCCATGAACGCCCAACAGATGGACGGCCAGCGTTAACATCGATCCGCCGACGTTTTCCACGACGACATCGACGCCTTTGCGGCCTGTCGCCTCGGCGATTTTTTCCTTGAGATGTTCTTCATCGGGAGCAAACGCGAAGTTCGCTCCCTGCTGACGCAGCCGTTGCCGCTTCGCCTCGGAGCGGGACAACGCCACCACGGTGGCCCTTTGACCGGCAGCCAACTGCACGGCTGCCAGGCCGACGCCGCCGGACGCCCCGGTTACCAGCACCACTTGCTCTGACGTCAGCGGTCCCGGGCCGGTCAGCGCCTTCCACGCGGTGAGATAGACCAGCGACGCCGCGCCGGCTTCCTGCCACGACCAACCGGCCGGCAAAGGAGCCAGATTCTCCGCGGCAATCCACTGCTGTTCGCATAGCGTGCCATTCTTGAGATCCCGTGACGATGATTGCAACAGCAGCACGGAATCGCCCGGCTTCCAGCGGCCTGCCTTATCACCTTGTATCACCACGCCCGCAGCATCACGGCCGGCGATGAACGGCGGCTTCGGTCCGCCCGGATAGCGGCCTTCGATCTGAAACGCATCGGCCGGGTTCAGCCCGACAGCCCGGATGCCGACAAGCACCTGATCGTCGCGGCCATCAGACAACGCCGCGTCGACGCTTCGGGTCGCATCCCACCCGCCAGGCAAGTCGGTCAGAAAAGCGTTCATGCCTGGATTATATCGCTCACTGCGCGGGAGTGCGCTTCAAGAACCCGTCAAAGCCCGGCGTCGCCGGGATCGTCTTGCTGATCTCTATCGATTGATGCGATGCGCAGCGTTACGTCGCGTCCGTGCAACGAGACACTTTCCATGCCAACCGCGGCCGGACCACGCCGGGCCATGCGCCGGCATACAAGCCGCGCTGTTCACCCGTGTCGTGTACGTCGAACGTCACGCAATCGTCGGCGGCAGCAATCGGCTGATTGATGCCCCGGCCGACGTGCAGCGTGACAGAGTAGCGGCCCTCGTTCAGCAGATGCGCAGGGATGGTGCACGTCGACTGATAGATGCCGGACGGCTCGTCCGACGACGGTTCCTCCGCGGAATTCATGCGGACTCCTTTCGCCGAAGTCGAGAGCAGCACCGTCGTGCCGGCGTGATCTTTCAGAAGCAGCATCGCCGACAGTTCCGGGCCGGCAGAGAATTTTTCGTACTGAAGTTCGATGCCGATGTCCTGGCCGATGTCGACATCCGCTGTCGATTGCGGCAGATCGTGCTGCCGGATGCGGACGGCCTGCAGACGGACTTGGTCGTTGCCGGGGGCCGTCTCGCGATTCGTCCAGACGATTTCTCCGCCTTCCCGCCGCACGGTCGTCAGGTATTGACGGACGATGTCCTCCGGCAGGCCGTCGGCGACCATCCGTCCCGATTGCAGCAGCACGGCCCGCCGGCACAGGCTCGTCACCGACGGCAGATGGTGAGACACCAGCAGGCACGTGGCGCCCTTGCGGACGGCGTCGTGAATCACCGTCAGCGCCTTTTTCTGAAACCCGGCATCGCCCACGGACAGGACCTCGTCGATGATCAGTATCTCCGGATCGAGCAGTGCAGCCACGGCGAAGGCCAGCCGCACGAACATGCCGCTCGAATAATGTTTGACCGGCGTGTCGAGAAACGCCTCGACTTCGGAGAAGGCGACGATCTGGTCAAATTTCTGACGGATTTCCCGGAGGCTCATTCCGAGAATCGCGCCGTTCAAGAACACGTTTTCCCGGCCGGTGAGTTCCGGATGAAATCCCGAGCCGACCTCCAGAAGGCAGCCCATGCGGCCGCGCACGCCGATGCGGCCGGTCGTGGGGGCCATGATCCACGAAATGAGTTTGAGCAGCGTGCTCTTGCCGGCCCCGTTGCGGCCGATCAGCCCGACGACTTCGCCGGATTGAATCTGCAGGGTGATCTCTTTCAAGGCCCAGAACTCTTCGCGGGACACAGGTTTGTCGGGTTGCTTGCCTGTGAAGAGTCTGGTGATCGCGCGGCCGCCGTCATGCAGCGCTTCCATGAGCCTCCGGTCTGGCGCGCGATGCCGGAGCCAATACCGCTTGCCGACATTTTCGAGCTGAATGACGTTCATGCAACACTTTGAAAGGAGATCACCCGCTCCACGAGTGCGGGGTCACTTGCGGAGCAAGTGACCTACATTGTCATACTCGGTCGGCCACGATGTCTTCCGTTTTCGCGAAGTTCCAGAGACCCGTGTACAACACCGCCGCCGTGGACAGCACGCTGACCAGCACCATTCCCAGCGACGGCAACGGCTGCCCGAACCACGCGAACCGAAAGACGTCGATGATCGTCACCAAGGGGTTCACGGCCGCCAGCACCCGATATCCCGAATGCGCATCCGGAATGATCTGGGCCGTCTGAACCATCACCGGGGTGAAGATAAATCCCAACTGCAGCGCGAAAGGCACCAGGCTGGTGACGTCGCGATACAGCGCGTTCAACATGCTCACCCATGTTCCCACGGTGAACGACACGCAGGTCAAGGGGACGGCGATGAGCGGCGTCAGCAGAAACCACGCGCCCGGCACCACGCCGAAGCACAGCGACACGATGAGCAGCAGGCACCAGCCGATGACGAAATCGATCAAAGGCGTCGCGACGGCGGCGATCGGCAAGAGCAGCCTGGGAAAATATGTTTTCGTGATGAGCTGCCGATTGTTCGCCAGGCACAGCGTCGACTGCTGCACTCCCTGGGCAAAGACCTGCCAGAGAATCGCCCCGCTCAGGCGCAGCAAAAGCGACGGAACCTTGCCGTCGTCCGTCCGGGCGCCCAAAAGCTCAAAAAACAAGGAAAAAACCAGCGTGTAGGCGACCGGCTGCACCACGACCCAGGCGACGCCCAGCACCGTCTGCCGATACCGCACATGCAGATCCCGGACGACAAATGCCAGCACCAGCTCACGGTAAGACCACAATTCGCGCAGGCTGTACTTCCGGCCGGAAGACCGGGCGTCCGACCAGCGCAGCGGGGGAACGGCTCGCTCCATGACCTTCAGCTACGCCGAACGCGGGAGAAATGCTGACACATTGTCCGGCGAATGATAGGCAATGAGCGAAATGGCCGCAAGGAGAACGCCCAGCCCGGCGTCCGCGACCATTGGTATCTACACAACTGGCAGAAAGCCAAAAAATTCAGTTCCTTCTCCCCCGCCGTGGGGGAGAAGGGACCGAAGGCGGATGAGGGGGTGTCTTGCGACATGGCGTTTCGGAGCGCTCGGCCCCCTCACCCTGACCCCCTCCCCCGAAACGCGGGCGAGGGGACCAGAGAAGACGACGCT
>CAYMAO010000010.1:0-135819 GCA_964388415.1 uncultured Planctomycetaceae bacterium | reverse complement strand
CTGGCTCGCGGTCGGCGGTGCGGGGGGATTGGCGTTGATCGCCTTGTTCGCCGTCTTCATCGTATTGAGCAACAACAAAGTCACCGTCCAGATCAAAGTCGACGACCCGACCGCCGTGGTGAAGGTCGATGGGAAAACGGCCACGATCGATGCTGCAGGGATTGGCCAGGTTCACCTCACGGTCGGCGAACACGACTACTCCGTCACGCGGGGCGACACGACCGTCATCAGCGACGGCAAATACGTGGTCCGGAAGAATGACAAGAATGTGATCGAAATCACAATCCCCCCCAAGCCCGGCGTCGGCGTCGCCGGGACCGTGCCGCCGGTCGCCCCTGTGCCCGCTCAAGGAGCGAACCCACTCACGCCCAGGCTGGAACTGCAGGGCAGTGAAACCTACAAGACAGACGGCGCGTCCTATACCCTCTACAAGATTGCTGTTATCAATCACGCGGACTTCCCGGCGGAGTTGTTTCGACCTGCACCCGATCTGCCGCCGTGCGGAGCGAACGACAAATCCTCTCGCACGTGGGTCGAGGTTTTTTCATCCAGTGGGCAATTACTGAATGTCTTCTGCGATCTGAAATCGACCAGGGATCTGCTTCAGTTGAATTTCCGGGTCGCCAAAGGCATCGCGTCGCCCGAGGGAGTTTCCATCGTTCTGAATGACCGGGAAAAGGATGTAAAATATCAGTCAAGCACGATCTCGATTCCATCCGGCATTTCCGACGAGACGGTCAGCTCCCCGCCGCCGGCCATCGCCCCCTTCAATGCGGAACAGGCTAAAGCCCATCAGGAAGCCTGGGCCAAACACCTCGGCGTTCCGGTCGAGTGGGAGAACAGTCTCGGCATGAAGTTTGTGCTCATCCCGCCCGGGGAATTTCTGATGGGGAGTACCGAGCAGGAGGTCAAAGAATGCCAGACAGCGCATCAAGTGAATAATCCTCATTGGGAAGCCTGCATCGAGAGCGAACAGCCCCTCCACCGAGTGCTGTTAACCAAGCCGGCTTACCTTGGTATTCATGAAGTCACGCAGGCGGAGTTTCAAAAAGTCATGGGGGTTAATCCGGCCTGGCATGCCGCAACCGGTGAGGGAAAAGAAAAAGTTGCCGGCCTAGACACATCGCGATTTCCCGTGGAATATCTAAAGTGGTTTGACGCGGTCGATTTCTGCATGAAACTTGGTCAAACAGAACAGATTCCGCCGTGTTACTCTCACATCGGCGACACCGTGACTCTCGTGCCGGCTGCAGGTTACCGGCTGGTGACTGAAGCCGAATGGGAGTTTGCATGCCGCGCAGGAACCACTACCAAATACTGGAATGGCAACGACGATGCCAAGATGGTTGAGGTCGGCTGGAACGGTTTCAATGCGGACGGGCGCACTCATGCAGCAGGCGAACTTCTGGCGAATCCCTTCGGATTGTTCGACGTCCACGGCAACGTTCAAGAGATGGTTCAAGATCGTTGGGAAGCTGCTTACTTCGCACAGTTTCGCGATCAGCCAGCGCACGATCCGCTCGGACCGATTCCCTCCGACGGCTGGCCCGTGGTTCGCGGCGGCCTGGCTGGATTGGCACCGTTACATTGCCGTTCGTCCTCGCGCTTGGCGTTTCCACACTACGCACCATCGCCGCATGTCGGTTTCCGCGTCGCGGTGTCCGTCGACGCCGTCAAGGAAATCCTCGATCGCGAAGCACAGGCCGACAGCAAAGCCGAAGATCTGCAGACCATCACCGTCGGCATCAAGGCAGGACCGCGCGGCGGTGATGACTGGAAATACACCGTCACCAAACCGGCCGCCGCCTGGAACGCGGTCGAGTTTGATGATCGCGACTGGCAGACCGGCAAAACGCCGTTCGGCATCGGCTGGGATGGCAAACCATTTCTCATTCGCGGCGGACAAAAATCACAGACAGATTGGAAGGCCAAGGAAATCTGGCTGAGAAGAGTCGTCGAAGCCCCGGCGAACATCCAGCAGTTGCAAGTCAAATGGAATTACTTCCAAGATGAAGCGCTGCAGGTCTACGTCAACGGCGAACCATTGTTTCAGCGCAGCGGCTGGTCCACGATGTACAGAAAATTCGTCGAAGAGCCAGGCAAGTCGCTGCTCGAGCCCGGCAAAAATCTCGTCGCCGTCCATTGTAAAAACAAAGGCGGACCGGGCTGCGTCGATCTCGGCGTATTCTGGTTAACAGGGAATTCACCCGCGAACACCGACGGCTTCGTCAATGCCCCCGGTGAAAACGGCTTCACGCCCCTCTTCAACGGGAAAGACTTCACCGGCTGGAAAGGCGACCAGCAGTTCTGGACGGTCCGCGACGGTGGAATTCTCGCTGGCCGGACGGCCAACCTCAACGACCACGTCTATCTGCTGACCGAGAAGAAATATTCTGACTTCGAGTTGCGACTGCAGTTCCGGCTCAAGAATGACGGCAATTCCGGAGTGCAGTATCGAACATCCCTGAACGCCCAGGGCAAGCCCGCGGGACACCAGGCCGACCTCGGTTTCAGTTCCGCGCAGAATGTTACCGGAGATATCTGGGGCGAGGGGATCACCGGGCCCGGCCATTCGATCCAGGCGACCGGCGCGCAGCGGAATCGCATCAATCAGGGCTACAGGACCGGCGATTGGAACGATTTGACAATCCGCTGCGACGGCAACAATGAGGCCGTCGAACTGAATGGGCTGTTGACTGCGGAGATGGCGAATCCGAATGCTCCTCGCTCAGGTCAAATTGGCTTCCAGCTTCACCGCCGCTTTCCGGACATCGAATTCCGCAACGTCCGTATCAAAGAGCTGACAGCCCGATAAGACCGCTGCCGCGGCCAGGCAGGACATGCTGAACCCGCTCGATCTGTTCGACCTGCCCGGCGTGCGGTCCGAAGTGGAATGCGAACTGCTGGCCATTCCTCACGGGCCAGCTGCGCACCCCGCGACAGGATGTCCCGAAGCTGGCGTTGTGCGGCGACAACTTGAACGGTCACCACGCGTACCCCTGGCAAGACGTGTTCGGCCAAGTGTATCACTCCCTGACGGCGTGGCGACTGGCGACGATCCCCGTCAACACGCGATTGGGCTCGCAAGGGGTTGACGAGGCAGGTGCGATGGAACAGGATGAATTCGTTTCGCAGGGCGGTGTTTCGAGGTAAAGATCGACAATGAACGCAAGATGGGCGTGTTTTTGGTTCGGGCTGAGCGGGTGTGCTCTGTGGAATCAGGCTGCCGCCGCAGAGGAGGAGTTCCTGCCCGATCCGAAAGGCTACCAGAACATCGTAGCGCCGTTTTTCGCGAAGTACTGCCGGAAATGTCATGTCGGCGAGAAACCGCAAGGGGAATTCTCCGTCGAGGCGTCGCGTCTCCTGAATGACTTTGCCGATGCCGGGAACAGGGCGGCCTGGCGCGAAATCGTGAATGTCCTCAATTCGCACGAAATGCCGCCGGAGAAAGAGCCTCAGCCGACGGCAGAAGCGACGGCAATCGTGGTCGACTGGATCACAGCCCAGACGGTTCGTGCCGAACTGGCAAAACGAGAACGGGCCGTGGTGTTACGACGGCTCAATCGTGAAGAATACCGCAACACGATTCGCGATCTCATCGGGGTCGACTTTGATCCTTCCGGCTTTCCGCAAGACCCGCCGGCCGGCGGGTTCGACAACAATGGCGGCGCGCTGACAATTTCTCCGCTGCACCTGGAACTGTACCTGAGTGCGGCACAGCAGATCTTGAATCGAGCACTGGTCGACGGCGACCGTCCGACTGGCGTGAAATGGCGGTTCGACCCCACCGTGGTCGCGATGGACAGCCGGCGCGTGCGGCTCGATCAGAAAAATAACTCGCTCCTCAACGGCGGCAACAATCTGACGGAGGGGGACTGGGTGCTGGTGCATCACGCCAACTGGGATAAGGGAGTCAATGCCCGTGATTTTCGCGTACCCGTTCCTGGCATCTATGCCGTCCGCATTCGCGCGGCGAGCCGGGTCCCGAATCGCGCGGCGGTTGTCGAAACGGCCGAGAAGATCCTGAAACAACGCCTGGAGAAGCAGCTCGTCGATGCGCCGAACGGAAAGAAATGGCACGAACAGGCGTACCAGCGCGACCTGGAACACTTCCGACACGATCGCATGTATGACTATGGTCCGGCACGCATCAAGTTTGTGCAGCAACTCGGCCCGCAGCCGCGCGTTATCGCCGAGTTCGACGCCGACGGCACGCCGGACAAGCCGAAGACGCATGAATTCCTGCTGCGGTTCACCACGGAATCCGCGGGCGTCAGTTTTGACTATGCCTATGCGATCCCGCGCGTGCTGGAAAATTTTTGGATGCAAACGTCAGACCAGTTCGCGCGGCCGGAATTGCTGATCGACTGGTTTGAAATCGAAGGCCCGATCTACGATGCCTGGCCGCCCTCCAGCCATACGCGGATCCTGTTCGATTCGCCTCTCGCCCAGACTGATGAAAAGAAATACGCCCGCGAAGTCCTGGCTCGATTTCTGCGGCGCGCGTATCGCCGCCCGGTGACTGACGAAGAACTCGACGAAAAACTGGAACTCTACCAGTCTGCCCGCGAAGAGAAACCGTTTCTGCAAGCCATCCAGGCGCCGCTGATGGCGGCGCTGACTTCTCCCCATTTTCTCTTTCTGGTCGAACCCCAGCGGAACCCGGCGCCGGCACAACCTGGCGACGATCCGAAACCGGCCAAACCCGTGAACGGCAAAGCCAAACCGCTCAAGAATGCTCCAAAACCCTCGATCGCGAAACCCAAGACGGCGAACCCTGCTGACGCCGCGATCACTTTGAGCGATTACGAACTGGCCGGCCGAATGTCGTATTTCCTCTGGTCGAGCATGCCGGATGATGGGCTCTTTCAACTGGCGAAAGACGGCAAGTTGCAAGATGCCAAGGTTCGGCGCGCGGAGGTTGACCGCATGCTGGCCGACCCGAAGTCCGCCGCGTTCGTTCGAAATTTCGCCGGGCAATGGCTCGGACTGCGTGAGATCGGCGCCAATCCGCCGGCGGAAGACCTGTATCCGCAATATGACCGCCATCTGGAACTGTCAATGGCCGGTGAATCCGAAGCGTATTTTCAAGAGTTTCTGTCCCAGGATCTCGACCTCCGCCAGATGATCCGGTCCGACTTCGTGACGATCAACGAGCGGCTGGCCCGTTTTTACGGGATCCCCGGCGTTCGCGGAGACGCGTTTCGCAAAGTCGATGTTCCCAACGGCGTGGAGCGAGGCGGCATCGTCACCCAGGCGTCGATTCTCACGATCACCTCGAATGGAACCCGTACATCGCCCGTCAAGCGCGGGACATGGATCATGAAGGCGCTGCTGGGAATCGATCCCGGCCTGCCGGTGGCGAATGCGGGCGAAATCGCGCCCAAGGTGCCAGGCATTGATAAGGCCACCGTGCGAAAACGGCTGGAAATTCACCGCGAGCTGCCGCAGTGCGCCCGTTGCCACAATAAAATCGATCCGCTCGGTTTTGCGCTGGAGAATTACAATGCCGCCGGGAAATGGCGAGAACGGGAAGGGTTCGGCTACAAAGGCCGCATTGATCCCAATGACCCGCTGATTGACGCCTCGTCGGCCATGCTGGACGGCACCCAAATCCAGGGCGTCCGGGGACTGCAACAGGCGATGCTCGACAAGAAGGATTTGTTTCTTGCCTGTTTGACATCCAAGATGATGACCTATGCGTGCGGACGAGAGATGGGCCTGGCGGATCAGCCAGCCATTCAGTCCGCTGTCGCACAGATCCAGCAGGAAAACTACACGCTGCGATCTTTGATTCAATTCATTGTGAACAGTGAACCGTTCCTTACAAAATAGCACTGAGTGTCTCAGGACACGGGGAGTTGATCATGCCTTCGTACTTTCAGAGCCCGCTCTCCCGCCGGCACGTCTTGCGTGGAGCCGGCGTCGCGCTGACGCTGCCTCTCTTCGATGCCATGCTGCCCAGGACATGGGCGGCTCCCTCCACGTTCAAGGCGTGGGAAAAGTCGAACGTCGTCCAGCCCCGGCTGATCTGCTGCTATATTCCGAATGGCGTGAACATCCTCGAGTGGGTGCCTCCCTCGGCCGGAGAAGCGTATGAATTGTCGCCCTCGCTGAAGATGATCGAAGATCAGCGGCAGGATTTCACCGTCATCACGGGCCTGGGGCATCCCAGTTCACAGGGCGGACATAGCGGGGCCGATACCTGGCTGACGGCGGCGAATCTCAAATCCAAGCCGGGGGCCGATTATACGAACAGCATCTCCATCGATCAGCAGATCGCCGACGTCCATGGCCTCGCCACTCGGTTTCCCTCGCTGCAATTGGGCGATATGTCTGGTACCGGAGCGGCCGGGCACAGTCATACGCTGTCCTTCGATGTCAACGGAACACCGCTGCCGGCTGAGAATTCCCCGCGCCGCCTGTTCGAACGCCTTTTCGTTCCCGATTCTGCCGGCGATCGGGCGGCCACTCTGAAGCGTTACGCAGAGCGCCGTTCCATTCTGGATCATCTGACCCGGGAAGCGAAATCTCTCGAACGCAAACTGGGGTCAACCGACCGGAGGAAACTCGACGAGTACCTGACCAGCGTGCGCCAGACGGAGAAACAAGTCGAGCGATTGCAATCCTGGGTCGATCGGCCAAAACAGGAGGTGCCGGAGACCGGGCTGCAACTGGCGAGCAAACCCGGCGACTCCCACGACCGTCCGATGTGGCTCGATGTCATGCTGGAACTGTCTTACCTCGCGTTTCTGACCGATGCGACCAGGGTCATTACGTTCGAGTGGTCCAGGGAAGCCGGAGGTTACGGCGGCGGCGGCGAAAATCATCATGAACTGTCGCATCATGGCGGCGACGCCGGCATGTTGGCGAAACTCGCGGTCATCGACAAATTCCATCTGTCCCGCCTGGGACGATTTATCGAACTGCTCAAATCGACCGCCGAAGCCGACCGGCGCATGCTGGACCGGACCGTAATCGTTTATGGCAGCGGAATGAACTCCGGCAAGGGCGGCGAGCATTCCCCAAAAAATCTGCCGCTGCTGGTGGCAGGGGGGCAAGCCGTCGGGATCAAGCTGGGCCGGCACCTGGCGTTCGATGCCGACAAGCATCCGCCGCTGTCGAACGTGTTGACCACCGTGGCCCAGCAGTTGGGCGTCCCGATGGAAAAATTCGCCGACGCCACGGGGACTCTGCCAGGACTGGTCTGATACGAATCACAAGACGTGTTGGCGCTCTCCAAAACGGTCCCGGCGTCGCCGACGCCGGGCTCCCCGAACGGGCACGGACATTCCTGTCAGTGCGCCGCTGTCTCAATAGGATCACTCGCTGTCGCCGGAGTCGGTGGCGTTGCTGGGCTTCACGCCCCCTTCCAGCTTCGCCCCGGCCTTGATCGCCAGCAAAGTCGACTTGTTCGAGATGAACAGCGTGTCGTTGGCGACGACCGGCGTGGAATAGACGGCGCTGCCAACATTGACCTCGCTGATCAAATTCTTCTTTTTCGCCAGCTCGAAGACGTGAACGTCGCCGGCTTCATCGCCGACGTAGGCTTTGTCTTCCACGATCAGCACCGAACCCCACGCAGCGTCGAACATGTCGTGCGTCCAATAGACAACCGGCCGGCCGTTCTCGTCGGTCTGTTTCGCGTCGACGCAGTGAACCAGGCCGCTCATGTCGGCGATGATGCACAAGTCGTTCTTCAACGCCGCGCTCCCCATCGTGCGGTGCATGATCTCGTCGAAATCGAGCTTCTTGTTTTTGTTCCTGTCGACGGAATCATAATGCCAGACGACGGCGGAATTCTTATTCGGGACGGCCTTTTCCCCCTTCTTCATATCGACGGCCTGCAACCGGCGGTGCGGCATTTCCTTGCCGGCCTTGTCGACCGCTTTCTCCGAGCTGATATCGCCGCGCTTGGTCGGGTCGATGCACCACAGGTGTCCCTGGCCTTCGCCGTGCTCCGGGTCTTCACCCACAGCGAGGTAGAGCAGTCCGTCGTAGAACACCGGAGTCCCGATGATGTGATTCCGCGTCGACTGGCCGCCGAGCACGTACTTCGATTCCTTCGGATTGGCATCAAACTTCCAGAGCAGCTTGGCCTGTTTGCCGTCGCCTTTCGGGTCGAAACTGTAGACCCAGCCGTCGCCGCCGCCGAAAACGACCTGGTCCTGACCGCCGGCCTCAAAGGCCGTCGGTGACGACCACTGCCCGTGCAGGACGTTGACGCCCGGCCCGCCGTCGGTCCAGAGGACTTCGCCGGTGTTCTTGTCCATGCAGAGGAAGCTGGGTGCCTTCGGGGCCGGAATGTTGATGTGAGATTCGTCGACGCCGTTGGACGTATTGACGAACAGGTAGTCGCCGATGCACGTCACTGAGCAACTGCACATGTTGTGCTGGGAAATGCCGAGTTTGCCCATCATGTCATACGACCAGATGATGTCGGCTTCGTCCTTATTTTCATTGGGCTCGGCGTAAAAGGGCTTGTCGTTTTCGCCGTCATGAAAACCGTCGGCATCGAGGCAGACGACTTCGCCGCGGCTGGAGACGTACCAGACTTTGTCGTCGTCGGCATACACGGTCGAGCAGATTCCCTGCTGCGGCCAGTCGTGAACGCGTCCGGTCGGAAGCTTCGGACTGCTGGCCTGCCAGAGGAATTCGCCGGTCTTCTCGTCGAAACAGAGCAGGCAGCCGAGATCGACCTTGTTGGGATAGCGCTTGATGTAGCCGGAGCCGTTGTTGGTGCCGACATAGACCTTGCCATTCACGACGACCGGGTTGCCGTAGGTTTGCGACCCGAGCGGCGCGGCCCAGAGGATGTTGTCGCCGGTGGCGATATCCCATTCGCTGGGAATGTTGGTGCCATCGGGCGTGTTGTTGCGGTAGGCCGTGCCGCCCCACTGCGGCCAGTCCTTTTTGCCGACCTTCATTTTGCCGATTTCCGTGATGGCGTGAGCCGTCGGATCGAACGGTTCAGCGGCGGACAGAGCGAACGGAGCGAACAGTCCGCCGAATGCGAGGCACAACGTGGTACGGTTCATCAGGGTCTCTCTATTTGGTGAAAAGGCTGGCATGTTCAATTTCAGTCGGCGACAGCAAAAAGCCGGGCCGGCGACAACTCAAAACCCGGCAGCAATTCAGTGCAATAGGATTCGGTTTCGGCGACAGTGATCTGCTGATCGGTACGATGCACGGTCATGGTCCGACGGAATCGGTCGATCCCCCAGTACTCTTTCACGCCGATTTCCGCATATTCCTGGCGTTTCTCCACGTAATCGCGACGGCGATCACGGGTGGAATCGGAAACGAACTCGATCACGATGGACGGCACATCGCGATCCAAGTCCGGCTTGCGGCCCAACCCGGTCCAAACGACACGGTCCGCCCGGCGACGACCGGCGGATGTGTTCAGCGTTTGCTCGGCAACGGTATCGTCGATTGCCTTGCCCAGTGGATGCTGATAACGGTAATTGAGTAATAGCATCGCCAATTCATCGTTCGGTCTGCGTTCACCAAAATCGGCTGGGGGTGACACGATCAAGACTCCATGCAGGAGTTCATACCGGCAGCCGGGGTCAAATTCGGTGACCGCATCGAATTCGTCCTCCGACATGAACATGCCGTTGGCCCAGGGGCCCAGCGGGCGGCTCGGTGCTGTGAGGGCGGTGCTCATGGATGCGGCTTTGATCGTATGCCTAAGGGCTTTGGCTGCGGGCAGACGTCGCAATTAATTTTGCGGAGTGACGGTGACGTTGTCGAAGAAAATTTCGGTGTCTTTGGCGTTGCCGAACAGGCCGGGGCTGCCGTTGCTGTTGGCCGGGGTGTCGGCCCACTCGATCGTCCAGGCATCGGGTTCCTTGTCCGACCGTTTCCAGGCTTTTCCCTGGCAGATCGAGTAGTCCACGCCGTCACGCTTCTCTTTTGTCACCTGGAATTTCATCGTGTACCAGGTATCCGGTTCCCAGGGAAACGGCACGGTGTGCAGCTTCTGATCGTGCGGATACCACGAATAGACCTTGAGCTCCTGGCTCGCGCCCATCAGATCAAGGCGATAACGCTGGTTGATCACGCCGATGTCGGGCATCTTGGCGTTGGCATCGGCTCCCTGGCCGACTTCGGTCTTGTTCGCCATGACGTCGGACTGAATGACGTACTCCATGGAGCCGGGATGCCCCATCCAGCCCTGGCTGCGGGTGCCGAGCGGAATAGTGGTGATCTTGCACATGACGCCGTTGCCCGTGATCTTCCGCGAGCCGCGTACGACGCTGAGCTGCGGCCCGATTTTCTCGTCGCCGGTCCAGCTCCAGTCTTTGACGACGTCGTCCGTTTGCAGCGTTTTCAGGGCGGGATCGATCGCTTCTTTTCCCTGATCCTGCGTGGTGACGGTTTCCAGGAGTCCGAGATACCTTCGGATCTGGGTCCAGGTCTGCATCGGGGTGGTGTCGTCGAACTTTGCCGCCGGGCGTTCGTTGTTGATGAACTGCGTCATCAGATAAATGTAAAGCCGGGCAGCGAACGGGTCGCGCTGCTTCAGGTCGTTGAAGTAATCGTGATCGATGACGATGTTGCGGTAGCGCATGCCGACGCCGGTGATCGGAACGACGCCGTCGTCGTAGGTGATCAGCCAGGGGAATTCCGGGACGACGCGGACGCGTGCCTGGCCCTTCACGTCGCCGACAACGGCCGTAATGACACAGGCCGTCGGGATCGGCTCGGCGTCGGCAATGAACTTGCCCTTGTCGTCGACCTGGCCGGCCCCGTCCACGGTGAATTTCACGTCTTCGGGCTTGGCCACGCTCAGGTATTGGCCTTTCGCGTTGTACAACCAGACCTGCAATTGTTGTTTTTGGCCCGGTTTGAGCAGCGATTCAACCGGCGTGACGAGCGCCGTCGCCGGCGTCTTATCGTTCGCGACGGGCGATTCCTTTTCTCGCTCCGGACCGGCCACGGCGGCGGGCTTCGCGTCGGGCAGGCCGATGGCGTACATCGCGGTTTCCGTCGGCAGAAATATCTTGCCGTGCGAAATGATCGGCGAGCCGTTAATGTCGACATTCAGCCGTAATTGGTGGATTTGCTTCAGGTTGTCTCCATCCGGGGTGAAGATGGACCAGCGGCCGGTGGCGTCGGCGAGATAGATCTTCCCGTCGCCATAGACGGTGCTGCCGCGGCCGGCCGTTCCAAACTTTTTCTTTGACAGCAGCTTGCCGGTCTTGAGATCGTTCACAAAGAGAAAGGCGCTTTCATCGATGCCGTAGACGCGGTCGTCAATGGCCAACGGCTGGCCTTTGCTGACAAACTGTTCCATGTTGCGCCAGAGTTCGCCCGACTTGGTGATGTTGCCGGTTTTCGAGGCGTCGATCGCAAAGAACGCCCCCATCTTGGTGGGGTCTTCGAGATTTTCCTCGCCGTGGCCGCAGAACACGGTCTTGCCGACCACCAAGGGAGTGGCATTGACGCCGCGCAGCGTCACATCGTAATTCCAGAGGATTTTCCCGGTGCGCGGCTGAAGGCCGTACACGGCACCGTCGCCGGCTCCGATGATGAACTGAGCCTGTCCGTCAATGATGGTCGTCACGGGGGCGCTGTAGGTGGTGTCGGCCGGGAACAGCCGGGTGCTGGTGAACCAGACGCATTGGCCGTTGCGTTTGTCGAAGGCAAGGATGCGAAAGGCCGGCTTGGCCATGTCGCCCCAGCCGATGACGACTCCGCTGATGATGGCGAGGTTTTCAAAAACGATGGGGAAGTTCGTCCGTCCGCCGTACGTGGTGAGGAGGCCGAATTCTTCGCTCAGGGAGTGCGACCATTTGGTCTTGCCGGTCTCCCCGTTCAGGCACTGGTACTGCCCGCAGACGCCCAGGGCGAAGACGTCCCCCGTCTGAGGGTCCCCGACAACGCTGGACCAGCCCACGCGGGTGTCCGGAACATCGGACAAGAAGACGTTGAAGACGTTTTCCCAGAGAATCTTGCCGGTCGAGGCATCGGCGCAAACGACCTTTTCCCCTTCTTCCGCGGTCCCAGGTTGATGCCGGCACAACGTGTAGAGCTTGCCGTTCAGCACGATCGGCGTGGAGCGGGTGCCGAGTTCCTCGTTTTTCCAGATGAGGTTGTCGCCCTCGGGCGACCAAGAGTCAGGCAGGTTGATCTCGCGAGAGATGCCGTTCATTTCCGGCCCGCGCCAGTAGGGCCAATCGAGCGGATCGATCTCGGCCGCGCGGCTGAACGCTCCGTTCAAGCACAACCAGGACAGCAGAATCCACGTTGACCGGCAGCGAAGCATAATCATGGTCCTTGGGAGGCAGGCGGGAACGGCAATTGGCGGGCACAGCAGGCTGGCAGGCTCAGGCGCTTCTGTGTTTGACCATACCTGAAGCCGTCCGGATCGGCAAGGAGTTTCCAGGAAAACAATAAGCCGGACTTTGTGAAAAGCCCGGCTTGAAATCATCCTGGAGCGCTGTCCGGAATGGAGCCATCGGGCGTTCTTCCGAATGAGGGGCGACGGTCCCCTGTTGACGATGTCATCGCAAACACAACTCAACCAAGGGGCTGAGGCCCCCCGCTCGGAAGAACGCCGCTTCGAGAAACGTCTTATTTCTCGTCGGACGATTCGGGAAGTTCGGTGCCGCCGCCCGTGGTGGAACCGAGGTCGTCCGGCGTCTTCGCCGGAGCTTCGTCTTCCGTCGGAGCTGTCTTTTCCACCGGGGTCGAGGTCTGTGCCGTTTCGTCGGTCGTCGCGGGCGTTGTCGTCGCCGGCACGCCGGGCTTCACGCTCAGAGCGGGGTCGACCGACGTATTGCCGCCGGTTTTCGGTTTCTGTTCGGCACAACCACCCTGGAACAGGAACAGACCGCCCGCCAGCAACGCCATTCCCGCCCAAGTCCATCGACGCATCATGAGAATCCTCGCCTTCTGTGAAATCATTGCCTGGTAAGAATCTCGCGGTATTCGATCAGGAGCAACTCTCCCGAAACAGTGCGAACCACGGAGAACACATCCTCTCCATTACATCCGGGCCTGACAGGGTTTGCAACTCTCTGTCAGCAATACGCCACGAAGTTTTCCTCTTGTGAACCGGACCGAACCGTATCGGAGCCGGTTGGCGGCAACGGGTTTCCTCCCGGCATCAACCCACATGGCGCCTCAAGTCGAACCGTGCAGCGAACCGGTTTGCTCTCACTTCGGGGGAGAAGGTGAAACCGCGGGCGCCCGCCAAACTTGCATTGACCGGTCGCCGCTGCGCGGCTAGATTCCGCGCGCTCCACATCTCCAATTCCACAAATTCCCCTGGGCTGCGGCCATGAACCCCTGTGCGGTTCGACGGGCTTACGGTGTGTTTTGCGCTACCTGGGCGCTCGCGCTGGGGTGGTGCGCCAGTTCCGCGCTCTCGGCCGATGTGCTTGCGGATCCCAGCCACGAAAGCCAAGTGCTGGTGTTCCAGAACGGGCGGACGATGAAGGGAAAAATCAGCCGCAGTCCGAACGGATACGTGGTCGAGCATAGCGCCGGCCGGCTGGTGGTGCCTTTCGACGAAACCCGCGTCATCGGCAACAGCCTGCCGGATGCATATCGCCGGCTGCGAGAGACGTTTGTCGATCTGACGGCGGCCACGCATTATGAGCTGGCCAAGTGGTGCTGGTCCCATCAATTGAAAGAGGAAGCCCGCGCGGAACTGGTGATGGCCTTGGACCGCGATGCCGATCACGAAGCCGCGCGCGATCTGCTGGAACGGATTGACGAGCAGCTCGCGGCCGCACGGAAGAAGCCGGCCGTGAAGGCGCCGGAGCCGCGCATCGTGGGGGGCATCGAACTCCCCGAGGTGGAATCATTGGCAGGACTTTCGCGGGAAACCGCCGCCCAGTATTCCACGCGGATACAGCCGCTGCTGATGAACAAGTGTGCCAACGCCTCGTGTCATGGACCGAAATCCTCGTCGACGTTCCGCTTGGAACCGATCCGCGGGACCGGCCCGGGGCACCGGATGTATTCCGAACGCAACCTGGCCCAGGTGATGGACCAACTGGATCTCGCCCGGCCGAGGCAAAGCCCGTTGTTGACGTCTTCGGACGGCAATCATGGCGGAATGAACCGGGCCGTGTTCTTCGGCACGACCGGCGAAAAGCAGCGAAAAATGCTGTCGGACTGGGTCAATGCCGTCGCCAAGGAGCGCCAGTCTGCACAGAAACAGCAAGACCGCCCCAGTGTTCTGGGGAAGAAATCAGAGAACCCCAACGGCGCGGCTCTGAAGAAACCCCTGCCGGAATCAGGGCCGAAACCGAAGGAACCTGTGCGGCTGGCGTCCAGGGACGAAGCCGCGGCGACGGACGTCGAAGAGCATGAAGAGGATCAGGTCGACGCCTTTGACCCCGAGGCGTTCAACCGAAAATATCATCACCGGCCCGAGGAAAAATCATTTCGCCGGCCGAAGTCGCCGGACAAGAACTCCCCGCGGGAACCATCGCCATGAATGAACAGATGCAAACGCCGGTCGATCGCCGCCGCTTCCTAGCGATTGCGCTGGGACTGCCGAGCCTGGCCATCGGGATGTCGACCGGCTGCGCGCTGCCCACGCTGATGAAAGCCCAGTCCCGGAAAACGATCAGCCAGGACCATTTTTCGTGCGGCGAAAATTGTCCGCACGCCGTGAAAGAATCGAGCCGGCACAAGGATTGAGGCCCGCACCTCAGCGCAAGTGCTTGGCGAACCAGTCTCGCGTCCGTTGCCACATGGCGTCTGACAGAACGTGGCCGACGCCCTCTTCGATGAAGTGCGAGAACTTCTCGCCGGCGTGGACGCTGTCATAGGCCCTCTGGATTGACTTCACCCCTTCGCGGACGTCGGTGATCGGGCTTCCGGCGTCGAGTTCCCCGAAATTCAGCAGGAGCGGCCTCGGGGCGATCAACGCGGCGAGATCAGGCGTGTCGCCATGTTCGTAAAGGCCCGGGATGAAGTTCGGGAAGCAATGCAGCAGGAATTCCCGGTGAATGCCGGCGTACGTCGGCAGACAGCAATTCCCGACGATGCACCGGATCCGCGGTTCGAACGGCCCGACCAGCCAGCAATGCGTCGACCCCATGGAATGCCCGTAGCAGCCGATTTTGTCGCCCAGAACCTCCGGCCGGCTGACCAGGAAATCCATGGCACGGCGCATATCGAGAATGTTCTTCCACGCCATGCATTTCCCGGCGACGACGTACCTGAGGAACTCGTACCGCTCGAAATTTCCGCCCGGAAGCCGGGGATTCTGCCGTTCGCCGAAACACAGGGCGTCCGGGCAGAGGACGACGTAGCCAAGTTTGGCCAGCGCGACCCCGGTATGGTGCATGGGCAGACCGGCAATTCCTGCCGGTTCGGATTTTCCGAGCTGCCAATTGCCGTTGTGCTGATGCCAGACGGCAACGGCCGGAGCCGGCCGATCCTTCGTGACGCCGTCGGGGATCAGCAGCAGCGCGGGGATCGGGTCGTTCGGTTCAGCGTCGTAATAGACGGACTCGATCCGATACCCGTCCTTCGGCAGCGATTCGCGGAGACGTACATTCAGCGCGGGCGGTTTCGGCCAATCGCCCCCCAGGCACGACATCACGCGATCTCGAAAATCGGCTGCGGCCATACGGAACTCTCCTTCGCACGCGTCTCAATTCCCCCAGGGAGATGATGGTCAAGCGCGCTGCAAAACCGCAAGCCTCAAAACGACGCGTTCGGCAGGTTGTGCCGGAAGTGGGCTGGAGGCCAGCGAATCGGTCCCTCCAACAACGAGTATTTTCGCAAAAATGTGCCGGACAGCGACTTGTCGAGCTTGATTCGGATTGATCGCTCCGGGCGGTGAAACTAAAACCAGCCGTCCCTATCTCCCTCACAATCCGTGTTGAGATCGTCGACCTGCCCGAGTCTGGCGGCGTAGTGGAAAAACCGCGTCCGCCCGCAATCGCAAAGGTGCCTCGATGACCGAGTACTTCCAGCGGCGTCTTTCCTCAGCCTTGCCAGTGTCTCCCTGGCTGTGGTGGACCAGCTTGTTTCTGCTGTTAGCACTGGGACCGACGTCCGTCGTGCTCAGCCAGGACGGGGCCAACCCCGGCCAATACTTCCGCACGCTGGGCGATTCCGTCGCCGACGCGGACGAATCCCAGTCTGGCCCTGCCTATGGCGACGCCTTTACCGGTCGTTCAGGACAGGCGTTCGGCGCGCTGTTTCGAGGCGGGTATGTTTCCGGACCGTCGTTCGGGCGCGACAAAGGGCTCGCGCCGATCGAACTCATGCCGTATTTCTTCGTCGATCAATCGCTGATTTTCGGCGACTTGCGCGGCTTCCGCGGCGACAATGGCCGCTACGGAGCCAACATGGGGCTCGGTTTTCGCCAGTATGTGGAAGGCTGGGATAAGATTCTCGGCGTGAACTTCTTCAACGACTACGACGACACGTCGGGAGTGTTATTCCGGCAGATGGGCTTCGGCGCCGAACTCTACGGCGAACGGTTTGATCTTCGCGGCAACGCCTATTTTCCGTACGGCGACCAATTCAAGCTGCTCAATACTCAACTGGTCTCCAACAGCCAGCGATTTTCCGGACACAACCTGCTGTACGACATCAAAAACACGTTCGGCACCACCCTGAAGGGGATGGACGCCGAAATCGGCATTCCGCTGCCCATGCCGGTCGCCCGGAGGCACGATCTCCGCGTCTACGCCGGCGGGTACCATTACGAATCGGAGTCGACCGGCGCCTTCAACGGCTGGAGCGGGCGCCTGCAGGGCAACATCATTCCCTCGCTGCAAGTGCAACTGCAGTTGACCCACGACCCGGTGTTCGACACCAACGTGGCGTTTTCCGTGGCGTGGAGTTACGGCGGGTATCGCCAGCCCGACGAAGAGCCCAAGAATCAGTTCAACCGCATGACCACGCCGGTCCAGCGCCAATACAACATTTCCGTCGCCAGGATCGATACCTTCGTCCGGGGGAATTTGGCCATCAACCCGGCGAACGGCCTGCCGTTCTTCTTTGACCATGTCGCCAGCTATGCCGCGCCCGGAGGAAACGGCACCGTCGAGCTCCCGTTCCAGACGATCGATCAGACGAATCCCAATGTCGCGGAAGACATCGTCTTCGTTCACGCCAACAGCGTCTTCAGCGGCGACCTCGACGGCAACGGCGTGTTCGACAACGTCGTCACCCTGCAGAGTAACGTCCGGTTCCTCGGCGAAGGCCAAATCAACGGCGTCGATGTCCTTCACACAATCAACGCCCAGGGAATCGGCCTGATTCCGCTACCCCGTGCGACGAACTTCCCCAATCGTCCGCTGTTCATCAACGGCATCGGCGACGGCGTCACGCTCGCCAGCAGGTCCGAATTCAGCGGCTTCGTCGTCGGCGATCCCGGCACGCCGGGCTCCGGGCCGACCGGCAACGGCGTATTCGGCACCGGCGGCGTCAACAATGTCCGGATCAGCCAGACCGACATCAACTTCGCCGGACTCGACGGCATGCTCTTCGACAACGCCGGCGGGAGCATCATCATTCCCAATTCCCGCATCTTCAATCCCACCGGCACCGCGCTGCATGTTCGGAACGGCATGCCCGGCATCATCTTCAGCGGCGACGGCATTCCCGACACGGGAGACATTACCAACACCGGCGCCCCGGCCCTCGTAGTGGAAGACACGCTCGTCGGCAGTTCGGTCAACCTGACCGGTGCCGACATTCTGAATACCGGGTCGGCTACGCACGGCATCTTCATCGACAACGTCTTCGGCGCGGTCACCGTCGATCAGGCCACCATCAATAACGCCGGCACCTTCGGGGTACAGATTCTTGACAGCGGCGGAAACTTCACGTTCCGCGGCGATCTGCTGATCGGCAACCCGACCGACGACGCGATCAACATCACCAACCTGCTTGCCGGCGGCAGCGCCAATTTCACGACCCAGGGCGGAGTCGCCATCAACAATCGCAATGCAGCCGGCATCAATCTCGTCAACATTTCCGGCGCGGCGCAATTCTTCGGTGACGTGAATATCGGCGCCTTCGCAGGCGGCGTCGATCCCGGCATCAACTGGCAAGACAGCTCCGGCAGCGTCCTGTTTAACAACATCGCCATCAACGGCAGCGGCGGCGACGGCATCGATCTCGGCGTCAACGGGGCCAATTCCGGCATCTTCCGCGTCACGAACACCCCCGTCATCAACGGACTGATCACCAATGTCGCCCTCAACATCCAGAATAACACCCTCTCCTCGCAAATCTTCTTCAACACCGGCGTCGACGTCGCGGGACGAGGCAACGGCGGACTCAACAGCGACGGTTCGGGCATCGTTGTCCTCGATAACGCCGGCCAGGTTCAGTTCGGCGGACTCGCCACCGTCGCCAATCCTCAGAACCGCGTGAATCCAGCCGTTGACATTCGCAGAAACACAGGTAACGTCCGGTTCAACAACCTGACCATCACCGGTGCCACCTCGGGCGGCACGGATGGTTATGGCGCCGGCATGAACGTGCAGGATAATCCCGCACTGGTCACCGTCCAGGGATTCCTCGACATCACGGCCGCCAACGGCATCGGCCTGTTCGTCTTGGACTCCGGCAACACGGCGGTTCCCTCCGGCGGCATCGACATCAGCGACGGGGCGATCCTCACATCCGGTCTACCCGCCGTCGATATCGAAAACTCCGTCATGAAAGTTCAATTGACGTCCGTTGACGACACCCGCTCGATCCGCCAGGGCATTCGCCTGCAAGACAACGTCGGCACCGGCGGAACCTTTGACTTCGCCGTCACCGGGGACGCGGGCGGCCTCGGATCCGGCGGTACGATCACCGCTTCCACCCTGGCCGGCGTCCGGGCGGCCAATACCGGCAGAGTTTCGCTGGCCAACATGATCCTTTCCACCAACCTGTTCGGCGTCCACAGCCTCACGACCGAGAGAATTCAACTGGCCGACATGCAGTTGCTCAACAACCGCCAGTACGGTCTCCTCTCGGAAGACACCCAGTTCGTCGACGTCGAAACGTCGCTGTTCAACGGCAACGGCGGCGCAGGGCTGTTCAACGAAATTCACATCGAAGTCCAGACACCGGACGACCCGATTGACCTCGACGACGATTACGACATCCGGTTGGTCGGAAACGACATCACCGACCGAGGCGATGACGCCGTCTTCATCACGACCACGGTCACCGGCGCCGGAGCCCATGCGAACTTGCTCGTCTCAGGCAACACCATCAGCACGACGGCGCAGCTCCTCGCCGGCACAACGGTCGACTGGAGCGGCACCATCGACGCGCAGTTTGACCGCAACGTCTACAACCTGACGGCGGGCGGGAATGCGGGCATCAACTTCATCACGTCTTCGGCCCTGACGACCGACGACGCAAACCTCCGCATCCTCACCAACGATTTCGAAGGCGCCGTCGGCGCCAATACCGCCATTCTGATCGATGCGGCCGCCAACATTAACGTCGACATCGGAACTCTGCCCGGAGAAGCCGTGGGGAACATCATCAATCTCACGGGTGCGGCGGTTCCGGTGGGCGGCGGGCTCTTCGTTGTCAACACGGGAATTCGCTTCCTCCAGCTCGGGCCGAACGCCAATCACAGCGTCAGGATTCGCGATACGCTCGCCTTTGACGACACCCTCGGCTCAGGGTTCGTCGGCACCATCGACGGGGACGGCGGCACTGCCATCGTCTTTGACAGCGTCCGCGCCCCCAACACCATCGAGATCAGCAACAATCGCTTTGACATCACCGGACCCAACCTCGGCGTCCGCGAACAGGGTATTATCTTTACCTCTGTGATCGGCGGTTCCATTGACGTCAGCAGCCAGCAGAACAACGTCATCACCTTCCCGAACACCAACTTCTTCGATACCTTCCTCCCGTTGAACGCCACCAACTTCAACGGCACCATCACCGTCAACGGACAGCCGCGGCCCTGATCCGCGTCGCGGCGGATCGCCTCGGCCTGGTGACGGTCTCCGTCATTTTGCGGCACTCGCTATTCTCTTCAGTCCCTGCGGCCGGTAAGATGGGCCGAGCACACGAGGGCAGCCGAGCCGCATCAAGACGCTCGGTTCAGCAGGCAGGGATGCGGATTTGGCGTCATGGCAGCCGATGGCGATTCATTTGATAGCGCGGTCGCACCTCTCCGTCAGCGGATTGAGGATCGCCTCGCGGAATACGTCGGACCGATGACCGGCTGTCCCGACCGGCTTCGTGAAGCCATGGCGTACAGCCTGCTGGCAGGCGGTAAACGCCTGCGCCCCTTACTGTTACTGCTCTCTTGTGAAGCCTGCGGCGGAAATTGGGAAGCGGCTTTGCCTGCGGCCTGCGCGCTGGAGATGGTCCACACGTATTCCTTAATCCACGACGACCTTCCAGCCATGGACGATGATGATTTACGTCGCGGCCGGCCTACGAATCATGTCGTTTACGGCGAAGCCTTGGCGATCCTTGCGGGAGACGGCCTGCTGACGCGCGCCTTCGAGATTATCTCGCAAGATATTCACCCAAAAGACGTTGCAGCAGATTGTTGTGCTGACTTAGCGTCTGCAGCAGGCTGGTGCGGCATGGTCGCCGGGCAGGTCGCCGACATTGAAGCCGAACATCAGGCAATCGACAATCTTGACCAACTGGAAAGCATTCATCGGCGTAAGACAGGGCGATTGCTCTGTTGCGGGCTGACGATGGGCGCCCGAATTGCCCGGGCTTCGGACGAATTTCGGAATCGTCTCCAAAGTTACGGTTTTGCGGTTGGTTTGGCGTTCCAGATTACGGATGACCTATTAGATGTTTCCGGCGACCCGCTGAAACTGGGAAAAGGGACTCGAAAAGACGCGCAGCATGGCAAGCTGACGTACCCGGCGCTCTTGGGACTCGAAGAAAGCCGCCGCCGGGCCGGCCGGTTGATCGAAGAGGCGTGCCAGGCGCTCGAACCGTTCGGTGACAGGGCGCGCCATTTAATTGCGCTCGCGGAGTATGTGCGAGAAAGGGATCGATAATGAACTATGAAATTCTGCCGAAGATCGCGTCGCCGAAGGATCTGGCGTCGTTGTCCGATCCGCAGCTTTTGCAGCTCGCCGATGAAATCCGCGAGACGCTGTGCAACCTGGTCACCGTTCGCAGCGCGCATTTTGCCAGCAATCTCGGCGTGGTGGAGTTGTGCCTCGCGCTGCACCAGGTCTTTGACTTTTCGAAAGACCGGCTGATCTGGGATACGGGGCATCAGATCTACCCCCATAAGCTGATCACCGGGCGCTTCGCGGAGTTCTCGTCCATCCGGACCAAAGGGGGCCTGATGGGCTACCCCAATCCGCAGGAAAGCCCCTACGACCTCTTCATGACCGGACATGCCGGGTCCAGCGTCTCCACGATGCTTGGCCTGAAAACGGCTGACGACCTGCTGTATCAGGACGGCCGGAAGGCCGTGGCGGTGATCGGCGACGGGGCGTTGCCGTCCGGCGTTGTCTTCGAGGCGATGAACAACGCCGCCGAGTTGAAGAAAGATTTGCTGGTCATTCTCAACGATAATAAGATGGGGATCTGCCCCCGCGTCGGCGGGTTGGCGCAGACTCTCGACCGGGCGCGGCTGGCACCTTTTTATAATGGATTAAAGCGAGACGTCTCGTGGCTCTTGAATAAGCTGCCGCTCGTCGGCGAAAGCGCGCAACAGACGCTGTCGCAACTCAAGGACGCCGTGAAAGGCTTCCTGCACGGCGGGATGCTCTTCGAGGAAATGGGTTTCCGCTACATCGGCCCGGTGGATGGGCACGATCTGCTCAGCCTCCGCGGTTATCTGGAAATGGTGAAAGACATGCAGGGCCCCGTGCTGCTGCACGTCTTCACGCAGAAAGGCCACGGATTTGAACCCGCCTGTGAAGACCCGGTCCTGTTCCACGCGCCGCCGCCCATTGAACGCAGCGGCACGAACGGCATTGCGTCTCTCAAGAAAGGCTCGGCGAAGGCCTACACCAACGCCGTCAGCGACGCCATTTACGACGCCATGCACGACGACCGTCGCGTCTGCGTGCTCACCGCCGCCATGTGCGAGGGGAATAAGCTCTCCAAAGTCCGCACCGATTTTCCGGACCGATTCTTCGACACCGGCATCTGCGAGGCTCATACGGTTGCTTTTGCCGCCGGCATGGCGAAATCCGGCATGAGGCCGATCGTCGACATCTACAGCACGTTCCTGCAGCGCAGTTTCGACCACATTTTCCAGGAAGTCGCCCTGCAGAATCTCCCCGTGACGTTTTGCCTCGATCGCGGCGGACTCGCCGGACCCGACGGCCCGACGCATCACGGCGTGTTCGACAATACCTACATGCGGGTCTTTCCGAACATGGTTGTCACCGCGCCCGGAGACGAGCACGACGTCACGCCGCTCTTGCAATTTGCGCTCCGGCATGACGGCCCGGTCTCGATCCGTTATCCCAAGGCGAACGTCGAATCGGTCGACCGCCCGGAAACGCCGGTCGAACTTGGCAAAGCGGAAGTTTACCGCTGGGGAGCGGACGGCATGTTCGTCGCCTTTGGATCGCTGTTCACCCGGTGCGTTCAAGCCGCGGCATCGCTGCGCGAGGAAGGCCTTGATGTCGGCGTCATCAATGCGCGATTCGCCAAGCCGCTGGATCAGGACGTGTTGGCGCGTGCCGTCGAAGAGACCGGGTTCGTCATCACCGTCGAAGAAAACACGCTGCAAGGCGGATTCGGTTCGGCCGTGCTTGAATGCGTCAACGCGTTGGGTCTTCCGACCGACCGCATCAAGTGCCTGGGGATCCCCGATCGGTTCATCGAACACGGCGAACGGGACGAACTGCTCGCGGACCTGGGCTTGGATGTCGCCGGATTGATTGCGACAGCCCAATCGCTGGCCGAACACGCGCGCATCGAGCGACGCTTCGCCGAAGCGGGGTGACGCCATGATGCATCACTTGAGCGTGCAGAGATACTCCAGCAGGTCGGCAACCTGTTGAGCCGTCATGTCGCGGAACAGCAGGTCCGGCATGAGCGATTGCTTCTGCGGGGCGAGCTGTTCGATGTTCGGGGCGGGGATCCGGGTCACCTGGTCCTGGGCGTCTTTCAGAACCACTTCGCGGTCATCCTTGCTCAGCAACAGGCCGGTGAGAATTCGGCCGTCGATGGTCTCAATGGCATAGGTGACGTACTTGGGTTCGATCAGCCGGGACGGTTCGAGGATGCTCTCGAGCACTTGAGCGCGCGTGAGTTTCTTGCCGATCGTCGTCAGTTCCGGTCCGACCTCCTTGCCGTCCTTGTGGATGCGATGGCAGTTCTTGCACGAGACTCCTGCGGTTTCAAAGAAGACCTGCTTGCCGCGGGCCGCATCGCCCGCCAGGGAGAGAATCTGTTCGGCCCGCACGACGCTGCCCAGCCTCTTCACCCGCTGATTCGCCGGCAGAAACCGTTCGAACAAGTCGCGGATGCTCGGCTCGCTGTGGCGGGTCGCCCGGTCGACGGCTAATGCCGCCACGGGCTCCGGCAGCTCCCGTCGGTCGACAGCTTGCAGCAGCAGTAGCGCCCCGCTCGTGGACGACAGCAAGCGATCCACATGTGCGGCAGGAGATGACGTTGAAGCTTCCGCCTGCAGCATCAGCAGTGCGGCCCGCTCTTCGCTCCGCAGTTTCACTGCCGCTTCGTTCCCAGCGGTTTCCGGTCCTCCGGGCTGCGACATCTGCTGAATCCACTGGGTGATCAACTCGACACCCGCGCGGTCCGGCTCGGTCGACCCGATGTGAGGCATGCGCCCGCCGCCAAGTTTCGCCATGCGGTACACCAGGACGGATCGAAACGGATCGCCAGGGGAGATGACGTGCGCGGCATGGATGCCGAACGCCCCTTGCGACGGGCGGACCCCGATCATGTTCGTCTTCTCCAGCGGCAGGTCGAACTGCATTTGCGACAGGACGGAACCGCCGGCGTGCGGGCGGTGGCAGTGCGCGCAATTGGCCTGAAGGTACGCGCGGGCTCGGCCGTCCCTGTCTGCGGCAGAATCTCGCGGATCGGCGAGCCTGGGGCGCTTCTCGGCCGGCGGCAGCGTCTCGAAGATCCTGATCTGCGCCAGCGTGTCGAGCTGCGAAGCCGTCACGCCGGCATAATCGTGATCCTTGTTCAACTGGGCCGTGATGAAACCCAGCGCCGATCCGGACCACTTGTTGTGACAGCGCTGACATTCGGCGCGGCCGGAATACCTCCATGCCTGTAGCCGCTTGCCGCCGGGGACTGCCGCGTCTTCCATCTCGAACGTGCGCTCGGCGCCCGATGCGTCCAGCAGCACCGCATCGGTCTGTTCGTCGTTCCATTGATAGGCGTAGGTCTGCCAGTCCAAGCCGTCGAAATGCAGGATTTGCGTCTCAACGCGGCGCCGGCTGGACGGATCGCCGGACCGCATGTCGAGCGACAGCGTCTTCGCAAAGACGGTGTCTTTCGGAAAGATCGTCGCTGCGGCTTCGACCTTGATCGACAATTCCCCCGGCACGGCGATCAGCCGCTCGGCAATGGCGTAGTCGGCCCATGGCTCCGCATTGACCGAGTAGGGAATGACACCCGGCGCCGGCGTCAGGGAGGTGACGGACGCGAACAGCCCAGTCTCGCTCAGTCGGCGCGGAAATGCGGCACTCAGATCGGGCTTCGGGTTCGGGGCCAGGCGATGAATCGTTCCGGCCGTATGATCGAGAAGATAAAACTCCCCCTCGTGATCCTCGCCAAATCCGACGATGCGGTGCGTGGTGTCGGCCAGCAACCGGTGATCGACGACCTGATCCCGTTCGTAGCGAAAGCCCCAGATCTTGCCGGTGTCGTAGTCTCCGTAAATGTGGTGTCCGTGGAGTTCCTTCAGCCGCGACCCATAATAGGTCAGGCCGTCGGTGATCGACGACGATTCGGAATGCGGAATATCGATTGTCGGCGGCAGGATGGGGGTCGGGCCGCGGGGCCATTCCGGGTTGGTCGATTGCCGGCCTTCCATCACGCTCCAGCCGTAGTTGCCCCCCCGCTCGACCCGGTTGAGCATCTCCCATAATTCCCAGCCCACATCGCCGGCCCACAGGTCGCCGGTTTTGCGGTCAATGCTGATCCGCCAGGGGTTTCGAAAGCCGTAGGCCCAGATCTCGGGGCGAGCCCCGTTCAAGTCGATGAACGGGTTGTCGGCCGGGATGCGGTAGTTCTTGCCCGCGTCTGCGTGGTCGACGTCGATCCGCAGAATGCACGAGAGCAGATTGCTGACGTCCTGGCCGGCCCGGCGTGCGTCGGGCGGGTTCGGTCCAGAGCCGTCTCCCGTCGAAATGAACAGGCAACCGTCGAGGCCGAACTTCAGGCTGCAGCCGTTGTGGCCGCCGGCGAGCCACGTGATGATCGTCGTCTCGCTGGCCAGATCGAGAGTTGGCGGGTCGGTTTCGGTCACGCGAAATCGGGCGATGTGCGAACCGTCATCGAGGTCGCCCCCCTTGATGTAGCAGACGTAGCAGTACCGGTTCTTCACGAAGTCTGGGTGAAAGACGATCGCGTAGACTTGCTGCACCCCCTTGATGTCCTTGGCGAGATCTGCCGCGAGGTCGGCCGTCGCCGCGTCCTCTCGGACCGGAAACGAGAAAATCTTGCCCCCTTGCTCGACAACAAACAGACGATTGCCGCCGGGGGCCGCGGCGATGTCCAGGCAATTGGTGAACTTGATCGCGGGAAACGCCCGTTCGGTCACATAGGGAAGCGGCGCTTCCGGCGACCCGATCACTCGCGAGGTCGTCCACCCCGTGCGCTGCTCGATCCCGAGTTTCGGCGGGTCAGCCCAGGCGGTGTGCCCCGCGGCCGCGAGGAGGAAAGCCGCCGACATTTGCAAGGCGGCGAACCGCTTTTTCGCGTGTGTTACCCGAGGACGCATGGTCATACCTCTTTCAATGAAACAGCTCTCTCGGTTCACCCTCGAGCCACTTGTTTGCCGCGCTCTTCCAACTCGACCGGGATCTTTTCCAGCAGCATCTCGATCACCTTGTCGGAGTTGATCCCCTCTGTCTGGGCGGCGAACGTCGTCACCAGGCGATGGCGCAGCACCGGCTTGGCGATGGCGCGAATGTCGTCGGTGATGACGTGAAAGCGGCCCTCCAGCAACGCCCGCGCCTTCGCGCCGAGAATCAGATTCTGCCCCGCCCGCGGACCGGCGCCCCACGAAACGTACTGCTTGATGAACTTCGGCGCTTCGGGCTCATTGGGACGCGTGGCACGGACCAGATCGCGCGCGTAAACGAACGCGTGCTCTGCGACCGGAACTCTGCGGACCACCTCTTGCAATGCAAGAATCTGACGGCCGGTTAACGCCGTCGTCAATTGAGGTTCCTCGCCGCCGGTCGTCTGCTTGAGAATTCTCAATTCTTCGGCCGGCGTCGGATAGCCGACCACCACGTTGAACATGAAGCGGTCGAGCTGCGCTTCCGGCAGCGGATACGTTCCCTCTTGTTCAATCGGGTTCTGAGTCGCCAGCACGAAGAACGGCAACGGCAGCCGATATGTATTGGAGCCGACCGTCACGTGCCGCTCTTGCATCGCCTCCAACAGCGCCGCCTGCGTTTTTGGCGGCGTGCGGTTGATTTCATCGGCCAGCAGCATGTTTGTGAAGATCGGTCCTTGCATGAACTGGAACAGCCTGCGGCCCGTGTCCGGGTCTTCCTGCAGCACGTCGGTCCCCGTGATGTCCGACGGCATCAGGTCGGGCGTGAATTGAATCCGGCGAAACGACAGTTGCAGAATCTTGGCGATCGTGCTCACCAGCAGCGTCTTCGCCAGCCCGGGCACGCCGACCAGCAGGCAATGTCCGCGGCAAAACAACGTGATCAGGAGTTCGTCGATGACGTCGTTCTGGCCGATAATGATCTTGCCGATCTCCTGCCGGAGCCGCGTGTACGACTGCGACAACCCGCGCAGGGCCTGGGCCTCGCGGTCACGGGTCGAGAAATCCGGCGAGAGGACGGCGTCAACAGGTTCGGCGTCGGGTTGGGCCATGAGAGATGCAGCGTCCCGGGGGTTCGTGGCGTTCGAATGAAACCGATTCTAACGACATCAGGCGACTGCCTGCCATGATACATTGACTGGCGGCGAATTGACGCGGCAGGAGATGCGGTCCACAATGCCGGGGCAAGATCATGGGCACCGACCAGCGAATTCTGTATGACGCCTGCCAATCCCAGCTCCTCTGAACCCACCGTCCTGCCGGAAGATGCCTTTCAGGAAATCGCCGCAGCGTCGCCCAATCGGCGGCGGCGGCGGTGGCTGCTCTGGCTGCTGGTCTCGGTGGCGGCGCTCGGGGTTCTCGGGATCGGCGGCTGCCTGATCTTCAGCCTGTTCTGCGAGGCGAAACGCTTCATCACGCCCGCGGAAGTCCTTCAAGCGGCCCACGAAATGACGGACCTCGAACTCCCCAAGGGCTACGAAGGCGAACTCGCGGAAACCATCGTTACCCCAATCGCCACGGTCCGAAAAGCGACATTCCGGCACGTCTCCGGAAAAGGCGTGCTCTCGCTGGCCTCCATGAAGATCCACGGGCTTTCCCAGGATGACGAACCGGAAGCAACGCGATCAGGGTTGGAACAACTGGCCGGCGAACGGCAGCAGATCATGGCCGACGAAGAATCGACCCGGACGCTGACGATCCGGGGCGAACCGGCCGAGTTTCAGCTTCGCGCAGGGACCGATACGTTGTCGTCGACCCGGTATCGCGAAGTGCACGGCCGGTTCCAGGGCAAGACCGGCCCGGCGGAACTCGTGTTGCAGTCCGAGGAGTCGATCTGGGACGCCGACGCGGTCGAACGGCTGCTCGATTCGCTGTAGCAATCGCCGCGTATGTTCCCGCCGATGCCATCGGCGGGCTTGGATCAGCGGCGTTTTTTCTTGCGTTTCGGCTCGTCGTCTTCGTCTTCTTCGAGGACGACTTCATCGACGAGATCGTCCATGTCGACCAGTTGATCCGTGGCAAATGCATCCGAGTCGGTCAGTTCGATGTCCGGGTTGCTGAGCGGAGTTTCAAACGCGGTCGTATCGTCCAATTCGACATCCGACCCCGCGGCGATCGACATATCATCGTCGGAATCGAGCACATGCGCTTCGCCGGAGGTTTCCAGGTCGACATCAACGGATTCCGCGATGGATTCATCGCCCGCAACCGCAGCAGCGACTGCCTGTTTCTTATCTTTGGCCGATTTCGCTGCCGCAACTTTCTTCTTCTTCGGCCCGCCGAAGACCAGAATGCCGAACGGCGTGACCACCAGGAACGAACTGATCGCCAGCGTCGCCCCGGCCAGCACGAGGGGCACGGTCGTCATGCTGCCGACATGGCTGAGAAACGCCTGCACCAGCACGGCGGTCAACAGACCGGCCGGCACGGCGGCAACCAGCGACGTCATAAAAAACGACCCACGACCCACGGCGGTCTTCCTTCACAGAGGGGAACCCGATCCTCCCGACGACGTACCGTCATCCTACGGACCGGCAGCCCCCCCTGACAAGATCGGCCTTTTCCTGACGGTCTCCGCAGGGCTTCTCGCCCTCCCGAAGGAAACCGCGGTCCGGTTGCAACGATTGCGACGAGGAAACAGCCCGAAGCCCTTGCAGTAGCGACAGGCCACCAGACCGGGTACCACCGACTGGCTTCAATCGGTGCCGCGCAGCGGTCGGAAGCTTCGAGGGGCGGCTGCCTTGTCAATCGCAGTCCACCCATTCGATTGGCGGGCAATCAGCGACACTGATGAGCTCCGCGTCACCAGCCAGGCCGAGTTCACCGAGGTCGAGTTCGTATGTCTCGCCTATCGTGGCCGAATTCGAAGGGTTCCTCTCGCATCACAAGTTCACCAGTTGACGAATCGCCTTCACTTGTCGCATGATACCTGTCCCCCCGAAGTCTCAATCTTCGACAGGATTTGCTCTCATGGTCTACGCATACAACTATGGCGCCGCCGGTGACGGGAAGGCCGATGACACGGACGCACTGCAGCACGCGCTGGCCGCGGGCGACGGCGTGCTGCATCTCCACAAGGGCATCTTCCGCATCTCGAAACCCATGGTCATCGACCTGCAGAAAACCGGCTATGCCGCGGTGATCGGCGACGGCGGCACGCCACGCCTTGTCATGACCGGCCCCGGCCCGGCGATCCGAATCCTCGGCACGCACAATGGCACGGCCCTTCCAAAATCCGTCTTGCCCGACGTCTGGGACAAAGAACGCATGCCGATCGTCAACGGCATCGAAATCGTCGGCGAACATCCGGAAGCCGTCGGCATCGAACTCTTCCACACCATGCAGCCCACCATCACGCAGGTGCTGATCCGGCATTGCCGGGATGCAATCCATCTGCCTGACCGCAATCGCAATGTTCTGATCGCCAATTGCCACATCTACGACAACCGGCGCTACGGCATCTTTTTCGATCGCTGCAATCTCCACCAGATCAACATCGAAGGCTGTCATATCAGCTATTGCGACCGGGCCGGCATCATGATGCTGGGCGGCGATGTGCACAATCTGCAGATCACCGGAAACGACATCGAATACAACAACCGGCCCGGCGTCGATACGCCCGACGAAGGCGGCGCTGAAATCTTCTTCGACGCCCGCGACGGCCTGCTCAGCGAAGTCACCATCGCCAGCAACACCATTCAGGCCACCATTCAACCCGGCGGCGCCAACGTCCGCATCTGGGGCGGCGCGGAATCCAAAACCGTCGGCGCCTGCCTCATTGCGCTCACCGGCAACATGCTCGGCTCGCAGACCAGGGGACTCGATCTCCGCGGCGTCTTCCGCATGACGATCGCCGGCAATACGCTCTACGGCAACAGCGAACTCAACGTCTTTGCCCAGAAATGCCGCGGCCTCAGCTTCAGCGGCAACACCGTCAGTTGGCGGCCGGAATCCGATGAACCGCGCGACGGCTTCCGGTTCGAAGACTGCGAACTGGTCAACATCACCGGGATGTCCGCCGCGCGGATGTGTGCCGGTTCGCCCGACGCCGGGGCCGCGCTGATGTTTCACCGTTGCCGCGACGTGCAGGTGTCGCATTGCCAGATTGCCGACTCACAACATGCCGGGATTGAACTCGCCGATTGCCAGCGCGTCCAGCTCGACGGCAATCAAATCGTGGACCGCAAAACGCCGGCGACGATGCGGCACGCGCTCCGCTTGTCTGGCGGCAATCAGCAGGTTCTCGTCCGAGGCAATCTCTGGGGCCATGCGACAGACGGCCTCGTTCACGGCACCCCGGAGGGCGTATCGCTCGTCGACAACCGCGAATGGAGTTAGATGCCTCGCGATGATCGAGGGATTTTGAATGGAGACGATTCAATCCAACGACACGCGGTGTGAGGATGAGAAATGGGAAAGAGACAGGTCCATTATTATCCAGGCTAGGCGGCTGCACGATCCATCACTCTGGGTGAATCTGGTGACCGCACGGTGGGCCAGGCGTCCAAAGCATTGTCTGGCCCACCCGTCAACTTCACTTCCCCGCGATCAGCATCTGCGGCTGCAGTTTTTCCGCCAGACGGATCACGAACTTGTACATCAAATCGAACGAATGCCGGACCTGTTCGGCGGTGATCGTTAACGGCGGGGCGATGCGGAGAACTTTGCCTGCGAGCGCTCCCAGGAGATGCACGCCGTCCTTGCCGTCGCCGAGGTAGCACGCTTCGACGATCTTCGCCGCAACTTCCGACGGCGTCAGTTCGCCCGCCGCGCAGCATTCGATGCCGTACACCCCGGCTTCGCCCCGGACATGCGTCACCAGGCCCGATTCCTTCAAGCGATCCAACCCGGCGAAAAACAGCGGCTCCAGCGAGGTGATATGCGGCATCAGGTCCTCGGCTTCAAACTCGTCCAGCGTCGCCAGCACGGCGGCGCAGGCCAACGGGTTTGCGCTCCAGGTATCCGACGCTTCGCCGTATTTCATGTGGGCGACGACGGAACCCGGGCAGGCCACCGCGGCGACCGGCACGCCATTCCCGAGGCCTTTACCCAGAATCACCATGTCCGGTTCGACGCCGTATTTCTCGAACGCATACATCGCGCCGGTCCGGCCGAAGTTTGCCTGAACTTCGTCGAACAGGAACAGCATGTCATGATCGCGGCAGAACTTTTGCAGCATCTGATGATACTTGGCCGGCGGATGGTAACTGCCGCCGCCGCCGAGATACGGTTCCGTGATCAGGCACGTCAATCGCGGCCCGAATTGATGCCAAAGGTCCTTCAATTCCTGCTCGTACTTCTCCAGGGAGATGGCGTCGAAATCAAGACTGTGATCGCTGATCTCTTCCATTGGAAAGCTGATGAACCTCACGCGCGGATCGCGCTCGGCGTCTTTTTCCGAACCCGTGACGGCGTTGGCCAGGCCTTTCTTGCCGTGAAACCCGAAACGCGTGGCGAGAATCATGTCCCGGGTGCGGTCTCGGGCAAGCGCGGCCCAGAGCGCTTTTTGGATCGCTTCCGAACCCGAGGCGGCCCACATGATCGTATCGAGTCGCTTGCCAAAAGGCGTCGACTGCACGCTCTTCAGCAGACGCGAAACCGCAAGCGTTTCAATTTCGGTGATGCCGTTGTAGGCCGTCAATGTGATGGCGTCGCAATAGGCGTCAGCAGACCTCTCCGGCGCGCCGAACAGCAACTCGGGGGTCCAGTTCATGGACTTTGCGAACCGCTGCATCCAGCGCCGGGGGTTATGGCCGAGATTGCTCACCAGCACGCCGGACGAAAAATCATACAGCCGGCGGCCTTCGGGCGTGTAATGGTATACGCCGGCAGATTTGGCGAACACCGCCTGCGACGGCGTAAACGTCCGCAGCGCCGACGGTTCGTGCTCTGCCACCACCTGCCGCACGGCATTGGACCGGGCTTCCCCGGCGAACTGAATCGGCTTCGTCATGACGGTTCTCAATCAAATTCCTGGGTGATTTCTCGGTACAGTTTTATTTTGACAGAATCCAGCACCGGTTGGCCAGTGTGAACTCTCTCAAAGTGGGGACTCGGGGCCGGCAGCTTGCTCGAGACGCATCTTCAAGCGTGCCAGATCCTTGCGATTTTCCCTCCGCATCATCCACGACATCAGCGGTGTCAGCCAGGCGGAAAATCCCGTCGGATTTCCCCGATTTCGAAGCGTCATCCGGGTGTGACCCTCGCCGGCATCGGTCCAGGTGTAGCTGGTCTCCATCGGAAACGGGCCTTCCGTGGTTCGCATCACCAAGCGTTCTCCCGGAACCAGTTCCACGATCTCGTAAGTATAGGCCAGCCGGCGTCCCAGAAACTCTGCAACGAACGCGATCCGCGAACCCGCCACGGCCGGCGGCGGCGTTTTCCATTCCACCGATTTGATATTCACGTACCACAACGGAACATGGCTGGGGTCTGCCGCAAACGCGGCGACCGCGCCGCGCGGCCGGGCGATCACGATCTCTGTCACCACGTCGACGGACATGGCCCTTACTCCACGGCATGATGTTTCAAGAACGCCTCGGACATCTCCCGGCGGATGCGGTCTCTTAACTCCTGTGTTAATACCGAGCCATGATCCTTCCCAGGATGAATCTCCACGATCGCATCACTGCCGAGCTTACTAAGAGACTCCTTCAGCAGTATCGTGGCGCCTTCCAGGTAAAACGTGTCGGCATCTCCCATGAAGACGTGTAGCTTCCCCGAAAGACGCGGCCCGAGCGCGGCCCAGTTTCGCTCCAGGATCAAGCGGATATCATACGACTCCCAGGATTTCGCCACTTCGGGGTCGACCAGGCCCGTCTGCCGGTTCCACAATCGCAACGGCTTGCCGTCCGGTCCGCGCCGGCTGAAGACGGCTTCGAAACTGTGCAGTTGCCCCCCCGGGCCGAGCGTTTCCTCCATGTGATCGAAATCGCTGAACCACAAGGCTACTTCCGATTGGGATTTACGCGCAATCGGCCGCCGGGCGCTGTCTGCCGAGACATACGCACTCTCCCCCGGCTGATAGATGTTGATGACCTGAAAATCGCGGAAATCCACGGGGTCCGGGGCCGTGCTCCAGACGCCGCCGAATGTGTCCGGGTACGTCACCTGCAGCCACAGCGAACTCCAGCCTCCCGACGAATGGCCAGTCAGAAATCGCGCTTCGGACCGAGGCACGGTGCGGAAGCGGCGGTCGATTTCGGGGATCAGTTCGTTGATCAGGGCCTGTCCCCACGGGCCGTTGTTGGCCGAATCCGCAAAGACGTGATGGCCAAGCGGGCAGCTCGGATCGAGGACGACTCGAAGGAACTCGACGCATCCCGGATTGCTTTCCGAAATCGGCTCTTTGACGGATTGCGCCCAGTGATGCGTCCCCGAGAAACCCGGGATGGTATAGATCACGGGGTACCGGCGATTCGGCTGCGTCGAATAGCTCGCAGGCAGAATGACGGCCGCGCGCAGCAGAACCGGCTGCTTGTGAAACGCACTTAATAAGACCGACGGATGCGACACGTGCCTCACCCAGCGCGATTCGCTGAAACTGCGCGGCGGTACGAGTTGATCAACGACAAGCGGATCTGCCGGGACATTCCCGTCCGCGGAGATCACTTGCGGCGGACTGAATCCGTTGCCGGATCCGCGGCCGGGATCGCGTTCCCACGGATTGAATCGAATCACGGCCTGAACCTTCCCTTCACCCGGTTTCCAGTCGGCGAACGATTGAGGATGTCCGAGAATCTTTTCGGCCGTTTCCGGTCCGAAGACCAGGTCCGTGCCGGGTTGCCAGTTGGCAACGTCCTGGGCAAAGAACGGTTCGGGGGAAAACCAGTTCGGTCCCTGGCGAGGCTCCGGGGCCTTGCTGCTTGTGAAAAGATAGACTCGCCCGGTGAATGGCTCTTTGCGTACCGATGCGTCGAAACGCACGCGAATCGTTCGCTCGGCCGCCTGAGACAGGGCTTTGCCGCAGGCCAGCAGACCGAGAATCACCGACACAGTCCACAAGATCAATCGGGTCATCGTCGCAATCCTAAGAGTTGTCGCATCGCATCCCAGGGCTGAATGTACGTGGCAAAGGGGAGTCCGTCGACCGTCGGCTGGGCGCAGCGGGTGACTCCGTCGACGGCCGGGCCGTCTCGCACGACGGCTTCCAGCCAGTCTTTCTGCTGTGAACAGGTCCACGGTTCGAGAATGTCGACCCGGCCACGCAGATAGGCGATGGCCGCCGCGAGCGCGTAGCCTCCCCAGTTGCTTACTCCGGCGAGGATCGTCCAGTCGCAGGGAACCCGGCAGGCGATTTTTCCGCCGTGCGGTTCCGGCAATCGGCGAACCAGTTCCGTCCAGGGGACAGACCCCATGCCGATTTCGTTGCCGCCGTCGCCAATGCCAATCGTCTGAATGCGCGGGGTCGAAGATCGAGCCTCTTCAAAGAGATGGTGCAGCGGCGCGGTCCACGCATCAATGCAGTCGCCGCGCATGTTGTAGCAATGATCGTGTGATACGCAGTCGACACTCTCGGCAAACCGGGCCCAGTCGTTTGGAGCGTCCGGCGATTGTCGTTGCACCGATGACAGTGTGTGACTGGGACCGACGCGTTCAATCGCGATGAGATGGGTTGCTTGGGAAAACTGAGTCGAATTTTTGGCTGAGCAAAACAAATCGAAGCCGCAAGCGATATCCGCAGTCGAGGGGAGGCTCCGCGCGGCGGCGTTCAAAGCCTCAAAGCAGGCGTGATCCGTCAATACGCAGGCATCAACCCCTAGCTGGATCAGCACTTCGGCCAACATCACTGCGCCCAGCGGACCGTCGGTCTCTGCGGCGGGGGGCGAAGCCTTGGGGATGTAAAATCCGGTGACGATGACGACAGACCTCGCATGTTCCGCCAGGCTGCGCGCCGCCGATGCGAGATGCCCTGGTAATAGCGGTCCGAATTCCGGCTCGGTGGCGATCAAGCCCCGCCGCGCCGGGTCGGTGCGGATCAGCCGTTCCAATTCTGCCAGCACCGGATCGATCACGGACCCTCCAGCGAGATTGTTTCCGTCGGATGCCGATTTCGCAAGTGCATCCCGGGTTCGCGGTTGCCGGGCTTTTGCGCCCTGGACATTTCTTGGTTCTGAGAAATCCCGGAGGAGCGATCCCGTTGAAGTTGTCAGTCTGGTGTGATCCTGACAGAATTCGCAGGCACGCTGGGGTTCCCGCGTTCGGACGGAAGTTTGATCGATCGTGTCCGTGAATTGATTTGAATCGCTATGGAACAGAATAAACCCTCAACGGCCGATATTCTCGCCAAGATTCGGGCGCAGAAAGCAGGTGGAGCATCGCCCGCCCCGGCTTCGCCTCCCTCGGCGACACCTGCCGCTGAAAGCGTCTCCAAAGAACCGGCTGCCGCAGCTCCAAGCGCACCAGCTGCCAACCCGGCGGCGCCGGGCGCGAAACCCGGTTCGACCAAAGATATCATGGCGGCAATTCGCGCTCAAAAGGGCGGCGGATCTGCCAAGACGGAATCTGCCCCACCCGCGACAGCAACTCCGGTTGCAGCGGCGAAATCTGCGCCGACTTCACCCGCGGCAGCAGCCGTGCCGAGTGCTCCGCTGCCGTCCGTGCAAGACATGCTGAAGGCTGTGCGTGAAGGGAAGCCGGTTGGTGCTGCGGCTGATGCGGCCAAGGCGAAAGCTCCGGTTGTTGCGCCGCCCATGCCCGCCAAGCCGGTGATTGCCTCGCAGAAAACTGGGGCTGCGCCGTCGCCAGCCCGGCGAAGTTTGAGCGGTATCACCACCGTGGCGATGATCAGCTTGGCCTGTTTCCTGCTGGGGTGGCTGCTGAACAGCGGCTTGTTGCTCGGTGCCGGCGCGCTGGTCTGGTGTGCGTTGATGACGCCGTTTGCCGCGGCGTGGGCTTCCATCACCGCGGTGACGGGAATCTCGGTTCTGGGGACGGCCCGCTTTATGTTCCCCAATGTCCTGACCGAGCCGCCGTCGAAATTCAAAGTCGGCCCGGCGAGTGATTATCCGTTGAACACGGTTTCGAACAAATGGAAAGACCAGTTCGGCGTCTGGATCGTGCATACCGATCAGTATGAAGGCCGCGACTTGATTTTCGCGCTGACCAGCGTCTGCACGCATCTGGGATGCACGCCCAATTGGCTGGATGGCGAGCAGAAATTCAAGTGCCCCTGTCACGGATCGGGTTTCTACATGACGGGGGTGAATTTCGAGGGTCCGGCGCCGCGTCCGCTGGAGCGAGCCGGGCTGAGGATTGCCGAAGACGGCATGTTGGAGGTCGACAAGAGCGTGAAGTTCCAGGAAGAGATGGGTCAGTGGAGAGATCCGGCGTCCGTCGTGGAAGCGTGAGGCGACAAAATGCGGGTTGAACGCGGCGGATTCGCCAGTCGTTCCCGTTCGTTTCACCCGCCGCCTTGCATGGCGTTCGTCTGCAACGAGGTAGATTCAACTCACAGAGTTTTTGAAGTTTCGGGAGGGGAACTCACCCCGATGTCTGTCGGCGAATACATCCGCGGTTCTCAAATCTGGAAAAGCATCTTCCGGCATCCCGCGCCGGTCGACCGCCGCAATCGCGTGGTGGTGATGCTGACCAACTTCTTTCTTCACCTGCACCCGGTGTCGATCAAGCAGCAGGGGATTGCCCTGTCTTACACCTGGTGCATGGGTGGGATCACGTTCTTTCTGTTTCTGGTGGAAACGATCACCGGCGTCTTGCTGATGTTTTATTACCGGCCGACGCTGCAATTCGCCTTCAACGACATCCTGGCCCTCAGGGACGTCACCACGCTCGGCATCATGCGGGAAATTCACCGCTGGGCCGCCCACGCGATGGTGATCACCGTCTGGCTGCACATGTATCGGGTGTTTCTCACGGGGAGTTACAAGCCGCCGCGCGAGTTCAACTGGGTGATCGGCGTGCTGCTGCTCGTGCTGACGCTGTTGCTGTCGTTCACGGGATATCTGCTTCCGTGGGATCAATTGGCGATCTGGGCGATCACGGTGGGGTCGAACATGGCCCGCGCGACGCCGGTGCTGGGCTATGAAGGTCCCGGCGCCCAATTGTTGAATATTGGCGGGTTTGAGTTGATCACCAGCGGCAGCGACGCCCGGTTTCTGCTGCTGGGGGGCCGGTTCGTGGGCGAGGCGACGCTCAACCGATTCTACATTCTTCATTGCGTGGCGATTCCGTTGGTCGTGTCGCTGTTGATTGCCGTTCACTTTTGGCGCGTGCGGAAGGACGGCGGGATCAGCCAGCCGTTGTGAACAGGAAACTTGGATCGCGGAATTGAGCCGCGTGCGCTATGTGTCAGTCTCTAACAGGCGATGTCCAGGATTATGAATCATAATCCCGATTTAACCGCATCCGTGATATTCGGACTGGGCTGGGTCTATCTGCTGCTGTTCATTATGAACGCGGCGTGGGTCCAGCGCAGTTATTGCCTTGGCGGTCATGTGCGCGTCAATCCGCTTGGATTGCTGGGCAAAGGGCAGGACGTGCCGACCGCGTCGTTCTGGGCTTTGTATGCTGCGATTCTGGGGATGGTGGCCATCGCGCACTTGACGAGCTTTTCGACGCCGGAATCGTTCCTGATCCGCATGCCGGACGTGATCAAGTCGGCGATCAATTCGCTCTCCGGTCCGGTGACGTTTTTCAGTCTGTCCGTGGGGTTGTTCGCGGTGATGATCGTCTTCCGGGAGATCCTCGTGAAGCCGACCGTCGGCTGGATTCTGCTGAACGCCGCCATTCTGTTTCTGGCGCTCAGCATGACCGATTACGACTTCCGGCAGATCGTCGGCAAGCCGGACAACGTTCCGATCGTGGGGATGTTGTTCATCGTCGGCTTCTTTACCTGGCTGGCGTTTTACCGTGCCGTGGACAACGACCGCCGCAAGGCCGCCGGACTGCCGCTGCGCGAACAGGAGAAGAATGACAAGGTCCTCACCTGGCCGGATTTGGTCTATACCGAGCTGATCTGCATGGTCGCACTCACGGCGCTGTTGATCGTCTGGGGGATCCTGCTGCAGGCTCCGTTGGAGGAGCCTGCGTCCGCGGCGAAAACGCCGAATCCGTCGAAGGCCCCGTGGTACTTCCTCGGCTTGCAGGAAATGCTCGTCTATTACGACCCCTGGATGGCCGGCGTGGTGCTGCCCAGCATGATTCTCGTCGGCATGATGGCCATTCCGTATATCGACTTCAACAAGCTGGGGAACGGGTATTACACGTTCAACGAGCGAAAATTCGCCATCGTGACATACCTGTTTGGCTTTTTACCTTTGTGGGTGGCGATGATCGTGCTGGGGACGTTTCTGCGCGGCCCGAACTGGAACTTTTTCGGGCCGTATGAATACTGGGACGCCCACAAGCTGGAATTCCTGAACAACGTCAATCTGTCGGAGATGTTCTGGCTGAATACGCTTCATCAGCCGCTGCCTGTCGCCCCGGCCGGGTCCGACCTGTGGGTGCAGATCGGTTATACGTTGGGGCGGGAATGGGTCGGCCTGGCGGCGGTGTTCGCATATTTATTCGTGTTGCCGCCTGTCATGGCCGCGACCATTTTCAAAAAGTTCTTCGTCCGCATGGGATTTCTGCGGTACATGGTGTTCGCGAACCTGGTGCTGTTCATGGCGGCGCTGCCCATCAAAATGGTGCTCCGCTGGTCGTTCAATTTGAAGTATATCGTGGCGATCCCGGAATGGTTTTTTAATATCTAGCTAAGAGTCCGGGGCTAAGGGCTAAGGGCCAGAGCCGCAAATTGCTCGACGTCCTTTCGGTCCTTAACTCTTAGCCCTCAGCCTTGAGCCAACAATGCCCGCGACAGACAATTATCTGCGTAACATCAAGACGATGCACAAGGTGTTCTGCCTGAGTGCCGTCGTGCTTCTGGCCTCAACCGTCTGGATGATGTGGGCGGACTACGCCGATGAATGGCGAGGCTACCAGCGGCAGGCCTTGAAGCACATTGCCGCGAAAGACAAGGCCCGCATCGTGGCGATTCAGTCCGATCCCCAGCACCAGCAGCAGTTCCACGCATTGAAGGACGAACTGAACACCGCTGAAGGCGCCTTGAAAACGAACGGCGCCCAGTTGAAAGAGCTGGAAGCGGACGCCAAATCCAAGGCGACAAAAGCCATGTTCCACATGCGGGAACTCCGCGCCGAGCGCGCTAAGCGCGACGTCGCCCGGGCGAACTATGGCTTGGGAGTCCGCGACGGCCTGGCGAAAGACCGGCTGGCAGACATCAAGTCCGCGTTCGACACCCAGGAAGCCCATGTCGCCGAGATGGAAGCGGCCTTCAAGCAGCTCGATCTGGATGTCGCCGAATCCAAGACGAAGGTCGCCGCGTTCACCGCCGAGAAAGACCGCATCGCCAAGCAAATCGCCGATCTCGAAAGCGAGATTCAGCGCCGCAGGAAGGCAAAGAACAAGATCGAGCCGGACGACCCGTTCGTCGCGTTCAAGCGCAACCTGATGCTGCTCCCGATTATTAACGGATTCAACTCGCCTGAGAAAATCCAGGAAGACTGGATGCCGAAGCTGAAGATCGATCTCGGCGGGATGTCGAAAGTCGACCGGTTCGACCATTGCCGGACGTGCCATTACTCGATCGACGCCGTCGACAAGGGGACCAATCCCGGGTTTCCGCACGGCAAAGATCCTCATCAGGACGGCGGGTATCCCCACCCGTATGCGTCGCATCCCCGGCTCGATCTTTTCCTGACGTCCTCCAGCCCGCATCCGCTGCCGAAGTTCGGCTGCACGGTCTGCCACGAGGGGCAAGGGTCCGGCACATCGTTCACCAATGCGTCTCACACGCCGGACAATCCGCATGAGGCCGAAGTCTGGGCCGAAGACCACAAATGGTTTGACAATCACTTCTGGGAACACCCGATGCTCCCGAAACGCTTCGAGGAATCGGGCTGCATTAAGTGTCATATCAACGTCGTCGAATTGGGGCATCATCCGAAGTTCGGGGCCACGGCTCCGAAAGTTCACCGCGGTTATGAACTGGTTAAGACGTACGGCTGCTTTGGCTGTCATGAGATCAACGGTTTCGACGGGACGAAAGCCATCGGCCCGGACCTTCGATTGGAACCGTCCACACCGGAAGACATGGCGAAGGCCGCCGCCGATCCGCTCAGCGTGCCGGGCAAAATGCGGAAAGTCGGTCCGTCGCTCCGGCATCTCGGGTCCAAAGCGGGGCCGGGCTGGGTGGCGGCCTGGACAGAAGAGCCGAAGTCGTTTCGTCCGACGACGAGAATGCCGCAGTTTTTCCACCTGACGAATCAGCACGACGCCACGGCGGAAAAATTCACTCCCGTCGAAATCGCGGCCGTCGCACAGTACCTCAGCGACAAGTCAGCGCCGCTCGAATTGCTGACGCCCAAAGAGGACTACCAGCCGAATGCGGCCCGAGGCAAGGAATTCTTCGGGACCAAAGGCTGCGCCGCGTGCCATCGTCACGACGATCTTCCGCCGGTGCCGGGCGAACACTCGCAATTCGGTCCGGAGTTGTCCCGAGTTCATGCCAAGCTGCTCCCCGGATCGGCGGGTTTTCATTGGCTCTATACCTGGCTTCGTGATCCGCAAAGGCATCATCCGCGGTCGAAGATGCCCAAGCCCGACGTCGAAGCGGAAGGCGTCGGCGAGAAATACGTCGACCCAGCGGCGGACATTGCTGCGTTCCTGCTGAAGCTGGAAGGATCGCCCTCGGACTTCCAACCCTCGGCGACCTATGAGCCGCGTTCGATTGACCAGGGACCTTTGGATGAGTTGACAAGGGAATTCCTCAAAAAACTACTCACTGAGAAGCAGATCGCCGCGCTCATGACGGACGGCGTCTTCCCGATTCCCGCCGCTGGCATCGCGGCGATCAAGGGGGACGAAATCGAACTCGTCTCGGCCGACGGCAGTCCGATCACCGATCCCGACGAGATGCTCCGCCGCAAGATCAACTACGTCGGCCGGCGGACAATCTCCCGCTACGGCTGCTACGGCTGCCATGACATTCCCAACTTTGAATCGGGCCGGCCGATCGGCACGGCGCTGCAGGACTGGGGCAAGAAAGACCGCTCCCGGCTCGCGTTCGAGCACATCCAGGAATACGCCCACCATCATGGTCAGGCCGATCTGGGCGTCGTCTTTGAGACCGTCACGCCGGCCATCGCCGCCCGTCTGCACGTGGAGCCGGCGTCCGGGGCACGCGTCGCCGAACGGAAAATCGGTTCGACGTCCGCCAGTGGGTTGAAGGTCGATGATGTCATCGTCAGCTTCGGCAGCCGCCCGGTGGTCGACGCCGCCCAACTGGACGGCTATCTCCAGCAGGCCGAACCGGGGGCGGTCGTAACTGTCCACGTGATCCGCGAAGGAAAAGACGTCTCCCTCACGGTGCAGCCCGATGGTTCTCTGAACGACCGCGTGGCCCAAGCCCTGGGACGAGCCGAGCGGCACGAATTCGCCTCTCACGAAGAGGAAGAGCGCGAACTTTCCGCCGCTTTCTTCTATGAAAGCCTGATGCACCACGGCCGGCCGGGTTTCTTGTGGCAGAAGTTGCGTCAGCCGCGCAGCTATGACTACAAAATGACGGAAACCAAGCCCTACGACGACCGCCTGCGGATGCCGAAGTTCCCGTTCCGCGAAGACGAAATCGAGGCCATTGCCACGTTCGTCCTGGGGCTGCTCGCCGAACCGCCGGCCCACGAATATCTTTACAATCCCAGCGGCCCCAAGGGGGATTGGATCAAAGGTGAATACCTGCTGGACCAGTTCAATTGCACCTCGTGCCACATGCTGGATGTGCCGAAGATTCGCTACGGCCACGACCCGGCGAGCGATGCGGAAATCACGACGCTCGATCTGAAAGCCGAAATCCCGGCTGCGATCGATTTGCTGAAGAAGCTCCGCCCCGCACACAACGCGGATACCGGCCGGACGATGACCGTCACGATGGAAGAGGGAGTCAAGACGCTGCCGGTGATCGAGTTCCACGGCATGGTCACGAATCCGCCCGACCCCGACCTGCCGCTGGAAGAACAAGAGTACGTCGCCGAATCGTGGAATACGGCGGAAATTGACGGCAATCTGATTGTGCCGACGTCGAAGTTCGTGTTTTCCGCCGCCAGGCTGGAATCGATTGTCCCGAGCCGCGGCGGCGTCTTTGCTGAATGGCTCGCGCCGCGATTGGTCGCCAGCAAGACGGCGAAGGATTTGAACGACGGGCGTCAAAGCTCGCCGCCGCCCCTATATCAGGAAGGGATCAAGGTTCAGACCCCGTGGCTGTTCAATTTTCTGCAAAATCCCGAGCGGGTCAGGCATCGGACCGTGCTCAAGATGCCCAGGTTCAGCATGAGTCCCGACGAAGCCCGCGCCTTGGCGAACTACTTTGCCGCGGCGGACGGCGCGGCGTATCCGTACCAGAAAGTCCCCGAACGCGAGCCGGACTACCAGGCGCGGAAGAACAGCGAGTTCCAGGATGCGTTTCCCGACAGCGATCACGATTACCTTTCGGAATCGTGGAAGCTGTTGAACGGGCCGGTGTGCATCACGTGCCATTTTGTCGGCGGCCGCCAGTTGAAGGCACTCAAGCCGGAAGACAGCATCCGCGGACCGAACCTGGACGGCGTCGCTAACCGGCTGCGATCGGACTGGGTGATGTTGTGGCTCTATCGCCCGTTCTGGCTCACGACGTATACTTCCATGCCCCAGAACTTCCCGCCGACGAAGAAGCAGTTTGAAGAAATCCTCGGCGGCGACGCCAAGCTGCAGACGATTGCCGTTCGCGACGCGCTGATGAATTACCATCATCTTATGGAGCGCGACGGCCGGGTCGTATATGATCCGCCGCAGCAGCCGACGCCGGCCGCGGCAGCGAACGCCGGTGACAAGGTCCCAGACTCGGAGACTCAAGGAGCGGACAAATGAGTGATTCTCATCGACGACTCCGCATCGCGGCGCTATGTTCCGCCGCCTGTTTGTGCCTGCTGCTCAACGGCTGCGGGGGCGGCGCCGCGGCGACCACCACGGTGACGTTCCGTCCCAGCCGGCCGGACAGCGGCGCCAGTGCGACCGTGACCCCCGAAGTGAAGAACGGCGGCGGCACACCCGCGGCCGCGGGCGGTTTCGGGTCGCTCAAGGGGAAAATCCTTTACGGCGGATCGTTCACGCCGCTGGCTCCCTTGTATGAGAAGGGAAACGCCACGAAGGATCCTGAAGTCTGCGGCATGGAAGCGGCCCCAAATCAGACGATCCTCGTCAAGGACGGCGGCCTGGCAAATGTGTTTATCTGGCTGGACAAGGTGCCTAAGGGAGTTGAAATTCCGAAGGCCGACGACGAACCGGTGATCTTCGATCAGAAATATTGCGTTTTTAAGCCGCACGTGATGCTGGCACGTGTGAATCAGACCGTCCGCATCCTGAATTCCGACCCCATTCTGCACAATACCAGCCTGAAGCCGGAGCGCGGCGTTCCATTTAATCAAGGCATTCCCGGCAATCAAGAGGCGGCGCTGATTTACGCCCGCCCAGAAAAAAAGCCCGTTTTGGTCGGCTGCGACATCCATCCCTGGATGGTCGCGTATCATCTGCCGCTGGACCACCCGTTTGCCGCCATCAGCGGAGAAGACGGGACGTTTGAAATCCCGAATCTCCCGTCGGGAAAACTGGAATTCAAGCTCTGGCACGAAGTCGGCAAGGAACTGGAAAAAGCCTACAAGGTCGAGATCAAGGCTGACGAGCCGAATACCGTGGAGATTACGGTCCCGGCTTCGAAGTTAACCCAGTAACCCCCCGGCCTCCGTGTCGCAGATCTCATCGCGATGGTGAAGTTTATGCCCGAAAATCCATGGAATTTCTCTCCGCGTCCATCGTACCGCCGGCAATCCGGCCGGTCGCTTGCTGGCTTCGCGCTCGTGTGCGCACTGATCGGCTGCGGCGAAGGACCGAAGGCGGAGTTCGGCTGGCGTCAGAGCACGGAAGAACTGATCCCTGCGGCCAATAAGGCCGTCAAGCAGGTGATGACTGACAACTTCGGTACGCCGAACGACCTCGTCGCCTGGGAACGGATGCCCGTGCATTACAACCGCGTTCCGGCAGCCGACGGCAGCTTCGGCGAGCAGATGAAATCGGGCCGCGTCGTGTACATGAAAAACTGCATGCACTGCCACGGCGTCGCGGGCGACGGCAACGGGCCGACGGCGAAGTATCTGAATCCCAGGCCGCGCGATTTCCGCCTGGGGATCCTCAAGTTCACCTCGACGACGCCGAAAGACCGCGCGTCGCGCGAAGACATTCTGCGGACCGTCACTCACGGCATTCCGGGGACGTACATGCCTTCCTTTTTGCTGATGATCGAAGACGAAAAGACGGCGGTGGTGGAATACGTTCGCTGGCTGGCGATGCGCGGCGAAATGGAAAAAAGCCTGGGAACGGAATTGGCGGCTTTTAATAGTCCGACAGTACTTACCGCCGCGAAAGGGGATGGCTCCGCAGAGCAAGCTCTGGCCGAGGCACTGAAATCATTCCAGACCTATCTGGCCGAAGACTTTGCCGGGATGATCGACCAGACGGCAGACTTTATCGCCGAGACGTGGAAGCCGGCGGATGAACAAGAATCGTTGGTCACCCCGCAGCTCGCCCGCGTCGCCGATACGGCGGAATCGCGGCAGCGCGGCCGGCTGCTGTACCTGGATAAGGACACGAAATGTTACACGTGCCACGGACCGTTGGGCCGGGGCGATGGCGGTTCTACGGAAGATTTCTGGAAGAATGAAGCAACCGGAAAGATGTTTGAGAAGCGCGGCTTGCACGATTCGTGGGGCAACCCCTTGAAGCCGCGCGACTTGACCAAGGGCCAGTATCGGGGCGGTCGCCGGCCGGTGGATCTTTACCGCCGAATCCGGGCAGGGATCAAGGGAACGCCGATGCCGGCGTTTGCCAAGATGAAAGACGAAGAAATCTGGGACTTGGTGAATTATGTGATGAGCATTCCCTACGAATCGGCTTCGCCGACGCCGGCGAAACCCGCGGCCATGGCGGTTCATGAACCGGATCACGGCCGCTGAACCGCGTCGTTTTTGTGCAGATTCGCAGCGGATGTTGGAACGAAGGAAGTGAAACGTGGGTAAGTTCTGGGCGGTCTTTTTCTCAGGTTGGGCGATCGCGGCGCTCGTGCTGAGCTGGCTTGCGCCGAGCTACGGCTGGTGGTTTCCGTACAACAACGCACCCGCCATGTCGACGATCGGCCGCGAGATTGACGACCTGTTCAACCTGATTCTCGTCATCGTGTCGGTGACGTTTATCGGGGTGAACATCGCGCTGGGGTATGTCCTCTGGACGGGCGCCGAAGCCGGCGCCCAATCCGGAAAGCGGGCGTTGTTTACGCATGGAAGCCACACGCTGGAAGTGATCTGGACCATTGTGCCGTCGGGGATCCTGCTGTTCATCGCTCTCTACCAGATGGATGTCTGGGCGCGTTACCGGGTGAAGACGTTCTTCCCAAAACAGACGGAAGCGGTCGCCGAGGTGACGGCCCGGCAGTTTGAGTGGCGGATTCGTTATCCGGCCCGCGGGAAGAAGCTTCAGCCGCAGCCGCAGCCGGACGACATCTACACCGTGAACGACCTGCGCGTCCCCACGGGTGTGCCGGTGGCGATCAGCCTAAAGACCGACGACGTGCAGCATTCGTTCTTCGTGCCTGCACTCCGAGTCAAGCAGGACGCCGTCCCCAGGAAGGTGATCCCCGTGTGGTTCGAGGTGACGCGGCCGGGGGCGTACGAACTCGTGTGCGCGGAGCTGTGCGGCTGGGGTCATTACAAGATGAAGGCCCAGGTGAAGGCGACGTCGGAACAGGAATTCGAGGCGTGGCGGGAAGCGGCATCCGCGGAACAGTTTTACGACGGCGTGACGAATCCGCCGGCCGCTGTCGCCCAGCAGGCGGAAAAGTAACGGTATCGGTTGAATCATAGGGTGGGTCGAGCGCTTCGCGAGGCCCACCGAGGGGATGTTGATCAAGCAAATCGGTGGGCCTCGAAGACTCGACCCACCTTACAGTTGAGATCAAGTTGGAATAGCCGCTCGGCCTGACAGGCGCGACCGGCGAAAGGTATGGATTATGAGTACGCTGACCCCCGCTCTGGACCATGCCGGACATGGCGATCATGGCCATGCCGGGCCAGGGCATCACGAGATCGGCTTCATCAAGAAGTACGTCTTCTCGACCGACCACAAGATGATCGGGATGCAATTTCTGATCACGACGCTGCTGATGCTGATGGTCGGCGGTGCGCTGGCGCTTGGCGTGCGCTGGCAACTGGCCGGCCCGTGGAACTATATGCCCCTCCTGGGCGACACGATCTACAAGCTGCATGGCGGCCAGATCTCGCCGGAGGCCTACACCATGCTGGTGACGATGCACGCCACGGTGATGATTTTTCTGGTAATCATTCCGATTCTGGCCGGCGCGTTCGGCAACTTCCTGATCCCGTTGCAGATCGGGGCCGACGACATGGCGTTTCCGACGCTCAACATGCTGAGCTACTGGTTCATGTGGCCGGCGATCGCCTGTTTCACCGCCTCGATCGGATTACTCGACCCGCTCATCCCGTGGGAAGCGCTGCGCGTCGGCGGGATGAACGCCGGCACGGCCCAAGGGTGGACGAGTTATCCGCTGCTGTCCGCCCTGGCGGAAGCGGCCCCTGGCGCGCGGATGGCGCAAACCTACTGGCTGCTCGCGGTGACGTTCATCGGCGTGTCTTCGATGATGGGGTCGGTCAATTATATGACGACCATCATCAACATGCGCGCCCCCGGCATGACGCTGTTCCGAATGCCATTGACAATCTGGTCCATGTTCATCACGGCGATTCTCCAGGCCTTTGCGCTGCCCGTGCTGACCGCGGCGGGATTCATGCTCGTCGCTGACCGCACGCTGGGCACCTGCTTCTTCATCCCGTCGGGCGTGGTGGTGAACAATGCCGACCCGACCATCGGCGGCGGGCAGCCTCTGCTGTGGCAGCACTTGTTCTGGTTCTATTCCCACCCGGCGGTCTACATCATGCTGTTGCCGGCGATGGGAATGACGTCGGACATGCTGTCGTGCATGAGCCGCAAACCGATCTTCGGCTACAAGCCCATGGTCTATTCGATGGCCGCCATTGCCGGGCTGGGCTTTATCGTCTGGGGCCACCACATGTTCACATCGGGCATGAACCCCGCGCTCGGCATGACGTTCATGGTCTCGACGATCATGATCGCCCTCCCCTCGGCCATCAAGACGTTCAACTGGATCGGCACGATGTGGGGCGGCCGGCTGCAGTTCAACACGGTGATGCTGAACTGCGTGGCGTTCGTCTCGCTGTTCGTGATCGGCGGGCTGTCCGGGATTTTCATGGCCGCCGTGCCGGTCGACATCTACATCCACGACACCTATTTCATCGTCGCCCATTTCCATTACGTGCTGTTCGGTGCGACGCTGTTCGGCGTGTTCGGGGCGATCTTCTTCTGGTTCCCGAAAATGTTCGGCCGAATGATGAATGAGACGCTGGGGCAACTCCACTTCGTTCTGACGTTCATCGGGTTCAACTGCACGTTCTTCCCGATGCACCTCCTGGGCGTGGCCGGCTTTCCCAGGCGGTATGCCGACCCGTACCACTTCCCCTATCTCGAACACCTGCTGCCGCTCAACCAGTTCATCACCGGCGCGGCCATTTTGATGGGCGTGGCCCAGTTCATCCTGCTGGCGAATTTCTTTGGCAGCATCTTCCTCGGCAAGAAATGCGGCCGTAATCCCTGGAATGCGAACGGCCTCGAATGGATGGCCCCTTCCCCGCCGGGCCACGGCAATTTCGATATTCCGCCTGTCTGCTACCATGGTCCCTACGAGTATTCGTCTCCGTTGTGCGGCGACAAAGACTATCTGCCGCAGACGGAATACGTCCCGTTGCAGCAGCGCCAGGCCGTCGCCCAGGCGGCGCCCCACTAAAGCCCGGGGATGACGATCACAACACGAGCCACAGCGGAGAATGATCACAGTGGAAACGGAATCGCAGTTCCTTCTCCCCCGCATCAGGGGAGAAGGTGCCGAAGGCGGATGAGGGGGTTGTCTTGTGGTATGGCTGTTCATACCGCTCGCCCCTCTCACCCCAGCCCCTCCCCCCGAAACGGGACCGAGGGGACAAGAGAATCATGAGCACCATGACACCGTCCGTCTCGATAACTTGGTCGCATCGACTTGCCTGGCTGATGGCAGCACTTGCGTTGCTGCCGATCAGCGTCGGGGCCGTCGTAACCACCGTGGGCGCCGGCATGGCGTTTGCCGACTGGCCCAGTTCTGACGGCCACAACCTGCTGATGTATCCCTGGCTCAAGTCGACTGGCGACAAGTTCCTCGAACACGGGCACCGGCTCGCCGGGATGCTGATCGGCGTCGTCTCGCTGGCTTTCACCGGTTGGGCGTTTCTCGTCGACCGCCGTCCGGTTCTCCGGCGGCTCGCGCTCCTCGTGCTGCTGGGGGTCGTCGCACAAGCGATCATCGGCGGGATTCGCGTCCGTCAGAATGACGATGTTTGGGCCCTGATTCATGGCCATAGCGCCGCCTGGGTCTTTACGGCGATGTGCGTGACGGTCGTCGCGTCAGGAAGCGATCCCCACGCCTTTTCCGATGCGGAGCGGCCTCATGCCGGTTTGCGGATCGCCGCGGGCGCCGCGTTTTTGTCGGTCTTCGTGCAGTATCTCCTGGGGGGACGTTTAAGGCATTTCGTCTCCAGCGATGCGTGGCTCATTCATCCCTGGTTCGCTATCGCCGTCGTCCTTGCTGTGCTGGTCGTGCATTCTCTCGCCGGGCGGCAAAACCTTCCCCGCATTCAGACGACAGCACACTTGGCGTTGTGGCTGGTCTGCGTCCAGGCGGCGTTAGGACTGTTCACGTGGGGTGCGAAGTTCGGCTACCCGGCATGGGACATCATGGCTGTGCGGAACTCGCCGGCGCAGATCGCTTTTTCGTCGCTGCACAAAGTCGTCGGCCTCTTGACGTTTGCCGCGATCGGCGTGGGGTGCCTTCAGGTTCTGGTCGCGTCGCGCCGCCCAATGGCACTGATCGACCAATCTTCGCTGTCCGAGTCGCTTGCCGCGGCGACGGGAGGCCTCGCATGAGCGTCTCCAGCCCCTTGACCCGCGAACTCGCCGCCGGCCGGCCAACCTGGTCAGCAGCCGCGATCAGCCGGCTCGGCGACTACAGCCAGTTGATCAAGCCCCGCATCTCGCTGATGGTGCTGCTCACCGTGTCGGTCGGTTATTTCCTGGCGGATGACGGTTCCGCAGCCTCGCCGCTGTGGCTGGCCTGCCTGGGCATCGGGCTGACGGCGGCGTGTTCGTCGTCCCTGAATCAATGGTGGGAGCAGGATTCCGACGCCCGGATGCATCGCACGATGGACCGTCCGTTGCCGTCGGGCCGGATGTCTTCGGCGGAAGTCGTGACGTTCGGGTTTGCCTGCGGCATTGTCGGGCTGGCGATACTGACGCTGTGGGTCAACGCGCTGACGGCGGCGCTCACGGCTGCCACCTGCCTGTTGTACGTGCTGATCTACACGCCGCTCAAATCTCGGACGCTGTTGTGCACGACGTTGGGCGCCATTCCCGGGGCGTTGCCCCCGGTGCTGGGCTGGACATCAGCCGGCCGGGATCTGGATGCCGGGGCCGGGGCGCTGTTCGCAATCCTCTTTCTCTGGCAGTTTCCGCATTTCCTGGCGATTGCCTGGCTTTATCGGCACGATTACGCTGATGCCGGGTTGAGAATGCTCCCGACGGGCCGTCATTCCGACCGGGTCGTCGGCTTGTCGGCGGTCGCGTATGCCTTGTGCCTCCTCGCCGTCAGCCTGGTGCCGACGACCATCGGGCTGGCCGGGCCAAGCTACGGCTGTTGTGCCGTCGTGTTGACGGCGGCGTACCTGACGGGGGCGGTTCGTTTTGCATGGCGGCCTCACCGGTCGACCGCGCGCGGGTTACTGGCCGTTTCACTGCTCCATTTGCCGCTCTTGCTGCTGATTCTGACCTGGGATCACTGGCGCGGGCTGCAAGCGTTTTAACGTCTTTGATCGACAGGATTGAAAGTCTTACGATGTCTCACACGCCCGCCGCTCCCGCCCTTAAGATGGGCATCGCCATCCCGAACGCCAAGCTCGGCATGTGGCTGTTCCTCGGGACAGAGATCATGTTTTTCACGGCGTTCATCGGCACGTATATCGTGTGCCGGATGGGATCTAAAGGCTGGCCAACCGACGTGCACGTCACGCACATCAATATCCTGCTGGGGGGCGTCAACACGTTCGTGCTGATCCTGTCGAGCTATTTCGTTGTCGTCTCGCATGACGCCCTGCTGCAGAAGGATCCCGCCAAGGCCTGGAAATTCATGCTGTGGACCTTGCTGCTGGGCTGTTTGTTCCTCGGCATCAAGTCGATCGAATACAAGGGAAAGTACGATCACGGCATCCTTCCCGGCTACATCCCGGAAAGCGACCGGCAGTCGGAAGACTTCTATGTGCGCGACCTCGGCCGTGCGGTGGATGCCCGGCTGAAGGCATTGGTCCCGGACGTGAAGGAGCGGGAAGATCAACTGAAAGCGCTGGAAAGCCGGGTCAAAGAAGGCAAGGCTGACAAGAACGGCCCAGTGGTCCTCAAGCTCCATGCAAAATACGTCGACATCCGGGAACACGTCCGCAGTCAAATCGCGTTTACGGTCCCGCTGGCCGCGTTCGACAAGCTCCGCGAGGATCCCGATCCGGCGCATTCGCCCCGGCTGGCGTACGGGAAATATCCTGACGATCACGGCGAATCTCACGGCGACAAGGCCGAAGCTCACCACGACGCCGAGGGGACGTTTATCTCCGCCGTCGAACAGTTACAGCACGACCCGGAACTGGCTTCGCTTGCCGGGCATGTCCACCCCAGGCGAAAAATTCTGTACGGCAACCTGTTCGCCTCGAACTATTTCCTGATGACGGGCTTCCACGCGATCCACGTGATCGTCGGGCTGATCATGTTCGGCCTCGTCATCGCCAAAGGCAAAAAGCTCTGCATCGACGACGCCATCCTGGTCGAAAATATTGGTCTGTACTGGCACTTCGTGGACCTTGTGTGGATTTTCCTGTTCCCGTTGATTTACATCATCTAGCGGAAGGCGAAGAGTCGAGGGCTGAGTGCACAGGGCCGGAAAGGCCCACAGTTCTGCTCCCCTCCGGCCCTGAGCCCTCTGCCCTTAACCCCAGGCTTTTCCATGTCCGAACATCATGAATCTCATGCCGGGGCCTATCGGGCCGTGTTTATCGCGCTGTGCTGTTTCACGGCGGCGTCCGTCGTCGCGGACATGTTGCACCTGCCCAGCAAGTTCGCCCTGGCGACTATCGTTCTGGCCATCGCGACCGCGAAGGCGCTGTGCGTGATGCTGTTCTTCATGCACCTTAAGTTCGAGCGGGCCTGGAAGTACATGCTGCTGGCGCCGACGTTCATTCTCGCCGCCGGGCTGATGGTGGCCCTGATCCCGGACGTCGGCCTGCATTACTGGACCCTCGACGCGCCCCAGGTTCACGAGTACGAACTGGACGAGCAGCAGAAAAAAGCTGCCGACGACCATCATTAGAAGTCGAGCGTCAAGAGTCTGCAGCCAAACACGTCTGGCTCTCGACTCTTGACTCCCGGCTCTGGATTTCTTGCCATGCCACTGGCGCTGTCGGTGCGGGGAATCAGCCATCGGTATGGCGATCGTCAGGCCTTGCAGCAAGTCGATTTCTCCGTCGCCCCCGGGCGGGTGTTCGGCCTGCTCGGTCCGAACGGCGGCGGAAAAACGACGCTCTTTCGCCTGATCGCCACGCTGCTGCCCGTGCAGTCGGGGGCGATTTCCGTCTGTGAGAGGGATGTCGCCGCCGAACCCGAGGCCGTTCGCCGCCTGCTCGGCGTCACGTTTCAATCGGCCAGCCTCGACGGGAAGCTCACGGTCGGAGAAAATCTCAGGCATCAGGGCCATCTTTACGGACTCTCGGGAGCCCGCTTACGGGAACGAATCGAAACGGTGCTGAAACAGGTGTCGTTGTCGGATCGAAAATCCGAACTGGTCGACAAATTATCGGGCGGAATGAAACGGCGGACGGAATTGGCGAAGTGCCTGCTGCATCAACCCCGGGTGCTGCTCCTCGATGAACCGAGCACCGGCCTCGATCCCGGCGCCCGGCGCGATGTCTGGACGACGCTGCAATCCTTAAGGCGGGAGTTCAGCACGACGATCCTGGTGACGACCCATCTCATGGCTGAAGCCGAACAGTGCGACGACCTCGCAATCCTCGATCGGGGACAATTGGCGGCATGCGGATCGCCTTCGGAATTGCGGCACGGCCTCGGCGGCGATTGCCTGACGATTCAGTCCCCGAATTCCGCGTTGCTGGCCGAAAAAATTCGTCAGCGGTTTCAGGTCCACTGCCGGTCCGTCGGCGAAGACTTGCGAATCGAACACCCTCAGGCAGCAGACTTGCTCCGCGATCTGGTTGCCGAGTTTCGCAGCGAAATGACTTCCGTGTCTCTTGCGGAACCGTCTCTGGAAGACGTTTTCCTGGCCCGCACCGGTCATCGCTTTGCGGATGCCTGGGAAGAGAAGCCGGAGGCGAAACATGGCTGACGCGACCGAGGAATTCGTTGAGATCCGTTCGACGCCGTTTCGTGAGCTCTGGCTGCCTGTCTGGACGTTGACGGTGCGCGAAATCGTGCGGTTCTTTCGTCAGCGAACCCGCGTGATCGGTGCGCTGGGGCAGCCGTTCCTGTTTTGGGTTCTGTTCGGCGCCGGTCTGCAAGGCTCGTTTCAAGGCCCGGCCGGCATGTCGTACCAGGAATACTTCTTTCCCGGCGTCGCCGTGCTGATCATTCTTTTCACGGCGATCTTCTCCACGATCTCCATTATTGAAGATCGCCGCGAAGGATTTCTGCAAGGCGTGCTGGTCGCGCCGATTCCCCGGCTCGCCCTGGTGCTGGGCAAGCTGTTCGGCGGCTCCGCGCTGGCTCTGATACAGGCCCTGCTGTTTCTGACCGTCGGCCCCCTGTTGTCGTCGATCGGATTGGCGCCGGCGATTCACACGGGGCTGACAGCGGGAAATCTTGTGCCGGTGCTCCTGTATCTCGGCTTGCTGGGACTGACGCTGACGGCGCTGGGATATGTGATCGCCTGGCCGATGGATTCGATTCACGGTTTTCACGCGATCATGAGCGTGGTTCTGATGCCGATGTGGCTGTTGTCCGGGGCATTTTTTCCGGGATCGGAAAGCTGGTGGCTGAGCGGGATCATTCGGTTGAACCCGCTGACCTACGGCGTCGCCGGCCTGCGGCGTTTGATGGCGTCGAATCCCGAGAGCATCGCGGACTTGCCTTCGTTCGGCGTGTGCCTCATGGTGACGTTAGTATTCGGAGCGTGCTGTACCGGCGCCGCGGCGTGGATGACCGAACGCCGCAGCACGTTGAATGTGCGTTGAAACAGCGAATCGATCCCGCCGATGCCACCGGCGGGCTTGGGGGAATGTGGATGTCGAACGAACTGCTGCCGTCAAAACGGCGCACTTGGCGACTCGCCGGAGCCGCGCTGTGGGGGTGTGTCGGTCTGGCGCTCGCCGGGATGTGGATCACGCGGCGGCCGGATGACGCGGCAGCTCAGGCGGAACCCGAAGACGAACCGAGGCAAACCGTCATTCGGATTCAGCCCGGCGCCGACGGCGTCATCAACGTGGAGCAAGCGCTGCAGGGCGAACCGGAGCCGGCCGCAAAATCGAAGACGCCGGTCTGGGACCCGAACGGCGTCGAAGACTTTTCCTTCACAAACTGCGACGGCCGGACGATCACCCGGCAGGATCTCCTGGGCAAGCCCTGGGTCGCCTGCTTCGTCTTCACCCACTGCCTGACCACCTGCCCCCCCATCACGAAAAGCATGTACGATCTGCAGACGCGATTCAAAGGCGAAGACGTCCAGTTCGTCACGTTCGGCGTCGATCCTGACCGCGACACGCCGGACGAACTGAAGAAATACGCCGAGCAAAATGGAGCCGACCTGTCCCGCTGGTACTTCCTGTGGGGCGAGGCGCGCGACATCTACGGCTTGATTCATCGCAGTTTTCAGATGCCCGCCATGATGCCCGAAGGCGCCACCGGCAACTACCAGGTCATTCATTCCAATAACATCATGCTGATCGATGAGCGGGGCGTCGTGCAGGGGAAATATCTCGGGACGAATGACGAAAGCATGGCCGCCCTGGCCCGCGATCTTCGCCGCCGGCTGCATCCCCCGACATCCCGCGCGGCGGCAACCCCGGCCGCCATCGAAATTCCGATCGATGCCTGGTACATGAAACTTCCCGCCGTGAACGCCAGCCTCAATGGATTGGCGACCGTGCTGCTGGCCCTGGGCTATGTGCTGATCAAGCAGCGGCGGCCTGTCGCGCATAAGAACGTCATGCTGGCGACGTTCGGCGTGTCGATCGCGTTTCTGGCGTGCTACCTCGTCTATCACGGGGCCTTGCATTACGACACCGGGCTCGCGGGGAAGAAATTCTCCGGCCAAGGCGCCGTCCGTCCGGTCTATTTTTCGATTCTCATCACCCATGTTCTGTTAGCGACGGCCGTGCCCGTGCTGGCGTCGCTCACCATTTATCGCGGCCTGAAAGCCGACTGGACCCGGCATCGAAAAATTGCGAAAATCACCTATCCGATCTGGATGTACGTTTCCGTGACGGGTGTTATCATTTATCTGATGTTGTACCACTGGCCGGTCCCATGAGCGAAAAGCGGATGGCGGACGGCCGGAGAAAAGGCGAAACGATGGGCATTTTTCAGCGAAACGTTCGAATGAGCCTGATCGTCCTGGGGATGATCCTGGCCGGCGCGAATTCGGCTCAGGCGTGCCCCATGTGCAAGCTCGCCCTGGAGACCGACGATGCCCAGCCCTTCGCCTACATGGTCAGCATTCTGTTCATGATGGGGACGATCTTCACGCTGTTCGGCCTGGTCTCCGCGTTCGTGTGGTGGGTTGCCAGGCACGAACGCCGGGCGATGGAAGCTGCCGGGTACACGCACCTCTTTGAGAACGGCGTCACTCAGGCCGCGTCGGACGCCGGCTGAGCGCACGCGGTTATCGGAACGCGCTGTCCGAAAGCGTGGCGCTGCTGAAATCGAGGAACCGCATGTGTTCCTTCTTCCACGTCAGGTTGACGATGCCCGTCGGGCCGCTGCGGTGCTTGGCCACGATGATTTCCGCCAGGCCCGGACGGTCTTCCGCGACATACGCATCCGGACGGTGAAGAAACATCACGATGTCGGCATCTTGTTCGATAGCGCCGCTCTCGCGCAGGTCGGCCAGCCGGGGCCGCTTGTCTTCCCTGAGTTCCACGCCGCGGTTCAATTGGGATAGGGCGATCACCGGCACGTCGGTTTCCTTGGCGATCCCCTTCAGCCGGCGGGTGATCTGCGCGATCTGCTGTTCGCGGGGCGCGTTGCGGTCTTCGGATTCAATGAGCTGCAGATAATCGATGATGACCAGGCCCAGCTTGTCGCGGCGCTTCAGCCTGCGGGCGATCGCGCCGATCTGGCCGACTGTCCGTCCGGGTTTGTCGTCGATGAAGATCGGAAAACGGCTCAACTCCGACGAGGCCTCCATCAGGGCATGGCGTTCGGCTTCATCGAGCTGACCTTTCCGCATCCGATGACCGTCGATGCGGGCATGAATGGCTAGAAACCGCTCGGCCAGTTCGAGCTTCGACTGTTCCAGGCTGAACAGCAGCACGCCGACGTTTGACTCGGCCGCCACTGCCTGGGCGATGTTGCAAACGAGGGCCGTCTTCCCCATGCTGGGCCGCGCCGCCAGGATCACGAGTTCCGACGGCTGAAAGCCATTCGTCTGATGATCGAGATCGACGAACCCGGTCGACAGGCCGCTGATCTGGCCGTCCTTCCCGGCCCGCGCATCGATGCGTTCAAAGGCGTCCAGCAGGATTTCATCCAGGCTGATCTTCTGGCCCGTTTCCTGCTGTTCGAGAATCTCGAAGATGCCGCGCTCGGCCTGCTGCAGCGTGTCCGACGTGCTGTCCGACCCGGCATAACAATCGCGGAGCACATCCGTGCAGACCTCCGTCAGCCGGCGCAGAATCCATTTGTCGCGGACGATTTCCGCGTAGTATTTCACATGGGCGGCGTGCGGCACCGTCTCCATCAGTTCCATCACGTAGGCCGGCCCGCCGATCGATTCCAACTGCGAGCGGCGATCCAGTTCCTCGCACAGCGTGACGGCGTCGAGTCCGCGGACGCCGGCTTCAAACATCCGCAGCATGGCTTCGTAAAGAATCTGGTTCGCGTCGCTGTAGAAATGCTGCGGCCGCAGAAAATCGGCCACGTCATCCAACGCGTTGTTCTGCAACAGCAGGCTGCCGAGCACGCTCTTTTCCGCTTCCAGATTCTGCGGCGGCAACTTGAGATTCAGCGCACTGGCGTCAAACCTGAGTTTGGACATGTTCCAGGCTCCTTCCGGGATGCAACGTGTTTCAAGACGATTTTATCCGCAGATTTCACAGATTCCCGCAGATTTTCAAGGCACGACGATCAGGATTCAGCATAAAACTTATTACACAGCCGGAACATTCTGGCTGACCACAATCTCTCCGGGAGCTGTTTTCTCAATCTGGCTGAATCTGCGAAATCTGCGGACAACTCTGCTGCTGTGTCGACGAACAAAACGCGAAACCCCCGGGCGAGACCGGGGGAGTCGTGACGTCGATTCTGTTCGAGTTACGGCAAGGGAGCTACTTGGTCCGGGAGGTCGGCACGACCCAGACTTTGACTTCCGTCGTGATGTCGGGAGCGAATTGCATCGCCACGGAGTACATGCCCAAAAGCTTGATCGGGCCGTCCAGCCGGACGTGATCCGGTTCGACATCATAGCCGGCCCCCTTCAAGGCCTTGCTGATCTCCGGCGCGGTGATCGATCCGTAGAGATGGCCTTCGTCGTTGGCGTTGGCCTCCAGGGTGACGCTGTACTTGCTGACCCGGTCGGCAAGCTGAGTCAACTTCTGCAGCTTCTGGGCGCGGAGGTCGGACAGCTTCTGCTGATGCCGCTCCACCATCCGCTTGTTCTCGACCGTCGCCAACGCGGCGAGACCCTGCGGCAAGAGGTAGTTGCGGGCAAACCCCGGCTTCACGCGGACAATCTCGCCCTGCTTGCCGAGATTCGGCACGTCTTCCGCGAGAAGCAGTTCAATGTTGCGCGAGGCATGAAAATGCATCTCGGCGACGGATGTGTTTTTGCCCATGATGGTTTCCGCTATGACTCTAAAAAACAGACTCTGTAAAACCGTGTTTCAAACCCGATGTGATTCGGCCGCTTCTGCCCGTTTGACGCGAACGGCTTCGATGCTCGCCTTTTTGGATTCGCCTAGAACGGAACGTCATCCGACGGCGGCCCTGAGGGACCGGCGTCGAACCCGGAATCCTGCGGCGGTTCGGACTGATACCCGCCGGCTTCCGCATGAGAATGCCCCCCCTGCGGCGGTCCTCCCGACTGTCCCCCGCCGCCCCGGCCACCACCGCCACCGTCATTGCGGCTGCCCAGCATCGTCATATTCTCTCCGACAACCTTCAACTTGCTCCGCTTCTGGCCGGTCTCTTTATCATCCCAGGAGTCGAGCTGCAAGCGGCCTTCAATCAACACCGGACGGCCTTTCGCCAGATATTCCCCGGCGACTTCCGCCTGGCGGCCCCACAATGTCACGTCGACAAAAGTCGTTTCTTCTTTGCGCTGATTGGTCTGCTTGTCGAACCACTGACGACTGACCGCCAAGCCGATTTCCGCCACCGCGGTTCCACCCGTGGTGTACCGCACCTGCGGATCGCGCGTCAAATTGCCTACCAGGATGACTTTATTGAAGCTCGCCATCGCCGGTCCCTCCTGACGGGCAGTTCTCCTTGGAGCACATTGCTCCAACAGGAACAATTCCAAATTTCACTTCATCAACGGACTGACTCAGCCGGCGCGGCGTCCGACTCCGTGAGCGTCAGCGATCCACGATTTCCTCGGGAACCCGTTCGCCGTGTCCGTCTCTGGGCGAAGCTGACTCCTTCTGTTCCGGGCTGTGAATCGTTCCGTCATGGGACGTGAGCGCATCGACCATGGCGTCAAACACGACCTTCGGATGGCGGATCACCAACTGCCGGAGAATCGAATCGTTCAAACCGCACAGACGATTGAGTTCGCCCATCTGTTCGCCGTCCATGCGAAAACAGGTGAGGTAATACAACCCTTTCCGCTGCCCTTCAATGGGATAGCAGAGCTTGCCGTCCTGCCACGGACGCGAGGCGACCATTGTCGCGCCGCACCGGTTCAGGATCGACAGGACGCCGCCGGACGTGCCATCGGGGTCCGCGGCAAACCGGCCGCTGTCCAGCAGAAACATTCCCTCATACATGTATTCGGACATGGGAGTCCCCCCTCGTGTATTGGCAAATCGCAGGTCTCATCGCGATGTGTTCGCGAAGCTCGCAGTTTAATTGGAATTCCCCGGATTTTCAACGCGGTCGTCCGCCAAATCTGACATTTCGCTGAAACGGTTTTGACCGCGGTCTCTTACGCCGGATCCGCAGGCCCGGCTTCGGACTCGGTCCCGTTGATCTGATTCATGGCCGCGGCGATTCCCGAGCGAATCCAGATCTCGACGCCATCGGCAGCACGGCGAATGGCGTCGTCATGATCGTCGGCTTCCTGTTTGCGGAACCGGCTTAACACGTAATCGACGGGACTCGTCTGCCCCGGCGGCCGGCCGATTCCGACACGCAATCTCGGAACGGCTTCGCTGGAAACGACTTGCAAAATGTGCTTTAGCCCCTTTTGCCCTCCCGCGGAACCCTGTTTGCGAATCCGCAGACGGCCCAGCGGGATGTTCATGTCGTCGCAGACCACAAGAATGTCGTCCAACGCAACCTGATAGAATTTTATGACTTGCGACACGGAATCTCCACTGAGATTCATGAAGGTCTGCGGCGCGATCAGCAGAACTTTTTCGTTCTGGATTTGTACGTCCGTAATCTCCGCCTGAAATCTTCGCCTTGGCGTCGGCGCCTGCCACCTCCGGGCCAATTCGTCTAAGACTTCAAACCCGACGTTGTGCCGGGTTTGAACGTACTCTCCCCCTGGATTGCCCAAACCTACGACGATCTTCATCAGCCGAGCCGAGAAATACGCTCAGAGCCTGCCCAGAACTGACAGCATGAAAACGCCGCATCGCGCGGCTTGCACACACGAGACGCAGGCCGTCGTTGCCTATCCGAAATTCCGGACAACCGCTCAGAGCGAGACTATTTTTTCTTGCCTGCGTCCTTGTCTTTTTCGTCGGCAGCCCCTTCGGCAGCCGGCTTCTTGCCGATGACTTCCGGCTCGGCCGACCCGGCGCCAGCATCCAGCGGCGTGAGCTCCTTGGTCTGCACCTGGATGATGTGCACGACGATAGCGTCCGGCGGGTTGTGGCAATGGACATTCTCGGGGATATCGAGATCCCGGACGTGGATCGCCTGGCCCATGTCGAGCGCCCCGATTCGGACTTGAATCGAGTCCGGAATCTGGTATGCGAGGCAATCCACCGTGATGGAGTGCAGCGGCTGCTCCAGCACGCCCCCCGCCAGCGATCCCGGGGCGGTTCCCTTGAGCACCAGGGGAATCACGAGGGTGACGCGTTCGTTCGGGTCGACACGCATCAGATCGAAATGGCGGATCGACGAGCCGAATGTATCCCACTGCACTTCCCGGAGCAGGGCTTTGTCAGTCTTCCCATCGAGTTCCAGATCGACCACGCGAATCCCGCCGAGAACGATGGGCCGGATCGTCTCGCTGGGCACTTCAACCGCCACGGACGCCGCGTTATGACCGTAGACGTTGCCCGGCACAATTCCGGCCGCGCGAAGTCGGCGGCAGGCGGCGGAACCGGACTGCGAGCGTTTCTGAACCACCAACCTGGCTTCTTTGTGCATGATAAACGACCAAACCTGTGCCTGGGACGCGACTCGGGGAATCCTCTCGACTGACCGGAGGATTCACGAAGAAAACCGAAGCCGTGGATTGTAGCGAACGCGATTCCCGCTGGCAACAGACTGCGAAACCCGTGACATGAGAAAACAGGGAACCACGGAATACACGGACGACACGGAAAAATCGCGAGAGAATTGCTTGAAGCCCGGAGCAGGCTTGGATTCTCCCGGCTTCTTCTGGGGCGGTCACGAAGACAAACCCTTCGCCACAAGAGGCCCGGCGCGGGGGACCCGCAACCCAATCTGAAAAGGCGTCTCGCGCAAAGTCGCAAAGAGGCAAAGTTCGCAAAGCAGGTTCGCCACGGATAACACGGATGAGCACGGATCAGAACCAGGCGGAATTTTTGCAGGAGAAGGAGAAGCAGCAAGGGCTTGGCCGCAAAAAGGCACAAAAGTCGCAAAAAAAGAGGTTTCCTGGCTCGAAAAAATCTGCGTCAATCTGCGAAATCTGCGGTCAAAACTCTTGCCTTGTACCGATTTTCGGCTGCGAACGACGGGAATGGGGACGTCAGTCGCCCTTGGCGTCCGTCGTGGCGGAGGGTTTGATTCGCAACACGCAGCGGAAACCGATGTCGGCGGCCCGGTCGCTCATCGCCCGGCCTTCACGGTGCCAGGCCAGCCAGTCTGGGCCGTTGCCCTTCACGACGCGTTGCCCGGAGACCGAGGCCTTTTTCGGCCCGGGCCAGTTGTGGAGCGCGCGTTCAGGCGCGTGGGATGCGAGCTGATGCGCCGTGTCGGAATACCAGTCGCTGCACCACTCGCGGGCATTGCCGGCCAAATCATAGATGCCATACACGCTTTGATCGGTTCGAAACGCGGCGACCGGAGCGATCATGTCGGGCGTGCGGGGCTTGGACCAGACGGCGCGGCCGTCGCCCCAGGGGGCGCGAAATCCTTCCGGACCGCGGGCCGCCTTTTCCCACTCGGCTTCCGTCGGCAACTCTTTGCCTGACCAGTGGGCAAACCCCTGGGCCACGCCCCACGGGAGGCCGAGTGCCGGCAAATTCACGTCCTGCCCCTCATTGATCGGGGGCTGCACGCGGCTGCTCTTCTTCTGCTTGATGTCTTCTCGGAATCGCTCGTATTCGCCCAGCGTGACCTCGGTGACGTCCATGTAAAACGCATCCAGAAAGGGCGTGAATACCGGCTGCGTTTCGTCCGGGCCGTCGACGCTGCCGATGCGAGCCAGCCCGCCGGTCACCAGTGCCATCATCGCGTTGGTTTTTTCGCCGCGGATTCGCAACGGCAACCCCACGCTGGAAAAACCGAAAGAGGCGACCGCGGAAAATCCTTCCGGAAGTTCCATGCCGGCATCTCGGGCCGAATCAGGAGCAGGACCCGCGCCGGCGGTACTCGATGCCTGCACTTCAAACTGACTGGAATCGCTGTCGGGAACGACGGCTTCTCCGACGAAGAGATCCGTTTCCGACACGGGGCCAGCGGCAGGCACCTCATACTTTGGCCCCGATTCAGTAATCTCAAACAGGTTTCCTGGGTCCTCATCGGCGAAGGGGTCCGCTGTCTTTCCCATTGCCGATTGGGGCGCCAGGGCCGCTTGATTCTTTGCCGCCGCCTGAGCCGCGGCGACTGGATCGGGCCGCGACGGTTCCGTCGCGACGGGCTGAACAGGCTTCATCGCCGGGATCGGGGTGACCGTCGCGGGGGGAGCACTGCCGCCGCCACAACCGATGAGCGAACACCCCAGCCAGCCGAAGGCGACGAACGCCACTCTCTGATGCCGTCGATCAGCAAAGTGCTTGAACATGCTTGGCCCGTCTCGGTAGAGTGGACAATCCTGGGAAGACGACAGACAATGCTATTCGTATACCATAATTCACATGGCAAGTCACAGGAGAAAACCGATGTCCGGTGTGAAGGCCCCCCTCAGTGTGTGCGTCGCGGCGATGATTATGCTCGCCGGGTCAGCAGCCAGCCAGGCTCAGGATCTGGCGGTCAACGGATACACGTATTTCGTGCCGTCGTATTACCCGGCCCCTCCGGTCGTGGTGTACGACCCGGCGTTCATCGTCCCGGCACGGACCGTCATCCACCCGCGGGCGGCCTACGTGGCGCCAGTCCCGGTCGTCTATGCCGAGCCGGCATTCGTCTCGCAGACGGTCGTTCCGTACAACCCGGTCTGGAATTACGGCTCGGTTGCAGGACCGATGGCCTACCGCGAGCGCGGCCATGTCAATCGTCACGGCCTGGAGTACAAGTATCAGGCCTATGTCCCGGGCCGGCACGCGCCGGTCTACACGTACAAGGTCGACGCCGAGCGCAATGGCGTGAAGATTCGCGAACGCTATCGCTGACAGGCTTCGGCGACAATGCTGCCGCAACGCGTCGCTCTCAAGGCAAACAACTCAGCCCGTGCTGGCGTTTTTTGCCCGCAAGTCCCGGATGGCGTGCCGGATGTCGCGCAATGTGACTGGCTGGGGCAGCACCCGGGCCAGGGGTTCCTCATCGAAGCGATCGATGCCGGAGAACTTCTTCTTCCCCATCACGACGATGACGACCGTTCCGTATTTTCTCGCCTGCGCGACGACCGATTGAAAAACGGCCGGCAACTGTGAGCCGACGACGTCCGCGATCAGCACGAACGCGTCGGGCGGGGCCGACGCCATGCGGTTCAGCGCCCGTTGCGGATCGGTCAGCAACAGCACGCGGAACCCGTGACGGGTAAAGTATTCCCGGAGGGAATCCTGATGCTTCGGGCGATCTTCCACGCACAGGATGGTCGGGATGGACGAGGGCTTGATCTCGCCGGGCGGAAACCGGAGGGGATCGTCTTTTGAGGTGTCGCTTCCCAGCAGCGTGGTGTCGGTATCGTCTTCGCACAACGGAATGTCGAACGACGAATCGCTCTTGGGAGCCGGCGCCGCCGGCGTCGCCTCGGCGGCGCGAAGATCGGGCAGCACCGCACGCAAGTCGGAAAGCAGAATCGCCGGCGTCTGATACCGGTCATTCGGATTGACGTTTAATAAGTGCTGCACGTATTCCTGAATCACGGCCGGGATATTCGGGTCGACGGACCGGATCGGCCGAATGTGGCGATAACGATTGAATCGCTTCCGCTCCTGGCGCTCCCGGGTGGGCGGATAAGGGGGCTCGCCCGTCAGCAGTTCGTAGTAGATCGCTCCCAGAAAGTAGAGATCGCTCCGGGGATCGTTGTCCGGGGCGTTACTCCCGCGTTCCAACGCGGCATATTCCAGCGCGCGGTCCACCTCTTCCTCAAACTGAGACAACCCGCGATCATGGCCGGCCAGGCCGAAATCCACCAGTTTCGCGACGGCCTGCGAACTTAACAGCACGTTGGTCAACTTCAGGTCTCGGTGCGTAAACCCTTGTGCCAGGGCGTACTGCAGCCCTTCCGCGATGTCGCAGGCGTATTTCGTGGCCTCCGCCGGCGAGAACTTGCCGCGGATCTTGAGAAAATCGCGGAAGTTGCCCCCTTCCACGAACTCCATCGTGAAAAAGTGCTTGTTGCCTTCGCTGACGACATCATAGATAGGAACGATGTTCTTGTGCTTCAGGCGTTTGCCCAGTTCGCCCTCTCTGCGGAACAGCGCGACGATTCGCGGATCGGAAGCCCAGCGCTGCCGCAACAGCTTGATGCCGATGACCCTCCCGTCTTCCACTGACGCGGCGCGGTAGACCCGGGCAAAGCTGCCAGCCGCGTTGCGATACAGAAGTTTATAAGGCCCCAGCCGAAGCCCGTCTGTTTCGCCCTTCTTCAAGAGGCCCGATTGGTACGGCGTCAGGGCATTGCGGCGAATGAGCGCGGCAATCAGATCGTCGGCAGAGCGGGACGCCTTCGGGTCGCGGCGGCATTCCTCCAATGTTGCCGGGTCGACGAGCTTGAGCCTCGTCAGCACCGCTTCCAAAGACAGGATGTCAGTGAAGGACATGACCGACGTGCTCACTTCTCAACACCGCCGATTTCAAGACAAGCGGCCCAGCCCCATCCGTTCCGGCTGAGAAGGAATCCATGGAATTGGCACAGAGTTTTCGATAACCCTGCGGGGACTCGCCGACCCTCACCCCCGGGCAACTCTTTGATGGTAACATTTCGTGAAGCGACTTCAAGGTTGGGATGCAGGGCAAAGCCGGAGTTTTGGCGCAAACTCGCGGTTTTTTCATCGTGTGGTCATTGTGCAACACGCTAATTCGTAAAGAGCGCCCCGTACCGTAGCTCGCCCGACGCAACGGTCGCGGTCACCGCCAGCCGCCGGCTGGCAACTTCCCGGCGAAAGACGAACAGATCGGCGAGGCTCCCGCGACGCAGACGGGCCTGCTCGAAGCCCAGCAGTTTGGCAGGCTGACGGCTGGTCATGTCGATCGCCTCTTTGAGCGAAACGCCCGCGTAGTCCATCACCGTCGGCACGCAGATGTCGGTTTCAAAGGCTGACCCCGCCAGCAGTTCCCGTTGACCGGCAACCACTAACCGGCCGTCTTCCAGGATCTCGCTGTCGCCCCATTGGCTGTGATACACGCCCTTCGGACAGCCCGCCCAACCGGAGGCATCGCAAGTCAGCACCACCTGTCGAGTCGTTTTCGCCCGAATCATCGTGCTGACCAAAGGCTGCGGTAAGTGGCAGCCGTCGGTGATCAGGCATGTCGTCAGCCGGGGGTCGGCCAACTGGGCCGTGATGTGGTTCCGGTGGCGGTGAATCAGCGCCGGCGAGCCGTTCCCCAAGTGCGTGCTGACCGTCGCCCCGGCGTCAACGACGGCGCTGATCTGCTCGGGCGTCGCCGCGGTGTGGCCGATGGCAATCACCACTCCCGAGGCGGTCGCTTGCCGCGTGAACTCCACCGCGCCGGGCGTTTCCGGGGCCAGCGTCAGCAGCCGGACCCGGTTCCCGGACAGTTCCTGCCACCGGCAGAATTCGCTCCAATCACAGGGGCGGACATGTTCCTTCGGATGCGCGCCGCGCGCCCCGTCCTCAGGCGAAATATACGGACCTTCGATGTGAATCCCCGGCGCCATTCGATTCAGCCAGGCTTCGTGCTCGCAGGCCTCGCGGATCGCTTGCACGCCGACGGAGATGGCCTCCTGCGAATTGGTGATCAGCGTCGGGCACAGCCGCGTCACCCCATGCTTGAAATACGAAGCGACCGCCTTGCGAACCTTGGCCGCGGTCAATGTTTCATCGCTGAACCACACCCCCCCGTGGCCGTTAATCTGCAGATCGAACAATCCCGGCGCGACATACGGCCACTCGGCGACCGACCCTTTCGGCCAGGCCGGCACGATCGACGTAATCCGATCCCCCCGCGTCTCGATGCACACCGGCTCGCCGTTTTCGTAGCGCCTGCCGAAGATTCGCAGCATGAAGTGTTCCTGAAACGAAGAGGGTCGATGTCATTCGCGAAGCGCAAGCGAGGTTCGATTCGCAATGCTCAATCTGCGATGTCCGGGTGACGCTGGTGCCATTCCGTCGCCGACTGATATTTCTCTCCTAGCGCCAGCAGCAGGTCATCGTCCCACGCCCGGCCGACGAATTGCAAGCCGGTCGGCAAGCCGTCGTCCGAGAAGCCGTTCGGCACCGTGAGCGCCGGCAACCCGGCCGTTGTTCCTGCACCGCTCGCCTGCGTGTTGACGAATCCTTTCGACCACTCCGCGAACCGCAGCGCGATCGGCCCGGCGACGGTCGACAACGTCGGGGTCACGATCGCGTCGATGTCCGCGAAAACCCCGTCCATCGCGCGCTGGCAAATCCTTCGGATGCGCTGAGCCTGAATGTAATCCACGGCGGGAATCAAGAGGCCAGAATGGGCGCCCCAGCGGTCTTCGGGAGCCGTCAGCTCCCACGATTTCCCTTCGGCGAGGAACGATTCAAACGCGGCCGCCGTCTCGCACGAGATGATCGTGCCGACCACCGCTCCATAGGGCAGATCGGGGATTTCGATCTCTGTGAAATCACCCAGCGGCTTCAGCGCGTCGAGCGAGCGCTCCCAGGCTTCCTGCACGGCAGGCTGGAGATTCTGCTTGGAGTTCTTCACCGTGCCGAAGCGAAATCGCCGCTCGGGATCGCGGGCCGGCAGTACGGGGGTCTCGGAAGAACTGGGGTCGTCCGCGTCAAAGCCGGCAATCGAATTCATGACGAGCCGGCAGTCCTCGACGGACCGGCACATCGGGCCGAGCCGGTCCAGCGTCCAACTGAGCGCCATCGCCCCGCGCTTGCTGACCCGGCCGAACGTCGGACGAAACCCGGACAGGCCATTGTAACACGCGGGGGTAATGATCGAGCCGGATGTCTCCGAACCCAGCGCGAACGGCACCAGCCCAGCCGCCACCGCCGAACCAGACCCCGAAGACGACCCGCCGGCCCAGCGGGTGCTGTCCCACGCGTTCAGCCCCGGCCCGGTCAGCGAAGCATCCGCCTGCTGATACCCGAAGCCGCCGGCGAGTTCCACCATCGACAATTTTGCGCACAGCACGGCCCCGGCGCGCTGCAGCAATGTGATCACTGCCGCGTCTTCCTCGAACGCCTGGTCTTTGAGCGGCCCGGCCCCCCACGTCGTGGGATAGCCTTTCACGGCGATCAAGTCTTTCGCGCCATACGGAATGCCATGCAACGGACCATGATCATTGCCGGCCGCGAGATCTGCATCGGCCTGACGCGCGTCGGCGAGCGCCCGTTCTCGGGTCAGGGTCACCACGGCATTGTATTTCGGACCGAGGCGTTCCAGCCGGTCGAGGAAATACTCGGCGAGCCGCACCGCCGTCGTCTCGCCGGCGCGGAGCTGCCGGCCCAGATCGCGAATGGAAGACCAGGTCCAAAAGTTGTCCGGCATTACGAACCGCCTTCCTGAGCCGCCGAAGAACGAAAGACCCGAAACACGCAGGCCGGTTCGTCATGATTCGCCAGCGCGACCCGGCGGAGTTGTTTGCCGCGGACGACGTCGCCCGCAATGTCACCGAAGAGGCCGCGCAGCACCTCGTCCGTATAGTGCTCGCTGGGATAATTCCTGACGAGCGCCGTCAGCAGCAGCGATTCCACCGGTGGCGCTGGCTCCTCAGGCTTCGGCTCGTCCGGCTTCGGTTCATCCGGCAGCGCTGCCGCCGAGCTTTGCCGCGCCGCGACCGACATCGCTCCGATTCCTCCCACGCACTGCCAGGCAAATTCCCGGCGATGCAGATTCTCCGCAGTCGACATGTCAGCTTCCCGAATGAGCGAACTCCCGGTTGTTCGGCCCTCATCGTATCGAAACGGCGATGGCGGATGAAGCCAGGGCTTTGTCAGACATGCTGCGTGTCTCCCGGCAACACCGGAATCTTCCGGCCGACAACCTCGAAGAACTCTGGGGATTTCAGCCCGGTTCCGGTGTTGAACAAGACGACAGTCTCATTTCGACGAATGTCGCCGCGCGACAACAATCGCCGCAGCGCGACATACGTTGCCGCCCCTTCCGGCGCCGGGAAGAGGCCCTCCGCAGAGGCGATGTCCCGGGCAGCCTGCAGCATTTCCTCATCCGTCACGGCGAGACATGTCCCGGCGCTGGCGCGGACCGCCCTCAGCATGAGGTAATCGGCAATGGCGACCGGCACCCTGAGCCCGCTGGCGCCGGTACGGGCGTTTTCAAACAACCGTGCCTGGTCGGCGCCTTCGTCGAAGGCCCGCACAATCGGGGCGCAGCCGGCCGCCTGCACCACGATCATCCGCGGTCGCCGGGAATCGATCCAGCCGAGCTGTTCCATCTCGTCAAACGCTTTCCACATGCCGACCAGGCCCGTGCCGCCGCCCGCCGGATAAATGATCACGTCGGGCAATTGCCAGTTCCGTTGCTCGGCCAGTTCATAGCCCATCGTCTTTTTTCCCTCGACGCGGTACGGCTCCTGCAGCGTGTTGAGGATGAACCAGCCCCGCGCCGCGGCGCTCTGCTTGACGACCCGGCCGGCATCGTGGATCAACCCGTCGATCAAGTACAACGTGGATCCCGTGACGACTGTTTCCAGCCTGTTCTGCGACGGGGCATCCGCCGGCATGATGACACATGCCGGCAAACCGGCCCGAGCCGCATACGCCGCTAATGCACCTCCCGCGTTTCCCGCGCTGGGCACGGCGAGCGCCGAAGCCCCCAGTTCCTTGGCCTTGGAAACCGCCGTCGTCATCCCGCGCGCCTTGAAGCTGCCCGTCGGGTTCAGGCCCTCGTCTTTGACCAACAGCCGATCCATCCCGGTCCGTTCGGCCAGTCGCGGCATCTCCAGCAAAGGCGTGAACCCTTCGCCCAGGCTGACGATGTTCTCCTGCCACAGCACCGGCAGCAATTCTTGATAGCGCCACAGATTTGGCGGGCGGTCCTTGAGCAAGGCCTTCGTCAGTCGCTGCTTCGCGGCCGCAAGATCATAACGCGGATAAAGGACCTTGCCGGCCGGCGAAACATTCATCAGCCGGTCCGCCGGGAACGTCTCGCCCGTAAACGTGCATTCCAGGTGAGAGAGCGTGCTGCCGGTGGAAGTACGGGGCATCAGGTGTTCCTTTGCGGCACGGCAGCCGCGCCGGAATCTGCCGTGGCGTCACAATTCACCTGTCGGCGACGAGTTCGGTCCAGAAAGACCCTTGTGACAGAGGCCGGCCCCGAGCATACCGTACCCTGCGGCGGAAATCATCCTTGATCAGATTGCGCGAGAAGCCGCAGAAGATTCCGGTAGTGGGTCAGTTTGCCTTTCAATGTAGGGCACTTGCTCCGCAGGTGCCAATCACACTTGCGGAGCAAGTGTCCTACAATATTAAACTGACCCACTACCAAGATTTCAAAGGGATAAAGCCATGAGGTGACCGCAGATTTCGCAGATTCACGCAGTTATTCCAGCAGGAACCCCGTCCACGCAGCTCGTCGTCTTCATCAAGGTCGATTCGCGGCAGAAACACGGCTTTGCAGCAACCGGCTCGCGTTGTATGATCGACACACGGACGGAAGAGGCGTCCTCGTCAGTCGTTGCGTCCGCAAAGCGTCCACGGACCGGACTGCCTGTCTTTCGGAACGTCCTTATCTGCGTAGAGTGCATTGATGCAGTGGGAACAGCCGATCCAATATGCTGCGCTCAGCGATATCGGCTTTCGACGCCAGAACAATCAGGATGCGTGCGTCGTTCAGCTCTCCAATGAACGCGAACGCTGGGAGGAACGCGGGCATCTGTTCGTCGTTGCTGACGGCATGGGAGGCCACGCGGTCGGCGAACTGGCCAGCAAGATGGCCGTCGATACCGTGCCGCATACGTTTCAAAAATTGCGCGACCTGGAGCCTTTGGATGCCCTGCGAAGGGCCATCGAAACGGCCAACGCTTCGATCCACGAACGGGGCCTCCTCAACCGCGACTTTCTCAGGATGGGCACGACCTGCACATCGCTCTTGTTGTGTCCGCAGGGGGTCCTCATCGGCCATGTGGGGGACAGCCGTGCGTACCGCGTCCGGCAGAAACGGATTGAACAACTGACGTCCGATCACAGCCTGGTCTGGGAACTGATCAAGCAGCGGAAAGTCAGCCAGGAAGAAGCCGAAAAGCTCTATCCCCGCAATGTCATCACCCGTTCGCTGGGCCCCGAGCCGCAAGTGCAAGTCGACGTCGAAGGGCCGTTCGAGGTTCAATCCGGCGATACCTACGTGATCTGTAGCGATGGTTTGACCGCCCACGTCACGGATGCCGAAATCGGGATGATCGCCGGCGAGCTTCCTCCCAGCGAGGCGTGCCGGCTGATGGTGCACCTGGCCAATTTGCGCGGCGGCATCGACAACACGACTGTGATTGTCATCCGCGTGGTTCCGCAGACCGGCGTGGTGATGCACGAGGAGTTGCCGCCCGTGGTCATGGCGCCGGCCGATTGGCCGCTGGCCACGGTGTTTACCGGGTTGACGACGATGTTCCTGCTGGGGCTCGGCCTGCTGACGATCACGCCGCTCGTTCTGCCGGGGGCCTTGATCATGGCGCTCAGCCTGCTGGGGGCTCTCGGATGGGCCGTGTATCGCGCCCGCCGGACCGATGACGAAGACGCGGAAGCCTCGGGCGAGGCCGGTTCGACGATCATCTGGAAGCCGTATCGCTTCGCACAGGCCCAGCTCACGCCTTCGTTCCTGCAGCAGATCGCACGCATCGAAGCGGAACTGCATCGCGCGGCACAGGAAGAGCACTGGCCGATCGATTGGGGCCAGCATCAAATTTGCTGTCAGCGCGCGGAACTTGCCCTGCAAAGCAAACAATTGCAGCCGGCGCTCAGAGATTACGCCCGCGCCCTGGACCTGCTGATGACCGGCGTCCACTGGCAGCGCAAGCAACTTCACCAGGAAACCCGCTGGGGCAAAGCCGCCCCGTCGGCGCGCACCAAGCCGACGTGACATGCAGAGGTGCGAGGGTGTGAGTGACGGAGTGTGTGAGAGACAAGCGTGAACTCACTGCCGCTTTCCACTCTCCTTCCCTCACACGAATCCCAACAATTGACAGCGCTTCCCCAATAGGTCCCGGCGTTGCCAACGCCGGGCTTTGGTGAAATCTTGACGCGCTGTTCATTGTTGGAACTGGTATCACACCCCGAATTCCAAACCGCCCTTGAGGCCGCCGTCCGCCCTCGTTAGCATAATCAGCGTCTTCGAACGCGCACCCCGGACAAGGATGTCATGGTGTTTCTCACTCGGTCGATTCGCCGCAAACTGGTGCTCAGCCTCGCGCTCGTTACGGCGATGCTCGGGCTGCTCGCGTTCGGGGCCATTTCCGGATTGCTCTCGTATCGCAGCGTCATCAACGACCTGGATTACACCATCAACTCCGCTCCCCGCCGCGGAGACTTGGTCGCCGCGGTCGGACTGCTGTTCGAGCCGCTGGTCCTGTCGGACGCCCACTTCTTCAAGTCGGACGACGTCAGCCGTGAGCTGTGGCGGCTGCGAATCATGGAGACCCGCGACGAAATCCAGAAGTACCGCGCAAAGCTCGATAACGCATCCTCATCGGTGATCGCCCGGAATCAACGGGACGTCGTCGACACGATGTTAATCCACCTGGAAGGCGAACTCAGGCAGTTGGAACGGGTCGTCACCGGCGAGGAATCCCCCGATCCGCTCGACCCGCACAAGAATCCCTCGTGGCTGGTCGTCGATATGGCCAACCGCGCAGCCCACGTTCCCAGCCCCGAGGAAGGCCTCGGCAGAACGCTGGCGGACGCCCGGGAAGTCTATCGTTCCCGGTTGTCGCTCGTCGGCGTGGCCTTCGCCGTTACACTCATTTTGTTCGCCGGCCTGATCCGGTGCGCCTACGTTTGGATCTTCGTGCCGATCCGCAAATTGCACCAGGGCGCCGCCCGGGTCGCTCACGGGGATTTCGACTACCGCGTGAAACTCACCGGCCGCGATGAAATGGCCGAACTCGCCGGGACGTTCAACCAGGTTGTCGACCGCTTCCAGCAGATCAAATCCAAGCTCGACAACGAGGTGCACGAACGGAGCCGGCAGTTGGTGCGGTCGGAACGTCTCGCCGGAGTAGGTTTCCTCGCCGCCGGTGTGGCGCACGAGATCAACAACCCTCTTTCCGCCATCGCCATGGCCGCGGAATCCCTGGAAGGCCGCGTCCGGGAAGCGGGCCTGTCCGGAAGCCCGCCGGCGCCGGAGGATGTCGCCCAGGTGACGCAGTACCTGGTCATGATCCAGAAAGAAGCCTTTCGCTGCCGGGAAATTACGGCCCGTCTGCTCGATTTCGCCCGGGGACAGGATGCGCCGAAGACCCGGCAAGATCTCGTTCGCATCGTTGCGGAAGTCCTCGACCTTGTCTCGCATTTGAGTCAATACCGCGGCCACACCATCGTGTTCAACCGCCAGCGGACATGCACCGTGGAAGCCAGCGGATCGGAGATCAAGCAGGTCGTGCTCAACATGGTGGCCAATGCGCTGGAAGCCATGGACGGGCAGGGAACGCTCAAGATCGATCTGGAAGAACTGGCCGACGAAGTCATTCTCTCCTTCCGCGACACGGGCTGCGGCATGACTCCGTATGTCATCGAAAACTTGTTCGAGCCGTTCTTCACGGAACGCAAATCGGGAAAAGGAACCGGCCTGGGACTGTCGATCAGCCTGCGCATCGTGTCCGAACACGGCGGCCGGATCGAAGCCCAGAGCGATGGCCCCGGCCAGGGAAGCTGCTTCCTGATCCATCTCCCCCGCAAAGCCCGCACAATGCTGTCTCAGGCGGCGTGAACGGTTCCCACGAAGAGTGCGCTCACTTCCCCGTCACGAACTGAACTCCCGGCGGGCTGTCGATCAGTTCCAGACGTAATGGGTCTTTGCGCTGGTCATGGTCCACGGCGAGCGAAACCGCAAGCGTGCCCTGGGGAATGTCCAAATCAATGACGTCGGCCAATTTTCGCGGCGTGCCGTTGATCCACAATTGCAGGCCGTCGACGCCGTGGATTTTCAGCCTGGCCTTGCCGGGGGAGTTGGCCTGGATTCGGCAGCGGACGAAACTGGACGTGAGCTTGTCCGTCGAACTGGAGAAAGTTCTGGTGAACGTCGGCAGGTCGTCCAGCGGCAAACTGCCGGCGACCGTGCTGTAAACGGGGAGCCAGGCAAGGTCGGTGTCGTCAGCCATGACGTGGGTGTCGCTGGTCCGTTTGAGCCGGTAGTACGCCTGTTCGGTCGGTTGCAGGACGTCCCATTTGCGGGCGACGGGTGTCGGGCTGACGGCGTACGGGCCGACCTTGCCGAGTTCCGACAGGAAGCGCACCAGGTCGACGAGTTCGGTTTCGGTGATGCGGTCGGCCAGTCCGGCCGGCATGAGCGAGGTGCCGGGGGCCTGCTCTTCGATCGACTGGACGGGGATCACGAGTTCCCGGTCTTCGGTGTCGCGCAACACAAGTTCCGTTTTCGACTCGCGGACCTTGACGCCGGTGATCACCTTGCCGGCATCGGTCGTGACGACGACGGAATGGAAGCCTTCCTTCACCTTGGCGTTGGGATTCAGCAGCGAGTCGAGGAGATAATCGACCTGGGCGCTCGCGCCGAGGCTGACCAGATCGGGACCGACTTTGCCGCCGGCGCCGCCGATGGCGTGGCACTTAAGACAGCTCAAATCTTGCCTGCGGTAAATCGTTTCGCCGCGGGCCGGGTCGCCGGCGTCTTTGACGAGCGATACGAGCCGTTGCGTTTCGACAGGCGATAACATCTTCGCGGCCCCCTTGATGCCGCCGGCCTTCGTGAGGGCTTCGGTCAATTTCGGCTCGGGACGGCCGGACCCGGAGATCGCCCGCAGTCCGATTTTCGCGGAATCCGCAGGGATTTTTTTTCCGTCCAGCGCGGTTGCCAGAATTTCGGCAGCCCCTTTCTGCTGGAGAAACGCCTGAACCAACTGGAGTTGCAGATCGGCATCTTGCGCCGCCGGCCACCTGCGGACTGCAAGCCGTGCCGCGGCTTCGGCATCCAGCGGAACCAGCTCCTTCACCGCGTGGACACTGACCGGTTCAGAGCTTTTCTCGGCGGTGCCGATCTGGTGAAGCGTGGTGATCGCCGCCTCGCCGCCGAGTTGCGAAAGCCCTTGGATCGCCGCGATGCGAACCTCGTCGGACCACTTTGGACTGCCTGCGAGTTTTGCCAAATCTGTTCTGAGCGATTCCAGCTTCCACACCCCGATGGCCGACGCTGCCAAAACGCGTAATCGGGAATTCTCGGAACTCAACAAACGCCCTAAGCTGACAAGATCGCCGGCCGGTTGGACATTCCGGCGGCGCTTGGCGTCCAGCAGCGCGCGCATCAAGTCGTCGGCCCGGTCGGGTGACGTTTTTTCATCCACGGCGAGATCAAACACCAGCCGGAGTTCATTCGGTCCGCCGAGCGTGCCGATGGCCTGCAGAAGTTGCGGTTCCTGCTCCGGGGTGGCGCGGCCGTCTTTCAGACACTGCACCAGAATCGGCACCGCTTCCGGGGTTTCCGCGGCCCGGACGGCAAACAACAGGCGATTCACCTGACCGCCAAAATCGAGTTTTCCTTCCTTCACCAGCGGCAACCAGTACGGCTGCAACTCACGCACGGTTTGCCACAGGGCGTAATCCAGAAATGTGTCGAGCGGCAGATCAGAGGCCCGCAGTGCAATCTCGGCCGCTTCGGCAGAAGCAAAGGCACGCAACGCACAGACCGCTTCTAATCTCACTCGTGGATGATCATCAGCGACGGATGTTTCCAGCCATTTGAGAGCGTCTTCCATGCCCGCACGGCTTTTCCAGTGCGGGATCTGCCGGACGGCGGCGGCGCGGATGTTGTGATTCTGCGATGCCAGCAAGTTTGTCAGCAACTGAGGATCGGCAGCGTCAAACGCCTGGCTCATCCACAGAGCTTCGAGCAGCCAGCGATCGACGTATCGATCGGCATGGTATTCACAGCGTTCCCGGAGTTCCTCCAGCACGCGCTCGTCTCCCAGTTCCTTCAGGACGCGCTTAGCCTGCAGACGCGTCTGTGATTCCTGCGAGTCCAACTGATCGAGCAAATGCTTTACAGTCGCGCCGACCAGTTTCGGCCGCTCCACCAGCGGCCTCCCCTTCGCCGTCACCCGCCAGATGCGGCCGTGGGTGTGATCCCGGCGGGGGTCGCGGAAATCGACTTCGCCGTGCTGGATGATCGGGTTGTACCAGTCGGCAATGTAGATCGCGCCGTCCGGTCCCTGGGCGACATCAATCGGACGGAAGGCGACATGCGGGGTCTTGATGAGATCGGGCTGCTGCAGGGCAGAGAAGCCGGAACCGTCTTCGGTCAGCGTGAATCGGCAAACGCGATGTCCGCGGAAGTCGTGCGTGATGAGGTTTCCCTGCCAATCGTCGGGGAGATGCCGGCCGTCGACGATTTCGAGACCGCAGTATTTCGGGCTGCCGGGGTTGAGTCCGTGCAGAATGCGTGAGACGCCATACGCCGTCGGATAGGCCGCACCAGGGACGAGATAATTGATGCCTTCGCCGCCGGCGCCATCGGTCACGAACGATGTCCCCCACTTATCGAATTGATGCCCCCAGGTGTTGACCCAGCCGCGGGCGAAGACGTTGAGTTCCATCGTCTCGGGGCGGAACTGCCAGATGCCGCCGGCGTTGAGCCGCTTCACTCCGAACGGCGTTTCGATGTGGCTGTGGATGTAGATCGACTGGTTAAAATACATCAGCCCGTCGGGTCCCCAGCGGAAGGTGTGGATGATATGGTGCGTGTCTTCGGTGCCGAAGCCGGAGAGCACCACGCGGGTCTGATCGGCCTTGCCGTCGCCGTCGGTATCTTTGAGATGCAGGATTTCGGTGCTGTTGGCGACATAGACGCCGCCGTCGCCGGGGAGGACGCCGGTGGGGATGAGAAGCCCGTCGGCAAAGACTGTCGTCTTCTCGGCGACGCCGTCGCCGTCGGCGTCTTCCAGGATCAGAACCTTATCGGTCGGTTCCTGCCCGGGGGCGATGTGCGGATAGACTTCGGATGACGCGATCCACAACCGGCCCTGCGGATCGAAATTCATCTGGATCGGTTTGTGCATCGATGGATCGGCCGCATAGAGGTTGACCTCGAATCCCTCGGCGACCTGAAAGGATTTTCGTTCCAGCTCGGGATCGGGGACGGGAATGTCCTTGAGATCGCGCTGACCGAACGCGGGGACGGCGAAGAAGACGACGAGCAGGAAGGCACGCAGCATGGATGGTTTCTCGGCGATTCGGTAGTGGGTCAGTTTAATAATGCAGGACACTTGCTCCGCAAGTGTGATTGGCACTTAAGGAGCAAGTGCCCTACATTGAAAGGCAAACTGACCCACTACCAACGATTCGGGATAGGCGTTCGGTATTCGGCTTTCGGCGTTCGAAGCAGTGACGAGTCGACGTTTCGCCACATCGGGATGGGTCCAGCATAATTCTCGCAGAACCCTCAAGCAACCTGCTCCAGCAGCACCCCAAACGCTGCGAACTGCGGACCTGTGACGACGAATTTCAAGCCGGGCAGACCGACCCGGGCGTCCTGCAGAGTTTCCATGAGAACGCCAATTGGTGATTTTGCCGTTGCGCTTGATATCATGGTCTCGACAAACAACTTCACGGCGCTACTTGGGGAGCGTTGTTCTCTTTTTCCAGAACGATGAAAGCCGAACATGACCGCGTTTCGAACCGAACATGACTCGATGGGCGACGTCAACGTCCCGGCCCAGGCCTACTACGGTGCACAGACACAGCGGGCTGTCGAGAATTTTCCCGTCTCCGGCTGGACGCTGCGCGGCGAGATGATTCATGCCATGGGGCTGGTCAAATGGGCCTGCGGCGTCGCCAACCACGAACTCGGCAAGCTGACCAACACCGGCAAAAACCGGCTGAACGAGGCGCAGGTCCAGGCGATGCTCGCCGCGGCGAAGGAAGTTGCTGCCGGCAAGTTCGACGCCGAGTTCCCCATCGACGTCTTTCAAACCGGCTCCGGCACGTCGAGCAACATGAACGCCAACGAAGTCATCTCGAATCGCGCCATTGAGCTGACGAAAGGCGACCGTTTCGATCAGAAGAAGCCGATTCATCCCAACGACCACGTCAACATGGGACAAAGCACGAACGACACGTTCCCGACGGCCATTCACGTCGCCGTGGCGATGGGCATCCAGCAGCGGTTGATCCCGGCGCTCCGAAAATTCGCCGACGTCCTCGCAGAGAAGGCGCAGCAGTGGGACAAGATCATCAAGATCGGCCGGACACATCTCGCCGACGCGACCCCGCTCAGGTTAGGCCAGGAATTCGGCGGATTCGCCCGGCAACTGGCGCTGTCGGTGGATCGGGCTCACAAGGCGCTCAAGCCGGTGCTGGAATTGCCCGTCGGCGGCACGGCCGTGGGGACGGGCATCAACACGCATCCCGAGTTCTCGAAGCGAGTCTGCGCCGCGCTGGCGCGAGAAACCGAACTCGGGTTCTTTGAGGCCGAGAATCATTTCGAGGCCAACGCCCAGCGCGACGGGCTGGTCGAATGCCACGGGCAACTCCGGGCCATCGCCGTCACGCTGTTCAACGTGGCGAACAACATCCGCTGGCTCGGTTCCGGGCCGCGCTGCGGATTTTATGAAATCATGCTGCCCGACCGGCAGCCCGGCAGTTCGATCATGCCCGGCAAAGTGAATCCCGTGATGTGCGAAAGCCTGATGCAGGTCGCCGCCCGCGTGATCGGGAACGACCAGACGGTCGCCTTCAGCGGCGCGACGGGGGGCCAGTTCCAGCTCAATATTATGATGCCCATCATGGGGCAAGCCACGATTGAAAGCGTCGAACTGCTGGCCCAGGGGACCACGGCGTTCGTCGATTTGTGTGCCGTCGACATGGAAGCCAACCCCGAGGCGTGCGAGGCCTCGGTCGAGAAATCCCTGGCGATGGTGACCAGTCTCAATCCGCATATCGGCTACGAAAAAGCCGCGGCCATGGCCAAAGACGCCTTCAAATCGGGCAAGACGATTCGCCAATTGTGCCGCGAACAGAAAATTCTGCCGGAAGACCAACTGACGCAGGCGCTGGACCCGTGGAGCATGACGGAACCCAAGCCGTGACGTCAGTGCTCGGGCTCGATGTTTCCGTCTGCGATCCGGGTCTGCCTGAGGTCGATGCGTCTCTCCTGACGATTGGCCCGCGCACGATGCCGTCGCGCGTGTTTCTTTCGCCCCTCGCGGGTTATACCCATCTGGCGTTTCGCCGGGCGATTCGGGAACTCGGCGGATTGGGCCTGGCGACGACCGACCTGGTCCATGCGACGGAACTGCTGGCCGACAAGAAATTCACCCGGGAGCTGATCGTCACTTCGCCCGATGATCGGCCGTTGACGATCCAGATCTACGGCGCCCGGACCGACCGGCTCGTCGCCGCCGCGCGGTGGCTGGCCGAGCGCGGCTATCAGGGGATCGACCTGAACATGGGCTGCCCGATGTCGAAGGTGAACGGCCAGGGGGGCGGCGCGAAGCTGATGTGCGATACCGACGGCGCGACCCGCATGGCGGCCGCCGTCGTCGATGCCGTGCCAATCCCGGTCACCGTGAAAATGCGGCTGGGGTGGGATCGGGACCGCATCACGGCCCCGCAATTGGCAAGGCAATTGGAAGACGTCGGCGTGGTCGCGATCACCGTCCACGGCCGGACCCGGCAGCAGGGATTTCAGGGGGCCGTGCATCTCGACGGCATCACGGCCACGGTCGAAGCCGTGAAGTCGATTCCGATCATCGGCAACGGCGACATCCGGACGGTCGCCGATGCGCTCGCCATGCGCCGCATCACGGGATGTGCCGCGATCGCCATTGGCCGCGGCGCCATGCTGGACCCGTGGATTTTCCGCAAACTTTCCGACGTCGATGCCGGCCGCGAGCCTCGGGAACCGACGCCGGACGAGCAACTCCGATTTCTGACGCGGCATTTCACGTTGATGACCGAACAACACGGCGAACGGAGCTGTGTGCTGTTTCGCAAGTTCGCCGCATGGTACGGAGTCCGGCTCGGCATTCCGGACGACTTGGAACAGCGTCTCCGGCAATTGCCCAGCATCGACGAGTTTCCGAATCTCGTCGCCGAAATTCGCGACCGGCATGGTGAACGGCAATCGACAATCCCGACCGCGCTGATGAAAGTCCCCAACGGCCCCGTGGAGTTGTGGTGAATCCGATATCGCTTCCCGGGCCAACAGTGCGGTCGAAGCATCGAACGTCAACTGAATTTCCGGGCATCGAGCGATCACCGGCCGGGCTGTTCGTTCCAGGTCGCGGTATACTGAGCACATCTCCCCGCAAATGGGGCGATGTACCGAGCCATCTCAGCTTGCGTTCGATTCCGACGCGCGGCGAATCATCGGAAGGCTAAAGAAGAAAACCACTCGCATGGTGCAGAACGCCCTCAACACCGCGTCGACGCAGCGCATTCCGGTGATCGGGATCGTGGGGGGGGTCGGTTCAGGGAAGAGTTCGGTCGCCCGGAAGCTTTCGGAACTCTGCCCAGTGGCGATTGTCGATGCCGATCGCCTCGGACACCAGGTGCTCGAATTGCCGGGCGTGAAAGACTCGCTGCGTCAACGGTTCGGTCCGGGCATTTTCGGTGTCGACGGCCGCGTCAATCGCCAGTTTCTGGCGGCCCAGGTGTTTGGCGACACTCCCGACAAATTCACGGCACGGGCCGATCTCGAGCGCATCACCCATCCGGAAATTGCGAGATTGGCGCACGCTCAGATCGACGAGCACCAGGCCGTGCACTTAGTCCGCTGGATTTTGCTGGATGCGGCCCTCCTCCTGGAAACTGGCTGGCGGTCTTTGTGCGACGTCGTGGCGTTCATTGATGTCTCCGCGGAGCGCCGTGCCGAGCAGGTCCGGACGCAGCGCGGCTGGTCGCTGGAGGAGTGGCAGCGCCGCGAAGCCAGCCAGTGGCCGGTCGACAAGAAGCGCGCGGCGGCAGACATCGTCATTTCCAACGACAGCACATTGGAGGCCGCGGCGCGTGCGCTGGCTTCCGCACTGAATCACCTCCCCGCGAGCGACGCTTCGTAGAAGCGTGGTCCCGGTTTCCATCAAACATGATCTATCCGTCATGCGAAAAAAAAACCCCGCCGGAATTTTTTGGTTGTCTTTTGCCGGGAGTTCGGTGAGAATGAAGAAGAACACCAAGATTGTCCCGCCTGATGTGTTGATGTTTCCCATCTGACCGACTTTCAGACACGTACTTCGAAATCTCATCCACCGTGTTGCGGGATGGCCGCAGTGGTTGCGAATGTTTCAGCCAAGGATGGTGTTGAACTTCAAGTTCCTGGATAGGAAGTCCGTTGATTCCCGCCGCCTTTGGTCACGTTGTATCATCGTGTCCCCCTTGACCGTATCTGCCTGAGCGAATTCCGTTTCCTCCTGTCCCTCGTCTTGTGCGTCGGCTGTCGTCGCACCCATTCCGGTTGACCGCCATGACCATGAAACCCCGCCCGTCCATGTCGCGTTTGACGCCGTCCGGTCCGTTGGGCAATTCGTCCATTCAAGAGCCGGCCTGGCCGGCGGAAGAGACGCTGTCGGCGCCGGGAAAAGAAACCGAACTGGAACCCGACGCCCAGGCTCAATCGCCGATGGACGTCGAGGACGATGAAGACGAGCCGAACTTTCCGTCGGACCAGCGTTATGAAGAGATCAAGCGGGGCGAATCAGACATTCACATCGCCGACCTGCAGCGCCGGACGATGAAGGAACTCATCGCGCTGGCCCGCAAGGAGAACGTCACCGATTACACCGGCCTCAAGAAGCAGGACCTGATCTTCAAGATTCTGAAGGAACGGACGAAGATCAATGGCCTGATGTTCGGCGAGGGAACGCTGGAAATCCTGCCGGACGGCTTCGGATTCCTGCGCAGCCCCGATTACCACTACCTGCCGTGCCCGGATGATATCTACGTCTCGCCGAGCCAGATTCGCCGGTTTGGCCTGCGCACCGGGGCGACGGTCGCCGGGCAGATTCGTCCGCCGAAGGAGAACGAGCGGTACTTCGCGCTGCTCCGTGTCGAGGCGATCAACGGCCAGGACCCGAACCTGTTGACCGAAAAGGTCTTTTTCGACGATTTGACGCCGCTCCATCCGGAACGCCGGCTGAAGCTGTCGACCGAAGGCAGCGACCTCAGCACCCGCGTGGTGGATATCGTCGCCCCGATCGGTTTGGGACAGCGCGGTTTGATCGTTTCCCCGCCCCGGGCCGGGAAGACGATTCTCTTGCAACGGCTCGCCAAGGCGGTGCTCGCCAACGAACCAGACATTTACGTCATCGTGCTCTTGATCGACGAACGGCCGGAAGAAGTCACCGACATGGAGCGCAACGTCAAAAGCCCCATGTGCGAAGTGATCAGCAGCACGTTCGACGAGCCGTCGAGCCGGCACATTCAGGTTTCGGAAATGGTGATCGAGAAGGCAAAGCGGATGGTCGAATACGGCCAGCACGTCGTCATTTTCCTCGATTCGATCACCCGGCTGGCCCGCGCCTGGAACACCGAAGTGCCTCATTCCGGGAAGATTCTCACCGGCGGCGTCGACGCCAATGCGCTACAGCATCCGAAACGGTTCTTCGGCGCGGCGAGAAACGTCGAAGAGGGTGGCAGCCTGACGATCGTCGCCACGGCCCTCGTCGACACCGGCAGCAAGATGGACGACGTGATCTTCGAAGAATTCAAAGGGACCGGCAACACGGAACTGCATCTCGACCGCCGCATGGTCGAAAAACGCATTTGGCCGGCGATTGACGTCAATAAGTCCGGCACCCGCCGCGAAGAATTGCTGATGCCCGAGGACGAACTCCGCCGCGTCTGGATTCTCCGCCGCGTGCTGAACGACATGAACCCGGTCGAAGCGATGGAGCTTCTCACCAACCGCATGCGCCGGACGAAGACGAACGACGAGTTTTTGATGAGCATGAACCTGGGGTAAGTCGGTCGAGAATCCCCGCAATTCCGAGTCACAAACATGTCCATCGCTTCGCCTCCACGAAAAATCACTGCAGCCGATTTGCTCACGATGCCCGATGGGGATCGTTACGAACTCGTCGACGGCGAATTGTTGGAACTCGACATGAGCAACGAATCCAGCTGGGTTGCGGGGGAAATTCATGCCCGGATTCGAAATCATGTGAAAGAACACCATCTTGGCTGGGCGTTTCCGGACAACACGAGTTATCAATGCTTTCCCTGGGAAGAGAACCGCGTGCGGAAGCCGGATGCCTCTTTCATCGCCAAGGACCGTTTGCCCAACGGCCCCCTGCCGGTCGGTCATTGCCGGGTCGTTCCTGACCTGGCGGTCGAAGTCGTTTCTCCGCATGACTTGTATTTCGACGTTGAAGCCAAGGTGCTGGAATACCTCCGTGCCGGAGTGCGTGTGGTGTGGGTCGTGACCCCGTCGACGCGGACCGTCATGGTGCATCGAGCGGAGACCGCTTCGCCGTCACATTTAACCGACGACGCGGAGCTCACGGGTGATCCCGTGCTGCCAGGTTTTCGATGTCGCGTCGGAGATTTGTTCCCGCCTCGCGCTGCCGCGGCTGCTCGCTGACAATTGATGACTCCCCAATCCTCTTCATCGACGAATCCTCCGTCCGTCCGCATTCCGGTGCGATCGACGGACCGTTTCGCCGTGGTTGTGTCGCGCTATAACGTCGATGTCACGCAACGGTTGTTGGAGGGTGCACAATCCACGTTTTGCGAGCACGGTTTTCCAGAATCACAGGTGCGCATCGACTGGGTGCCGGGGGCGTTCGAGCTGCCTCTGGCGGCGTTGACGCTGGCGAAGACCGGCCGCTATGCGGGGGTCGTCTGCCTGGGGGCCGTCATCCAAGGCGAGACATCGCATCATGAGTACATCAACCACCAGGTTGCGGCGGGCATCCTGCACGCGGGCTTACAGACCGGCGTGCCGGTGTCGTTCGGCGTGCTGACATGCCAGACGCTGGAATTGGCGCTGGACCGGGCCGGGGGCAAGTCCGGCAACAAAGGTGCCGAGGCCGCCTTGGCCGCGCTCGAAATGGCGCACGTTCTGCGCAGCGCGGCCGAACCCTGATCCCGGCGGCCGACACGCAGGATCGGGAAGCCGCCACGCGCGGCCTCTCGAAAAACTTTGTCCCCGCGTGCTGCCGTGCCGTATAATAGATTTCCGCAACGCGTTTGAAACTCCCTCGATGCCGACATCGAGTTTTCCAAGGTGAATTCATGACCACCCGACGCCACAAAGCCCGAGAAGTCGTGCTGAAGATGCTGTATCAGCGCGACCTCAACGCCGATATTCCGCCCGATACGGTCCGGGAAATGATTCAGGAGGAACTCCGCGACGAAGATCTCAGCCGGTTCGCCTGGAGCCTGTTCGCCGGCGTGATGGAATCGCGGCCGGCCCTCGATCAGAAAATCCAGGAAGCGGCCGCGAATTGGACGGTGACCCGCATGGCGCCCACCGATCGCAACGCGATCCGGCTGGGCGCGTTTGAGCTGCTCTACACCGACACGCCTCCCAGGGTTGTCATCGACGAAGCGCTGGAACTGGCGAAGCGGTACGGCGGCCCGCAATCGTCGTCGTTCGTGAACGGCATCCTGGACCGCCTGATCCCCGGTGAAAAACGCGACGACCCCGGCCGGCCTCATCGAGAGCCGGATGCCGAGTAGCCCCCCGCGTCCTGGAAAAGAACGGCAATGCCCGCATCATCGCGGCACCGTCCTTGCGTGGCGTCGACACATCGTTCCGGCGAATCACGGGCACGGCGATTAGCGTTCGCCCGGCGAAACACTTGACGCACGGCGGAAATCGTTGCAATCTGGCCGCAGGTCTGGACACGCGACTCCTTCGAGAGAACGACACATGGCTGAAAATCTGCCGACGGAACCGCCACCACGAAAAAAACTTCCGCTGCTCGTCAAAATTGCGGCGATTCTCGTGCTGGCGCTGGGTGCGTTTGCGGGATACATCGCCAACCTCCCCAATCATTTCCGCATTGAGCGGTCCACGACGATCGCCGCCGCCCCGCAAGACGTTTTTGAGCACGTCAACGACTTTCATCGCTGGGAAGCCTGGTCTCCCTGGGCAAAGCTCGATCCCGCCGCGAAGAATAGTTTTGAAGGTCCGGACTCCGGTGTGGGAGCGAAGTTCCTCTGGTCTGGGAACAGCCAGGTCGGCGTCGGCTCCATGACAATCACGGCCAGCGTGCCGCACGAGCTTGTTCGGATGCGGCTCGATTTCGAACAGCCGATGCAAGACACCAGCACGGCGGATTTCGTGTTTCTGCCGCAGGGCGACCAGACGGTCGTCAAGTGGGCCATGTTTGGTCAGTATTCCGGTTTCTTCGGCAAAGCCATGTGCAAGATGATGAATATGGACAAAATGGTCGGCGGCCAATTTGAAGCCGGGTTGGCCAATATGAAGAAGGTCGCCGAAGCAAAACCGTAGTTTTCTCGGCAAGTTACGACCCGTCCGAGTCCCCTCAAGGAAATTCCATGCCTTCGGAATCCATCTTGCCTGTTCCATCGAGCCGCGCGCTCTGGACCGGCCGTGTGCTCAGTGCGCTGCCAGTCGCGGCGCTGACCATGAGCGCCATCATGAAATTCGTTCAGCCGCCGAAGGTCCTGGAAGGGATGGCCAAGGCGGGTTGGAACGCAGACTTGATGCTGGGCCTGGGCATCGTTGAACTGGTTTGCACCGTGCTCTATGCGATTTCGCAAACGGCCGTGCTGGGAGCCATTCTGTTGACCGGCTATCTCGGCGGGGCGACGGCGACGCATGTGCGCGTCGGCGAGCCGTGGTTCGGCGCGGTGCTCATGGGCGTGATGCTCTGGCTCGGCCTGGCGCAACGCGATCCCCGGCTGTGGGCGCTGATTCCGCTGCGAAAACCAGGGCCGTAATCTCTTGAGCCGAGAGACGCTTGAATTCGTATGAGAATGTAGCGGCGGCTTCCAGCCGCCGAGAGATCGACGGCGTTTCGTTCACGATCACTCACAACCCACGCGGCGGCTGGAAGCCGCCGCTACGAAGCAGTGAGCATCATGGCAAAGTCTCCCATTTCCTTCCGAGGGTTTGATGAACGACGTCCGATGCGAATCTACCATAACGGCATACTTCCCCATTGGCGCCAGGCAGGATGCACCTATTTCGTTACGTTCCGCCTGGCAGATTCCCTGCCTGTGTCCGTTGTGCGTCAACTGGAATATGAGCGCTGTCTCTGGTTGAAAACCCGTGGGATTGATCCCCGAGCTGGAAACTGGTCTGACCGATTCGCCGGTCTTTCGAGACATGAGCGGCGATGTTTTGAACAACAGATGGGTACTCTACTCAACCAATCCCTGGACTTATGCCATGGTGCGTGCGTGCTGCGCCGGGCAGACATCGGCCGGCAAGTCTCATCGGGCCTGGATTATTTTCACGGTCAACGCGTGCTGACCGGCGACTTTGTCGTGATGCCCAATCATGTCCATGCCCTCTTGACGCCCTTGGAAGGACATGAATTGGAAAATATCCTGCATTCGATCAAAAGCTATACGGCCCGTGAAATTCAAAACGCACTGAAGTCAAGCGGACAACTCTGGCAAAAAGACACGTATGATCATATTGTCCGTGATCCAGAACAATTGCAGGCGTATCGAGACTACATCACGTCGAATCCCAGAAAAGCGAATCTGCGGGACGGAGAGTATCTTCTGTCTCAAGCCGAGTACCGGATAGATAACTCGTAGCGGCGGCTTCCAGCCGCCGAGAGATCGACGGCGTTTCGTTCACGATCACTCACAACCCACGCGGCGGCTGGAAGCCGCCGCTACGAAAGGACAAATCCCATGACCACCGTCCGCGTTCTCATCGGCACCCGAAAGGGCGCTTTTATCGCGACTTCCGACGGCAAACGAAAAACCTGGGACATCACCGGACCGCATTTCGGCGGCTGGGAGATTTACCACATGAAGGGGTCCCCGGTCGATCCGAACCGCATCTACGTCTCGCAGACCAGCGGGTGGTTCGGGCAGATCATTCAACGGTCCGACGACGGCGGCAAAACCTGGACGTTGCCAGGTTCGCCTTCCGGCGAAACGCCCAAATCGCCGGAAGGCTTCCCCATGGGCGAGAGCAATAAGTTCGTCTACGACACCACGCCCGAGACCGGCAAGCCGCTCACCACGCATCAACACTACGACGGCACGCAAAAGCCGTGGGTGTTCAAACGCGTCTGGCATCTGGAACCGTCGCTGACTGATCCCGATACGGTCTTCGCCGGCGTGGAAGACGCCGCGCTCTTCAAATCGACCGACGGCGGCCAAACCTGGCACGAACTCGCCGGGCTGCGCGACGTGCAAGGCGACAAGTGGTCGCCCGGCGCCGGCGGCATGGGGCTGCATACCATCATTCTCGATCAGACGAATCCAAAGCGCATTTATGTCGCCATCTCTGCCGCGGGCGCCTTTCGCACGGAGGACGGCGGCCAGACCTGGAAAGTCATTACCAAGGGCCTCAAATCCAACTACATGCCCGACCCGACGGCCGAAATCGGCTTCTGCGTCCATCGCATGGCGATGCACCCGTCGCGGCCCAATACGCTGTTCATGCAGTTGCACTGGGACGTGATGCGGACCGACAACGCCGGCGACAACTGGCACGAAGTCAGCGGCAATCTCCCGACCGACTTCGGCTTTCCCATCGAAGTTCACGCCCACGAACCGGACACCGTGTACGTCGTCCCCATCACCAGCGACTCGCTGCATTACCCCCCCGACGGCAAGCTCCGCGTCTACCGCAGCAAGACCGGCGGCAACGACTGGGAACCGCTGACCAACGGGCTGCCCCAGGAAAACTGCTACGTCAACGTGCTGCGAGACGCCATGTCCACCGACTCGCTGGATTCGGCCGGCGTCTACGTCGGCACGACCGGCGGCCAGGTCTACTGCTCCCCCGACGGCGGCGACCACTGGTCCGCCATCGCCGAGCATCTGCCGGCCGTCGTCTCGGTGGAGACGCAGGTGCTGGCCTGATTTCATGTGGCGATTTCGTAGCGGCGGCTTCCAGCCGCCGCAAGTTTTAGTTGGAGGATCGCGGCGGCTGGAAGCCGCCGCTACGAAAAAATGATCCGCGTCGAACTCCCCTATCACCTCCGCAACCTGGCACACGTCGGAGCCGAGGTGCAACTCGACGTCGTCGGCCCGGTGACGCAGCGGACGGTGCTTGATGCATTGGAACAGAAATATCCGATGCTTCGAGGCACCATTCGCGATCACGTCACGCTGAAACGTCGCCCGTTTCTGCGGTTCTTTGCGTGCAGCCGCGATCTCTCGCTGGATCCGCCGGAGACTCCGCTGCCGGACGACGTTGCAACGGGGAAGGAACCGTATCTTGTCGTGGGGGCCATCTCCGGGGGATAATGGAGTCGGTGGAAATCTGCGCGGGATGGTCTCGCGTGGGATGAATTGACGGTCTTGATGAAAGCAGGTCGATTGATGCAACAGATTTCGTGTTGGTTCCTGGCGACGGGGTTCGTGATTTTCTCCGCGACGGCTCAGGCGTTTCCGCCGATCCCGGGATATCTGAAGGATGGTTACAAAGACGATTCGTCCTACAACGCCTTCCTGAAAACCGTGGACGGCCTCAAGACGAAGTGTGACGTCTGCCATAAGCCGGGGGCCGACAAGAAGGCCAAGGGGCACGGCCTGAACGACTTCGGCAAGGTGATGCACGACCGCTTCGAGCACAAGAAATTTTCCGCCGCCGACAAAGAGAAGAAGACGGACGAGGCGATGAAAGTGTTCAAGGAAGCCTGGGAAAAATCCGTCAAGGAAAAGAACGCCGACGGCATTCTTTTCAGCGACCTGATCAAAGAAGGCAAACTGCCCGGCAAGAACGAGTGATGCCATTCGAAGCCCGGCTTGTCCTCAAGCCGGGTCTTCTTCCGACGCGCAGCCTCGCCCGGTTGATCAAAGCCTAAGCCGGGCTGCGGAATCGCACCGCACGGCGGACCCTTGAATCGGCATTCGTCCCGAGGCGAACCGCCGGATGGACCGCCATTGCCGTGCCAGGGATGGCATCGGTCTGAGGATTCGATTCCTCAGCGGCCTCATGCTTCATCCGTCATTTCCAAATCTGCGTGAATCCGCGAAATCTGCGGTGAACAGCTTCTTCGTTTTGCGCTTACCGCGCCCAGCCGGCGCGGCGGAGGACGTCGAACAGGATAGTGTCGATCGGCGTCTGGGCATTCAGGCACAGGAACCGCCCGCTGCGCTGCCGGCAGGCTTGTGCGAGCTGGGCTTGCAGGCCGGCCAGGTGTTCGTGATAGAGGCCCAGCAAGTCCCCCGCCGACGAAACGTCCAATGTCCGGCCTGTTTCCGAATCGACGAACCGCAAATCGCCGGCGACTTCCGGGCTCAGTTCCACCGGGCCGAGCAGTTGGACGGCAAACGTCTCCAACCCGGCGCTGAAGAGCCGGTTCAGCGGCCGCTCCAGGTCGCCAAACGTCAGAAAATCGGACAACAGCACGGCAATGCCCCGGCCGCGATGCTGTTTCAACACTTCGTCGACAGCGAGTTCCACGGGAAACTCGCCGCCCGTTGGGACGGCTTCCAGGAAATCGAACACCCGGCGAAAACTGGTGCGGCCCGTGCACGGCGGCAAAAAGACCGGCATGGTGCCGTAGTGCTGGCAGGCGTAAATGCTCACCTTCTCCGAGTTCATCAACCCCATCACGGCGAGCGCCGCGGCAAGCTGCCTGGCCCGCGTGAACTTGTCATCGAACTGCATCGACCGGGACGCATCGAGCAGAATGACGACCTGCATTTCCTCTTCGTGCCGATAGAGTTTGACATACGGCCGGTTGAGCCGCGAGAAGATGTTCCAGTCGACATACCGCGTATCGTCGCCGGCGGCGTAGTCGCGGTAGTCGTTGAACTCCGTGCTCGCGCCCCCTTTCCCGGCGAGATGCTCGCCGCGGCTGCGATTGGTCAGCCGGCGCAAAGGCAATAACCGCATTCGCTCGACCCGTGCCAGGGTCGCGTTTTCCATCAGCGTCGTGAATTTCGCGGTCGTCGTCATGAAGAAGCGGTTTTCTGTCTGAAACAGTACTCAGCGGGATTGGTCCCGGCGTCGCCGACACCGGGCTTTAACGGGACATTCCACGCGCGGGCGGCTCAATGCGTCGGCGGTTCGTATCCCGCGGGCGGAACGACGACTTCAAAGTCGGCCCCTTTCACCTTGCGGAGTTCGCTGTGGAATTCCGGGAGGCGGCGGTCGGGGGCGATGGAGACGGCCCATTCGATGCCGTTGTCGGCGACGAACATCCCGTACTTCTTCAAGCAGCGGAGAATCGTCTGCACCATCGGCGAGAAGCCGGTGACGTCAAAATCCTGGCGGAGCCGCATCCGCTCGCCCATTCGGGGGAGGTTGTCGTCCTCGCCGTGGCCGGCGTGGTGCGTCGCCGGGTAGACATAATCTTTGCGGCTGCGGCGGATCGTCACGCGCAGCGGATGCTCGATCTCGCCGCGGGCCAGTTCATCGTAACGCACAATTGCCGGAAAGATCGGCAGCCCGGCGGCGTCGGCGGATGTCCAGCCATCGGGACGGAGTTTATTGCTGCGCAGGTTGAACACCGACGATTGTTCCGCCATCCAGCCCGTTTTGGTCTTTCCCATCACGAAAAACTCGTAGAGTTTTCCGGCCGTGGGATCGAGGATGATGGCGTGCCGGTCGCCGTCGTATTTTTCCGGCCGTCGCTGTGCCTCGGCGAGCGAGAGCGGTTTGCCGTCTTTCCCGAGGGATTTCGGGAACCCTTCGATGGGCAGGCTGTCCGGCACGGGAAACGGGCCGGGGTCGCACTCGGCGGGCGAACCGGCCAGCTTGACGTCAATCAACGGTTGATTCGGCGGAACGATCACGAAGCACATATCTTCATTGCCGCGGAGAAACTTGTCGGTTCCGACGCTGGCAATGAGGTCTTTCGATTGCGGATGCAGGGGCCAGTCCGAGACCACCAGGTTCCAGGGATTGTCCGGCGGATAAACCTCCAGAGCCGCCAGCACCGCGTCGGCTTCCGGCGTGTCAAAGGCGATCACCTTGTCGATTTTCGGCATCTTCGCGGCGCGAATGCGTTCCAGCCGCTTGGGGTCGCCGGCGACAGAAATCTTCGGCGCCGCGACATTTGCCGTGCTGCCGCCGATCGGTGTGATGGTCAGATCGACTTTCTGATCGCCGATCGTCCCCTGCACGCGGAACCCGCCAGCCGGGAGGAACGAGGTGATGTTCAGCCCTCCGGGAGCCGCCGCCGGGGCATCTCCGCCTTCGAGGATCAGGTCGCCGAAGAACACGGTGGGCGTTTCGTTCTGTTCGCAGTTGATCCACCACTTGCCGACGACGGATAGATCGGGCGCCGAGCCGTTGACGTTACTGAGTTCATCGATGCCGATCACCACCTCGCCTTTGCCGGGCTTGACCTTGAACGGCTGGGTCACCCGGGTTTGAAAACTGGTCGTGCGCTTATGATTCGCATTGAGATACAGCGTCAGTTCTTTGTCCGACGGGTTGAACGTTTGAAACCTGAGCGAGGCGAACGACTTCCAATTCTTGACCTTCGCCGATTTATCGCCGATGCTGTCCCCGGCGGAGAAGACGACCTTGAGCGCATCGCCGCCCAACTCGGCAGATTTCTCGATCGTCATCTTGGTGATGCCGTCATCGCTGCCGATGTCGTTGGGCTTCTGGCCTTTCGTGACCTGCAGGAGATAGGCCTTCCCGGCGGGTGCGGTTGCCTGGGCCAAAACCGAGGAACTGATCAGCCAAGCAACCAGAGCAGGGGCACACAAACCGACAACCGAGTCAAACCGATGCATCGTGTTTCTCCAGGTTGAGCTTGGAATCGGAAACAGGCTCTGATTCACGTCCGGGGAATTTTCCAGAATCGTCATCCCATCACTCGTCCGTCACGCATCCTTCGCTCGCCGTCTTCACGTTTTTGATGTACTTGTACAACGTCCCGCGGGTGGCCTTCAAAGGCGGGGCGACAAAAGCGGCTTTGCGCTTCGCCAGCACTTCAGCCGACAACGCCACATCGATGCGGTTCGCATCCGCATCAATGGTGATCACGTCGCCGTCCTTGACCAGCGCGATCGTCCCGCCGAGTTGAGCCTCGGGCGTGACGTGGCCGACGATGAATCCATGCGACCCGCCCGAGAACCGGCCGTCGGTGATCAGCGCGACATGTTCGCCCAGCCCCATCCCCATGATCATGGAAGTCGGCGTCAGCATCTCCGGCATGCCGGGGCCGCCCTGCGGGCCTTCATACCGAATGATGATCACGTCACCTTTTTGAATCACGTTCTGCTCGCAGCCCTTGAGCATGTCCTCTTCACAGTCGAAGCAGCGAGCCGGGCCGGTGAACTTCAGGCCTTCCTTGCCGGTGATCTTGGCGACCGCTCCGTCCGGGCAGAAGTTCCCACGCATGATGCGGATGTGGCCCGATTTTTTGATCGGCGTTTCGACCGGCACAATCACGCGCTGCCCCTCGGCAAGACCGGGGAGTGAGGCAAGATTCTGCGCGATCGTCTGGCCGGTGACGGTGAGGCACGACCCGTCGAGGAAGCCTTTTTCCAGCAGATATTTCATCACGGCCGGAGTGCCGCCGACATGGTGCAGGTCTTCCATCACATATTTGCCGCTCGGCTTCAGGTCGGCGATGTAGGGCACGCGGTCGGAGACTTTCTGGAAATCATCGATTGTCAGAGGAACGTTCACCGATCGGGCCATGGCGATGAGATGGAGCACGGCATTGGTCGAACCGCCGGTCGCCATCACGACGACCATGGCATTTTCAAAGGCCTGGCGGGTCATGATGTCGCGGGGCTTCAGGTCTTTTTCAAGCAGATTGCGAATCGCCTTGCCGGCGGCGATGCACTCCCCCTGCTTGAGCGGGTCTTCGGCGGGGATCGACGAAGAGTACGGCAGCGACATGCCGAGCGCCTCGATCGCCGAGGCCATGGTGTTGGCGGTGTACATCCCGCCGCAGGCGCCGGCACCGGGGATGCTGCAGCGGATGATTTCAGCCCGGTCGTCTTCGGTGATCTGGCCGGTGACGTACTGGCCATACGCCTGGAAGGCCGACACGATATCGAGCTTCGGATGCCGCTGCGTGCAGCCTGCCTTGATTGTTCCGCCGTAAACCATGATCGCCGGGCGGTTGAGCCGGCCCATGGCGATCACGCAGCCAGGCATGTTCTTGTCGCAGCCGGGGAGCGCGATCAGGGCGTCATACCATTGCGCGCCCATCACGGTTTCGATGCTGTCGGCGATGAGGTCGCGGGACTGCAGCGAGAACGACATGCCGTCGGTTCCCATCGAGATCCCGTCGCTGACGCCGATGGTGTTGAACCGCATGCCGACGAGGCCGTGCGCCCCGACGCCTTTTTTCACCTCGTCGCCCAGCGTGTTGAGGTGCATGTTGCAGGGGTTGCCGTCGTACCAGACGGAGGCGATGCCGACCTGGCCCTTGTTCATGTCGTCCGGCGTCATGCCGGTCGCATAGAGCATGGCCTGAGATGCGCCCTGGGATTTGGGTTGGGTAATGCGGCTGCTGATCTTGTTGAGCATGGGTAATTGTTGAGGGTTGAGGGTGAATGGTTGAGGGTCAGGCATGAAGACTTGAGCGGAGACCGCTTAACATTTTTCCGAGTTGTTCGGCCCGGCGATACATCTCTGTAAACTCCGGTTCCGTAACGAATTTTTGAGCATACGCAATCTGCCAGTGAGAGACTGTTTCCATTAAGGACCCATAGGCGATTTCAACAAATTGAGAGAAGCCTTTCGAAGATCCGCGACCACTGCCTTCAGCGACATGAGCCGAGATTGACACGGATTCACGGCGAAGCTGGTTGGTGAGTCCGAATCGCTCATCTGTCGGGAAGTGAGCCGTGATCTCATAAGTTCGATCCGCAAACTGTACTGCGAACTGCCAGACTTCAAGTTTCTCGAAACCGAACATGGCATCGCAACCTACTGACCCTCAACCCTGAACCATCAACCCTCAACCAGTTCGCACAGATGCGGCGTGCGGTCGACTTTCGGGATCACTTTCGGAGCGTACACCGTCGTGTAGGCGAACGCCTTGCGATGTTCATCGAGGGCCGCCTGGTCGATCCAGCGTTCAATCAGGATAAACGCTTGCGGGTTCGCCGTCGAATGGTACACCTCGAACCGTTCGCAGCCGGGTTCCTGGAGAGACAGCCGGCGTTGTTCTTTCAACAACTCCTTGATCTCGGCGACGTCGTTGGGGTCTTTGACCGTCAAAAACACATTGGCGTAAATCATCACGGGGTCCTCATTGAACGCGTGCGGCTTCGCAGTCTCCCGAGAATACCAGCCGACCGCTCTCGAAGCGAGCGCTCGCTTCAAGAGCGGCGAAACGTACGAGACTAGACGAACATCGACTGGAGCGCATCGCCGTCCGCCAGTCGCCACGGACGATTCAATTGATCCCGGATGTGGTGGGCCGGGTCGAAGCCGAAGCGCCAGTAGATGGTGGCGGCGAGGTCGGCGCACGTCACCGGGTCTTTCGACGGGTACATGCCGAGGGCGTCGCTCGCCCCGTGAATTGCCCCGCCCTGCACGCCGCCGCCGGCCAGCAGCACCGTGTAACAGTCGGGCCAGTGATCGCGGCCGGCGTTGTGGTTGATCACCGGCGTGCGGCCAAACTCTCCGGTCGCGACGATCAGCGTCGAGTCGAGCAGGCCACGCTCGTCGAGATCGCCGATCAGCGCGGCAAGCGCTTTGTCGGCGGGAGGCAGCAGGTGTTCTTTATGCTGCTGGAAGTTCTGATTGTGGGCGTCCCAGTTCTGGCCCTGCTGTTTGAAGTCGTAGACATTGACGAACGGCACGCCGGCCTCCACCAGCCTGCGAGCCACCAGCAGATTCTGCCCGCGCATGTGCTGGGCGTAAACTCGCTCGGGCCCGGTATAGACGCCGTACCGCTCGCGTGTTTCGGCGTTTTCCTCCGAGAGGTCCAGCGCCTTCCGAACGCGTTCCGAGCCGAGCAGTTGATACGCCTTGTCGTAAAACTGTTCCAACCCGTTCGAGGATTTCGTATTGTCCGGCAGCCTGGCTTGCAGGGCCGATCGAAGTTGACGCCGAGTTCCGATCCGCTGCGCCGAAAGTTCCGGGCGGATGGAAAGTTCCTCGACGGTATATTTCCGCTGCTCGGGATCGACCGTGATGCGGAACGGATCGAACGCCGCCCCGAGAAATCCGCCCCCCTGGCATGGCGTCGGCACGACGTTGTGAAAGACGAACGGCAACCCGGCGTGAGCGACGTCCAGCCTCCGGTCCTGCCAGAGGAAACTCGAGGCGCCGCCGTGGCATGGAAAGAATTGCGGAATCGGGGCGAATTCTTCGCGGTCTCCCTGCGAGGCCTGACGGCCGGTGTGCGTTTCGATCGACGCCGAATCGTGCAGCCGATTCGTGTGGTGCATGCTGCGAATGAGTCCGCAGCGGTGCATCACCTTCGCCATGTGCGGCAGGTGCTCGCTGATCTGCAAGCTGGGTACCGACGTGGCAATCGGCTGAAATTCGCCGCGGACGGTGCTCGGCGCGAGGGGCTTCAGGTCGTAGGTATCGAGATGACTCGGCCCGCCGTAATAGAAGACGAAGATGCACGCCTTGATCCGGTCGGAGATCGTGTTCCCCGATTGCTCGGCGTGCATTCGCGCCCTGATCAACCCTCCAAGCGACAGTGCCCCGGCCCCGCCGATTTGGACAAACCGCCGGCGGGTGAGTTCCAAAGAGCGCGGATCGATCGGCATGGGCGTCCTCGTCGGGAAATAAATATCGATCAGTAGTAGCTTATCTGAATTCATCCCCAAAGGAAGCCGGATTCGAGCAACGACGCCTCTTCGAAGGGGCGCTAAGAACTTGAAAGCTCAACGAAATGTGCTGCGAGTGATTGCGTCTCCAGAATCGCGACCGATGGCTTTCCAAAACTCCAGCCGCTGGTCTCGCCGGGATTCACGAACAGGCGTCCGTGCGCATCATGCCAGAGTTCCGGCTTGTGCGTGTGGGCATAGAAGCACACGTCGAAGTCGCCGTCGAGGCCGCGAATCTGGCTGAGCATATGGGTGAGCAGAATCCGGGTGCCATCCGCGGTTTTCAGGCAGAACGGCGGTTCGCCAATGCAGCCAAGGATTTTAAACCCCGCGCCGACTCCAACCTTGTTTCCTTCGTTATCGCCGAAACAGGCGACCACCGGGCAGTTTAATTTCCGGAGCGGCGGCACCGCAAACGAAGACACCAGGTCCCCGGCGAAGACGACCAGGTCACATGCCTCGCGATTGAACACCTCCACCGCAGTGCGGATATGATCCAGATGGTCATGAGAGTCCGCAAAGAGGCCGATCCGCATAATCCACCCGCGTAACGATTCGGCATGGTCTTCGCGACTCGCCCAGCCGGCGAGCCAAGTGCGATGCAGATCAGAGGTTGCGGTTGCTGGAGATGGCCTGTAAAAACTATGTCTTCCCCCAATTGGGGACGTTCCAGGCCGAAAGTGGTCAGGGGCGGGATCGAACCGCCGACACCAGGATTTTCAGTCCTGTGCTCTACCATCTGAGCTACCTGACCAACTCAAAAACAATGCCAAGGATAGGGGGGGCAGCGGACCGCAGATCGACGACGGATGCGATCATGGCAGACGACGCTGGCGACGTCAAGGATCGGTTCACTGCCCCAGGCTCAAATTCGCGCGCGGCTTGGATTGCGGATCAACCTGGATTTGCTACAATGACCGGTCCGTCGCCGGGCGCATGTCTGGCGCACCGATTGTGGCGTTTTCAGTCCGCATCCATAGGCTGTCCGCGAGCGATAGGAACTGTTCGATGTCTGCCGAGTGCTATTACTGCCAGAAACGCCCGACCTTCGGCAATCAGTACGTCGAACGCGGCAAGCCGAAGTATTTGGGCGGCAACGGCCGCAAAACGACTGGCATCAGCCGCCGCATGTTCCGGCCGAATCTCCAGTCGGTCAACATCCAGGAAGGGGACGCAGCGAAGAAGGTCCGCGTCTGTGTCGCCTGTTTGCGTGCCGGCCGAGTGACCAAGAAAGTCGTCCGCGCTCCGTTTACGCTGCCAACCGAGGCGACATAGTCCGATGAGCCTGTCTCGCGAGGATGTCGCGAAAACGGCCCGGCTGGCTCGGCTTCGGCTCAGTGACGCGGAACTCGGCGCGCTGACCGGGCAATTGGGGGCGATCCTGGATTACGTCGCAATTCTGGACGAACTCGACGTGGCGACCGTCGAACCGATGGTTCACGCCGTGGAACTGTCCAACGTGCTCCGCGCCGACGAACTCTCCCCCTCGCTGCCGCGTGCTGCCGCGCTGGCGAATTCCCCGAAGACCGACGGCAAATACTTCCTGGTGCCGGCGATCATCGAATCTTAAGCAGCCGCGTGCCTCAGCGACCGGATCACCCTCCCTGACGGTCGGGGCTGCCGCTGTTGATTCTCTCGCTTCGGCGTGGTGTACTTTCTGCATGATGACGCTCCCCCACTCCACGGAAGAACTGCACCAGCGGCTCAAAGACCGTTCGCTGTCCAGCCGCGAGGCCGCAGAGGCGTATCTGGACCGCATTCAGCAGCACGACCGTCGGGTTCAGGCGTTTCTGCATGTCGATCCCGCCGCGGCTTTGGAGCAGGCGGAAAAAATCGACGCGAAGCGGCAAGCCGGCGTTCCGGTCGGACTGTTGGCAGGAATGCCGGTCGCGATTAAGGACGTGATTTGCGAAACCGGCAAGGCGTGCACATGTGCCAGCCGGATGCTGGAAAACTTTCGGCCTCCGTATGACGCCTCTGTGATTGAACGGCTCAAAGCGGCGGATGCCGTGCTCATCGGCCGGACGAACATGGATGAATTCGCGATGGGGTCTTCGAGCGAGAACTCGGCGTTTCAGATCACGCGCAATCCGTGGGACGTCAGCCGGTCGCCCGGCGGATCGAGCAGCGGCTCGGCCGCCGCCGTCGCTGCGGACATGGCCCCGCTGGCTCTCGGCAGCGACACCGGCGGTTCGATTCGTCAGCCGGCGTCGTTCTGCGGCGTCGTGGGATTGAAGCCGACCTACGGCCGCGTTTCTCGTTATGGGTTGGTCGCGTTCGCCAGTTCGCTGGACCAGATCGGGCCGTTCTCCAGCGATGTCTATGGCGCGGCGCTGCTGTTGTCCGCGATTGCCGGGCATGATCGCCGAGATTCCACCAGCGTCAATCGCCCGGCGCCGGATTATCTCGCCTCGCTGAATGAGCCGCTGTCCGGCTTGCGGATCGGCGTCGCAGACGAGCATTTTGCCGCCGGTCTTGATCCGGAAGTGGAACGCACGGTGAAATCGGCTCTCGACGTGTATCAGTCGCTCGGGGCGACGATCCGGCCGATTCGGCTGCCGCATACGAAATACGCCGTGGCGACGTATTATCTCATCGCGCCGTCGGAAGCATCCAGCAATCTGTCGCGGTACGATGGGATTCATTACGGGCATCGCACCGAGAACCCCGGCAATCTGTTTGACCTGTACGCCGCCAGCCGCGGCGAGGCGTTCGGGGACGAGGTGAAGCGGCGAATCATGATCGGCACGTTTGCCCTCTCGGCGGGCTATGCCGACAAGTATTATGTGAAGGCGCTCAAAGTCCGCCGGCTGATCCGGCAAGATTTTGACGAGGCGTTCGCCGAGGTTGACGTCATCGCCGGGCCGGTCGCACCGACGCCGGCGTTTCAGATTGGTGAACTCGCCAGCGATCCCCTGGCAATGTATCTGTCGGATGTTTACACGCTCAGCGCCAATCTCGCCGGCATTCCGGGGATGTCGATTCCGTGTGGATTCAGCGCCTCTGGCTTACCGATCGGCCTGCAATTGCTGGCTCCGCCGTTTGCGGAGGAAACTTTGTTACGCGCTGCCGGAATGTTCGAACGCGAAACGGATTGGCACAAGTGCAGGCCGAAATAGACCGCGAAGCGCAAGCGGTTTTATAAACGCCGAATTCCTAACGCCTAACGCCTATTTCCCTCCATGTACGACGTCATCATCGGCCTTGAAGTTCACGTGCAGTTGCAGACGCAGACGAAGATTTTCTGCGGATGCAGCACGGCGTTCAATCCCGATCAGCCGAATACACAGGCATGCCCCGTTTGCCTGGGACTGCCGGGATCGCTGCCGGTGCTCAATGAACGGGCCATGCACCTGGCGATGAAAACGGCCCTGGCGATCAACTGCCAGATCGCCCGGTTCACGAAATGGGATCGCAAGCAATACTTCTATCCCGATCTGCCGAAGGGATACCAGATCAGCCAATACGATCTGCCGTTCAGCCACGACGGCTGGGTGGAGATCGCTCACGACGGCCAGACGCGGCGCATCGGCATCATCCGCGCCCATCTCGAAGAAGACGCCGGGAAAAACCTGCACGATGAATCGGGCCGCGGCAAAGACAGCCAGGTCGATCTGAACCGGGCTGGCACGCCGCTCGTCGAAATCGTGTCGCAGCCCGACATGCGGTCGGCGCAGGAAGCCCGGCAGTTTCTCGAAGAGCTGCGGCTCACTTTGACATACCTCGGCGTCTCCGACTGCAACATGCAGGAAGGAAGCCTCCGGTGCGATGCCAACGTCAATCTGCACGTGCATCAACCCGACGGCTCGAAAGTCGCGACGCCGATTGTCGAAGTCAAAAATCTCAACAGTTTTCGGTTCACCGAGCAGGCGATTGAATTTGAAGTCCGGCGGCAATGGGACGAATTCCGCCAATCGGGCCGGACGATCCGCGATGCGCCGAAATCGACTCGCGGGTACGACCCCGAGCGCGGCGTCACCTACTCGCTCCGGGAGAAGGAAGAAGCGGCAGATTACCGCTATTTCCCCGATCCGGATCTGGTCCCGGTGATCGTCGACGACGCCTGGCTGGCGAAAATTCGATCAGAAATGCAGGAGTTGCCGTCCGCGAAGCGCAAACGTTTTATGGACGACTTCGGACTGACGGATTACGACGCCGGCGTGATCATCGATCAAGGCGCCGAACTCGCCGCGTATTTTGAAGGCGTAGCGGCACTCTGCGGCGACGGCAAGCAGGCCGCGAACTGGGTCACGCAGGACATGCTCCGGGAATTGAAGGAGCGAAAGCAGACGATCCGCGAGTTTGCGATTCCTGCCGACGTTCTCGCCTCGCTCTTGGGCAAGATCAATAACAAACAGATTACCATCAAATCGGCCCGCGAGGTGTTTGTCGCGTTATTGAACGCCGAGCGGACAGCGCGGGCGACGAAAAAAGAAATCGATCAACTGATCTCGTCCAAAGGCATGGCCATCGTGCAGGATACCGGCGCGCTGGATGCCGCCATCGCTGATATTCTCGCGAAGAATCCGAAAGCGGTCGCCGATTTTCAAGCCGGGAAGCAGGCCGCCGTGGGGGCTTTGATCGGCCAGGTGATGAAGGCCGTGAAGGGAGCCGACCCGCGGACCGTTAAGGACATGCTGCTGCGGAAGTTGTCGTCCTCATGACCGTCGCCGACCGCGAGCGCTGGGATGCCAAGTACGCTGCGTACGAGACGCCTTTGGAAATCGTTCCGCCCGACTGGCTGGTCGCGAGCGCGTCTCAACTGAAGCCGGGACGGGCGCTCGATCTGGCCTGCGGACTTGGTCATTCGGCGATCTGGCTGGCACAGCGCGGCTGGGATGTCACGGCAATCGACATCTCCCCGCTAGGCTTGCGCTTCGCGGACCAATTGGCATCCCAATCAGGAGTTTCCGTGCATTGGCAAATCGCCGACCTTGACGACGTCCCTCTGGGCGATTCGCAGTTCGACCTGATCACGGTCTTCCGTTTCCTCGATCGAAATACCTTGCCGGCAAGGATCATGTCGGCCCTGCGGCCGGGCGGCCGGTTATTGTACGAAACGTTTCTCGCTGGCGAATCGGCGCCGGGAACGCCGCATGTGCAGAATCCGGCGTTCTTGTTACAATCCGGAGAATTGCCGAAGATGTTCCATCAATTGCAGGTGCTGGCTTACGACGAAGCAACTCTTGGATCAGTTCGCCTGGCGCGTTTGGCGGCAATCCGTCGACCCGGCGCATAATTCGTAAGCTCAACTGGCAGCAAACACACCGCACCGGTGCGAAGTGCCGGTTACATCCAGCCGGAAGTGCGAAAACACCGTGTCGACCCTGACGGCCATCCTGTGCAACTACAATCACGGAAAACTGATTGGCCGCGCGATCGAGGCGATGCTGACGCAGTCGCGGCTGCCGGATGAATTGATCATTGTCGACGACGGCTCGACGGACGACAGTTGCGCCGTGATCGATGACTGGGCCGCGAAAAGTCCTGTCATTCGGTTTCTGCGGAACGAGAGGAATCTCGGCTTTCATGCGTCGTCGGCTCGCGCCCTTTCTGCGGCGACTGGGGATTACGTCTACAACGGTGCCGCCGACGATTATGTCCTCCCCGACTTTTTTCAACGCGTTTGCGACTTGCTGGAGGAATCTCCCGCGGCTGGAGTCGCCTGCGCGAAAGTCGTCGTCGCGGATCCGGACGGCACTCGAATTTCAACAGCCGGTTATGACTTCATCTCGGCTGCGGTCTGTTTTTCACCTGCGGAATATCTTCACCGGTGCCTGGAGACCCACCCGCCGATGCACTCGCTGTCGGCAGCGACGATCTATCGCCGTGACATTTTGTTGCGGGTAGGAGGCTGGCGAAAGGATCTCGACTCCTGGAGCGATACGTTCGCCATTCGTGCCATCGCACTGCAATCCGGAATGGGTTACGTTCCGATGGAGGGAGTCGTCTGGTTCCGGATGCCGGGCGGAATGTCGCAATCGACGTTCCATAATCCCGGCAAGACCATGGCCGTGATGCGTCGGGCGGCGGAATTGATGCGCTCGCCGGAGTTTTCTTCCCTCTTTCCGCAAGACTACGTCGCTCGCTGGGAAGCCGCCTGGTTCGACGACCTGGTGTTGCAGCAGTTGTATCCCGCGATCGAGGGATATCAAGCCGTCCAGAAAACGCTGCGGGCCACGGCTGAAAAATGTTCCTGGCCCGGGCGTTGCGTGCTGGGGTTCGTCCGCCGGTGCATGACCGCGTGCTATCTGGCGGCCCATTATCTGCAGTCTCGCGTCATCCGCCGCTGGTTGAATCGCCTGGAGCACAAGGGTTCGCCGCACGCGCCAACGGAATCAGCCGGCACGCCGTAGTCTTCCCGGGAAGCGTGGTTTACAATCGCAGTGCTCATGGCGAGCGCGGCTGAACTTCCATTTCCGATCTCAGCCCTTCCTTTCGCACAGCCGTCTTTCCAGTCGTACATCGAACAGAGGTGTCGGAACTCGCATGTCGACGAATTCACCCAGGGAACGCCCTGCTTCCAAAGTCGTCCCCTTGGAGCGATTGCCGGAAATCCTGCGCGCCCACCAGGCGGCCGGACGGTCAGTCGTGCATTGCCACGGCGTCTTCGATCCGCTGCACGTGGGGCATATCCGGCACTTCAAGGATGCCCGGCGGTTTGGCGACGTGCTGGTCGTGACAGTGACGCCCGACCGTTTCGTGAATAAGGGGCCGCATCGCCCGGTCTTTTCGGAAGACTTGCGGGCCGAGGCGATTGCCGCGCTGTCGGCGGTAGATTACGTCGGCATCAACCAGTGGCCGATGGCGGTGGAGACCATCGGACTTTTGCGGCCCGACGTGTTCGTCAAGGGGTCGGAATTCCGCTCCGGGAAAGACATCACCGGGGCGATCGGCGTGGAAGAGGCAGCGGTACGCGCGGTCGGCGGCCGGATGGAGTTCACCGACGATCTTGTCTTCAGCGCGTCGAATCTCGTCAATCGGCATCTGTCGGTCTTTCCGCCGGATGTCGTGGATTTTCTCGGCGAATTTGCGGCCCGTCATCCGACCGAAACGGTGCTCGGTCCCTTGAAGTCGGCCGCCCCGCTCAAAGTGCTGGTCCTGGGCGAGACGATCCTCGACGATTACCGTTATGTCGAGGCCATCGGCAAGTCGTCCAAAGAGCCGACGCTGGTGGTGAAATCTTTGTCCGAAGAGTGCTACCTCGGCGGGGCCGCGGCGGTCGCCAATCATGCGGCGAGCTTCACGCAGAATGTGACGCTCCATTCGCTGTTGGGCGAGTTGAACTCGCGCGAGGCGTTTGTGCGCGAAAAGTTGAAACCCGGCGTCTTGCCAAAGTTTTCGTACCGCAGGAACTCGCCGACCATCGTAAAACGGCGTTTCATCGAGCAGTATTTTTTTGCCAAGTTGTTCGAAGTGTACGAGATCAACGACGCCGTTCCGACCGCCGACGATTCCCGGGAACTGGTCGACAGCCTGCAAGGGACGCTGGCGCCGTATGACCTGGTGATCGCCAGCGATTTCGGGCATGGGATGTTCACGCCGGAAGTTGTCGACCTGATTTGCCGGGAGAGCCGTTTTCTGGCCGTCAATACGCAGGCGAATGCTGGCAACCTGGGATTCAACCTGGTGTCGAAATGGCCCAGGGCCGATTATGTATCGCTGGCGGAAAACGAAATCCGCCTGGAATTCCGCGATCGCCGGGGCGATTTGCAGCCCATGCTCGAACAATTGTCGCGGAGGCTGAACTGCGAGCGAGTGATGGTGACGCGCGGCGGCCGCGGGAGCCTGGCGTTTCATCAATCGGAAGGCCCGGTCGAAGTTCCGGCCTTTGCCACGCGGGTGGTCGACCGGATCGGCGCCGGAGACGCCGTGTTCGCCGTGACGGCATTGTGCGCCGTGCAAAACGTCCCGATGGACGTGCTGGCCTTCATCGGCAACGTGGTCGGCTCGGAGGCGGTCGCCGTCGTCGGAAATCGCGAATCGATCGACCAGGTTCGCCTGAGCAGACACATCGAGCATCTGTTAAAGTAAGGTCGGCGAAAGAAACAAGAAACAAGAAACAATCGGACAGGCGCACAACAAGAAGCGAAATCTTATCGTTCTTGTTTCTTGAATCTTGTCTCTTGTTTCTTTCCAACAGCGAATCCCGGCAGATTGAGGGCGCGAACAGCCCGAGTGCAAGACGAAAGAATCTCTGAGATGGCAGAAGCTCCGATCAAGACAGTCCTGGTCACCGGCGGCGCCGGCTATGTGGGCGCGGTGTTGACGCCGCGCCTTTTGGCCGCCGGCTACCAGGTGCGGGTGCTGGATTTGTATCTCTACGGCCAGGAACCGCTTGCCGGATGCCGGGGGCATGCCGGCTTGCAGGAATTCGTCGGCGATCTCCGGGATCAGGCGTTGGTTCAAAGAGCAGTGGCCGGAAGCGACGCCGTCATTCACCTGGCGTGCATCAGCAACGATCCCAGCTTTGAGCTGAACCCTTCCCTGGGGAAGTCGATCAACTTTGACGCGTTTGAACCTTTGGTTCGGCTCAGCCGCGACGCCGGCGTGCGGCGATTCATCTACGCGTCGTCCAGCAGCGTGTATGGAGTGAGCGAAGTCGAGAACGTCACGGAAGATCACCCGCTCAGGCCGCTCACCGATTACAGCCGCTTCAAGGCCGAGTGCGAGCCGATTCTGCTCGATCAGCAAGCCGACGATTTCACAACGCTCATCCTGCGGCCTGCGACGCTGTGCGGTTATTCGCCGCGGCAGCGATTGGATTTGACGGTGAACATCCTCACGAATCACGCGGTGAATCGCGGACGGATCACCGTGTTCGGCGGATCCCAGCAGCGGCCCAACTTTCACATGGACGACATGGTCGATCTGTATCTCCAGGTGTTACGGGAACCGAAGGCGCGGATCGCCGGCAGGATTTTCAATGCCGGTTATCAGAACGCAACGGTCTCCCGGCTGGCGGAAATCGTCCGGGATGTCGTCGTTCAAGAGACGCAAGCAAAAGACATCGACATCGTCACGACGCCGTCGGATGATTTGCGGTCGTATCATATTTCGTCGGAGAAGATTCGCCGGGAACTCGATTTTGCTCCGCGGCGAACGATCGACGACGCCGTCCGGGACGTCGCCGGGGCCTTGCGCGACGGCCGATTGCCGGACGCGCTCAATCGTTCCGTGTATTACAACATCAAGCGCATGCAGGAACTGGAGCTGCGGTAATCTCGATAGGACTTCGATGCCGCATGTCTCCGAGTCGCAGGTATTTCAACTTGCGGTTCGGGTGAGAGTGCGGCGGCCAGAAAAAAAGGCCGCGACTTTCCCTGATCGTGGTCAGGTCTCCTGAAAACATCGTCCGGGCTTGGAAATCGGCAGGAGACCGCGAGCGAGCGGAGCTATTTGCCCCTGGGACCCATGAAGGCCTTGCTCGTCTGGCCGGACGATTCCGGCTGCGGGGTGTACTTCTTCCTGGAGAGGGCGCCGCTGACCTGCCCGGCCGATTCGCGGCCCTTCATGATCGGGGCGTTAACCGCCGTGCTGTGGGCACCGGCAGTCAGATTGTACGGGCGCTCCTGGCCGGGCTGGAACAGCCGACGCCTCGGCTTCACGCCGAGGTAGGCCATGAAGTCGTTCAGGTTGACGATGCGGACGCCGTTCAACCGGGCCTCTTTCCGAAGATCTTTGAGATGGTCGATGATCTTCTGCACGCGTTCCTGATCTTCCGGCCGGGCCAGCTTGGCGATATCCGGGATGTCGCCCAGGACCAGGAACTTGGTCCGCTCGTTGATGCCGTCGCCCGTGCGGTTACCTTCGTCGTCGACTTCGTTGTCGATCGCCGCGCCGGCGGTGGCGATGATCTGGTGCATCATTTCGCGATCGCTCCGGCCGTCATTGTCGATGTCAATGATCCCGACCATCGAGAATTGTTCGACCCGTCCCGGATTCCACAGCGGCGAGTAAATCTGGTCGCCTGGCGCCATCGGGCGGAGGATGTCTTCGTCGGTGATCTTGCCTTCCGCCATGTGGGCATCGATGATCCGCGTGATTTCGATCATGCCCTTGATGTCGTCCTGGCCGCGGCCGATGCCCGAGTTGTCCTTGGCATAGACGCTGAACGTCACGCGGGGCCGGAGATAGTCGGCGCTGCCGAGGTTGACCCAGACCAGCCGGGTTTCGTTCTCGACGCGGCGGATCAAGCCGTCGGCGACTTCAAAGCTCTGTTGTTTGAGCACGTCGAGCTCGTCGCGCAGTTTGTCGTTGATCCCTTCCAGGCGGGTGATTTCATCGGCGGCCTTCTTCCGTTCCTTCTCGCGCTGCTCGGTGATGTTGGCGATTTCCGCCTGGGAATCATTGTACATCTTCCGCAGTTCGGCGATCTCGCGATCCTTCGCGGCCAGAAGTTCATCGCGATTGCGGGCGATGTCTCGAAGATCGGCTTCGGCTTTCTTCTTCGCCGCGTCGTGCACGTCGGCCATCGCCTGGTAGCGCGCCTGCAGCGCCAGGACTTCCGCATTCTGCGCCGCCAGCCGAGACGAAATCTGCGTCCGGTCGGCGTCGGTCACGTTATGGGCCTGAAGGATCTTGTCGATCGTGGTGACCAAGTCCGTCCCGGCGTTCGGGCCGGCCGAAGAAATTTTCGCTCGAACCCCGCCGCCCACCGTTGTGGCGTCGGCCGGGTCGTTTGACTCCACGGCGTCCAGCTTCAAGCCGATGTGGCCTTTCAACGCCGTGACCTTGTTGTCCGCGTCGGTCGCCAGCTTTTGAATCTGCTGCATCTTGTTGGTGGCTTCGATGACCGAGGCTTGCCCGTCGGAGTAGCTCCGGTGGAACATGTAGGTCGTGACGGCCAGGATCAGCGTGGTCAGCACGAAGAACACCAGCGAAATCTGCAGACCGATCGGTTTGCTCGACGCGGTGGGAGCCATGGCTGTTCCTTTTCTGTTACGAAGCGACTTCTTTGGCGGAACGACTGTTGCTTGGCGGACCGGAACGGGTCTCTCTGCAAAACAAACTGGGAACGGCAGACAGCGGAGTCCTGGAAAGCAACTCGCCGCCTGAAAACGGACCGATCAGAATTGTATCACGTTTCAGACTGCGTCTATTGGGAATTCGACCGGAAAAACGGCCGTCGAGACTTCAAGAAGTTTCCGTGATTGTCGAGGAGACTTTGGCCAGAGTTCGACCTCGGGCGAATTGGAATTCTCTTCCGTGAGGTCAGCGGGCCATCTCCGCGGCACAATCGAAAGAATCGTCTGACTCTAGTGTAAAGGAGACGCGATGCGAGTCAAGCACCATTTCGCCTCCGGGGATTTTCGGCGGGAAATTTCGGAATGCGGCGTCCATCCGGCCCGTGAAGACGGACAGACAGCGTGCCACACCGTACCATCGGCGAAAATTGCCGGTCGCCTGCGGCCATTTCCCTTACGAATTCCAGTTTCCACTCGCTTCCGGTCGTGTCCTGCCGGGACTGACGGTTCTGCTGGCGTTTTCCCTCCGGGGGGGATACCGTCGGTTGCGTGTCCCGTCGTGCAAGTCGGGAGGACAGAATCCTCAGTGCGAGAGACGGAGAGGCGGAGAGGAAGAGGCAAATCTCCGGATCGGCCCGCCGCTCTCTCGTACCCTCGCACTCTCCTTCCCTCACTCCTCTTTCCCGCTGACTACAGAGAGCTAATAACCGACGCCCCCATGCCCGAAATCGCCTACCTCATCGACACCTTCTCCCTGATGTTCCAGGTGTTTCACGCCGTCCCGGCGATGACCAGTCCGTCGGGACAGCCGACGAACGCCCTATTCGGATTCAGCCGCGACCTGGTGGCTCTGCTCCGCAATCATCACCCGGCGTGGCTGATCTGCGCCTGGGATTCCCCGGAACCCAGCGAACGGAACATCATCTATCCCGCCTACAAAGCCAATCGGTCTGAGACGCCCGAAGATTTGAAATCGCAGATTCCGAAAATCCGGGAATTGATCGACGCCTTCGGCATCCCGGTGATCGATCACGCCGGCTGGGAAGCCGATGACGTGATCGCCACGCTGACCCGGCAGGCCGTCGCTCAGGGGGTGGAAGTCCACATCGTCACCAGTGATAAGGACGCCCGGCAACTGCTCGGTCCGTTGGTCAAGCTGTACAACTTTCGCAAGAACGCCTATTTCGGGGTCGACGAACTGCAAAACGACTGGGGCGTCCGGCCGGATCAGGTGGTCGACTTTCAGTCGCTGGTGGGCGACGCCGTCGATAACGTCCCCGGCGTGCCGCTCGTCGGCCCGAAAAAAGCCGCTCAGTTGTTGCAGCAATTCGGCACGCTGGACGACGTCCTCGCGAATGCGGACAAAGCGCCGGGCAAGAAGCTTCAGGAAAACCTTCAGACCTTTGCCGAGCAGGCCCGGATCAGCCGGCAGCTCGTCCGGTTGAAAGCCGACTTGCCGTTGGACTTCGACTGGCAAATCCGCCGTGGCGTGTCGCCCGACGTCCCCCGCCTGCAGGAGATGTTCCGCAACTTCGGATTCCGGACGCTGATCCAGGACGTCAAACAATTCGGCCCGGCCGGAGAATCGCCCGCGGTCTTGCCGTCCCGCGCGAAACCGCAAGCGAGGACATTGTTCGATCATCTCGAAGACGACGATTCCCCTCCGGTCCCCTCGCCTTCACACAGGGAGAGGCCGTCGTCCGCGCACCGGCAATGGACCACCGTCGACACGCCCGACAAGTTTTCGCAGTTTCTTACCGATCTGAAGCGGCAATCCCGCGTCTGCCTGGATCTCGAAACGACCAGCGTTGATCCGCGCCGGGCAGAGATCGTCGGCTGGGCCTTCAGTTGGGCCGCCAACGCCGCGGCCTATCTGCCCGTGAAGGGTCCGCCCGGCAGCCAATTGCTCGATGCGGCAGAAGTCGTTGCGCAGCTCAAGCCGATCCTGCAGAATCCCGGGCTGGAACTCGTCAATCAGAACATCAAGTACGACTTGATCGTTCTGCGATCCGTCGGCATCGAGGTCCCCGCGCTGGGCATCGACCCGATGGTCGGCGATTATCTTCTCGACGCCGGGGCCAGGTCCCATAATCTCGAAGCGCTGATCGACAAGTACCTGCATCTTCCGTCGATCTCGATCACGGAACTCATCGGCACGGGAAAAAATCAGAAAAGCATGGCCGACGTCCCGGTCGACCGCGTCTCCGAATACGCGTGTGAAGACGCCGATTATTCGCTGCAAATCGCCGACCTCATCTCCGAACAACTGAAGCAGGAGAACCTGTTCGACTTGTTTTGGAATCTTGAACGGCCGCTGATTCCGGTCCTGGCGGAACTCGAATACAACGGCATCCGCGTTGACCGCGAGGAACTTCAGCGGCAAAGCGCCGACCTGGCGGTTCGCCTCGGACACCTGGTGACGGAGATTCACGCCCTCGCCGGGCATGAATTCAACATCGATTCGCCGCTGCAACTTCGGAAAGTCCTGTTCGACGAGTTGAAACTCCCGGTCAAACGGAAAACGAAGACCGGCCCCAGCACCGATCAAGACGTGCTGGAAGAACTCGCGACATTGCATCCGTTGCCGGCGAAAATCACGCAGCATCGGCAATTCAGCAAGTTGAAGGGGACCTATCTCGACGCCTTGCCGGAGCTGATGCACCCCGTCACCGGCCGCATCCATTGCTCGTTCAACCAGGTCGTCGCGGCAACCGGCCGGCTCAGCTCCAGCGACCCGAATCTGCAGAACATTCCCATCCGCACCGAAGAAGGCCGCCGCATCCGCCGGGCATTCATCCCCGGAGAAACCGGCTGGAAACTCGTCAGCGCCGATTATTCGCAAATCGAACTCCGCATGTTGGCCCATTTCAGCCAGGACCCCGTGCTGCTCGAGGCGTTCGCCCAGGGAGTCGACATTCATACGGCGGTCGCCGCCGATGTGCATGGCGTGGACCGCACCCTGGTGACGTCCGAGATGCGCCGCGTGGCAAAAGCCGTTAACTTCGGCGTAATCTACGGCCAAAGCCCGTTCGGCCTGGCGGCCCAGCTTGGCATCCCGCAGGAAGACGCTGCGAAGTTCATCGACGATTACTTCCTTCGCTACGCCGGAGTCGACCGGTTCCTCGAAGATACCCTTGCCGAATGCGAGAGAACCGGCTACGCCCGCACGATCCTCGGCCGCCGCCGCCGCATCGAAGGCATCCGCGCCGAACGGAACAAAAGCCGGACGATGCCCGAACGCACGGCGATCAACACCGTCATCCAGGGTTCCGCCGCCGACTTGATCAAGCAGGCGATGATTCGCATCCACGAGCGGCTGCGGTCGGAACATCACCCCGCGAAGATGTTGTTACAGATTCACGACGAACTCGTCTTTGAATGCCCGGCGGCCGATGTTTCGTCTTTGGTGAAACTCGCCCGCCAGGAAATGACAACGGCGCTCTCGCTGTCAGTCCCTCTTGCCGTGGACGTCACCGCCGGCGACAATTGGTTGGAAGGGAAGGATGTCGCCGAGTAGCGCTTGGCCTGCATCCCGATCCGCGCAGACCGCAAAGCCCGGCGTCGGCGACGCCGGGATCGTTTTGGCGAGCGTGCTCTATGGTCGTAAACGGTCTCTGGCGCTACGCCGCTTTCCGACGGACGCGGTTCGCTGCCGCATATTGCTGACAGGCACGGGCCAGTTCATCCACCACGCGTTCCAGATCGGCCCGGGGCAGTTCGGGATAGATCGGCAGCGCCAGCACGTCCTTTGCCGCCGCTTCCGCAACGGGGAAATCGCCGAGCGCGTACCCCAGCGAGGCGAAGCACGTCTGCAGATGGAGGGGCTTCGGGTAATAGATTGCGCAGCCGACCTTGCGCTCGCGCAGCGTCTTCAGTACGGCGTCGCGGCCGCCGTTGCGAATCCGGACGGTGAACTGGTTGAACACATGCCGGCGCTCGGGCAGGGTCTTCGGCGCGATCAGAAAATCCTGCAGTGCATGTTGACGGAACAGTTCGCCGTAGCGCTTGGCGTTTTGTTGCCGGGCCAGCGTCCACTGGTCGAGTTTTCGCAGCTTGATTCTGAGCACGGCGGCCTGCAGTGCATCGAGCCGGCTGTTCATGCCGATCTCGTGATGATCGTATTGTCCGACATCGCCATGCACCCTGAGCCGTCGCAGCCGGACGGCGAGGTCGGCGTCGTCGGTGGTCAACATGCCGCCATCCCCGGCGCCGCCGAGATTTTTCGTGGGAAAGAAACTGAAGCAGGCGGTCGAGCCAAGCACGCCCGCTTTCCGGCCGCGGTATTCCGAGCCGATCGCCTGGCAGGCATCTTCGATGATTTCCAGATCATGCTGCGCGGCGATCCGCCAAAGCGGCTCCATCTCGCAGCATTGTCCAAACAGGTGGACCGGAAGCAGCCCTTTGGTCCGGGGCGTTAACGCGTCTTCCACCTGCTGCGGGTCGAGATTGAATCCGTCCGGTTCGATATCCACGAAGACCGGAGTCGCCCCGGCCCGGCAGATTGCGCTCGCCGTGGCGAAAAACGAGAACGGCGTGGTGATGACTTCATCGCCCGGGCCGATGTTCAGCGCCTGCAGCGCCAGGATCAGCGCATCGGTCCCCGAGTTGCAGCCGATCGCGTGACGGGAATCGCAATACTTGGCAATTTCGTTTTCGAGTTCGGCAACTTCTTCACCGAGAATGAATTTCTGCTCGGTAAAGACTTTCTCGACCGCGGCCAGGACCTCCGTAGACATCGCCTGAAACTGGGCGGTCAGGTCAATCAACGGAATCGCTTGTTCTTCAGGCTGATGAATCGAAAGTGCTGCCGTCATGTGCATCTCCCTGCAGCGACCAGCCCGAAAACCGGACCGGCGAGCGTCCTTGCCCGTGAATTGTTCGAGGGAAGTCGGGAATCTAAGTTTGCCCCCCGTTTCTGTCAAGAGGAGCCGTCCCCCCGAATCACTCAATCTCCTCTCTCATGGTCGGGCCTGTCGCGAAACATTCTACTGCCAACGGACAGCTCACAACTGACAACGCTCTGCCAGGCGATTACAATGGGTGCATGGCAGGCAATTCCTTCGGACAAGCGTTTCGCATCACCACCGCCGGCGAAAGTCACGGGCCGGGGAATGTCGTCATTCTCGACGGCGTCCCGCCCGACATTCCTTTGACCGTTGACGATCTGATGGTCGATCTGAACCGCCGACGCCCCGGGCAAAGCACGATCACCACCCAGCGCGACGAACCGGACACGCCGGAAATTCTCTCCGGCGTCTTTGAAGGCCGAACGACCGGCACCAGCCTGGCAATTCTGATCCGCAACCAGGATCAGCGCAGCAAAGATTACAGCGACATCAAGCATCTTTACCGGCCCGGCCACGCCGATTACAGTTTCGACGCCAAGTATGGCTTTCGCGATTACCGCGGCGGCGGCCGGTCGAGCGCCCGGGAAACCGCCGTGCGCGTCGCCGCTGGCGTCGTCGCGAAAAAAATTCTCGCGCTGGCCTTTCACGGATCGGTCGTCGCCTATGTTTCGCAGGTCGGCCGGATCAAGGCGAACATTCCCGATCCTGTGAACGTCACGATGGACCAGGTCGAACGCTTGCCGAACGGTGAGCCGAACATCGTGCGCTGCCCGGATCATGCCGCCGCGGCCCGAATGATCGACCTGATCGAAGAACTTCGCAAAGCGGGCGATTCCATCGGCGGCGCCGCGGAAATCGTGGCGACGAACATCCCGGCCGGGCTGGGAGAGCCGGTGTTTGATAAGCTGAAAGCCGACCTCGCCAAGGCGCTCTTCAGCTTGCCGGCCGTGCTGGGCGTGGAATACGGCATCGGCTTCGGCTGCGTGACGATGCAAGGGAGCGAACATAACGACCGGTTTGTGCCCGCTGCGAACTCGCAAGCGACCGGCGAGGCCGGATCGCGAATAGCGACCGAAACCAATCGGCACGGGGGGATGCTGGGAGGAATTTCGACGGGCATGCCGATTCTCCTGCGGGCCGCCGTCAAACCAACGAGCAGCCTGCCGATCGAACAACCAACCGTGACCCAGACCGGCGACCCGGCGATGATCAAGACCAAAGGCCGGCACGACCCGTGCCTGCTGCCGCGGTTTGTCCCCATGGCCGAAGCCATGGTCGCCATCGTACTGGCGGATCACTGGCTTCGCTGGCAAGGACAAAGGCATTCCTGAGAAACCGTCACGGACTAGGCACTTGTTTTGTTCCCTCGTCCCCAACGCGGGGGAGAAGAGTCTGGGATTTCTGGCTTTCTGTCACTGGCGTCGATACCAAGGAATTGCTGTTCCAGGATTTCATGTTCTTCAACAGGAGTGCCGCATGCGCTCGGTTCTTTTTCTCTTGTCTCTTGTCGTCTCTCCGCTCGCCGTCTCGGCTCATGACACCTGGGTGCAGATCAACACCAACCTGGTGAAGACGGGCAACGGCGTCCACATCGACCTGATGCTCGGCAATCACGGCAACGACCACCGCGATTTCAAACTCGCCAGTAAGATCACGCTGGACAAGGCCGAACTCCGGGTTCATGCCCCGAAAGGGACGCCCTATGATCTCAAGGACCGGCTGATCGACGTCGGTTACACGCCGAAGGAAGGTTTTTGGTCGGGCAAGTTCGTCGCCGCAGAGCCGGGGCTGTATCTCGTCGAACATCTGCTCGACGCCGTCGTGAGCCACGGCAAGCCGGTTCGGTCGATCAAGAGCGGCAAAACGTGTTTCGTGGTGAGCGACAAACTGGACGACGTGCCTCAGGAGAATCCCGGCTTCGACAAGGTGCTGGGCCATCCTTTAGAGATCGTGCCGGAAGCGAACCCCGTGACGCCGATGGGCCCGGAGATTCCGATCCGGGTGAAAGTGCTGCTGCACGGCAAACCGTTGCCGGAGGCCCGGGTTTCGTTCATTCCTCGCGGCACGACGCTGGCCGAGGGGTTTGATGAGCAGTACGAGCGCCGAACCAACGCCAACGGCCGGGCCATGTTCGCACCGAAGGAAGGGAACTACTATCTCGTCGTCGTGCATCACAAGACGGACGAAATGGGCAAGGGTTACGAATCGACGTCATACGCCGCCACGCTGACGGTATTCGTACCGGACGTCTGTCCCTGCTGCGGCGAATGACGGTATCATCGACGCGGTTCGGAGCCATTGGTGTCGACACAACGATTCGGCGATCAACCGTCTTCTGCACCTGTCCCCTTGCCCCCGTTTCGTGGGCGCGGGAACAAGCATGTCGCTCGATCAAACCATTTCAGCAGGTCCCTCGCAAATCGCTCGAGCGAGAACAATTCGTCCGCATGATGCACGCCTCGCTCCGAAATCAGTCGGAGATCGCTTCGATCGGACAAACGGGTGAGTGCCTCGACGAATTCGTCGACGCCGTCACATAAGCAGCCGCACTCTTCCGGGACCTGCTCGACGAATCCACCCAGGCGGTCGACCACCGGGACGCAGCCGGCGCGCATCGCTTCGGCAACGGTTCGGCCGAACGATTCCGGCAACGACCGATTGGAATACAAGAGGACATCCCAGCCCGCCAGCAGCGACCGTTGTCGCCAACCTGCCGGATGAAACACGGCTTGCTGCTGACACGCCTTGGATAATGGCCCTTGCATCGTCTCGGGGCAGCCGACGAATTCCCAACGGATGTTCGGCACGCGGCCGGCCAGCGCCGCATAGAACGGGACGACGTCTGGCGGCCATTTTCGGGCCTGCGGAGTGCAAATCCGCCCGACAACCAATCGGCCGCTTCGCTCTGCTGCGTCGCGCTTCCGGCCAACTCTTGGCGCTGCCTGCCATAACACCTGTTCGCGCGGAAGGCCAATCCGTTCTGCCAGCCAGTGCGAACAACAAGCGGCGGCATCGGCCCGCGCGGGTTCGCTGATCGCAGAGTGCAAGTACAGCAACGTCGGCGCCGGCAGTCGTCCGTAAAGACGCGAACTCGCCGTGTTGTGCAGCAGGATGACATCCGGCTGAATCCGCTCGACATCCTGCGTCGTCAACGTGAACCTGTGCGACACCTCACAAGAGGCGAACGCCGTGAGGGTCTCCTCATCCGGCGGCGTGAGAAACAGCACATGATGTTCGAACCCCGGCAGCGCCCTTGCAACCGTCCACGCACAAGCGGCCGTCCCGCCCACGATGCGGCCGACATTGCAGACCTGAAAGAGACGGGGCCGCCTCACGTCGCAGCGCCCTCCCATTTGCACAGGAAACGCGCTCGATCGGCTTGCCATCGCGACGCTCTTTCCGGAACGAGCCGGGATGTCTGATGTCCCAGGTGACGCAGGGGCATGAGCGGTACGACGGAGAGAACGCGTCCCGCCGATGCCATCGGCAGGCATTGCGCGGCCCGGCATTGAAAATCGGTGTCCGAATAATAGAGCCGGAGCGATTCATCGAATCCGCCGAGTTGGGACCAGAGTTCCGTCTCAAATGAAAAACACCATCCGGCGAGCAGCTGCCGACCGGGAAAGCGCGACTCCAGTTGTCGCGGAATCAACGGCTCTCTGCGCCACTCGACGCCCGCAATCAACGCCTGCCGGTATTGCAGCGGTTTCAGCAACTCATCCAAAACTGGCCCGTCGACCAGGACGTCGTTGTTGAGGAGCACGACGAACGGCGTCGTCACGGATTGAATCCCCGCGTTCCATGCCGCCGTCACCCCGAGCGACATCTGCCGGAGCACGCGGCAATTCGGGATGGCGGCGAGTTCAATCAGTTCCGGCGAGCCGTCCGAACTGCCATCATCGACCACGACAATCGGCCAGTTCTCCCCTTCCCAGCGCCTTAGCGACTCAATGCAGGCTGCTGTCAGCGATCCGTGATTCCGCTGGGGGATGATCACCGTCGCATCGCAGGGAGCCGGCATGATGTGCATCCTGATTGACGGCGTACAAGAACGTGTCTCTCACCCCCGCACCCTCACACTCTCATACCCTCACGCCTCTTCCCCCGGCTCGACGTAGTGCGCTGCGAACTCGCCGGCCGTGCCCAGCGGTTCCCAGGCTTCTTCCTCCACGATCAATTCGGTCGCTGGCACCGAAGGTTTCTCGGAAGACCGCTTGCCGCACCCGCAGGGTTTGCGGGCAGCCGGCTGCCGGGGCGGCAGCAGATCGCGCATCAACGCGCCGGACGGATGTTGGCGATCCGCCGTCTGCGTGTACAAGCCCCGCGTCGGTTCGCGCGCCGGATCGCCGATGTCCAATCGCAGTTGGTCAAGGACCGCCTCCACCGGGCGATATTCGAAGAAGGGATTCAGCCGGCTGCGCGGCGTCACCGAGATCAACTGCAGGCCCGAACTGCTCATCGCTTGCCGGCACAAACGCAACGATTGCACGACGCGGAAGTAATGGCCATCGGCTCGCAGCGCGGCGGCAAACGGCTTGACCTCGTCGAAATGATACAACGGTCCCGTGCCGAGCCGCTCCAGTTCCGCATCGCTGAGTTGACGTTCGCGGCAGCGGCGGACGAACTCCGAAAGCGCTTCCCCGTCGACATACGTCGCGCCCAGTTCCGCGGCCCGCACGATCCATTCCTGGCTCGGCCGCACGCATAACTCGCAGCCGGCGAGAAAGATCCTGCGAAAACCGAGGCGATACAAAATGTCGATCGCCTGGACCAGCGAATCGGCCCAATCGACGATGCCCTGCGCCGCAGAATTCAGAAAGTCGTGATATCCCCTTCGGAGATCGCGATCAAAGAAGCACGTCTGCGGACACTCGCAGACTTTGAACGTGCTTTCAGGAACGAGGTCCATCGCCCTTTGCCGCGGCAGAAACTTGACCACGCCGGCATCGAGATACAGCGAGCGGTGAAACCGGATCGACGGGTCGTACGCCGTCCAGAAATCCGGCCGGATCAGCTTTGTCCCCGCGAGATTCAGGGCCATCTTCGGCACCGGGCTGCGGGCAATCTCCGCGCACGGCATCCCCGCCAGCGACGGCCCGCCGCCGATCAGCCAGCACGCCGTCGGAGTCGGACCGGCACAAGCGTTCTCCCATGTCGTCGGAAGCACTTGCTGATCGGTCGTCAGGCGGTAAAAGCGGGACATCGGTGAAACCTTCAGGGTGAAAGGAATCGAAAGTACGCCTGGCGACTCTTGGTCGGCTTACGCCGGTTCCAACACGACAGTAGCCGGAAAGCCGCGGCAATCGCCGGGAGCGGCTTGCCACAGCTCGAACGTGTTCGGGCCATGACAATGGAACGTGTTGCTGACCGGCCGGTACTTGGCGGCATAGAGCGACTTCACCAGGACCATCAGGTAGATATAGTTCGGCTGCTTATAGAATGTGATTTCATTGAAGCCGACCATCGCCCCGCCGCACGCATGATGCTGGGCCGTCCAGACGCAACCCCACCGCCCCATGTCCCGTTCCAGAACCCAGTCGCCATTGATCAAGTGACAGTCGGGGCAGGCGCCCGACGTGATCCCGCTGATGCTGACTTTCCAACGGCGCGCGGTGAACTCGCAGCCGTCGCAATCGATGAAATCATCGGTGGATGTGTCGGAGGTCCCCTCGGAACTTCCCGACTCAGACGACGACAGCGGCGAACCGTCCGACGTCACATCCACCGGCCCGCCGCCGAATCCGGGCGTGTCCGACGGCGCGATTGGCCAAGTGTCGGCCGAAGTCCCCGCCGCCCACAGTTTGCGGGGATCAATCGGTCCCAGCTCGCACAGGAACTTCGGCGTATGGTCGAACTGGACGCGAATCACTTCCGGCTGCGCCGTCACCAACTCGTTGCCGCGCCGATCCAGGACCCGAATGGCCGAGAGCCAAGGCCGGACCAGCGTCGACTGGCTTGCTACCTCCACCCGTTGATGCGGCGTCGGCGCGGCATACACGCGGAAGAACTCCCGCACAAAAGCCTGCGAATCGGCCGGCGTGCGAATCCAGGGCAGCGAAAGACGAATCCGCCGCTCGCCATAATTCGCCCGGCTCTGCGGCTGCAGGTAGTTACCCTGCCAGCGATAAGTGCCGCACGGCGGAATGGCACAATCCGCGTAAACCAGCCCGCCGGTCAGCAGCACGCGATTGTAAACCAGGCTTTCATCGGCAATTTCCTGGAGCGACACCAGGTCGCGGCCTTCCTGCCATTCCGCCGCGACGGTCTCTCTTCGCTGCAGCAGGTAGAAGCGGCCGTGCTCATCCACGCCCCAGGAAGCATTCCGCGAACGAAGCGCCAGATCGCGCAGCAGCGCCGTGGCCGTTTCCGTGCCGCGGACTTTCAACTCCGCCAGCTCCGTCGCAGTGGTGGAGTCCTCGATCAAGTCGGGATCGACGACAATCTCCGTGCTCGCCGCGACATATTGCTCAATCAGCAGCCGAATCAGGTCTTCAGGCCGGTTCACGCAATCGATGTTGACGTGGGCTCGATCCGGGTCCGCCGGAAACAGGTCGGTGCAGCCATAGCGATGCGGGGCGACGCCGTCGGCCTCCGAGCCGTATCCGCCGGGAAAAATGGTGTCGAGCTGCGACGCCATGCCTTCCAGCCGCAAGCGAACTCCGGCAGGGCTGGTCGCCGTCCGTTCCACCACGCGGCCAAGATACCAGCGGTCGTCGACGTCGTATTCGCACGCCACCCAATTGCCGACCTGGATCGCCTCCCGCTCGGGGAAGCGGTCGTTCAACCGCAGTTCTCCTGCGCCGCACCCGCCCTGTCGGCGCAGCTCGAACCAGCAGCCCGCGATCGCCCGATCCGCCAAGCTGCCCGTCAACTGGCTGGGGCTCGGCCCGTAGTGCAACAGTCGTCGACGAAAAGTCATAACGGCATCCGATGTGCGTTGAGGCTGTCAGGTAATATGTATTAATAGTTAGGAGTCAGGTATCAGGAGTTAGGGATTCGAAGGGATGGCGTTTCTAACGCCTAACGCCTAATACCTGACGCCTTAATTCATGGCGTCGTAAATCACAGGATCCTCGGCGTGGATCACCAATCGATAGCCGAACGACTTCAGATTCGACAAATCCGTCTCCAGGCGGACCGTAGTGCATGACCGAAAATAGCGATAGGTCTCCGTGTCGGCGTCGTGGTACAGATAGAAACGGTATTTCTCGTCCTCCTCCGGGCCGACGTGCACCTGCGTCCGCAATTCTTCCAGCCCGGCAAACATGTCGGCTTCAGACAGCGTGAGCGTACCGGCTTGGCTGCCGATCTCGCCTGTCAGCGTGATCTCCACGCCGTTGCGGGTCGAACCGACGACCGTGTCGCCGTCGACCAGCAGCGTCTTGAATCGTTCGCTGTCCCAGGCTTCCTGCATCGACAGGTGCGTCACCGGACGAGGAAGTTCATACAACTCTCCACCGCGTTCCACAGCCGGTTTGAATCGAAAGGTCATCGGTCTTTCTCCTGCACCAACGTCTCACAGAGTCCATCGTTCATCGCGATCTTGTCCGCAAGAAGGAGAGAGTGAGTGACGTTGTTCCTCACTCTCTCCTTCCCTCACACCCTCACGCAAGGTCACGCCCGCACGCTGCCAGTCCAGGTCCATTCGACATGTCGCAGCGGTGGTCGCCGCTGATCCCGATCGCTGCGCGACAGGTCGCGCAGCAAACCGGCGTCGAAGCGAATCCAGCCGATCACCGCGGCATCGCTGACGCTGCGGTCGATGATCGGCACATCCACGTTGGAAAACGCCGCGCGGGCATAGTCCCCCAGTTCCAGCACGCGGCCGGTCGCGGTATCCGGCCGGACATAGCAGCGGATGTGCAGCTCAACCCGGGCCTGTTCCGGGTCGCCGGCGCGAAGCGGCAAGATGGTCCACGGGTCCAGGTTCACCTCGTACCACTCCGCGAGAGAGTCGGTCGCCAGTTGGACGCCGGGATACGCCGACGCCACCGGTTCCGGAAGTTCATCCCTCCAATGAGCGAACACGGCCGCGGTAATTTCTTCAAAAGTGAGCAGCAATTGAGGCATGGGTTCAGCTCGGAAGCGGGCATTCGGAATTCGGTGTCAGGCATTCGGCAGAAATGGATGACCGCGAGATCATTCGTTCGCTCTCTTCCGGCAGTGTAGTGTCGTGACCTGGCCGGCGGCGAAGACGTCCATGCCGGTGACATCAAAGACCTGGTCCTGAACGACAAACCGGCGAACCTGGCCGTTCGCCGCTTGAGGCAGATCGGCCGTCCGAAGCGTGATGCTGAGTAACGGGTCCTGATACTGGCCCCCGGTTCCGGCGACCGTCGCGGCGCGAGTCGTCGTAACGAGGACCGTGAGATCGGCCTGCGTGACGGTCTCGTCATTGACGAGCGTATCGGGATCGAACGTCGCCGCAATCAACTGGTGCGTCACCGTCACGCCCCAGTCCGCCATCTGCCGGTCCACGTCGGACAAGATCTGTTCGTCTGACAGCAGCATGTTTTCCCTTCCGATCAACGGGGCCTGCGCCGAATTCATCGCCTACAAAAACCGCTCCAGCGCCGCCGTAAACAGCGAGCCGATGACGAACGTCAGCAGTGCGAAGATCGGCGTCAGATTGTTGCGCCAGCGTTCCAGCACACGCAGCCGGCTCTCATGATCTTCCTGCTGCTGTACCAGCGTCTGCACCGAGACGCGCATGCTTTCCAGGTGCCCATTCGTCTGCAGCACCATTTCCATGATGCGGTCGAGTTTGTCATCCATCGCAGCACGTTCCCCGGGAGTCGACTCCCTGCGACATCTGCCAGGCCGGCAGCGATTGGAGCAGGGCTTCATACTTCTGCCGCGCCGCCAGCAGCGCCTGCAGTCCCGCCGCCCGATCCATCGTTTCGCCGCCCGGTCCCGGCGCCGTGTATTTTGATGCCGCCAATTTCCCGTCGCGCAGCAGATTCAGCACATCAAGATCGATCTGATTCAGAATCCCCTGAATCTGCGCTTCCGTCAGCGGCGTACCGTCGAGACCATTCATATCACTGAGATCGGGCATCGGAAATTCCTGAGTCGAGAGACAAGAGTCGAGAGACAAGAGTCAGAGAGATCAAGAGCAGAGACAATGCTTTGACTGTCTGGCTCTCGTCTCTTGACTCTTGACTCTCGACATCAAAAATCCCGGTTCGGCGGCGACATCCTTGTCGCGGGTTCCCATCCTGGGATACGCCGGGCGGCGTCCCTCCGCCGAACCGGGGAATCAATCGCGGAAAGCCAAAAGCTCAAAGCTGAAAGCCAGCAGTGACATTCGTCATGCACCTGTTTGGCTTTCCGCTTCTCGCTCTCCGCTTGGCATTACGCGCCGTCGACCTTCGTCACGAATACCGTGTCGACCGCCGAGACGCCGCCGAAATACCGGACCTTGACTCGCAGCACGACGTCCCGGTCGAACGCCGATTCGCTGTCGGCTTTCTGCAGGAACGTCTGCACCGGCCAGATTTCCGTCCACACGAATTGCCGCTTGAAGTCGCCCAGGTACCAGTCGTTCACCGCCTGGCCGCCTTGCTCGTCGATAAACGGCGAACTCAGCACGTCGACCAGTCCCAGTATCGGATTCGCCAGCCGCATCTCACCGTTGTCCGACGAAACCGTGACTTCCGTGGCGTTCACGATGCTGCGTGCTGTCCCGCGCAGCTTCTCCGGGACCAGCAGTTGTTTCACCGGGGCGACAATCGGCCGGGGGGTGCCGTCGACCCGGTCGTCCACCACCTGCGTCGCCCGATAGTTGAGGATCGTGTCGATGTCGGTCCAGTCGGCCAGGGGCACCGCGGCATTGAAACTCGAAGACGTCGTATTGCCGCTGCCGACCCAATTGCGATTTGATCCGTCGGTCGCGTACAACGACTCGCCCGTTCCGTTCGGCCGGTAGACATGCTTGCCGGCGCCGGCATCGGCGTCGGTGACGGCGCGCACGATGATCCGTTCACGTTCCTGCCGAAGCATGAAGCCCAGGCTCATTGCCCGACGGTTAATTTCGCCCGTCTGGTCGAACGCAATCAGTTCTTCGTTGATCGAAAGAATCCGGCCCTGCTTCGATTCCGAAGTGGTCACCCATTTCTCTTCAAACGACGATTCTTCGTACGGATGCCCTTCCGCAACTTCCGCCGGACCGGACAGCGCCCGGAAGCCGGCGATCTTGCGATCTCGGTATTTGCTCGTCATCACCGACACAAGCTGGTCGCCGATGAAGCCGCTGGAGTCCTCGTAACCCTCGATCACCTTGCGGGCGATCAATTCACCGGTGACGACCTGGAACAGGTTGGTTCCCAGGCCGGGATTCGACTCGCGCAGCAGTTGGACCGCCGGCGTTTCGTCCGGCTGCCAGGCCCGCAGCCGCGACAATTGCGGCAGCACGCCGCACGCCTCGGCGAGTTCGTAATAGCTGAAATCGTCCACGGCCAGCGTCCGCTCGTTGAGCAGCGTGCAGACCTTCTGATAAAATCCTTCGGCTCCGAGCGACTCGACAAGCCCTTTGAGACTGGTGCCTTGCATGAAAAAGATCCTTGTGAGGAGATTGCTGTCGGTTAGGCGTTAGGTATTAGGCGCTAGGCGTTAGAAGAGGGACATCAGGTATTGATTTCTAATACCTGACGCCTAACACCTAACGCCTCTGATCATCCGATATTCGCGTTCACATTCGCCGACGCCGGATGAAACGCCGAGGCGAATTGCACCCGCAGTGCGGTCGCCGCGGCGGCCTTGTATTCCGCGGCACGAGCGATGGCCAGCGCGCCGCTGCCGACGGTGGTCAGCCGCTGGCTCGTCAGCGCGGTCGACAAATTGTCAGGACCAAGCAGGCCGCCGACTTCATACGTTGCCGAGTCGACGTCGAACTCGTAGACCGACAGCGGGCTGAGGTCGACCGAGACATCGGCCGTTTCACCCACGGCGGAAGACTGATGGGCTACTCCGAGAAAAACCGCGGCAAAATTCCCCTGCGTGGTCGCCAGGTCGGTCGTCCAGGTGAAGTCCGACGCGGGTTTGACATCGTCGGAATCGAGCCAGACGAGATCACCGGCTTCAATAATCGTATCGCTGTTGACGCGGACTTTGTGCAGTTCAACTTGTCCGCTCCGAAATCGCAGTTTGTTGGACATGGGGGTTCCTTGTGTTGATGGAATGTCGTCAGTCGTCGCTTTTCAGTTGTCAGTTGTCAGCAAAGTTCTACGGCTCTGTTTTTTCCTTCACTCCCGCTTTCCGCGCACCGCCTGCACGATGTGGCGTTTCAGTGCATCGTCATGACTCTCGCCAGGTGAAGGTCGCGCCCGGCTGCACGGAGCCCGCTGTCGGCATCGCAAGACGAATTGACGATGTTCGGCGATCAGCCGAGACCGCGTTTCCACATTTCCGGCCGTTTGCAGTTGGTCGCGCAGGCTTTGCGTAATCGCATAGTCCGGCAATCCGGCGGCAGCGAGTTGCCGGTCGATCTCGCGCTGCAGGGCTTCCGCCGCGAGACGATCGCACCGGTTCCTCAGTTCATCGCGCTCGACGATGACTTGTTCCAGTTCGCCGCGCACCTCTGTGAGTTGTCGCCCATACTCCTCCCGGACGCCCTCCTCGTCGCTTGCGAGTTCGCAGTCAAACCGCTCACGAAACCCCGTCGTCGTCGCGGGAAAGACGACGGCGTCCACGCTGATCACGTCGTGAATCTTCTCCACGAGCGTTCCGTCGGCGCTCTTCCGGGCCAGAATCACATGGCTCATGCCGACCGCCGGCGTCTCCGATGTCATCAGCGCCAAGAGGGTCCGGCCGGCTTCGGTCTCCAGGACTTGAATTTCGCCTTGAATGCGTCCGTCGACATGCCGGGCTTCCACGATCCACCCGGCGAGATCGCGCATGCTCCGGTCGTAGGGTTTCGCCAGGTTGGCCGCGTGATCCAGAAAGACCGGCTTGCGGTCGTAGAGTGCGGCGGCCTCCCGGAGAGCCGTTTCGCTGTAGCGATGCCCGTTTTTCGATGTCCCGCCGCTGAAGAGGACGTTGGAAACCACGCGCTCTTCCAACTGGACATGGAAGGCCTCGGTTCGCCAGTCAGCGATTTGTTCCGTGATGGCGATGAGGTTCATGTCACGTTCCGTCATGCTTGCGTCCTTTGATTGTCTGGGCGAAGTCGCGTTCATTCGCGGCCCCTTCAACCCAGGAGACTTGGTTGCGCCACAACGTGTTTATTTTCTTCACCGCTGATCTGTGCCTCGGCTTGCCCCGACAGCCAGCGAGTCAGCCGGCCTTGAACGTCGGTCACGGTCTCCGCCGGCGACGCCATCACGCGCACCAGCCACGCGGCGGCACGCCACGGCAGCAGCACGAACAATCCGGCAGGCCGACGACAGGGGATCGCCGTGCGCGACTCCGGCGGCAAACTCTGCTGCCGCTTCAACAGCGTCTGCAATGCGCGCAGCGATTCCTGACGCTCGTCCTCCGAAACGTCAAGAAACTCCAACAACAGCGCCACCTGGTCCGCCGTCGCCGGATGCAGAATCGCCGCCGACTCCGACGATCGATCAGCTTTCAACCACAGAATTCGCGGCATGTTGATTCATCTTTCCTGCAGAGAACGGACCACTGAAAACAGACTGGAGATCACCCGTCGCTTACGCTCCGGACTGTCTCTCAGCGGCAATCTCCGCCTGCATTGTCGCCGGGTCGACGCCATCGCGCCGGGCGACTTCCGCCCGGCTGATGATCTCCGCCTGGGCCAGCAGCGCGTCGGCCCCGCGTTCTTTCGAACGGTCGCGATTGATGAGCTGCGGGAACGACCATTGCAGATGAACGTGAGCGAAGAAGTCCGCCGGCAACTGGCCCAGCCGCACGGCTTCTCCCATCACCCACCGCCACAATCGGGCGAATTCGCCGGAGAAGAATTGCTGTTCGCTTTCGAACAGCTTGACCGCCGGGCCCTCCGCGACCATCGTCGAGGCGAAGTTCCCGTTGCTCGCGTCGGAAGACAACATGTACTCCGGCACGCCGGCCCCCGCGGCAATCGAGAGGAGCACGAGTCGCCCCAGGGGCACGGCGTCGCCGAAGTTCGTTTTTGGCTGCAAGAACTGCAGATCGGTGCCTGGCGACGTTGTGACAATCGTCCCCGGCCGATATTTTTCCTTGCGATGCAGTCCGTTCGGATCGCTGCTGGATGAGGTCGCCGCCTGGTCCGCAAAGCTGCTGACTTGCGAGGGCGAACCCTGCACCTTTCGCCACAGCACGATCGATGCCTGCAGCTTGCGGGCCTGCAGTTCGGTATCCAGCCAGCGGTCAAAGCAGGCCAGCGAATCGAGCACCGGGGCGAAAATCGTCACGCCCCGTTTTTCATTCGAATCGACGCCGATCTTCGTATGCAGCACTTCATCAGCCGGGATTTCCTCCGCGAGTTCGCCCGTCGTCGGATCGATCCGCAGGTACGACCACGGCGTCTCGACGTCTTCGGGATCGGTCACAATCCCGCGGCAGTCCGGCCGGCCGGCATCCGGGCCGATGGTCTCCGGATCGATGTAACGCACCGTCGGCGGCCATTCGGGAAGCGGAAACAGCCGCACGAAACATTCGCCGTCACGCCACGTTCGCCGGGCCGTCTCGCGATAACTGAAGTGCCGGCCGTTCTGGGAGAGAAAATCGTTCCACAACCGTTCGGCCTGCTTCAAGACGTCGCGGTCCGTCTCCGTCTGCAGCGACGCCATCACGGCCTTCAATCCCGGTCCGGCGACATAGACTTCGAGCAGCCGCAGTATGTTCCGCGCATACGGGTTAGTCTGTACCAGTTGCCTGGCACGGCTGCGGAGATCGGTCCGTTCGGTTTCATCGAATGCCGACTTCGTCCCACCGACCAGCGACCAGTTCCCCGGGTCCTCAGCCACTGGCTGCGGCCCCTGCTGCTCCAGCATCTGCAGCACCCGCTCGCGGACCTTGCGGTCATATTTCGCCTGAAGCCGAGTCGCCTGCCACTTGTCGCGTAGGTAATCGAACATTGCATTCCCCGTGAGTGTGTCTCTTCAACCCAGGGGACCATGTTGCGCGACAGCTTGTCTGCGAATTGCGGCAGGCTGCCGTTGTCAATGCACGTTCGCCCGGCCTTGATGGAGAAAGGCATCCCAAGCCGGACATCGAGGTCGCCTCACGGCGCGCATTCCATCGAACCTGGACCGCAGCTAGCCAATGATTGCCGCGAAACCTACAATGACCGCCGCGGAACGTGTCACAATCAACCGAATGAATCTTCCGACGACACAGCCTCCCGTTGATCAGCCACGATTGGGAATTTCATCATGCGCAAGCAATTCTTCCGGCTGACAAGTCTGGTCCTGTCGATCGCCTGGATGTTTCCAATGTTGGCGTCAGCGCAGATCAAACGAGTCGCTCAGGATGCCGGTACAGGAACGACGACGAGATCGACCGCCGCAGTCGTTGTGCCAGGCGAATTGCCGTTGCTGCATACCACTCAACTGCTGCCGCTCGGCCGGGACAACGAGATCCTTGGAACAGGAGATGCAAAGGCGCAAAGTGCCGCGGTGATGCAGCAACTCAAGGATGTCTTGAAGCCGCACAACGCCGGGCTCGACCAAGTCGTGAAGCTGAATCTGGCAGCGAAAACATTCCCGGCGCTGGAGGAATTGAAGCGAACGGTTGCGGCGGCGTTTGGCGAGCAGGGTCCGGCGATCAGCATGGTGGTCAGCGACCTGAGCCATGCGGACGCGCTCGTCGCAATAGATGCGGTCGTCGCGCTGCCGACGGGGAGTCACCATCGCGTTGCGTTTGGCAAAGTGCCTGAGCTCCCGCAAGCCGATCAGCACGCCGCCATCTTGCCGCCGGGGCAAAGGGTCTACATCTCGGGACAAGCCGAGCCGGGCGAGTTGCTGGAAGCGACCCGCAAGACGATGGCCAGTCTCCGTAAGACACTCGAATTCCTGGACCTCGCCCCATCAGCCATCGTGCAAGTGAAGGCGTTCGTGAATCCCATGTCCCGAGCCGGCGAGGTCCATCGGGAAATCTCGGCCAGCTTCGACAAACGGCCTGCGCCCCCGATCGTTTTCATCGACTGGAAATTCGACACTCCGATCGAGATCGAAGTCATCGCGTGCGGCGGAGCGGAACGGCCCGGCGAGCCGCTTGATCACTTGACGCCTTCGTTCATGAAGTCGTCGCCCGTCTTCAGTCGAATCGCCCGCATCAATCGCGGTCCCAGTATTTACATCGGCGGCTTGCACGGTGCCGCGGGGGTGTCGCCCGAAGATCAAATCCAAGGCATCTTCACGCAATTGAAACAGACCCTGACCGCAACCGGCAGCGACTTCCAGCACTTGGCCAAGGCAACCTACCTCTGCACTGAACCTGCGACGATCAAGTCGCTCGGTGCGCTGCGGCCCAACTACTACGACCCCCAGCGCCCTCCCGCCGCGTCGTTGTCGAAGATCAGTCACACGGGCAAACAGGACACGACTATCACGCTCGATATGATTGCAGTACCCAAGCCCGACCCGGAAAGCCTGATCCCCAGACTGCCGGAAACCAACGGCGCCGTGATGATCGATGCTCAGGAATGGCCGCACAAACCCGGCCCCCGCAAAGTGCAGGTTTGGGTTCACTATCCCGAACGCAATCGGCTTTCGAGTGTGAACTCTCAGACGGGAATCATGCTGTCGCTGCATAACTGGGGAGGCAGCTACAACGTCGGGACCGCCGATCCCAACACGCTGGCGCAGCGCTACAACGTCGTCGCCGTCTGCGTCGATTACCTGCAAAGCGGCGCTCAAGCCTCGATCCGCGATCCTGAACCCTATGACTACGGCTACCTGCAAGCGCTCGACGTGCTCCGCGCGCTGCACTTCGTGATGTCTGAACTGAAGGCCAGGAACATCCCGTTCGACGCGAGCCGAGTCTTTTCGACCGGCGGTTCCGGCGGCGGCAATGTGTCGCTCATGGCCAACAAGCTCGCGCCGCGCACGTTTGCCGGGATCATCGATCTCTGCGGCATGCCCAAGCTGACGGACATCGTCGCCTACAACCTGCCCGGCAGCACCGGCCTTGATGCGAGGTACAGCCAGGACGCCAAGAGCCCCAACTACCTCGATCCGGATTCCCAGGAGATCCGCTTCGCCGGCCATCCCGAGCACCTCCGGCTCATGAAGAACTGGGGCGCGTCAGGCAAAGTGATCGTCGTCCACGGCGTCGACGACAAGCTCTTCCTCAACGAGGTCCGCGAACTGGTCGACAACATGAAGTCCGCCGGACTCGACGTGGAGCCGCACTTCATCACCAAAGAGCATGTCGACGGCAAGATTTTCACGACGACTGGCCACGCCCTGGGCAATCGCACGCTGATCGTGCAGCACGTCGCCGACAAGTACCTGCTTCCCGACGGTAAAGAGGCCCTGCGCCGCACCGGCCCGACGGACTTCGACCGCCGCGATCAGACCGTCCGCTATCCGACGAAGAACGGAGCCTGGGTCATCTCGTATGAAGCCGGCTACCCGGTCGGCCGGTTCGAGGAATCCAATCGCAATCGGTAGGCCGAACGGCAGAGGAACCATCAGGGCCCGTTCGGCAACGATTCGGTCTTCCAGGCGCATGTCCTCCTGCGAATCCTTCGGGTACGATGTCTCCGGCAGTGATCCGATCCGCCGGAATTGCGTTGTCCTCTTGGCAGGAACGGCTGGGTCCGAATTCAACTCGATGGGGCACACATGACCGATTATGACGGCTCGCCGCTGACGTATCCGCCGCTGGGTTTGCCGACGGGCAGCGTCAGGGCCTTGTTGACGCTGACCTGCGTCGCCGTCGTGGTGGTGAACACGGCGCGCGGCCGGGATCTCGACCTGTTCTGGGTCGAGGCGCTCCTGATTTCGATGGCCCATTACTTTACGTCGCGGCGGTTCGTCAGCTTGCCGCCGGCGACAATCCGCAGGCTGGAAAGCGACGGCATCCTGGAGCGGGAATCGCAGCCGCTGTTTCTCCCCAAGGGGAGCATCCGCGTGCTGATCATGGCCGCGTTCCTTGGGCTGGGAGTCTACCTGTATCAAAACAACCGGCCGCTGCTGTACTCCAAGCACGTCATTACGCTGCTCGCGTTGGTCGGCTCGTATTTTCTCGGAGCGGTTGTGAGGACGATGACCGGCTTCCTCCACCGCTGGAGATCGCGTCCGGTGTCGCGCTGGTGGGCCGATGCCAGGGCGCTGGTGGTGCTAGGCGTGTTCGCGCTGGTCGCCGTTCCGGAACTGGCCGGAGCCGGAAACGTCTGGGACGACGCGTTCCGCCATGTCGGCCTGGGATTGATGCTGTTCTACTTCGGTTCGCGATAGCCGTCTGGCTCAGTCGCCCAGGACGTCGTATTTCAATCGCAGGAATTCGCCGAGCGACCACGCCTGGAACGGGCAGCCGCCCGGAGTATGAGGCGGATCTCCGTCCGCGACTTCCGCCAGGTGCCCCCAACCGGCGGCCTGAAGATGTTGTTCCATCGGTGCAAGGAAACGATTCCGGGCCTGTTGCCGGTCGACCGGGAGGCCGTCTCGAACCCTGAGCCACGCTTCGACGAACGCCCCGAGCAGCCATGGCCAGACCGTTCCTTGGTGGTAGGCGGCGTCGCGTGAGACGACGTCCCCCGCATAATGTCCGTGATATGCCGCGTCCGACGGACTCAATGTCCGCAATCCCCAAGGCGTCAACAGTTCCCGTTCGACGCAGTCGACCACGGCGCGCGCTTGCTGCGCCGGCAAAAGTCCGCGCGGCAAGCCTCCCGCGGCGAAGATCTGATCCGCACGGATGGAAGCATCGACCCGGCCGGCTTCGTGGCCCGCATCGACGACGTCGAACAGGCACTGCTTTTCCGGATTCCAAAACCGACCCGGAAACGACTCGCTCCCCTCGCGAAACCAGGTCTCATAGTCGGGCGACAGCTCCCGAAAGGCGAAGACCGCATTGAGCCACAGTGCCTGGATTTCGACCGGTTTGCCGATCCGCGGCGTCACGACCCAGTCGCCGACTTTCGCATCCATCCACGTCAGTTGCACGCCCGGTTCTCCGGCCGCGATCAGGCCGTCGACATCCCTGCGAATCCGGTACCGCGTCCCTTGCGAGTACCCCCGGAGGATCTGTTCGACAGCCGTGACGAGCCGGTACCGAACCTCCGCGGTGACACAATGCCCCGCCTGCGGCGCACGACGCAGAAAATCCGCCACCGCATTCACATACCACAGTGAGGCGTCCACCGAGTTGTATTCCGGTTCCAGGCCGGCATCGGGAAACCGATTGGGCAACATGCCTTCTGAGACATGGCCGGACCAGCCGAGCAGTATGTCTTCCGCCACGTCAAATCGCCCCGTGGAGAAGCACAGTCCGCGCAGCGCGATGAACGTGTCGCGGCCCCAGTCCGTGAACCACGGATAGCCAGCCACGATGGTGCGGCCCCGGCCTCGGCGCACGATGTATGCATCCGCCGCGCAATGCTGGGGCGACGCGAAACGGCCGCGGCGGGTCCGTTCTTCGGCAATGCAACGGATTGCATACTGAGGGGCGGCGATTTCCGAAGCCTCATCACCGGAAAATGGCTCCGAGGACAGCAGCAGCCACGCCTGCCCGGCTTGCAAGTCCCAATGAAACGTCCCCGGTGCGGCCAGGTCTTCGATGCAGTCCAGCCCGCGTCGCCGCTCTTCCGCGTACAGGAAATTGCGATACCAGACCGGTTCGTGCACGTAGTCGGAGTTGGACCAGACGTGGATCGGTCCCACGCCGGCGTAAGGAGACCAGACAAGTCGCTGGCCGTCGGATTCCGGGGTGAAATTGAACTCCGGGTTTTCGCGATGCAAGGCGTGATAATCGCGGCCGGAGAAAAACGGCCGGACGGTCAGGCGAACCGGTTGACTGCCGGACGATTCCGTCAGCGACCAGCGCACGATCGTCAGCGGCCGCCCGTGAACCGACAGAATTTCCTGCTGCACCGCCTCGCCGCCCGGCAATCGGAAGATCCATCGAGGCCACGGGGCAGCGTCGAAGGAGATGATCGGCGGCGGCGACGCCGGCACGAAGACGTCCGGGGCATACTGCTGCGACGAGAGTGAGACCGTCTCCTGGTTTGTTTCAATCCGCACGTCGCCGCCGTTGACCAGGACCATACGCCCTGTCGGCGGAGTCGCGGCGGCAAGCAGCCAGGCGTGATAACGGCGGGTGCGCCGCGTGGAAATCGTGCCCGACGCGAAGCCCCCAAGGCCGTCGGTCTCCAGCCATTCCACCGCAGGATTTTCAGGCAGCCGCGAGTAAGTTGACATGCCGCAGTGTAACGAGCGAGGCAGTGACAAGAAACCAATGGCCGTGGCTGCGAAGGCATGTTGCGCGAGGGACGCCTCCGCGTGTTGTTGGTCGTCAGGTCTCCACTCAGGGCCGCGGCGGGTCGGCGGGCTTGGGCGCCTGCTGATCGGGCATGGCCGGCAGAATCGGGCTGTCGAAGGAACCGGCCGAGGGTCGCACGGCAATCGGCCGGATCGGCATCGAATCTGCTTCCACTTCGGTCCGGGGCATGCGGAAGATCAACAGCACCGTCAGGCCCCGCATCAGCGACGACCCCGCGAAGACCCATAGATAGGCTTCGGGCGTGACATCCAGAGCTTCAAGCAGCCCGCCTCCCAGCAGCGATCCGACCGCGAGCGCTGCAGAGTTTGCAACGTTATACCAGGTGAGAATCCCGGTCCGTTCGCGCGGGGGGATCGTCTCGAAGAACAGCAGAAACACTGCGAGTTCATACGCGCCCCACGCCGCGCCGCCAAAAGCCTGCAAGGCCATCAGAAAGATGAAGTTGCTGCTGATGAGCCAGCCGCCGGCCAAAGGCACGATGCCGACCGCCCCGATCCACAGCATTCGCTGCGCTCCAAACCGATGGGCAAATCGACCCCAGAAAGGCAGGCAAAGAAACTTCGTGACGAATGAAACGCCCAGGAGCACGGCAAATTCCCAGTATTCCATCTGCAGTACTTTGAGCATGTACGGGGCAAAATACGGGCCGGCAAAATAGACTCCGGCCTGCATTAGGACGGCGAACATCAGTAATCGGCCGGAGTCGCCCGTGAACAGCCGCACCCGAATCGCCGTGCTGCTCAAATCGCGCAGCGTCTTCGGCTCCGGCGGCGATTCACTCTGCCGAAAGAGACACCAGGTCGAAACGACTCGACAGAGAAACGACACCCCGAACAAGGCGATGAACATGGCGGCCGTCCCTTCCGGCCCCCATTGCTTCCCGAACTGCAAGGCGAACCCGCCGGTCAAAAAGCCGACACACGTCATCGCTTGATTCAGCCGCGAGCGCCGGGCGAAAAAGGTCGGACGGATCGATACCGGTACCACGGTCCCAATCCACGAGTTCCACGCCGGTCCCCCTCCCAGGCTTGCCGCCCAATACACCGACGCCACGAGCATCAGCGACACCCGATCGATCTGGCCGAACCAGGCCGCGCCGATGAGGGGCAGAAAACACACCGCTTGCAGCGCACTGCACAAGATGACCCACCGGCGATGCGAACGGAATTGTCGCACGCCCCACGGAGAAGCAAGTTGCAGCAGGCTGCCAACCAGCATCGGCAGACTGGCCAGCAGGCCCGTATAGACCTCGCCTAAGCCGAGCGCCAGCGCAAAGGCCGAGAAGTACGTTTCGCCCAGGCCAACCATCATGCCGTAGGCCGCGCCGTCTCCGACACTGAAAGCCAAGTCCCGGTCCAAAGCCGGCGATCCCACGGTCGCGGCGGAACCCTGGTGAGTCTCCGTCTCGACGTCACCCGCCGGCCGACTTGTTCCAGCACTCACCGCCGCCTCACCCTTCCCGCCGCATCCGGTCGCAATCCCGGCATTCTACCGGCAGCCGCCAGTCCAGAACAGGCGAAGTTTTCGCGGTGGCAGAGTGAACGCCGAATTTAAGTCGGGTGAGGTCGAGGGTATTGACGAAACCCGCCGAGACGCTGGAACGAATTCGCAGGGTGGGGTGAGCCTCGTGAAACGCTCACCCCACCCTGCGGCTGTCCCTCTTTCAAGAAGGCGTTGGCCCCGTTTTTTCAAAGAGCGATCTTGCCGAAAATCGTAGATTGATCGACAATCCGCCGACCTGTTCAAGATGCCGCACTGTCCGCAAGGGATTGCTCATGAAGTCCGCCTGGCTGTCCTCCACGATTTTGTGTTGTGGATATTTGTGCTGCGGAATCCTGTGTTGCAGCATCCTGGCCGGATGCTCGTCAGGGACTTCCACGGCGGAGTCGTCTGGGAACGCATCCGTTCAAGCGCCGGCCGCTGATCCGGAATGGGCGAAAAGCGACCTCGCCGCCCCGGAAACCGCCGTGGTGCTCAAGGTTCAGCCCATCCCTGACGACGACGACACGACCGGCACCGTCAAGACGCCTGGCGTCAAGCCGATTCCGGAAGACGGCAACTGAGACACCGCGGGCTTTGATCCTCCGGCCGTTACTTGGCGGCCGCTTTCGGCTTCTCAGGGGCTTCCTTCTCCGCCTTGTCGTCCTTTTTCTTTTTCGGTTCCGTCTGCAGCGTCTTCAGCTTCTGCTTTTGCGCCAGGCTTAACACCTTTTCGATCTCCGCATCACGTTTCTCTTTCAGCGACTTGATCTGCTCTTCCAGAACATCGATCTGGCCGTTGTACCTGGCTTGCGCCGCGTAAATCTGATCCTTCTGCGCGTCGCTCAACTCCAGCTTGCCGAAATTATTGGGCAACCGCGGCGAGGGAGTTTTCTCGGGCTTGGCGACCTTCTCAATTTGAGCGATCACCAGCGCCCGCCCCGGATCGGTTTTCTGAGCGGACTTTGCATCCTGCGACCACACGGGCCACGCACAACAGACTCCCAACACAGACGTGGCAATCACATGACGAAACTGCATGACAACGGCCCTTTCACGGTTGGCGAATAGAAAGTCACCACATCCTTGTGTTACCTCCGATGCCTCCGTGCAGAGAATTTGATCCGACGGGCGCTCCCGCGGAGTTCCGACGCATACTGGCAAAATGCCACACAGTTGTCAACACAAATGTTCACTTTTCTATTGTGCGACCAGGAATGGGCTAAAATTTCTTCATTGATGAGTCTTCAGTAGACCCGATATGATCATTCAGCTTGGGAATGACCATGCTTTGGCTCGGCATTTTCGCGATCAGGACCTCGATTCTACGGTTCACCAAATCCCGGCGAATGACTCTTGGAGTCGGTTCGAGGTCAGCGGTGCGTGAAAAGCAGAGGCGGCGGATCTGAGACTTGAGAGCCGCTGAAGAAGATCGGGTTCCTGGCTGATCGGAGGCTTCAGGTGGACGCTCGAAAGAATTTCACAGGGTTGCTTCGTGGACTGGCTGTGTGCGCAGTCCTCCTGGCCGGAACCACGATCAACCACGGGCTTTGGGGGCAGACGAAAGTCGCTCCCGGGAAGAAGACGCCTTCGAAGACAGCGCCCGGCAAACCCGCGTCCATGAAACCCGGTCCGGCCAAGCCGACTCCGGCTAAGCCGCCTGCCGCGAAACCGGCTCAGGCGGCTGCTCCCCCCTGCGCGATGAAGGACCGCTTCTTTGAAGACGAAGTCTGGGCGAAAGTCGGCGAACGGACCTGCCTCCGCTGCCACAATGCGAAAGGCGATGCGGCCGACACCGAATTTGTCTTGGCGCCGCGCAGCCCCGGCCATGAGTCTGGTTGGATTCTTCAGAATTGCGAAGCGTTTCAGGCCATGGCGAAAGCCAAGAACGAGGATCAGTCGCGTTTGCTGCTGAAAGTGGCCGGCGGGTTGGAGCACGGCGGCGGCACGGTCCTCAAGCCGGACTCCACGGGCTACCGGATTCTGGAACGCTTTGTGCGCCGGCTCGATCCGAAAACCAATGTAGCCGCTCCGGCGGTCGACGAGAAATTGCCGCCGTTGTTTGACGGCGTGACCAAGCTGTCGCCGGCGCGGCTGCTGCGGCGCGTCACGCTGTCTCTCGCCGGCCGGCTGCCGACCGCCGAAGAACACGCGGCCGTCGTGCAAGACGGGTCGTCGGCGATGGATGCGATTCTGGACCAAATTTTGAAAGAGGACGCATTCTATTTCCGGCTCAAGGAAGGCTTCAACGACATCTTTCTGACCGTAGGGATCGAGGATAATGCCGAGACGCTGCTGTCGTATGAGCATTTTGAAAAGACTCGGCTCTGGTGGGACAGTTACGATCTGGGCGATATTCCCGCCGAGAAGCGCGATCCGGCGAAATGGGAACTGGCCCGCGTTTATCGCGACGCCCTATTGCGGGAACCCCTGGAGTTGATCGCCCACATCGTGCGGAATGACCGCCCGTTTTCGGAATTGGCGACAGCCGATTACATCATGGTCTCGCCGTATACGTCCCGCGGTTACGGACTCTTTGACGACATCAAAGACCAGTTCAAAAACGCCAACGATCCGTATGAATACGTGCCGGCCAAGCTGAAAGCGCTCAAGAGCCGCGAAGGGCATACGCAGGAATCCGCGACCGGCCTGTATCCGCACGCGGGCTTTCTGAGCATGTTCCACTATCTTCGCCGGTATCCGTCGACGGAGACGAATCGAAATCGACTCCGGGCCCGGATGTTCTATCAGCACTTCCTCGGGATCGACATCATGCAGATGGCGCCGCGCGCAACCGACGCCGCCGCCGTCGCGGCGAAATACGAGGTGCCGACGATGCAAGCGTCGGATTGCGTCGTATGCCATAAGACGATCGACCCGGTGGCGGGCATTTTCCAGGACTTCAACTTTGAAGGTAGCATCGGCCCGAGAAAGACCGGCTGGTATCAAGACATGTTTCAGTCTGGTTTCGAAGGCGAAGACATGCCTGCCGAAGAGCGCTGGCGGGCGCCGCAGTGGCTTGCCGAACGTGCCGTGAAAGACCCGCGGTTTCCGATCGCGATGACGGAACACGTCTATTACATCCTGATGGGCCGGAAAGTCTTGCAGCCGCCGGACGACATTGAGGACCCCTTGTTCGGCGCCCGGCGGCGGGCGTACCTGGCGCAGCGTCAATTGATCGAGACGGTCGCCGCTCGCTTCACGGAAGCGAATTTCAACCTCAAAGTCGCGTTCAAGGAAATCATCCGCAGCGATTTCTACCAGGCGGACGGCCTGGCCACGGTCGCCGAGCACCCGCAAAGGAAGGCGGAACTGGACGACATCGGCATCGTTCGGATGCTCAGCCCTGAACAAGCGGAACGAAAGATCGAGGCGATCTTCGGCAAGTGCTGGGGCCGTCTGACCGATGCGATGCAGATGCTTTACGGAGGCATCGATTCGATCACCGTGACCGAACGCAACGCCGACCCTGGCGGCGCCATGGGTGCAATCCAGCGGATCATGGCTAACGATGTCGCCTGCTTGAACGTTGCGCGCGACTTCCGCCGCGATCCGGCCGAACGAAAGCTGTTTTCGCAGATCGAACCGAGCGTTGTCCCCGGGGAAGGCGACGCCGAGCGCGCCCTTCGGCAAGCGCTGGTCGCCTTGCACCAGAAACTGCTCGGACAGGAACTGAATATCGATCACCCGGAGATCGAGCGGTCGTATCAACTGTTCGCCGGAATCATCGCGGATGCCAAGGCGCAACCAAGGTATGAACCGTTTGAAACCTACTTTTGCGGCGGCCGCGAGGAGTTTCGCGCCGAGGACCCGCATTACACGCTGCGTGCCTGGCGGGCGGTGGTGACCTACCTGCTCCGACAGCATGAATTTCTTTACGAATAGGCGCACGACATGGAACGCAGGAATTTTTTGAAGCTGTGCAGCCTGGCCGGCCTCGGTTTCGCCGCGCCGATCGGGATGTCATCGCTGCTTCGGGCGAAGGAGGAGTCCGCCCCGTCAGACGGATATCCGGGGCCGTACTATGTCGTCTTCAACGCCTCCGGCGGGTGGGACACGACGTACATGATGGACCCGAAAGGGACCGAGGGGATCAACCGTTTGTTTAAGGAAGGCGACATCCTGACGAACGGCCCGCACCGGTTCGCTCCGATCGCGAAACACATTCAGAAAGGAATGAGTAACGAAGACTTCTATGCCAAGTACGCCTCGGAATTGCGCGTGGTGAACGGGCTGGATTATTCCGTCAACAACCATTCCTCCAATGCCCGGTACGTGGCGACCGGCAAGATCGACAGCCTGGCCTACCCCACGTTCCCGGCGCTCGTTGCGGCCTGTTACGGCGCAGTCGCTCCCCTGGCGTTTTTGACATTTGGCAACTATTCGGCCACGGGGAACCTGGTCCCCATGTCGCGGGTTCCGTACCTCCAGTCGCTGAATCTGCTGGCCAAGGCCGACTTTGTCGAAGGGAACGATACGGCCCCTTATCACGACCCGTTCGCCGCTCGCCGAATCGAACAGGCACTGGAAGACCAATTCCAGGCCCGCGTCTCGGAGAAGCGCCTGCCCCGCGTCGAGCGCAGCCAGAGCATGTTGTATTCAGCCCAGGCCAATTCCAAGGCGTTGCAGCGCGTCGTGCCTTTTATTCCCAAGGAAGTTGCGAAGGAGCGTCTCGATCAACAGACCGATATCGCCCTGGCATCGTTCAAGGCCGGAGTCTGCGTTTCCGCGAATCTCTCGATCGGCCAGTTCGACAGCCACAACAACAACGACGCCGACCAGATGAAGCTGATCCCCGAATTCCTCGCCGGCGTCGATTACCTGTTCCG
>CAYMAO010000009.1:0-140993 GCA_964388415.1 uncultured Planctomycetaceae bacterium | reverse complement strand
TCTAACAAACCGCCATTTTCATCAAACAAAGTGCCCCAAACACGGGCATGAAGACAACTTTGAAAAAAGGGGTTCGCCCTGCCGCGGACACCGCTGCACTTCTGCGCGCGCTGCGAAAGCGTTACCTTGAAAGGGGGCGCGGTGGATGTGATCGCGCACCGTCGTTCCGTTCTGTCGTGAAAGTGCTTGCTGTGTCCGGGGCGGATTGTCTGCTGGCGGTGGATGTCGGGAACACGCGGACGAAGTTCGGGTGGTTTTCTCTCGACACGGGCGCTTCGTCGGAATTGCCGGAGTGCCATCAGTTCCTCGCCGTGCCGCATGGAGATGCGATTCCCTGGTCGACCCTCAGCGGATGGACGTCGCAAGGCGATTTTCCCATCGTCATTGCCGGTTCGAACCCGGCCCGGATTGCGGAGCTGCAACATCGCTTGATGCAGCACGCCCGGCCGAATCCCTGGGTGCTGACCGAACGCTCGGACATTCCGCTACGGGTGGATGTTGACGCCCCGGAAAAGGTCGGAATTGACCGGCTGCTCAACGCGGTCGCGGCCAATGTCTTGCGGCCGATGCATCGTCCGGCCGTCATCATCGATACGGGGACGGCGGCCACCGTGGATTTCGTCGCCGCCGACGGCCGTTTCTGCGGCGGCGCGATTCTGCCGGGGTTCGCTCTCTCCGCGCAAGCTCTCCATGCCTACACGGCGCTGCTGCCGCTCCTCACCGTGCGAGAACTGGCCAATGATCCGCCGGCCGCGATCGGCCGTAATACCAGCGACGCCATCCGCAGCGGAGTCTACTGGGGTCATGCCGGCGCGCTGAAAGAAGTCATCCTGCAAATGTGCCGGCAGCAGTCTCTCCCCGTGCCCGTCTGGGATGACGCTCGCCCTGCCGAGCCGAACGCGCCGTGGATGCTGTTGACCGGGGGCGGCTCGCCATTCCTGGAACCGGTCTTTCCTGCCGTACAGCAGGTGCCATCGCTGGCGCTTCACGGCCTGGTGCTGACGGCCCGGCGAACTCTTGCCGGCCGGAAGTCAGAATCCGCGAAACCATGAGCACGATTCCAAGTCCGCCGCTGGCAACGACAGAATCGCTGCAAGCCGCCTTGCTGACCCCTCGGGGCCGCGGAGCCGTGGCGACAATCCGCATTCACGGCGATCACACGCTCCTTGACCGTGAGACGCCGCCGACGTTCCGCGCCGCGAACGGCCGCCGGCTGTCGGAGCAACCGTTCGGCCGCATCGTGTTCGGCGCGTGGGGCAGGGAGGTCTCCGAGGACGTGGTCCTTTGTCGAATCGATCCGCAGACGCTCGAAATTCATTGCCACGGCGGAGAGCGAGCCGCCGACCGAATCCTCCGAGACTGGCGGCACCGTGGGGCCGAGATGGTCGACGGGATGCGCTCCGCAACGTCCGCGGCCGATCTGCTGGAAGCCGAGATTGGCGAGCGACTCAGCCGTTCTGTCACCTGGCGGACGGCCGAGTACCTGCTAAGCCAGGCCGAGGGCCGATTGCGGGCCGCGGTTCAGCGTCTGGCAACGGTCGCCTGGACAGACGCCGGACGTCGGCAAGCCGCTGGCTGGATTCAGGAGCTGCTTCAATGGGCCGACTTCGGCATTCATCTGACGCAGCCTTGGCGCGTCGTCGTGACGGGCCGGCCGAATGTCGGGAAGTCGAGCCTGATCAACGCGCTGCTCGGCTATCAGCGGTCGATCGTGTTCGATCAGCCGGGAACGACCAGGGACGTCGTCACGGCGGAAACGGCCTTTGACGGCTGGCCCGTGCAACTCGCCGACACGGCGGGCCTGCGCAGCGCCGCGGAATCGCTGGAAGCGATGGGGATCGCGTCGGCCCGGCAACACCTTGCCGAGGCCGATCTCGTCGTGCATGTGGTCGACGTGCACGAGCCGGAAGAAGATCTCGATTCTAATCTCTTCGAACTGCCTGGAGGGCGTTCCTCGTTGATCGTTGCGCACAAATGCGACCTGCCGGACCGCTGGGGCGCCGCCCTGCCTGCCGGCGCGCAACGGGTTTCGTCGCTCACCGGCGCCGGCATTTTGGATTTGCAACAGGCCCTGGTCCGCCGGCTGGTTCCCGATGCGCCGCCCGTGGAGACGCCGCTGCCGATCACGCCCAGGCAGGCGGCGGCATTGCGTGCGGCTCAAGCAGAGATCGCGTCAGAGAGCACCGAATCCGCATTTCGCGATGCCGTAGCGGAGTTGATCACCGGTGCGCGAAGAGAGGTGCGATCAATGACCAAGCATCCCGCTCAATCGCTCAATCAGGCCCACACAGCCGGGATTCCCCGAGGCCGGAGGATTCGCTAGAGTAGGGTCGAGTTGCTCCAGGAATTTCGGAATTCAAAACGGCACCGGCGTTGCCAACGCCGGGCTTTACAGAATTCGCAAAGCCCGGCGTCGGCGACGCCAGGAATGATCCGGCAGACATCGTCGGTCGTTGCAATAGGTATGTTGGCAAGTAGTCGATGAGGTACAAGTTTCATGTCGACCAGCGGAACTGCCGATGAATCGTCGTGTCCACAGCGGCCCCTCTGGAGAATGCTCTGGGCTGCCGCGGACAAGCGTCACAGCGGCGACGGAAAACCCAGGCCGAGCGATACGCTGACTCCTTCAGCGGCCAAAACGGCCGGCGGGGAAAGTGCGCAGGCGATCAAGCCGGCACAGAAATCCAACGACGCGTTTCGCGAGACGGTCGAATCGGTCGTCATCGCCTTCGTGCTGGCGTTTCTCTTTCGCACATTTCTGGCGGAAGCCTTCGTCATCCCGACCGGTTCGATGGCCCCGACGCTGATGGGCCGGCACAAGGACCACCGCTGTACGCAATGCGGCCACCACTACACCCTCGGCGCCAGCGAAGAAGTCGAGAAGGATGTCAACATCCTGATAGCCCGCGTCACGACTTCCGTCTGCCCGAATTGTCTTTTCTCCAATGACGTCTACCAGGAACCCGTCTATAACGGCGACCGGATTTTGGTCAACAAGTTTCCCTACGAGTTCGGCGAACCCGACCGGTTCGACGTGTTCGTCTTTCGATATCCCGAAGAACCGCAGATAAACTACATCAAGCGCCTCGTCGGTTTGCCGGGCGAAAGCCTGAAGATAGAACGCGGCGACTTGTACGCTCGGAAAGGGTATGTCGGCGAATTTCACATCCTGAGGAAAAACGATCCCAACAAACAGCGGCTGCTGCAGCAAACCGTCTACGACGATCGGCACCCCCCCAAGGCGCTGCTCGCACAGGGGTGGCCCGAGCGCTGGACCTCTCTGAAACCGAATCCAGACGGCGCCGCGTCGCCGGAGTGGCTCCCTTCGGAAGCCGGCTGGAAGCAGGACGCCGCATTGCGTTCGTTTCAGGTGCAAGCCGGCGGCGAGTGGGACTGGCTGCGCTACCGGCACCTGATGCCGAGCGACGCCGATTGGCAGCGGGCCGTGAAAGGGGAGTCGCCGTCCGCCGATCCCAAACCGCACCTCATCGCCGATTTCTGCGGGTACAATTCCCATCTCGGACGAAATGTTCGCGATCGATTCGACCCCGGCTTGATCTGGGTGGGCGACTTGACTCTGAATCTTGATCTTCAGGTGCGAAAACTTGCCGGGGAATCGCCCGGCCTCTTGCTGGAACTGGTGGAGGGCGTTCGACGTTACCGCTGTGAATTCGACCTCAAAGCCGGCACGGTGACGTTGTCGCGTACCGACGATCTGCAAGGGAAGAATGCTTTCCAGACGATGGCCACTGCATCGTCTGGCATCACCGGCACGGGCAAACATGCCTTGACATTCGCCAATGTCGACGACCGCCTGTGCCTGTGGATCGACAATCGGCTGGTCTCGTTCGGCGCCGAAGCCGAGTACACGCCGCCGCCGACGCGCGACCCGCAACTGGCCGATCTGCATCCGGCCGGCATCGCGGCCCGGGGCGTGGAAGCCGATGTCTCGCACATCGTTTTGCAACGGGACGTGTACTACCGTTCGCAGAAGTCGCCCGACACGACCGACGGAGAAGACAGGGACCTCGGCTTCAACGGACGAACCCTGGGAGAGCGTCTCGGGGCGGTGCTCAGCGACCCGGCCGCGTATAACGAGATTTACAATCAGAAAATTCGCTCCGTCGAATTCGCACCGCTTGATGACGATGAATTCTTTGCCATGGGCGACAACAGCACGCACAGCTATGACGGCCGTCTCTGGCACGAATCTCCGCAGACACATCACGCCCATGCCGTCAATCGCCGGGCTCTCATCGGCAAGGCGTTCTTCATCTATTGGCCCCACGGAATTCCGTTTTTGAACGACGGCAAAGGCTATCCGATCGCCTGGCACGGCCTGCCGAAGAACAGCCAGCTTGAGAACTACCCGCTCTACACGGCCCCCTTCTATCCCCAGTGGCAGCGCTGGAGCCGGATTCGGTGAAGGGGATGCGGGATCATTGGAGGACGTCGGGCGGCACGTCGTGGGCGATCGTCGCCACGCAGTCGCCCTGGGCCACCAGCGACGGTCCGCGGCAACCGATGAGGACTCCCGCAGTGAGCGCGATCACCAGGGCCGGGTCCCGATCGGGCCGTTCCAGAAAATGAATCTGGCCGACCGGTTGACCCGCTGTCACCTCGGCGCCCAGGTCGACCAGGTTCTCATACATCCCAGATTCCGGTGCAAAACGGTAGTCGTCTCGATGGACGGCCTGCACCCACCGGGCACGCGTTTTCCGCGGCGTCGGCGTCCCGGCGAGGACGTGAAAGTATTGCAGCACGTTTTTCAGACCGGACTGCGTCAGGCGATGCACGCCCGTCGTCACGCATTCACCGCCCCCCATTTCCGTCGTGATCACCACTTTCCCTTGCCGTTCGGCCTCGACCGGCAAGAGTCCCGTGCCGGCGACATCGGCATAAATGAACGCGAATTCCGATCCCCAGGCTTCGGTGCCGGCAATCATCTTCCGGCGCTGTTCGCGATCGGGAACCAGGTGCATGTGCGCGCACGGAACGAAATCCATGCTGCGGCCGCCGGTGTGAATGTCGACGACGATGTCGGCCAGCGGAAACAGGACCGTCGTCAGATAATCGGCAAGCATTTCCGAGACGGTACCCTGCGGATTGCCCGGAAAGCAGCGGTTGAAGTTCTTGCCGTCCAACGGCGACAACCGCGTCATCGCCTTCGATGCCGGCGGGTTGAGGCACGGAATGAGAATCAACCGGCCGGTGACGTCGTCCAATTTGGTTTCGCGGCACATCCGCAGGATGGCGACTTGCCCGGGATATTCGTCGCCGTGATTGCCGGCCATCACCAGCGCAGTCGGCCCGTTGCCGCGGAAAATCACCGTGACGGGGACCATCAAGTTGGCCCAGCCGGCGAGGTTGTAGGAATAGGGGATGAAGAGGTGCCCGTGCTGGACGCCGGGCTTGGTGAAGTCGACGGATGTCGTGAGTTGGGTCATGATAGGCGTTCGGCGTTCGGCGAAGAGGATTGCATCAGACGATCCAACGGGGCGGCGATTTCGGGGGGGATATCGAGCGATTCCAGTTGACCGCGTGCGGGGACGCGGCAGTAGGCCGTTTTCATTTCGCCGGAGGCTAACTTCGTATCGTTCCGCCAGAATTCATAGCCGGTGGCTAGCGAACGTTGGCCGCGGCGCAGAATCGTAAGGCGGATTTCCAGCAAGTCGTCATAGTAGGCGGGGGCGGAGAAATTCGCCGAGGCCGACACGCGGGGCCAACCGTAGACCGTACCGTCGTCGGACGCGGCGTGAATCTTCAAGCCGAGCGAACGGAACAATTCGTGTTCGGCCTGCTCCATGTAGCGGTAGTAGTTCGCGAAATGAATGATGCCGGCGGCGTCGGTGTCGCAGAACTCGACGCGGCGCGAGGTGTGAAAGTGTGCCATGCCATCACCATAAAGCAAAAAGCCCACGGGTTGCAAATCCGTGGGCTTCCGCAATGTGGGTCGATTCGGTTTTCCTCGTCCATCGTCTTGTTCCCCTGGAGTGAACAAGACTGGTGATGACAGAGCGCGCAGCCCTGCATTCCATCCAGCTCCGAAGACTTTCGCAAGCGCTCGGCGAAAATCCCCGGTCCGCTTTTGACGGACCCTTCGACTCGCTAAAATTCCAGGTCCACTTCGCGACCCATAATCAACCGAACCCACCGTACTTGAGTCATCTTTCCTGCGGGCGTATCCCACTCGGCCTTGACTGCATAGATGTGGGGGATGCCCGGCAGCAAGGCGTATTCCGTCTCCATACGCCACACGTCGCCCGTCCATTTCACCTTCAGACCTCGCGCCGAAACATCCGCATGTTCCGGCAAGTGCACCAGGACGACGCCCATCCGGGGATGTTCTTCGTCCGAGATCAGTGCCGAACGCCGCTGGTACGTTCGGCCCAGCGTCCCCGCCGGCGGCATCGATCCCCACGTGTGCATGACCACGGGCGGCTGATATCCGCTGATCAACGGCGGACTCACGACGACCGGGGCACTCCTCACCGGGGCTTCCGGCAAGGGATGCAAACGCACAGCGGGGGCGGGCGGAATCGGCGGCGGCACCGACGAGGAATGCCCAAGGGCGGCCCCGCCCGGTTCAGGCATCGGAGCGGGCGGCAGTTCCGTTTGGGCCGCGCTGACTGTCCGGATGGATGCCGCGCGTTGCCGAACGGGGCTCTCGCCTGCCCAGCCGATGTGACCGAGACTCATCGCCGCCGCAACTGTCCACATCTGTTTGCCGATTACGTTCATCATTCTGATCTCCGCGGCTTGGGGAATGGCGTATGGCCTGCTGACTGGCGTATTCAACCGGCCGTTGCCGCCTGTGGTGGACCCGACACCGAACTTTACCACCGCCTCGACGGCAAGCAGTTTCTCTTGACCGCAAACGTCGAGATTCCACTCGGGACACTGCAACGGATGCGTGTCGGTCGGGTCGGGAAAAGATTGCGGGGGAAGAACCCCTTGCCAGACCGGTCGGGGCTGTCGACGATCAATTCGACTTGGTCCACGCGCCGCGACACATGACGCTGTGCAATCGGTTTTCGGGCGTGATCAGTTGGCGATGCAATGCCGGGCCTTCTTCCGGGACGGGGCCGATCACGACCAGATTGGCGAGTTTTCCAGCCTCCAGGCTGCCGTGGTCATGGCTCTGTCCCAAGGCCCTCGCGCCCGACAGCGTGGCAAGACGCAGCAACTCGAGTTGCGAAACCTCGGGAAACTTCGCCGCAAGAAACTGCAATTCCGACCACAAAGATAAATCAGGATTCGACGCCCGGCCGTCGGTCCCCAGCGCCACCGTACCGCCCAGATCAAGCAGCCTCTGCCAGGGATGCGGCGGATGGCCGAAGGCGGCATGAGTCCTGGGGCAGTAGACTAACGTCATGTGCGGGTGCTGTGCGAGGAACAGCAATTCCTGATTGGAAAGAAAGTTTCCGTGAATCACCAGCGGATGCGATAATTCGCTCAAGAGGTCCAGAAACTCGAACCCATGTCTCCCGCCGAAGTGCGCCGGCTGCCAGAGTCCCAACTCTTCCAGCAAGCCGCGAAATTCGCCCGTCCCCTCGGAAAGCAATTCCCGCTCTGCCTCGGTCTCCGCCAGGTGCATGGCAACGGGGATGTTCTCCGCATTCGCCAATTGCACGGTCTGGCGAAACAAGTCGGGATGCACGGAATACGGTGCATGAGGGCTGAGGCCTGGCAGGTTTTCGTAGCGCTCTGCCTCCGCAACATGCGACTCAGCCCGCTCGCGTTGTGCCGCCTGGCGATCTGCCGTCAGCCCGAGCAATTCTTGAAATACGATACACGCCGGGCCATGCTGATAGTCGGCCCAGTTCCACCCCGTTGTGGCGATGTCGCCCAGGAGCGCGACGCCGCCGCGCAGCGACTCCTGTAAGCCCTGGCGAATCGCGACGCCACTTTCCTCCGTTGCGTCTCGCCGGTAACGGACGACGCTTCGTATCCAGTCCGTAAACCGCGCCATCGGCTCGAGCGGCCGCTCGAGCCGGCTAAACTCCAGGTGCGTGTGGCAGTTCACGAACCCGGGCACAATCGCGACTTCGCCGAGATCGATGGTGTCCGCCCGCAGCGCCCGATGCACGCCAACGATTCGATCACCCCGCACCACAACGATCCCGTTCTCCACCGGCGGCCCGGCAACGGGGATGATCCAGCGGGCGCGGTAGGAAGCCAGGGAATCGGTCATGAAATCGCTTCGTGATTCATTGGCAGGTAGACAAGTAATTCGGTCGTCCGCTTGATTCTATCAGGCGAATCATGGAAAGTTGAAATCCGTCGTCTTGAAAAATAACCAGGAGTTTCGCATGACCAAGAAATGGTATCTCGTCCTCATCGTCGGGTGCGCGTGTTCTCACCTGTGCGCCCAGGACATGGCCTTGTCGCAGGTCCTGATCGATGGCGAGGGCTGGAAGCTCGTCTCTGAGGGGCATCAGTTTACCGAAGGTCCGGCGGCCGACAAGGACGGGAATGTCTTCTTCGTGGATGTCCCGTCGAGCAAGATCTTCCGTGTCGACGTTTCGACCGGCAAGGTGACGACGTTCGCCGAGAACACCGGCAAGGCGAGCGGGCTGGTTTTCGGGGCCGACGGCAAACTCTACGCCTGTCAGTATGAAGGTAAGAAGGTCGTCTGGTATGACCGCGAGGCGAAAATGACTGTCCTCATCGAAGACATCGGCACCAATGATCTGGCCGTGGACCGCGACGGCGGCGTTTATGTCACCGACATGTCCACGAACAAGGTCTGGTACGTCTCACCGGACGGCAAGAAATCCGCTGCGGCGGAAGGGTTCAAACCGAACGGCCTCACGTTCTGGCCCGATCTGAAGACATTGGTCATCGCCGATTGGGAACAACCGTTTCTGCAGACGTTTCGCGTGGAATCGCCGGGCGTCTTGAAATTCGGCGAAAAGTATTACGGCCCGCTGCAAGTGCCGCCGAACGAAAAAACGCCCGGTTCCGACGGCATGACGGTGGACGACATCGGCCGGCTGTTCGTTTGCACGCACGCCGGTCTGCAAATGTTCGATCCGACCGGCCGGCCCTGCGGCAGCATCGTCAAACCGCAGGCGAAGTTTCTCTCGAACGTGAAATTCGGCGGCAAGGAGTTTGATACGGTGTACGTCACGTGCAGCGATAAAGTCTTCTCGCGCAAGCTGAAGACTAAGGGGACGCCGCTCGTGGCGAAGACAAAGTAGACATTGGCTGCGACGGATGAAACGGCAGGCCAAATGAATAGACATCAGACAGCGGTTGCGGCTGAAGCATTTGCGGCTGGCGTATTCGCCCAAGCCGGCTATAGCGTCTTCGTTCAATACGGGGCGAACCAACCCGGTTACGACCTAATGGTTTCCAATGATGAAAGCACGTTGCAGGTGTCCGTTAAAGGCAGCAACAATGGTGGATGGATTCTAGCGGCCAAAGAGAAGGGAAAGTCCTGGCAAGACGCCTTGGATGCTTGGATCGCGAAGAACAAAAGCTTCGTCTTCTGTTTGGTGCAGTTTCATAAGGTGAGTGCCGGAGCAATGCCAAATATGTATCTCGCAACAGGCAGCGAAATCGGAATCGAGTTAAGCCATCATTGGTTTGGGAAAGAGATGTCGTCGTCGTTATATGAGAACTATGTGCCAACTAAGGGAAAGTACAAAGGAGAGACGACAAGCCTACCTATGGAATGGCGAATGAATGAGCAGCGCATCCGAGAAGTCGTAGAGAGTAATGCGATCCCAAGCAGGAAATAACACCAACCCCAACAATTGATTGCGCTTGCCAGCACGGTCCCGGCGTCGCCGACGCCGGGACCGTGCTCGAAATTCATCACGCACTCAAATTATGGGAACGATATACATCCCTCACTCCGGCAGCGTCTCGCCGAAGAACCGGAGCCAGTTGCCGTAGAAGATACCGGTGATGTCGAGCATCGAATAGCCCCGTTTTTCCAGCAGCGGGACGAGCTTCTGCAGGTCGGCGATGGTGTCGAGATCGGTCGGCGTCTGTTCGGTGCCGTAGCCGCCGTCGAGGTCGCTGCCGAGGCCGATGTTGCGTGTGTTGCCCGCCATCTGGCAGATGTGGTCGATATTCTCCACGGTGCGCGACAAGGTCACCGTGGGTTTCGTCTTGCCGCGCTCGAAACCGGGCTGGAGCATGATTGCGTCGAAGACCATGCCCAGGATGCCGTCGCGTTCGATGACGACTTTGATCATGTCGTCGGTGAATTGCCGCTGCCAGTCGGCGAATTTGCGGGCATTCTGATGACTGGCCAGCACGCGGCCGGGATACCACTTGACGGCGTCCCAGAACGACGGGTCGGATGTGTGCGTGAGGTCGAGAGGGATGTTCAACGCTTCCATCTGCTTGAGGATCGGCTTGGCGGACGCATTCAAGCCGACCTCCGTCCGGGTACCGCCGCCGTAACGGTTGATGCCGTAATGCGTCAAGCCGATCGCTCGGACGCCATGATCATAAAATTCCTGGACGTGATCGGGGTCAACGATCATATCGGCACATTCCATGCTGACGATGTAGCCGAACGGCGTCCGCAGGGAATCGAAGTTCCAGCAGTCGATGTGCTGCTGCAAGTCTTTTTTGTTTCGAATCTGCCGCATCACGCCGGACCGTTCCAGGCTGCGGTAAAACGCCAGATGAGCCATGCCCATGGCATAACAGGCCTGGGTCGTCGCGGCCCCGGTAATTCCGGACCCTGGATGTGCCACGCGGCCGTAGAGCGTGGCGAGGCAGACGCCGACTTCGCCGCGGCGCATCTCCGGAAAACAGACGGTATTCGTGCCGCGGCCAAGTTCCGTCATCCCGGCTTCCAGAGCCCGCATTTCCGAAACCGGCAATTGCAGGTCCCGGTTCCAATCGACCCCGTTGTACGCCAGGTCCAGATGGGCATCAAAGATCAACATGAGGAAACTCCCGTAAATTGCCCGTTCAGCCGCATACGAAGCGAGCGGCTGAACTTTGAACGACCGTTCATTCTTCCGAACCGGCGCTGATCGCGATCATCTCATTCACGGCCTGCGAACTGCCGAATGCGAACAACGAATCGCCGACTTCCATGACGGCGGTCCCCGGCGGAGGCATCAATCGCTCGCCGCTGGTGCGGCGGATGCCGATCACCATAATGCCCCGTTCACGGAGGTCTGTCTCCATCAATTTCTTCCCGAGATAGGGGCTGCTTTGAGAAATCAGGATTTCCGCGAGTTCCAATTGGCTCCCCTGATCATCGGTGACTTCCAGAAAATCTTCAATGCTGGGGTTCAGCATGAACCGGGCGATCTTCATCGCGCCGCTGGTGAACGGGCTGACCACCCGCGTCGCCCCGGCACGCTGCAGCTTGTCGACCGCCTTCTCATCGCTGGCACGGGCAATGATCTGCAGCTTGTCGTTCAGCAGCCGGGCCGTGAGGACGACATACACATTATCGGCATCGGTCGGCAGCACGGTGGCCAGCGCTTTGGCCCGCGCGATGCCGGCGTGCAGCATGGTCTCGTCATCGGTGGCGTCACCGATGAGAAAGAGCCAGCCCTGCTCGCGGCATTCCTGTTCGATGCAGGAGGCATCACTGTCCACGACAACGAACGGCTTCTTGCGCGAGGCGAGATGCCGGCAGATTTCGCGGCCCATCCTGCCGAACCCGCAGATGACGTAATGATCTTTCAAACGAGCCAGCGCCTGGTCCATCTTCCTTCTCTCCAGCATTCCGCCCAGTTGCAGGTTGACAAGGTGTTGTCCCAACTGCGACGCGCAATAGGTGAAAATCCCGACGCCGAACATCAGGTAGACAATGATAAATGCCTTGGTGGCGTCGCGCAGTTCGGATTGCGACGTCGCCGACAACCCGACGGTCGTCATGATGATTACGGATTGATAAAAACATTGCAGCCAGTCCCAGCCTTCCGTGAGACGAAAACCGATCGCCCCAATGAGGGTGAACGAGAAGAGCAGGCCGATCACAAACAGCAACTGCCGCATTCCGGTTGCATACTCCAGGTCTGACTTACGCCTTCAGGGAATCCCCAGCAGCCATTTCGACCAGAACGCAGTCGGCAGATCCGGCTGCAAAATCGTCCCCGGATGCCCGAATCGTCTGCACACATTCTCCGCCGCAAGATACCCGCTGCGAACGGCCCCTTCCATCGTGCCGGGCCAACCCGTCTGCGTCCAATCACCGGCCCATTGCAAATTCGGAATCGGCGATTGCTGCGCCGGTCGCAGCCGTTCGGCACCGGGCTTCACGGAAAACACGGCTCGATGTTCCGTCACCACCCGGTAATGCAAGACGTTGGCCTCGCGCGCCTCGGGGAAGACCTCGGCCAAATCTTTCATCACCTGTTGCAGTATGTCGGATTGAGACATCCCCGCAAGTTCCCGGCTGGCGCTGATGACGATCTGGAAATAATGCATCGATTCCCCGCTCGACGCCATCGAACGATTGAACAACCAATGAGACAGCCGGCCAACGAAGACGGCATGAAACAGTTCGGTGATCGGCCGGTCCGACCACAGATGAATGCTCGTGATCGGGGCCGCTTCCAATTGCGACAACTGCTCGACGACCGGGTGAACTTTCAACGTCTCGGGCAGCAAATCTGCCACGCGATGAAACGGCACGGCCAGCAGAAAATCCTCGCCGGCGATTTCCGTGCCGTCGCGCAAGACGGCGGATGTAATGCGTTCCTGCGTCAGATTCAGCCTTTCCACCCCGGCTTGCAGGCGAACTTCCACTCCGCGTTCAGCAAGCCAGCCAATCAGCCGCGCACCGTAGAGTTCGTCCAACGGAACGATCGGTACATCGACGCACCAGCCGTCTCGATGGCGGAGAAATCCGTCGACGAAGACTTTTCTCGCCTGCGGTACGGCAATGCGGTCCAATGTTTCACTCAACGCACTGACCAGCACCACCTGCCAGAAAAAGTCGATGGCCCGTTTCGGTTGCCGATGGCCTGCCAACCACTGGGAAAACGACTGGACTTCCAATTCGGGATCGCGAGCGGCAGCCAAGGCTTTCAAGCCCCGGGCAATAGCCCACTTGTCGGAGACCGTGAGATAAGACAGCCGCCGAAACGCCCCGGCGAGATGAAACGGACACGGCCAGATCGACGCGGAAAAGCGATCCGGCTTTCCGTTCGGCCCGATGAAATACAGGGTGCGCTCCCGGCGAAAACTCGCTGACAGCCCGAGCGTCTTGATGAAGTGCGCAAAGTTCGTGCAGCAGCCCATCGAGACATGCTGGCAGTTATCGACGTGCTCTTCGGTCGTGACATCGAGAAACGAACTCGCCCTTCCGCCCAATCTCGGCCGCGATTCCAAGAGCACGGCGGGAATGTTCCGCACGGCCAGTGCCGTCGCCGCGGCCAGCCCGGCCAGCCCTCCGCCGATGATCACCACGCGTGGCCGGGCGTCCTGCATGGTCGCGATGAGAATCCTGGAGTTGTCGAACGGGCCTCGAAAATATTCCCTCCGAGGCCGACAAAGGGCTAGGGGAATGGCACCGATCTTAGTCTGAAGACCCAGCGACAACCAGCGGGCTGGGCGTAGGGTCTTGCCGCGGGTAAAATCCACTCTCACCATGCGTGCCAATTCCCCATCCCATCCGCTGTGGCGTCGAGTATTCCAGCGCGGAGTACGCGTAACGCGTGCCGCGCTGCGGATCGGGCTGGATTTCGCCTTGCCGCCGAGTTGCCTGTGTTGCGGCCGGGAAATGGATGCCGGCGACGCGATGCGGGCCGGAGCGTTGTGTGCGGATTGCGAGGTTGCTCTCCGGCCGAAAGACGGCGAGCAGTGCCGGAAATGTGCCGCACCCGTGGGACCGTATCTTGAGACGTCACGCGGATGCATTCATTGCCGGCAAGATCGATTCCACTTTGACGGCGTGATTCGGCTCGGCGTCTATCGAGATCTCCTGCGATTAGCCGTCCTCAAGGCGAAGTCCGTCACCGGCGAGGCTCTGACCCGTGCCCTGACCGACCTGCTCATCACCGCGGCCCCAGTCGATCATCCGGCCGGACATTGGGATGTCATCGTGCCGGTGCCGCATTATTGGACGCGGCGGCTGGCGCAACGTCATGCGGCGAGCGAAACGATTGCCGAGCAACTGTCCGTCCGTTGGCGATTGCCGTGTGATCGAAGTCTGCTGCGGAAAATCCGTCGCACGCCGCAGCAAGCCGGCAGCGCGCCGTCAGTCCGGCGGAAACAGCAACTCCGGGCGTTTTCCGCTTCCGCTGCTGCCCGGGGTCTCAAGATTCTGCTGGTGGACGACGTCCTCACGACCGGCGCCACCGCCGACGAAGCCTCCAAGGCGCTGAAGACCCGCGGTGCGGCATCGGTCACTGTGGCCGTCCTCGCCCGCGGCTTGGGAGAACATGGGTGAAAGTTGCCACAGGCAAGAACGGTCCCGAGAATTCACGTCGTGTCAAGAGTCCCCCCAAAGCCCGGCGTCGGCGACGCCGGGACGAATTTTTCAATCGCTAAGAATTCTTGACGGACCGATTTTTCCTTGCCTCTTGCCTCGTTTCTTCGCACGATGAGATCCCATGCCTGATCAATCCCCTTCCGTGCTTCGCATTGCCACGCGGGCCAGCCAGTTGGCTCAATGGCAGGCGCAGCATATTTCAAAATTGCTGACGGCCGCTGTCCCCGGTCTCGTCGTGGAGATGGTTCACGTCACCACGACCGGCGACCGCGTTCAGTCGGAGGCGCTCAGCCAGTTCGGCGGGGTCGGCGTCTTCACGCGGGAAGTCCAGCACGCCGTGCTCGACGGCCGAGCCGACATCGCCGTGCACAGCTTGAAAGATTTGCCAACCGAGCCGACGGCCGGCTTGACGCTCGCCGCAGTGCCGGAACGTGAACTCCGCTTTGACGCCCTCATTCTGCCGGCCTCGGCGAAACGTGCGGACGTCGCCTGGGAGTCCTTGCCAGCCGGAGCGCGCATCGGCACGGGCAGCCTGCGACGACAGGCTCAGCTCCGACACATCCGCAGCGACTTTCGGATCGAGGAGATACGCGGCAATGTCGACACCCGTCTGCGAAAGCTCGACGCCGGCGAGTATGACGCCTTGATTCTCGCCGCAGCCGGGTTGATTCGTCTGGGACTTTCGGATCGCATCAGCCTGCGGTTGGAGCCGCCGGCCATGTATCCGGCCGTTGGCCAGGGGGCAATCGGAATCGAATGCCGGGCCGAGGACTTGCCGACGCAGAGCGTCCTGAGCCGGCTGACGGATCGGTCGACGTGGTCGGAAGTCGTTGCCGAAAGGAGTTTATTGTCCGCGCTGCGCGCCGGCTGCCACGCACCGCTGGGTGCATTGACCCGACACACGGGAGACCAATTACATCTCGAAGCGGTAGTGCTGTCTCCCGACGGGCATCGCAAGTGGTCGGCTACGGAGACCGCTGCCGCGAATGACGCGGTCGTACTCGGCCAGCGCGTTGCGCAGCGTCTGCTGGAACGCGGCGCGGTGCTGCACGGCTGAGTCGATTTCCGACGGACACGGACCTGTTTGCCTGGGCCTGTCGGCGGAAAGTAGGGAAATCTTGACGGATTTTCCGAAGTTTCCGGGGGAAATCGGTCGATAGACTCTGAGGGCCGTGAAAGGGATTCACGGCCTGTATCTTATTCCGCCGCGACTATTGGCGGATGTCTTCGCTGGCGAGGTCTTCATGACGGCGTTCACGGAAGCGAATGTCGAGACGATCATTTCGGCCTGCAGCGGCAACGCCTCTGCGCTGGCGGAATCACTCAGCCAGTGCTTCGACCGGAAGTATCGCATCGAGGTCGGCGATTCCGACGTCTGGTCGCCGAAAGAGATGGCCGGCCGCTACGGAGGCCCTGGCATCCTGGCGTTGTTCCAGGTGGGGACACAAGGTCTGGCCGTGCTGGTGCCGGAGGGCCTGCCGCTTCCGGAATGGTACACGCACCCCACGGACACGGAGAAGGCCCGTCTCGAAACGCTGTCGATGGAATGGTCGATGAATCTGCTCCCCGCGGAGCTGGAGACCGAGAAGTTCCGCTCGCTGGTCGTCAAGAATTTCGTCGAGGCCCTGGGGAAAATGGCTCCCGTGGAATGGGCCGCCACCTTGGAACTGCTGGCCTTCGATGCCGGCCGGAATTCTGACCAGCCGGCTGCAAAACTGCTGGTGGTCTGGCCGCTTGAACAGCCGAAGTTTGACATCGAGGCGCCGCGCGCACCGGCCGTCGCGAAACCGCAAGCGACATCCGCAGCGACACCGGCGTCCGGACCGCGAAAGGCCGATCCGCTGGCGAGGTTGAAGCATCTGCCGGTCGAGATCAGCGTCCGGCTCGCGGAAAAGAAAATCCCAATGTCGCAACTGCTCGGCATTACGCCCGGCATGTTGATCACGTTTAACAAGTCGTGCGAAGAGATGCTCGACCTCTACGTCAACAATTCCCGCTATTGCCGGGGCGAAGCCGTCAAAATCGGCGAAAACTTCGGCATGAAGATCAACCAGGTCGGCGTTCAGGAAGAGGCACGACACAAAGTCATCGACGCTTAAAACGCTTGCGCTTCGCAGATTCTCGACATGGAGATCGGATGTCCGCGAAGCGCCAGCAGCGCATTGCTACTTCAGCTCTTTGATCTTCACGTTGCGGAACTCGACCGCGTCGCCATGGCCGGCGAAGCCGAAAAAGCCCTTCTTAAGATCTTTCCCCGGATGAGGGGAATTGGCCATGTATTCGGTGATCTTGCCGAGATCGGCGTCCAGAATCACCGAGCCGTTGAGTTCCACCTTGATCGTCGAGCCTTTGACGGTCACTTCCTGGAAATTCCACTGGCCCGCGGGACGCTGATAGCCACGATGCGCGGCCGCCATGCCGTAGGCCGAGGCATGATACTGCCGCGGATCGAGCTTGGCGTACTTGGGGCTTTCGGAATCGAGAACCTGCAGTTCGCACATGCCGGTATACGCCGGGTCGCCTTGACCAGGATACCGAATCGCCAGGCCGTTGTTGCCTCCTTCGGGGATTTTGATCTCCATCCGGGCGACGAAGTCGGCGTATTCGGCCTTGGTGTGCAGCGTCCCGCCTTTGCCCGGCTTGCAGCGGATCGCTCCGCCGGCGACTTCGTAGTTGTCGTTCGCGCCGGTCCAGCCTTCTAACGATTTCCCGTCGAAGATCGCCTGAAAGCCCTCGGAGTCCTTCGAAGCCAGCAGCGTGTTGGCTTCCTCAGCCGGGATTTCACGAATGTAGATGTTCTTCCAGCGGACTTCGTTACCGTGCGTCTGCAACTGAATCGGCCCCTTGGGAAAGAGCGGGGCGGTTTTGTCGAAATAGTTCTGCAGCGCCGCATGATCGATCACGAGCTTGCCGTTGAGATACACCGTCGTCCGCGCGCCCACCTGGAGGACGCGGAACGTGTTCCATTCGCCGATCGGCTTGTCGGCATGGGCGATCGGGTCCTTCCCTGCGCTGCCGGGGGAGTTGTTCCATAACCCGCCGGAACCCTTGTCGGCTCCCAGCTTGTGATATCCGGCGGCTTCGGTCGTGTCCCAGATCTGCACCTGCGGAGTCGCCTTCAGATAGACGCCGCTGTCCCCCTTGGCGATCAGCTTCCAGGAGACGTACAGCTCGAAATCGCCGTAATCTTTGTCGGTCGTCATGTAGGCCCCCTGGCCGTCGTTGACGAGTTCGCCGTTGTCGACCTTCCAATGGGCCTTCAAGCTGTCCATTTCCTTGTTGAGAAACGCCGTCCGCTCGTCGTCCGTCATGGTCTTCAACTTGCGGATGTCGAACGTTCCCAGCCCGTGCCAGCCCGTGAAGTCTTTACCGTTGGACAACGCCGTGAATCCTTCCGGGGCCTGATTATCGGCGGCCTGTGCAAACCCCGCCGCAACGAGGGCAAGAAGACTCAACGCCAGAACTTGTTTCATCATGCAACTCCAGGGGGATGGTCTTGATCGAAGCCAATCAACGTCCGCCAATCTTACTGATGGAGTCCTCCACGTGCCAGCAAGCCGGACCGGACCAGCAAGACAAACGCTTTTTTCAACCGCGGACAGTTGTAGGGTGGGTCGAGGGCTTTGACGAGGCCCACCGATTGGAACTCAATCAAGCGAATCGGTGGGACTCGCGAAGCGCTCGACCGCACCCTACAAAATGGCGTTCGCCTCGGCGAGATTCAATGCAAACCCGATCCACCGCGAGATCTCTGCTGCCGCGGCGTTGCTGAGTCTCATTCCATCCGTGAAAGCCACGGGGCCATGCGCCGCCAGGGTTCGGACGGATCATTGCGGTAGTTGACGTCGGCTCCAGCGACCAGTTCGCACGTCAGGGAAGAATTTCGCACCGCGGTCAACGTTTCCGAGAGCCCGTCGAACGCCGGGTTCGTTTCGACGCAATGGCCACCCAGCAGGATCAGTTGGGGACAACCGATCCTTGGCAAGAGCGGCACGTAATCCAGCGGATCACCGGGGCCGTATTTCTCGAGGTATCCAGCCGCCGTGATCACCATCGGCAACGGCTGCGTGACGTGGAGCAACCGCTCAGTCTGCCCCTCGGCCACGAGGCGTTCCGCCTCGGCATAATCTCGGCGAAAGGGGGTGCAACGCGGATCGGCCTGAAACTGACGATGAGAGAATCGCGGCGGATTGAGGCCAATCACGCCGATCACCGCCGGATGCGGCGCCAGCGCCTGCGACCGGAGCGCTTTCACGCCTCCCAGGCTATGACCGACCAGCACCACACGTTGGCAACCTCGCAGCGATAGCCAATCGGCCCACGCCGCGATGTCGAACGGGGCCTCGGCGACGTGTTCAAACGCGGCGCCGCCGCGCACCGGACCATGCGGACCGGGAAGAAGGGCCGCCAGGTCATGGCCGCGGGTGTTGATTCGCAACACGGGATATCCGTGTTGGACGGCTTCGTCGGCAATCCTGGATAGAATTCCCGTTCCGTAAAAGTTGCCGCCCGTGCCATGAATCAACAGCAGTGCCGTCTTCCGGCGGGCTTCGCCAGGTTCAGACTGCTGAAAGACGCCGTCTAGCTGCATGCCGTCTTCGGTGGTCACCCGGCAGAGTTCGAGCATGTCAGGCTAACCGGTGAACGCCAGCGCGAGATCGAGGCCATCGGCGATTTCATGGATGCGGGCCAGCTTGCGGTCTCGAAACGTAAACATCTGCACCCAATGCAGGTCGTACGGCTTTCCCGTAGAAACGGCCTCTCCCTGCTCCCGGGCGACCACGATGAGCGAATTCCCCTGCGCGTTGAGATTGATGATCTCCGGCCGCTGGTTTTTCACATAGGAAAAATTTCGCCGGATTGCTTCCAGCACCTGGGAAGTCCCTCGCCATTTTCCAAGAAACGGCACCATCGCCGGGCCGACGATTTCCAGCTCGACGTCGTCAGTCAACAGTTGGCCAATCGCGGCATAGTCGCTGTCTTTCAAGGCTTGATACACCTGGTGCAGAACGGCAAGGTTTTCACGCTCCAGCGTTCGTGTCAACGACAAAGGGTCATCGGCGGAAAATGCCTGGTCTAAAGAAGAGACAAACCCCGCGACTGCTTTTGAATCCATCCAGCGAGACTTTCAGCCCGAAAAACAAATCACAGAAAAGAATCCCCGTACGAGGGCGGAATCCTACCGGGGAGGGACCGGACTGGCAACCATAATCCACCGCGGCAACTGAACTTATGTCACAATTACCACAACTCGGAAATCGGCGCACCGTGCGTGAGCGCAACCGGACGGCCCTGCGGATCGGGCAGGTGCAACTGGGGGTCGATGCCGAGGAACTGGTAGATCGTGGCGAGAAAATCGTGCGGGTCGATGGGCCGCTGGCTGGGACGTGCACCGATGGCATCCGTTGAGCCGATTACTTCCCCTGTGCGGATGCCGCCGCCGGTGAGCAGGATCGACATGGCGCTCGGCCAGTGATCGCGGCCGATCTTGCCATCCTTGAATTCCAGCCGGGGGGTGCGCCCGAATTCGCCGGTGACGATGAGCAGCACCTTTTCATTCAGGCCGCGGTCGTACAAGTCTTCGATCAGCGTAGCGATCCGGTGATCGTACATCGGGAAACGGGCCAGCATGGCGGTCCGCAGGTCCCAGTTCACCGCGTGGTCGTCCCAGTTGTGCGCGATGGACCCCGGGCCATTGCCGCGGTCGCAGACGGTGACAAACCGGACGCCCGCCTCCACCAATCGGCGGGCGGTCAACAATTCCTGCCCGTAGCCTTCTCCATATTTCTCCCGGACACGCGGATCTTCCAATCCCAGGTTGAACGCCCGTTCGGCCCGGCCGGAGAGCAAAATGTTAACGGCTTGCTGGTCGAACGTATCGGCGGCAGACATCATGCCCGAACTGTCTACGTCGCGCCGCAGCCGATCCAGCCCCGTCTGCAATAGCCGCCGGTCTTCCAACCGGTGGATGGGCACGGTCAACGACGCATTCGGCAGGCCGCCGTTGACAATCGGCACGCGGTAGATCGGACTCCAATAGCCTTCTGAAATGCCGGACGCATAGTCCGGGCCGTTTACGACGACCCCATTGACCGAGACTGCCGGCGGCAGCCCCTGCGGCGCGGTCAACAGCCGATTCGCAACGGCTCCGACTTGTGGATAATACGATTCCGCGCCCGTACCGGGCTTCAGCTTGCCGAAGCCGCTGAGAAACCGCCGATGTCCGGCGAAGTGGTCTGCTTCGTCGTGCGTGCACGACCGGATCAAAGTGAATTTGTCGGCGATCCGAGCGTGTTTCGGCAGATGTTCGCAGACATCGATTCCGGGAACATTGGTCCGGATCGGCTCGAACGGCCCGCGAATGTCGGTGTTCGCCTCCGGCTTCATGTCATACGTTTCGAGATGGCTCGGACCGCCATGCAGAAACAGCAAGATGACCGCGGTATCCTTCGGCGTGGTCCCCGACGCCGCTTGCAACCGCGCCGCCTGACCCATCGTCAAACCGCCCAGCCCCAAAAATCCGGCCTGCAACATGCCCCGGCGTGAAACAGCAAGGGGAGCGACTCGATCCCATTCCGATGGCAACATCGCGGTCTTTCTGAAAAGTCAGCGCAAACCTTTACCCCTCGCGGGCGATCCGCTGACACTAATATCGGCTGATGGGTTGTCTCCCGTCAAGTCCAGCCGCTTGGAGCAGCAGGGCGAACGCCTTTTTCAAGTAGGGTGCGGCCGAGCGCTTCGCGAGGCCCGCCCTTCTCTGAAAGTCTTCGATTCGTCACGGGGGACGGGGTGAGATTCAGGACGTCGTGGAGACCGGGCGATGAACCACGGAATACACGGAAGGAAATTCGTCAAAGAAAATCGCTACAGAAAAGCCTGGTGCAATCGTATTACAGCCTGTTCCAGGGATTGATGTTCCGCAGCCTTTCCGTTTCCGTGTATTTCGTGTGTTCCGTGGTTCCATCTGCCTGTTCCGGTTCGCTCCCGACGATTCCACCGGGGATTCCTTTTTTGTGACTTCTGTGCCTTTTCGAGGCGAATCTGCTTCTGTGTTTTGATGAATGGTGCGCCTGCCCATGTCCGCGGTTCCTGAACGAGATGGGGTAGAAATTCTTCTCACGCCACCATCCCCTCACGACCGCGGACTTTCACCCCCGTCTACGGCTTGCCCTGCTTCGAGAAGGCGTTGGCCCTGCTCGGAGCAGGGGGCAGACACCGGAAGTGGCGTCAATCCGCGAGGGCATATTTCTTCAGCTTGCTGAAAAAAGTGCTGCGAGGGATGCCTAACATCTTCGCAGCACGGGCTTTGTTGCCGCCGCATTTCTGCAGCGCCGACAGCAGCAATTCGCGCTCGGCGTCTTCATCGAGCTTCCGCCACGGGACAGGTTCCTCGACCGAGGGAGAACCGCGGTCCGAGAGGCGTGAACTGCGTGGCTGCAAACGGAGCGAGGCTGTCGGCCGGGAGAATTGCCGCCCCACAGACTGCAAGTTCACCGGCAGATCGGCGACGGTCACCGTCGGCCCTTCGGTCAAGACCACGGCGCGCTCCAGGACGTTTTCCAGCTCGCGAATGTTGCCTGGCCAGTGATACCGCATCAGAGTTTCCACGGCTTCATCATCCAGGCCGATCACAGGTTTACCGCTGTGGATTGCCGTTCGCTTGAGGAACTGCATCGAAAGCTCGATCAAATCTTCCAGCCGTTCTCGCAGCGGAGGCAGGGTGATGCCGATCACGTTCAGCCGGTAATACAAGTCTTCGCGAAACTTGCCGTCGAGAATCAGTTGTTCGAGATTTTGATGAGTGGCGGCGATGACCCGGACGTCCACCCGGATGGTTTCGGTCCCGCCGACGCGTTCAAACTCATGCTGCTGGAGGACGCGGAGCAGTTTCACTTGTGTTTCGGCCGAGATATCGCCGATTTCGTCGAGAAAAATGGTGCCGCCGTGCGCCAGTTCAAAACGGCCTCGCCGGTCGGCCTGGGCCCCGGTGAACGATCCCTTCTGATGGCCGAACAGTTCGCTCTCCAAAAGGCTCGGCGCCAAGGCACCGCAGTGGACGGCGACAAACGGACCGGCGCGGCGGGCACTGTTCTCGTGGATCACGTGCGCGACCAGTTCCTTGCCGGTGCCGCTTTCACCGCGGACTAGCACCGAGGTCTCGCTGGCGGCGACCTTCCTGACAGTTTCCATCACGCGGTTGAGCGCCGGGCTGCTGCCGGTGATCAGTTCGCGATGGAAGTCCGACACCGGCTCGATCTTGTCTTCCGTTTCCGGCCGGGTGGCGGCGAGTTCGCTTTGCAGCATGAGAATCTGCTGTTTTTGCTGCGCGATTCGTTCCACGCGCAGCCGCAATTCTTCATTCAGATGGCCAAGATCCTGCTGCACCTTCGCATTATGGAGGGCCACGCCCGTCATCTGGCCGAGCGCCGTCAGAAAGGTGAGATCTTCCGCCGAGTAGGTCCCGCTGTGTTTCGGCCCGAGCGCCACGAAGCCTGAAATCGCCCCGTCGATTTCCAGACCATGGATCAGTTCTGCGTGCAGTTGCCTGAGTACGGCCTGTTCCGGCACGACGGGGTCCGATCCGGTTAATGTCCGCTGCACTGTTCCGTCCCGGCTGAGAGCGGACTGCAAATCTTCCGTCAAAGGAATCTGCAGCGGCAAACGCTGCATGTCTCCCTGGGCGCTCGTCAGCCGCCACGCCGTGGATTTGTCGCCGCGCAGATACAGTGCCGCGCGGTCCGCCTGGAGCACATCACGGCAGGAGTTCAACATGCGGTCCGCGAGAAATTGCGTATCCGTCAATTGGCCCGAGGCCCGGTTCATCCGTCGCAGCGCCTTGTCGAGTCGATATTTTTCACGGAAAAAACGCCGGTCGATCGCCCGTTGCCAGCCGTCCCGCAGCCACAGCACCATGGCGACCCCCGTCATCAGCACCAGGCCGACGAGCACCGCCTGCATGTTCGTCGGCAAGAGATGACTCTGATGAGAAAGTGCCAGGGCCCCCGCGGCGATTCCAGCGGCGACGAGTGCCGTGGAACCGTAGCTCAGCGTGTAGTACCACATCCCGCGGCTGATGATCTGGTCGACCAGCATCAGCTTGAAGCGGACAATTCCGACGGCGTAGGCGAGCATGAAGACCAGGCTGGCCAGAAACATTGGCACCCGGCCGCCGCCCAATGCGAACGCCGTCCGGTTGAAGTACGCCAGCAGAAGCGTGTAACCAATGAACCCCGTGGCGATGAATCCCGCCCAGAGAATGGAGTTCACCTGGTTGAGTTCCACCGGATTGCGCGTCGCCATCCGGGCATGAACAAGGCTGATCAGTGTGGCGAGAAAGTAGACGGCGGCCACAGCCAGGTACAGGTAGATTCCCTGACGCAGCAGTTGCAGCCAGCCGATGATCGCTTCGGTCCGGGCTGGCGTGTCCGGCTGCAAGACCCAGCGCCATACGGCCGTCTCCGCCACCAGGAACAACGCCAGCGTCAGCACAGGAACAGCGTAAATCGTCGCCAGCAATTCCCGTGAATGCTTGAGAAACAGCGGCTTCGGCCGCGGATACATCAAAAAGAAATGCAGGATGACAACCGGCAACAGCACGGCGCACAGCGCAAACGGAACGCAGAGCCAGAAGCTGCCGACAATGATCCACCAGTGAAATCCCCCCACAAACGCGCCCAGAGTCGCCAGGCACATCGCGAAAAACAGCTTGGCGGGCCGATCGAACGGCCGGCTCCAGAACGCTAAAAGTCCGACGCCGAAGATTAGCAGCTGCAACAGGAACCAGACAAACGTCAGTGCCGATTCCCGAAACGGAACCGGCTGCAGGGCAATCGCATTCTCAAGCACTTTTCCCGTTCGGCGTTGCTGAAAGCGGATCCGAATCCAACGCTGACCTCCTTCCTCTTGAAGGAGTACTGGCAGCCCCGCCTGCAATGGGTCCGTGCCGGCCGGAACTTTCCCCCCCGGCAGGACTTCCGCATTCCGCATCGCCAAGAGTTCGCGGGCGTAATCCAGATAGTTGTCGATGCGGACGCTGCCCAACTGCAACAACCGGTCACCGATCTGGATGGGCTCATCGCCGTGAAACTCCACGCCCGCGGCTTGCCGGACAACAATCCCCCGGCTCGGCGTCGCTGAAGAGTGTTCCTGATCGCGTTCCAGGATTATGGATTCCGGATCTAACATCAAAAATCGCAGACGCAGATCGGGAATCGTGACCAGCACTGCAAGTGTGCACAAGCAATAAAGAACGACCACTCCCGCAACAGCAGAGAGGATTCGACGCGAGATTATCGGGGACTGATCCATGAAACTCTGTCATACTTCGTGAGCGCCGAACATCAACAGCGCCGATTTCGGCGCCGAAAGCGCCGAATCCCGACCAAATTGTCGAGCGCCGAATCGCCGACTACGCAGAACACTCCATTCTCTAAACTCGATAAAACACCACTTCATTAGCATTTCATGATGGACTCGTGCTGTCAATCAACCAAATTGTAAAAAATTCGGCGCAGAGAAAGTTTTGGCATGGATGATGCTAATGAACCTGTTGCCGAAACAGTTTCAGTTCGCCCCCAGCGAACCCCTGATCGCCTGAGAATTCTGCTCGACTTGTGCTCTGCTTGGTTCCCTGAAGGCAGCCGACCCAAATCGCCTTTCAGTCCTCCGGCCAGAACACCCCCACAAGTCCCGCATCTCCGGTCAGGGGTTCTTTTTTTGCGCTGTGAGCGACGCGTCGCAGGAGCGTGGATTCAGGCTGGTATTTTCAATCCGCCCGATAAGTCGCATACGACTTAAACGTTTCCCACAGAACGACTTCCACGACAGGAAAGCCCTGGGAACGGGCATAGTCAAAAATCAGCCGGGCGATATTTTCCGCCGTCGGGTTTTCCGAAATCAGATGCAGCGGTTCGTGTTGCGCCTGGAGAACCGGGACGACGGGGTCCGCCATGTTGAGGATCATGCGATGATCCAGATTCGCGTCGATCCAGCCCGCAACGGACTTCTTAATGTCTGAAAAATCGACCAACATGCCGCGCTGATCCAATTCCCGGCCTTCGAGGATAATCACGGCTTTGCCGTTATGTCCATGCAGGTGCCGGCATTTGCCGTCGTAGTTCAGCAACCGATGGCCGTAACAAAACTCAATTTCCTGCGACACGCGAAACATAAACGATTTCTCCCAGAGCCGTCGCGTCTCACGACGGCGTCTATCAACTCGATGAAACGGAATTTTCCCGGAATGTCGGAGGCCGTTTCTTCGGCCGGGGCCTGAGGACCAGGCAGATAACGCCCATCACGACCGCGGCGGGGATCAGTACGCGCAGCTGAATGCGGGTCGTCAGAATCACCGCAAGCAGCAAGCCGATCAAGGTCCATGGCGACACATTCGCCCAGGCGGCGGCTTGATTTTTCCCAGGCAACGCCAGCCAGATCGCCCCCATCAACAGCCCGACGCGGGCCAACCCTCCCTGCAGGAGCGCGGTGCTATTGCTGTCCGGCAGCCAATTCGAAGTGAAACCCAGTCCAATGGCGATCCCCAGGCAGCCGAATGCGATCAGGCCCACCATGGTGCGGTTCACGGGAATCGTCTTGGATGTCATTCCCCGATTATGGAGCGGAAGGGAAGCGGGGATCAAGGCGGAATGTTCGATTCATCGCAGAGGATCGCTTCCGGAGTTGCAGTCCGGTTCTAAGGGCCGACTCAGTTCGACTTTCGCACTTTTTGGCCAAAACCGCCTAAATCCGATGAGAGCATTTTTCATAACTGCTTTTCTGACAGCAAGTTGCTGATCTAGGTGTCCGCGTGCTCAGGTGATCTGCAACTCACTGCAGCCAAAAGGGTTAAGGAGAAGTGCGAAAGTCGAACTCAGCGAGAATCGGTGCCGACGCAAGGAAGAACGGATTGCCGGGATCATCTTTCGGCTGGCACCCTTGAAATCTTGCACTCGGCCTCAGCGGTCAACCACCTGGATTGACCTCGTCCCAGTCCGATGGGGACGGTTGACGCTGCGGGCCATCGCTTGCACGCGCGGATCACGGGCGGCTTCGAGTGCGGTACTCAGCATCTCGGCGTCGTCATCGCTGCCCCCGGTGCGGACTGAAAGATCGGGCGTCACTCCTGCGCCGGCCATGGAGCGGCCATCGGGCGAGTAGAACTTCGCCGTCGTCAGCCGCAGGCCGGCCGTCACGCTGGAGAGCGGAAAGAGCGTCTGAACGGTCCCCTTGCCGTAGGATGTCTCTCCGACGATCAGTCCGCGGCCGTTTTCCTGGATCGCCGCCGCGAAAATTTCGCTGGCACTTGCGCTGGCATGGTCGATCAGCACGACGAGCGGGGTCTTCCAGGTCTGGGCGTACTGGGCCGTCTCCCTGCTGTTGTCTTCATCGGTCCGGCCCCGGGTGGTAACGATGGTGCCGGCCGGCAGAAAGCGATCCGAGATCTCGATGGCCGTCGTCAGGTATCCGCCGGGATTGCCCCGCAGATCGAGCACCAGCGCTTCCATGCCCGCACGGTGCAGTTTCCACAGCGCGTCGTCGAGTTCCCGGGATGAGGATTCCGCGAACTGGTCGAGCTTGATGTATCCGACGTGCGACGTCTCGTCCAGCATCTGGACAGCACTCAGACTGTGGACCGTGACCGGCCGGCGAACAAGTGAAACGTCGGCGATGAGGCGCTCTCGCTGCAGACTGAGCTTCACGCGCGTTCCCGCTTGGCCAGTGATGAGATCCACGGCCTGCCCCAGGGCCATACCTTGCACAGGGCGGCCGTCGACGGCGGTGATCACGTCGCCTTGACGCAAGGCAGCGACAGCCGCCGGGCCGCCGGGAATCGTCTTGACGATTTTCAATCCGGCCGGGTCCGCGGCCACCTCCACGCCGATCCCCACAAGATTTTCATCCAGGCCGACATTCACCCCTCCCGATTTCTCGGGCGGCAGCAGCATGGAATACTTATCGAGCGAATCCAGTGCCGCGTAAACAAACTCAAAACAGACGGCTCCGGGATTCAATCCCACGGACTGTTGCGAAAGGCGCGCGGCCTGCCGCAGCGCGCTCAACGCGTCGGCGTAGTTTCGTACCCGGATCTCTTGCTGCAGCGCTTCCAGTTGCGCCCGGAGCAATCGAATTTGCGTCAGCGAGGGATGAATGCCTGTCGCCTGCTGGAATGAGGAGTTCGCCACGGCAAGTTTCAAGTGCTCGAATCCCTGATCGCTTCGCTCGGCGTAGTTCGTCGGTTCGATGTGACGGTCGTCAATCATTTGCGACACTTCGCGGAAGAACGCCTCGCCCTGGGCACCGGTCAATTCCGTCAAGACGCGCATCACCCGGGGATCTTGATAGCGGCGCGTAATCTTCTGTTCGAGCGTCGGTTCCGACGGAGCCAGGTCTCGCGTTCTCGGAAACTCAGGAGTCCGCCGCGGTGTCACACGCGGCAAGAGTTCCTCATCAGAATTCACCGGCTTCCGAGTGTCGAACGGGGCACGGCCGGGCAGCCGATATCTCTCTCGCTCGGTTGGAACAACAGTCGTGCTGCGAGTACGGCGAGCGTTAACGCGGGGAACGTCAAACCGGTCTGGCGGCAGGCCGAAGTCGCTGCGCCTGGCGATCGACGGACGGCGGGCATCCCCTGCGAAACTCACGGAGGTGACGGCAAAGAGAACCAGCAGAGGCCCGATCATCGCCCGAATTGTCTTCGCAATCGGACAAGTCTTCGCAGTCTGAAGATTCATCTTCGAAATCCTTTGCAACACAAACGGAACGGAGAAAACCCCGGGGAGATTCATTGTGACGACACAGTATCAGTGCTGGAGCATTAACGCGTCCTCGTGCGAATGATCGAGATCAGAATGGTCCTGGTACTCGGTCAATTCTCCCCTCATGATTTTGACGCAAGTGGGAGCGTCAATCCCCAGCTTGACGGTTGAGCGTCCCGTCTGAATCACATGGACGACGATGTCATCCCCGATGCGAATCGAAGTTTTCATTTTCCGAGTGAGAATCAACATGGTTTCCTCCCCAGTGCGTCAAGTTTGTTCCAGGAGACGTGCGTTTCGAAGGAAACGTCACGGTGAGTCTCAGTCACGGCAGCTACAGTATGCAGTCTTTGTGCCAGAACCGCATGAAAGCCGCAATTCAGGAAATTCGCATGTTTTTCGGGGATTTATCATGACCATTCTTTCCATGCGTCCGGCTGAGACGGTCAACTCTGAAATTTCTACGAGTAAGTTTTACAAACTGATGTCATTGCAGATTCAATTCGACTCGGACTGTCATCGATCTAGGACGACAGAAGCGGGCATACGTGAGAATGCAACAAACTGGCCAGCCAGAGAAACGGGGAAGAGTCGCTGATTCCCCGGCTGATGCCGCGTGGAAAACTTTTATTCCGGCACGAGTGTTGCGTAAACGATTCGTCCGTGTGGCTTGTCCTGTCGGACACGCCTTTCATCGGTAGTCAGGATGATCTCAGAAAGGGAGCGCCATGACTCGGAAATTGTGGATGACAGCGATGATGGTGGGGGCGGGACTGGTCACGGGGACGACACCAGTCTCGGCACAGGACTGGTGGAACCCGGGCTGGTGGACGAATTACGGACCGGCGTCCAGCTACGGATATCGTGCCGGATATGCCCCGGCCTATGGACGGTCAGGATGCCGGGAGCGAGCTTGCCCTCCTTCATACGGCGCGGGATACGGCCAGCACCCAGGCTATGGCACGGGTTACCGCTCGCCTGGCGGCTGCGGGTGCCGGAACTGTAATTGTCGGGACGGAGCTTATGACCGGCGCGGGCCGTTGCAGGGCCCGCCGTTGCCGAGCTATCGTTCTGACTCGCCGGCCGACACGTTCGCCCCGTATCCGGCCCCGGATTACGATCCCAGCAACTATCGCGGTCCGACCAGCTCTCGGCCTCGCTACAACCCGTTCTATGAATGACGGCGATTGATCGGCCGATCGACTCAAAATCAAAAAGCCCGGCACTTCCCGAGAGAGGTGACCGGGCTTTTTCGTTTCGCTTGTTGGTTGTCAGAAAGCATGTACCCGGCGTCGCCGACGCCGGGCTTGGTGACAGTTTTCCGGTGCAATTCATTCCGCGACGGGGGTGGCCTCGATGAGCCGACGGAGCAACACGGGCGAAATTTTGCCGCGGAAGCGAATTTTTCCGTCGAACGAGACGACCGGAACACAAGTCGAGAATTTTTCCACCAGTCGCGGATCATGGTCGATGTCGGCCTCCGCGATCACCGGCAGCCAGCGCTGATGGTGCGCAAGAATTTCGCGCGCTTCCTCGCACAGGGGGCAACCCGCGCGGGTATACAGAATCAGATTTCGAAATCGCCGGCCAGGGCGCGCCGGTCGCCAATCAGAGCGGTCTTTGTCGGCCGCCAATCCGGCCAGCAGCCAGGCGCCGAATGCCACGGCAGCCAGGCCGATCCCCAGCCACAGGGCCTCGTGATTGTGCCAGAAACGAGGCATTCCGGGCAGACTCTGCGTCATTTCGATCCCGCGGAACGCCAGCAGCACAATTCCCGCCAACAGCGACAGGCTGCCGAGCGCTCCGTGAGAAGACGAGCGGGTCGAGGCGTCTGTCCCGGTCATGGTTCCCTCCGCGAAACTTCGACCAGGTTGTCAAAAAACGTCGCGCCGCCACCCAGATCGGTCAACCGGGTGGATGTCGTCAAATTGGCGTTGCCGCGCCCGCCCGTGAGCTTGTGCCACCAGATGCTGGGTGCCACGACGACCCCCGGCCGGACGGTCGGGCCGACGACGGCCACCGCTTCAAAGCTGCCGCGGTCGTTGATGATCCGCACGAGGTCGCCATGATGAATTCCCCTGTACTCGGCGTCCTCCGGGTGAATTTCCAGTTCGGGCCGGCCGGCCGACTGACGCAAGGAATCGACATTCACGAAACTCGAATTCAAGAACATCGGCGACGGCGGCGTGAGCAACTGCAATGGATACCGCCCGGCGAGTTCCGGCGACGTCGCGGCGCTTTCCTTCGGCGGAAGATACGTGGGCAAAGGATCGAACCCCGCGGCGGCCATTGTCTGGCTGAGGAACTCGCATTTTCCGCTCGGCGTCGCGAAGTTTCCCTCGGCGAACGGGGCGAACTTCTCGGGAAGATTGAGTTTGAGCGGCCCCTCCCGTTTCAGCCGTTCCACGGTGATGCCTTGCAGCGCGCGGGGAACATCGCGCGAGAACTCCCACAAGGCTTCCCGGGCGAGATCTTCATCAGAGACGTCGAACAGCGAGGGTTCCATGCCCAGGCGGCGGGCCAGCAGGCGAAAGACCTCGGAATTCGGCTTGGCTTCGCCAAGCGGCGCGATCGCCGGCACATTCACTTGCAGGTAGCAATGGCCGTATGTCGCATGGAGGTCGAAATGTTCCAACTGCGTGGTCGCCGGGAGGACGATGTCCGCGTAATCGGTTGAGTCTGTCAGGAACTGGTCGTGAACGACGGTGAAGAGATCGTCTCGTTTCAGGCCAGAGAGCACGCGGTTCTGATCAGGCGCCACGGCGGCCGGGTTGCTGTTGTAGACGAACAAGGCGCGAACCGGCGGACCGGGGAGTTCGCCGTGCAATGCCTCGGCAAGCTGCACCATGTTGATGGATCGCGTGCGCGGCGGAATGAGATCGGGCCGTTGCAGCCGGCCAAGATGGAGCGGAAACGTGCCGCTGGTGGACAGCAGAATCCCGCCGGCGTGGTGCCGCCAGGCGCCGATCAGCGCGGGCAGGCAGGCGATCGTCCGCACCGCCATGCCGCCGCCGTAATGCCGCTGCAGGCCATAATTGACGCGGATCACCGCCGGTTTGACGGTAGCGTATTCGCGGGCCAGGGTTTCGATGTCCTCCTCGGCGAGACCCGTGATGCCGGCGACGTGCGGCACGGGATACTCCGTCAAGACGCGGTCGCGAAGTTGTGCTCCGCCGATGCAATGCCGGGCGACGTAATCCTCGTCGATCAACCGATCTCGGAAGAGGACGTGCATGATGCCCAGGGCCAGCGCAGCATCGGTCCCGACTTTCGGCGCGAGGTGCCAGTCGCTCCGCTCGGCCGTGCGGGACCGGTAAGGATCGACCGTGACGATCTTCGCGCCGCGCTTGCGGGCGGCGACCATCCGCACCCAGAGATGCGAATTCGTAACGGCCGTGTTGGAACCCCAATTGATGATGTAGCGGCTGTCTTCAAAGGCTTCGGGGTCTGTCCCTTGCTTGGAGCCGACGGTGTAGACATAACCGGCCCCGCCGGCGGCGGCGCAAATCGTCCGGTCCAGCAGCGATGCGCCCAACCGATGGAAGAACCGCCGGTCCAAGCTTTCGGCTTGAATTTTCCCCATCGTGCCGGCGTAGCTGTAGGGCAGAATCGCCTGCGGACCGTCGGGACTGTCGCAGATGCGGCGAAAATTCTCCGCGATGGTATCCATCGCCTCATCCCAGGAGATGGCGATGAACTGCCCGGAACCTTTTGGCCCGGTGCGCCGCAAGGGCGTCGCAATCCGGCCGGGATGATAGACGCGATCGAGATAGCGCGACACTTTTGGGCAGAGAAACCCCTGCGTAAACGGATGATCGGGGTTGCCGCGCACGGCCACGGCCCGGTCCCCCTCGACGTCGACGAGCATCGAGCAGGTGTCCGGACAATCATGCGGGCAGACCAGGCGGAGGGTCTGAGACATTTTTTACACAGGAGTTTCGTGTGATGTTGCGTTGTACCCAATCAATTCATCATATCCTTCTCAGCAGCATTTCTGAACCGCGGTGGAAAAACGGCAGTGAGAGTGTACGCTGTTAGGGCCGGAGATCGAAACCGGGCCGCCGCCTCGTTCAAAGTCGGGTTTGCCGAGTCATCGAGGCGAACCATTTTCCGCTTGAACACAGGAATGGTTCGCCTCGTCAAAACCCTCGGCAGACCCTACGAGATTATGCAGAATGAAAAAAGCGCCGGCCGTGGAGATCGAAAGCTTTCCGTATCGTGCCGCCGGTGCAATCGGTATGATAGATAGTCACGATCGATGTCCGCCCAAAAACCGAGCGCCGAAATCTTTTTGTCGACCGTCAAGAAAAGCGGTCTGGTGGAACCGGACCGTCTGCAGAAAGCGCTGTCGGATTACGAGGCCTCGGGCGGCAATGCAGACGACGGGCTCGCCACGGCCGAGTTCCTGATCGACCGCAATATCCTCTCCAAGTGGCAAGCGGAAAAGCTGCTGCTGGGAAAGCACAAAGGCTATTTCCTCGGCAAGTACCGGTTGATCTCGCTGCTCGGCAAAGGAGGCATGAGCTCCGTCTTTCTCGCCGAGCACATCCTGATGAGGCGGCGGTGCGCCATCAAGGTGCTGCCGACCAAGCGCGTCGCCGATTCGTCCTACCTGGCCCGGTTCCATCGCGAAGCGCAGGCGGTCGCGGCGCTCGACCATCCGAACATCGTCCGGGCTTATGACGTCGACCACCAGGTCGAACGGGACGCCGAGATCCATTTTCTCGTGATGGAGTACGTCGAAGGGTCGAGCCTGCAGGAACTCGTCGCCCGGGACGGCCCCCTCGGGTTTGAAGACGCCGTGGATTTTACCCGGCAGTCGGCCCTGGGCCTGGAACACGCGCATCAAGCGGGCATGGTCCACCGCGACATCAAGCCGGGGAATCTGCTGGTCGATCCGAACGGCACGGTGAAGCTGCTCGATCTGGGACTGGCCCGTTATTTTTCGTCGGAAGATCAGCAAGGGACGGCGCTGACCATCGCGCATGATGAAAAAGTGCTGGGCACGGCGGATTACCTGGCCCCGGAGCAAGCGCTCGACAGTCACACCGTCGATCATCGGGCCGATCTCTACAGCCTGGGCTGCACGTTGTACTTCATGCTGACCGGGCATCCGCCGTTCACCGAAGGCACCTTGGCGCAACGGCTCATGGCGCATCAGACCAAAGAGCCGCCGTCGGTGGAGACGGATCGGCCCGACACGCCGAAGGAGCTGTCGGCCATTCTCCGCAAATTGATGGCCAAGAAAGCGGAAGACCGCTACGCGACGGCGCAGGAGGTCGCCGGCGTCACGTTGGCCTGGCTGGCGGATCATGCTTCGACGGCCTGGAAACAAGCGCACCCGCTTTTGTTCGGCGGCCTGCGCGGATCGGACACCAAGCTCGCGCAGGAGACGGCGGTCGAACCGGCGAAGGTCATCCCGGTTGCCAAGCCGGTCGTGCTCATGATGACGGCGCCGCAGGAAGAGCCGAAAACCGCCATCGTGGCCCGCGCGCCGTGGCCTACAGGAGACCTGGCGGCTGCCGAGAGCGAACCAGAGCTGTCGGCGTTTCTGGCTCAAATGGATGTCGAACCGCCAAGCCAGGAATCGCTGCCAAAAACGGATTCCAGTCCAAAGCAGAAAGCGTCTAAGCCCAAGCCTCCGCCGGCGCCGGCCGAAAAGCCGCCCGCAACGAGTCCGGCGGCACCCGTGCCGAATTTTGATTTCCTCTCTGTCGGGACCGTCGAGGCGCCGCCTCGCGTGACACAGCCTGCCGCGCCGGATACGACGAGTGTTGCTTCCAAGAAATTACCTCCGGTAAAGCCGCCGCCTGCCAAACCGGCCCCGAAGCCGGCGGCGCCCAAGGCGGAGACTCCAGCGGCGCCTCAGCCCGTGTCGACACCGCCGGCCAACGAATCCGCGTTTCCAAGCTTTGACTTCGCGGTTCCTTCCGCCGCCGTTCCCGTTCCGGTCGAGCCTGCCGCCAAGCTGACCGCCGCCCCTGCATCCACGAGCAGCCCGGCGCTGGCGGCCAAACCTCCGTTCCAACTCCCCTTTCCGCTGCCGCCCCGAAACGTGTTGCTCGGGGGAGGGGCGGCCGGCGTGTTTGTGATCGGTCTTCTGGGGGCGTATTTGTTCGGTTGGTTTGATTCCTCGCCGGGGAAACGCCCGGTTCCGCCTAAGGCCGCTTCGAAAAAGGCCGAGATCTGGGCGAAGCCAGTCATCACCGTCTATGGCGAAGGGGCCGATTATCAAAGTCTGCAAGACGCGTTGGATGATGTCCCGAGATTCTTCCGTCCTCAGCAATCCACGCCCGACGGAAAACCCGATCTTCGAACGATCCAGGTCGCCGAGGGGACGCATGAAGAATCGATTCTCATCGACGGCTCGAAATCTCAGACCGCCTGGCCGGAAGGGATCGTGGTCCGGGGCGAAGGGACCGTGATCTTCAAGCCGAAAGGGGACGGCCCGGTCCTGTCGATCAAAGAAGCCATGGGGCTGACCTTGGAAAACCTGACGTTCGACGCCGACCAGCATCCGGTCGGTGTCCAGATTGCGGGCTATGTGACAGGCAGCCGAGTGTCGAAACTTCAGATTCTCGGCTTTACGGAAGCCGGATTGGTTCTCCACGGCGTGCAGGCGTTCGGTGATCAGTTCCTGGTGGAGCAGCTCCGGTGCGACGCGAATTCGAGTTCGGCCGTCGGGATTCGGGTGGAACCGCATGTCGTCGGCGCGTCCGGCGACGATCCGAATAACATCACCATTCGCGGTTGTCGAATGAACGGCCCTTTTGCCGCCGGTATTTCCGTCAAGGGCGCGCTTCCGTACAAGGTGACCGTCAGAGAGTCGGTCTTCGTGAAAGCCGCCGTGGGAATTCGTTTTGACGGCCCCGGTCGCTGGATCGATTTCCACGTCACGAACAATTCGTTTTTTCAATGTCCCATCGGCATCGCATTCACCACGCAGCCTGATGCCCTGACCGGCGGGCTGATGATCCGCCGCAATTTGTTTGTCGGAACGTCGACCGCGGAAGCCCTCGTTCAGGCCGGCTACAATGAACCCGCATTTCAGGCGATGCTGTCAGATCCCGGCGGCGGAATGGAATGGAATTGGTCGGACCGCACAGCCCCGGCAACGCTCGCGCCTGGTGAGATCAAACTCTTCGCGGCCAACGGCAAGCGCGGCGACGCGGCGCTGGCATTGGCATCGCAGAATCCAGGCGACGCGCAGTTCCTCGCTCCGACGGGGCCGAGCCTGCACAAGTCGATCCCCAATCCGCGCGAGCACGAGAAGCCGTGGATCGGCGCGATCGGACCGTGATGCGGCGGAATTCTTCTAGGGCCGCACCATCGGCATATCCGGCAATGTCGACGGCGACTTAAGTCACAACTCATTACCTTGTAATGAGATAAAAATTCCGATGAACAGCCGAAACTCGTCGACAGACGCGAGTTTTTCGTCTGTCAACGGCGTCGTCTCGTAACTCCTGTTGGCATCAACGAGTTACAGCGTGTCCTCTGCCGGACCTTTCGGCTATCTCTCCAAACCCCCTGAATTGACTTTTCCGTTTCGGCTCGCAACCCCCCCGCCAACCATGACTTGCGGTGTACAGTTGCTTCCACGGGTTGCCCGTTCGTAGGATGGATTGTGTCCGGCGGGCGGCTCGGGATGTCGCTCGCCAGGAAGTTTTGAGCTTTGGCTTTCGACTTCGCTGAAGACGCATCTGGACTCGCATCCTACGGTGACGGGCATGACCACGCGACGCACAGCTTCCGGGCATCGGCAACATTCGGCACGAGGGCATCTCGCGAACCAACTCCGGTCGGTTCGACCTGTGGCCGCATATCGCCAACGTGGCGCCGGCAGTCAGCAGCCCAAATCGGGATACAACGCCCCCGAAGTCTGGCATGAACCCGAAGGGACCGGCGACATCCGGTACCTCGTGAATCCCGCCGGACCGAATTACCGCCATGCCGTGACGGTGGAAGATGTCCGCGCCCGGCTCCTGGACTTGCCCCGGCAGTTTGTCGACCCGTTGGAAGTCATTCAATTCAGCGCGATGACCCGCAAGCGAAAACTGTTTCCATGCTACGGCATGCAATGGGGGGCCAACGTGTACCTGTACCCCATTGAAGCCTCGCTGGTCGAACGGTATTTCCGCCCGCCGAAGCCGCAACAGATCATTGAAGCCCGGATGTACGGCGGCGTCTGGTCGCAGGCGAACGGCTACCATCTGCTGACCTGGACCGAAATGGCAATCCAGGACTTTTTTCTCAACAACGTGTTGATTCACGAAATCGGCCACGTGCTGGATGTCCGCAACACGAACCCGGAGAAACGCGAACGCTATGCCAATTGGTTCGCCACCGAATACGGCTTCCGCGCCAGCCGGGGCTTACGATAGCGTCCGCGAGTGCAAACCACGCTTCTGCGAAGCGTCGCTAAAGTTGAGTCATTCGACTGCGAGGCCTTTCTCCAGCCGGATGCGGCGGACGTCTTGCATGACCAGCTCGATGATCTCGCCATTGCGATCGAGCGAGGCGAATTCCAGGTAATTGACCAGCGCGTTGACCGTCAGCGTGATGATGGCGGAAACCTGGTGGATCGTCGCCGCAGTCAGGCCGAACCAGCCGGAGAACTGGGCCGGCGAGCCGGGGTCGGCCGCCGCGCCGAACGCCCCGGTGACGACGAGCAGCAAGAACGCCCCCACAATCGCCGGGATCGTGCGATATTTCAGCGATGAGCTCTCGGCGTGGTACTTCCCATCCAGCCGGTAAGCGGTCGACGTTTCTTCCATCCACCGGCCGGTTCCCATGAAATAGGTCAACACCAGCGCATGGACCAGCGTGGCGAAAACCAGCGCGGCGAGGGCCGTCAGAAAGTGATATTGCACGCCGCGCTGCACGGCGATCTCGGCGATTTTCGGGTCGTCGATCTGCAATCCCAGCACGAACGCCGCGCCGAGGAGAATCCAACTGACGCCGCACAGCGGTAAAAAAATGCGATTCATTACATCTCGCCTGCGATGAGCCGATCATCGATTCCCGCCGTCGCCGACGGCGGGCTTTGTTTCCATTCTCAATCGTGCAACCGAATGTCGACGCTTGCGGCATGAGCCGTCAATCCTTCCGTCTCGGCGAGTCGGCGAATGTCTTCCGAGGCGTCTTCCAGGGCGTCCCGGTTGAACCCGATGACGGAACTCCGTTTCAGAAAGTCGTTCGCGCACAGACCGTTCGCAAAGCGCGCGGTCCCTCCGGTCGGCAACACATGCGACGGCCCCGCGAAATAGTCGCCCACTGCGACCGGCGTGTCATGCCCCAGAAAAATCGCCCCCGCATTCTGCACGCGATCCAGCAACGCCTGCGGGTTCGCCGTACTGAGATGCAGATGCTCCGGTGCCAGAAGATCCGTCAACTCCACCGCTTGGTTCTCATCGCGCACCTGAATCAGGGCCCCGTAATCGTTCAGGCTCTGCTGCGCCAGATTGCCGCGCGGCAACTTGGCGAGTTGAGTCACAAGTTCGGTTTTCACGGCGTTGATCAGCCCCGGATGCCAGGTGATCAGCACACCGGAGCCGGGGCTGTGTTCGGCCTGCGAGATCAAATCGGCGGCGACATAAGCCGGGTTAGCGGTCTCATCGGCCAGCACGACGACTTCGCTCGGCCCGGCGATGCTGTCAATATCTACGTCGCCGAAGACGTGCTGCTTGGCCAGCGCGACGAAAAGATTGCCCGGACCGACGATCTTGTCGACCTGAGGGATTCCTTCCACGCCGTAGGCCAAGGCCGCAACGGCCTGCGCGCCGCCGATGCGATAAATCTCCGTGATGCCGATTTCGGCGCAGGTGGCCAGCAGGGCCGCGTTGTAACCGCCGAATTCGGTCGGCGGGACGACAATGGCGATTTCCTTGACGCCGGCTGTTTTCGCAGGCACAGCCGTCATGAGCACGGTCGAGGGATACGCCGCCGCGCCGCCGGGAACGCAAATGCCGACTCGCTTGAGCGGCAGATACCTTTGCCGGAGTTCCACTCGCGCCGTGCCTTCCTGCCGGACGACGCGGACATCGTCATGGAGAATCCGGCGCTGAAAATCGGCGATGTTCTCGCGAATCCGGCGGATCGTGCCGAGAAACTTCGTGGATGCCGCGGCATGCGCGGCGGACAGTTCCTCCGGCGAGACGCGCATCGACTCGGGCGTGAGTTCCTTGCGATCCAGCCTTGCCGTGTAACTCAGCACGGCCGAGAGACCGTCTTTCCGCACGTCGCCGCAGATGCGCTGCACGACCTGGCGGGGCGACAACGGCTCTCCGAAGAGATCGATGGTTTTCTGACGTCCGGCTTCGGAGACAATGTCTCCCTGCACGCTCAATTTGCGGCGGAGTTCGGCCAGCAACACGCGCGGGTCATCGCGCGTGGCGTCGAGAACGGGAATCGTGAGCATCAAAATTATTCTTTTCTTGTGTCTGCGTGTGTTTCACAATCTGATATGGTATAGAGGATTTTCCTAGTCGAACAGGAACATACCACCAGGTGAATCGAAGCATGGGGATGCGTTACGGCGAAATCGACCTGCGGAGCGACACCGTCACCCGGCCGACGCCCGGGATGCGGCAAGCCATTGCCCGCGCCGATGTCGGCGACGACATGAACGGCGAAGACCCGACGGTCAACCGGCTCGAACAGCGAATGGCGGAACTCCTTGGCAAGGATGCCGCGGTCTTTGCCTGTTCCGGCACGCAGTCCAACCAGATGGGCGTCCGGGCGCATTGCATTCCCGGCGACGAACTGTTGATTCATGAAATGGGGCATATCTGCATCTACGAGGGGGGTGCGGCGGCGGCGCTCAGCGGCGTCACCGTCAGGCCGTTGCCCGGCGAACACGGACTGCTCGACGTCCCGCAACTGGAAGGAAAGATCGCCCCGGACAACCAGCACTTCTGCATCACGCGGCTCTTGTGCGTCGAGAACACCACGAATCGCGGCGGCGGGTTTCTCTGGCCGCTGGACCAGATTGCCCGCGTCTCGCAATGGGCCCGGCAGCACGGACTGAAGATCCATCTGGATGGCGCCCGACTGTTCAACGCCTCGGCCGCCGGCGGATACACGGTCCGCGAATTCTGCCGGCATGTCGATTCCATTTCCATCTGCTTTTCCAAGGGCCTGGGCTGCCCGATGGGTTCGGTCCTGGTCGGCAGCCAGGACGTCATCGCCAAGGCCCGCAGGATTCGAAAAATCTTCGGGGGCGCCATGCGGCAGTCCGGCATGATGGCCGCGGCCGCACTCTACGCGCTGGATCATCATGTCGAGCGGTTGTCGGAAGATCATGCCCAGGCGAGGGCCTTTGCCGAGGCGATTGCCGATATTCCCGGAATTCAGATCGACCCCGGCCAGGTGGCGACCAACCTGGTATTCTTTGACGTCGATGCAAGTCTGGGGCCCGCGTCCCTGCTGACCCAGGCGCTCGTGGAGCACAAGGTCCGAATGTTGCCGATCGGACCGCAGCGCATCCGGGCCTGCACGCATCTGGACGTCGACCGCAGCGACATGCTTCAAGCCGCTGCCGCCATCCGCACGGTGATGCGCGACCTGTCGTCCAAGCCGCGCACTCAGCCGGCGTCCCCGATTCACGCTGACGCCTACGGAGGGCGGTAGGCCTGACCGATTCAGCGTTCCGCCCTCTCCCGAATGAGCTGCCGGTAGCGCTGCGTCTTGGCGTCGTCCAATGGCCCCTGCGACATCTCCGCGAAGAGTTTTGCCAGCTCCTCGGTGTCCTCGGTCCGCTTGCGGCTGATCGCGAGCATGGCCTCCGCTTTCTCGACGTCGCCCATTCGCTGATAGACCTGCCCCAGCTTGAAGAACGCCTCGTCCTGGCGGGGCTGCAGCCGGGTCACTTCGACGAGGTCGTCGCGGGCCGGTTGCCAGCGGCCTTCGTCAAAATACGAGAGGCCGCGCAGGAAGAGCGCCTGCACCAGCTTCGGATGCTCGGCGAGAATCGGGTCGAGGATTTGCAGCGCCTTCGCCGTGCGTCCTTCCAGCCGTTCAATCGACGCCTCTACCAGCCGGACGTCGGTCGAAGGGGCCTGCTCGTCCAGGCAGGGCTGGATTGCCTCTCGCGCTGCGGCCAGGTCGCCCTGGCTGATCAATTTCCGCGCCAATTCCACCCTCAGCCTCTGTTGTTCCCGGGAATTCGTTTCGGCACTCAGGGCGTTGCGATAGTCGTCGGGCGTCAGTTCCGACAGCTCGCGGCTCAGCGCATAGGCCTGATCCACCAGGCCCTGCTGGAGCGCGAGCTGCTGCAGCAGTTCCAAGGACGCGATGCGCGAGGAATCTTTGCCGCGGGCCGACATCGCCGCCAGCCCCGCCAGGGGAAACTGACCGGCGGCCATCGCGTGCCTGGCGAGGTCCAGCAGTGCTGGCCCGGACAACTCGCGCGAATTTTTGATCATCAGAAACATCCCTTGCGCCGCGTCCCAATGGCCCAAAATTCCCAGCAGGCGGCACCGCAGCAGTTGGGCCTCCGGAAAATTCGGCCGCGCGGTCAGGCACCGTTCCAGCAATTGCTCGGCCTGAGCAGGGTCCTTGCTCATCACGGCCTGGGCTTCCTGGAACAGCCGATCCGGGTTTTCGCTCGTCAACCAGATCAACGCACCGACGATCACCGCAACGGCCAGCGCGGGGAATCGCAGGAACAGCCACGCGCGATAATACCAGGGCAAGTCGTCGTCCGATTCCGGCTCTGAAGGTTCGTGCACGCGAGTCCGAGTGACCGGCTTATTCTGCTTCCGCTTGTGACTCATCATTCCTCCCCATGTCACGGGACCGCTTCCGAGTCCGAGGATTCCCATGGCACGCCAGACCCTTCGCGGAGACGATGCGTCTGCCTGGGGCGAAGTCCGGAATAGCGTTCCCTGAGACCGTTCGGCCACAATATTTCCATCGACTGCAATTCTGAAGAGCAGGGGACCAGCACACGGCGATCGGAACAGGACAGATAGCTCCCCCCGCCGCGAATCACGCGTGTCAGCGTTCGTCCCTCCCACGCGCTCGTTACCACTGCGCCGATCGCATCGCGGTTCGAGACGACACCTTCCAGCGAGACGCAAAGCCAATTGTCCGCCGTTCGCCGGTTGCGCAACACGGTGACCGGCTCGTTCTGATGAGTGAAGACCAGGTCCAGGTCGCCATCGTTGTCGAGATCGCCGTACGCGCCGCCGCGTCCGACATGCGTCACCGAAAAATAAGCCGCCGTCTGGTCCGAGACGTCTTCAAATCGCTCGCCGGCCTGGTTGCGATACACGAAGGCGGGCTGACGGTACGGACTCTTTCGCACATGGTAAACGACGTGCCCGTTCAGCAGGTACAGGTCGAGCCAGCCGTCCAGATCGAGATCCAGGAACTCCGTCGCGAAGCCGACATACGGCCGGCAGCACCCAGCCAAACCAGCCGGCGCCGTGCGATGCGTGAAAGCACCGCCCCCTTCGTTGCGATACAGCGCGTTGTCCTCGCGCTCGTAGTTCGTTACGAACAGATCCAAGCGGCCGTCGCCGTCGTAGTCGGCCGCGTCGATGCCCATGCTGCTCTCAGGCTGGCCGTATTCGCTTCCTTGAATACCGGCGGACACAGCACCTTCCCGGAAAGGAAGCGTCGGACCGCCCCAATAGAGGTGGTTCGGATCGATGTCGTTGGCGACGTACAGGTCGATCCAGCCGTCGGAATTGAAGTCGGCGGCAACGACTCCCAGGCCGCGCCCATCGGGGCGGATCCCGGCCTCCACGGTGACGTTCGTGAATGTCCCATCGGGACTGCCGCGAAACAGCAGGTCCGGCGCACCGGGCACGTCAATCGGCATGCGGAGTTCTTCCACGCCATGCTTGTCACCGCCCAGAAGATACCGCGAACCGGGTTTCCAAAGCGTGTATCCGCACAGGTAAAGGTCCAGCCAGCCGTCACGGTCGAAATCCAGAAAGGTTGCCGACGCATGCCAGCCGTCGACGACGAGGCCCGCCGCATCGGTCCGGTCGACAAACGACTGCCCGTCGACGTTGCGGAATAACTGGCTGCGGCCATACGCCGTGATGAACAGATCCTGCCAGCCGTCCCGATCATAATCGCCCACGGTCACGCCGTGAGAATAGTCCCCCGACTGATCCAGCCCGACGGCTTGCGTGACGTCGGTGAAACGCAGGCCGCCGTCGTTGCGGAACAACGCTCCGGCACGGCCCTTGGGCTGCTGATTCTCGCCGATCTCGCCGCCGCCGGTGAAGTACGCATCCAGGTCGCCGTCGTTGTCATAATCGAACAAGGCAACGCCTCCGCCCAGTTCTTCGACCATGGCATACTGGCGGCTTTCCACACCCGAACGGTACGTGAACTTCAAGCCCGACGATTCTGTCACGTCTTCCAGCCAGTCGTCAGGAGATGCGGCGCGCGCTGCCGGGGTCGTCGCAAAGACTTCCGCCGGCATCGTATCCGGCGGGTTCTTCGAAGACCTGCCGGGAAGCGTTTCCGTAGTCGTCCGGACAGCAGCTGCTGGTCCCCCGGGAGGACCGTCGGCCTTCCGATCCACGCACGACGCGAGGCAACAGATTCCCCAGGCCAGAGAGAGCCGCATCGTGAGACATGGCCCCATTCCCGCCGCACACGCTGGAATCATGACACAACACCCACAGGATAAAGACGCTGCCCCCAGGAATTCATGGGACGGGATTTCACAGATCGAGGCTGCTGAACTCCAGGGTGACTCATTGGATCGCAGAGCACAAGCGGAATCGCGATTCTCGCCCCGGCCCCCGGCCAACTTCATCGCAACGTGATCCACGCTGCAAGGCGATCTTCGCTAATAAGCAGCGGTCTCACTCGCATCGCGCACAGCGAGATGGGCGCCTGTACGGACGCAAGATGGGGCCGGCGCTCACGTCGCTGGGGATCATGGAATCCTTGCTGACTGGATGACGGGCATCGGGTGACAGCTCGGCGAGGAGATCACGCGAAACACCCGACAGGGGATCAGCAATCACTCCACGCGGAGCTGCATGAGGCTGCGCTTCAGCCCCCTCACCCAAGCCCGGCGACAGCGACGCCGGGAACATCTCTACTCGCGAAATCCCTGATGGCGAACACTATCAGGCATCAGGGGATGGTGCCGAGCGAACTGAGGTCCTTGAAGAACGACAAGGTGACGCCGTTGAACGGAATCACGCCGTAAATCCCGCGGGTGAAGATCATCTCGATGCAGTCGTCGGCGACCTGGATCGGCAGCTTCGGCACAATGACGATGTCCGAATCTCTCAGCCAGATGTCGTCGGCTTCGAGATTGGGCTTGTTGTACAGCGCCGGGCGGACATTCAGCCGGGTGGCCAGCAGTTGCCAGCACTCGTCGCGCCGGAGCACGATCACTTCGCGCATGTTGCCCCCCTTATTCCAGCTTCCGGCCAGACTGATGGCCTGAATCGCCGAGGTCGGCCCGACCAGGTCAAACCGTCCGGGCCGGGAGACTTCACCCAGGACATAAATGTATCGAGGAGCTCGCTCTTGCAGAACGGGCGTGACTTCGACTCCACTGGCAATCTCCATGTAGCGCAGTTCGACTTCGCGGCGGAGCTCATCCAGCGACATGCCGTGAGCCGGAACCGAGCCGATGGCCGGCAACTGAATCATGCCGTTCGGCGCCACTTTTCCGCTGAACTGCTGACCGTTCATCAGGCCGGTCCGCGTGATAATCGCATTTCGCAGCTCTTCCAGTGTCTTATTGATGGTCACCGGCGCGACGGCAATCGACGGTTCTCGAATGAATTCCTTATAACGCTCGTCCAACTCCTTGCGCAGGACGTCAATGGTCTTTCCGGCGGCGGAGACCGAGCCGACCTGGGGCAGAACGATCGTCCCATCGGGCTGAACCAGCGTCTCGAGTTCCAAATTCTCGGCCGTCAGTGATGTGATGCGGATCACGTCTCCCACGTTCAACCGGTACGGCGTGGTGGAAGGTTTCCCATTGAGGCGAAACACGAAACCGATCAAATCTCCGACCCTCAAGAAATATTCCGGAACGTGCGGCGTCCGCGGCGGACCAATGTACTCGCCATGTCCGTAGCTGCTGTCGCCGAACGGCACTCCCTGCTGCGGCAGGCTGTAAGTCGGACAAAAACCAGCTCCCGCATCTTCCACCGGCATGTTGATCGCCGGTGCGTCGAAGGCGTCTTCATAGAGAACGGGCGAGTCGATCGCCGACTCCAATCCGATCATCTCGACTTCAGCCTCGTCGTCAGAACTCGACTCCGTTCGACTTCGCCGCACCGGTCGGACCACGGCCTGAGAACGGGAATCATCCGCAGCGACACGCGGCTCGTCGGAAGCCCCACGGTGAAACGCCGTCTTCAGTTTCTCCGGGAACCGCATCCAGCCGGGTTTCAGCTTCTGAGAGACTCTCTCGGTTTTCGACGGCTGCAATTCCTTCCGCGCAGGAGGAATCTCCATCACGGCCGCCGGAAGGTCTTCCGGCGCAGCACAGAGGGCAAATTCCCGATGGTCTACCCACCGGAGGAATGGCCGGGGCTCGACATCGCGACCCGACCGTTGGCGGCTGGTATCCCGTTGCTGACTCGCAAGCGACACCATGGAGCGTGCCCCCGCTTGATCTCCCAATTTGTGGAGTACGATGCCGAGATTGGAAATTGTCTCCGGCCGGCGTCCAAGTTCCGCACTCGTGATGAACGCTTCCTTGGCGGCTTCCCACTGGCCGCTGCCCGCCAAGACGACGCCCAGCTCATTGGCCGCCCGGAAATTCTTCGGATCGGCATCGAGCGCCGCGCGGTGCCAGGCGACCATCCGCGCCGCCAGCAGCGGACGATCTTGTTCGGCGCCCTCGAGGAGAAACGGCTGCAGACGCCCGAGATGGTACAACGCCGTCGATCCTGCCGGATCGTTCGCCACGGCGCTGGCAAGTTGTCGGCTGGCATAAGAGTAATAACGTTCCAAGGCGTCGGTCCGTGTCAAGGATTCGACGTCACGGCGGCGAAGTACCGGCGTCGAATGGCCCATCGAGCGCACGAACTCTGCGGCATCTCCATTCGATTTCCAACCGGATTGAGAAAAGTCATCCGCTTCCCGTAACGCCGTCAGGCCGGAGACCAGCGCCGCATTATGGGCTGTCGTGCGCTGTTCCTCGTCGAGTTGATCAGCCGTCAATTCCAGCACGGTGATCAACTTGGCGCTCGCCGAGTACGTGGCCCCTTTGGAGGCAAGGCTCAAGGCCTCCTGGGTCATCTTCTCGAGTCGGTCTGAGGAGAGCCGCAGCGTCGCTCGAATGGTCCCGTCCACCGGGGAGTTCTGTTCCACGGGCTGAGTGTGAGCCGCCGGCCTGGCTGTTCGAATTGTCGAAGGGGCTGGACGCACTTCGATGCGCTCTTTGGCAGAAGCCGATGCAACCTCTTTGTTGAAAAAAGATTCCAGGTGGAGCGACCAGGAAAACACGAAGAGGGCGTAACACAAGCATCGTTGGCGCATTGTTCTCGCTCACGTCAAGGACGGAGGATCTCTTACGACCGTGTTCGGTCGGATTCACCCTCAACATCGGAATCCTCGGCGGAGCGCTCGCGGCAGAACAATTACATCCGGCTCAATTCGGACGACCAAGCGGCAGAAATTCCTTTCGATCGTCATAACCCTTAAAGAATACCAGCGTTAAGCTCCTCAAGTTTGCTACGATCCCTACGCTTTCCAGAGTCAATCCCGTGATGACTCCGCAGGATGCGAATAACGCGTTTGAGCGATAGGAACCCGCAGAACGTGTACTGGCGTCAATTCTTGACGCTTTTTCCAAGGATAACTTTTTTTCCGAAAAATCCGATAATTCCGAATATTCCACTATTTTTGTTAAACAGGGTACTCTACAATCCGCCCCACAGCGTGCATATTATCCATCTTATGTATTTTATCCTTTTTGATTTCCCGTTGTTACAGCACCGTCACCTTGGACGATTTCCAGGTCTGACAATGATTTCCGCATAGGGTTGATTCCAGAGGGCCGGACAAATGCCATCACGAGATCTCTTATTTTTGCATCAATTGACCGCGGCCATGTGGCGTTATTGGTTTCGCGGAGTCATCGTCTTTCTGCTGATTGCCGGCGGCACCGCCGCGGCGACACTGCTTTGGCCGCGAACTTATCAGTCGGAAGCGAGAATCTATGTTCGCCTGGGGCGGGAGACGGTGCATCTCGACCCCACCGCCACGACGGGCCAGACCGTGAGCCTGGCGGATAGCCGTGAGCGGGAAATCCTCTCGGTCCTGGAACTGCTGCGGACTCGAACCCTGTTCGAGAAAGTCGTCGATCAAATGGGGGTCGACCGGATCCTCAATGAACCGAGCAGCGAAGGTTACGGAGGCAGCGCCGACTGGTCGCATTTGCGGGCCGAGTGGATGCAGAAGCTGGAAAAATACATCCCGGCCCTGGCGCCGAAAGCTCCAGAGGCCGTGGCAGTTCGAGATTCCGCCGACGCGCCCGAGGACTTGGATCTGAGTATTGGCGCGGTGCGCCGTCGGGAAAGCGCCGTCCGCAAGCTAATGCAGTCGGTCAAGAGCACGTCGCCGAAAAACTCCAACGTGATCATCATTCAGTGCAAGGCTTCCTCGCCGCACACGGCACAAGAACGGCTGGAGCGGTTGCTTGAAAACTACCAGGCACAGCATCTGCGGCTTCACCGCATCTCGGGGTCCTTGGAATTTTTCGAAGCCCAGGCTCAAGAGAAGAAGGAGCTGCTGGATGAGAAGCTGCTGGAATTGCGCGACGCGAAGAACCGGATCAGCGTGGCCTCGGTGGAAAGCCAGCGTGAGCTGCTGAGCCGCGAGGCCACCTCGATTACCGAAAGCCTGCTTCAGTCTCAGGCTGCTTTTTCCGCCGCCGAAGCGCGCTTGAATTCGCTGCTCGCAAGCCTCCCGCAGGGGGAGAAATTCCTGAATGAACCGGAATCGAGCGCGATGTCGACTGACGCCATCGACCAGATGCGATCCAAGTTGTTCGAGCTGGAAATCGAACAGCAGCGGTTGCTTGCCCAATTCCAGCCGAAACACCCGCGGGTCCGGGCCATCGCGGAGCAAGTGAGACTGGCGAAGACCCTGCTGCAGAAGCAAGAAGTTCTCGTGGAACGGTCGAAACTGCTGGATCACCAGGAGAAATTCGAGGCGGCCGCAGAGCAACAGGCCGAAGTCTACGCGAAATTGCGAGCATTGAATGAGCACGAATTGCAGATCACCGATCTCGATCGCCAGGTAGCGCAGCTCGACACTGAACATCGGAAGGCCGATGAGAATCGAGAACAGGCAAGCACCAACGAAGAACTGACGAAGAACCAGATTTCCAACATCAACCTGGCCCAGCCGCCGAGCTTCGCCGCGAAGCCGGTCTCTCCGAACCCGGGGCTGAACCTGATGTTCGGCCTGGCGGCCGCCGCGGCGGGCGCACTGACATACGTCTTTCAAACCGCCGTTCGCCGCGGCATGTCCGACAATCACGCCGACCATTCGCGGAGCCAGCCCCTGCCGACGTACATTCCGCCCTCGGAACCGCTGTACCGCCCCTCCCGCGAACCGGTGTCGAACGGGGTGTGAACGCCGGTTGCGTCAGCCGCTTAATCGACAGGCTTCCGAATACCGGGCTCGCGCCGTTCATAGCGGCCTGGGAGCGAATCGCGGCTTGTCGGCGCTCCGGTCAACTGTACCATCAGCCTGCAGAACAACTCTTGCCCCTCAGGCGAAAGATGAATGCTGTCGGTCGTGGCGCCGACGGTTGAGAGCACCCACATCAGGTTCCGCCTGGGAATCAGCCGAATCCCGTAGTGACGGCAAATGCGGCGCTGGGCGGTGCCATAGCCGGATGACGACGGCGGCAGCGGCAACTCGCACATCCAGACCCGTAGAGCAGGCTCCCACCTGCCTTCACTCGTGAATCGGCTTGCAATCAACGGAAGGCAGGCGGGAGCCTGCTCTACGGGACTCAGGCGACAAGATTTCTTGAGGCGATCTACCCAGAGAACAAGGTGCCGATGAAATCTCTGGACGAACCCTAACCCTGCAAATCCCGAATCCGCCGTAAGACATGCGGGGCGACGATGGGGCCGTACATCTCCGGGCGGCGGTCGGAGATGCGGTTGACTTCGTTTTTTCCGGCGACGCGCACCAGCCGTTTGTTACGGGCGCGTTCGAGGTCGAGGTCGGCATACAGGATGGTCTCGCTCGTGCTGTCCGCCGTGGCGATGGTTTTTCCCAGCGGATCGCAAATCCGGCTGCGGCCGATGAACGTCACGTCGCGCTCCGTGCCGACGCGGTTCACGGCCATGTAATAAACGGTGTTCTCCATGGCCCGGGCGTTGCTGGTGTAGTCGGCGGCGCACTCGGCGCCGGGCGGCCAGTTGGTCGGGAGAACGACGAGGTCGGCCCCGAGCAGCGTCAGGCAGCGGGCCGATTCCGGGAATCCGCCGTCGTAACAGATATTCATGCCGACGTTCAGCCCGTTGAACTGCTGCACGGCAAAGGGCCGGTCGCCGTAGTCGGTGAACATGTCAATGCCGAGAAACGGCAGATGAATCTTGCGGTAGGACCCGATCAACCCGTCACCGGAGACGAAGGCCAGCGCGTTGAACAGCCGGTCGCCGTCGCGTTCGAGCATCCCGAAGATGACAGCACCGCCGAGTTCCTGGCAAACGGCTTGCATCGCCGTGGTCGCCGGGCCGGGAATGGATTGAGCAAACGGCAGCGCTTCCGTGCGGCTGGTGAAGCAGTAGCCGGACAGGGCGCATTCAGGGAAGACGGTCAGCAGAGCCTCGTTGCCGCGGGCCTCGCGATGGAATTCGATCATGCGGCGCAGATTGCCGTCGACATCGCCGAGTTTCACGTCCATTTGCACGCCGGAGATTTTCATGGTGTTTGGCTTTCTGAGCGGGGGGCGTCAGCCCCCTGGAGACGCGATCCCTGCCATTCAATGCACAATCAGGGGACTCACGTCCCCCGCTCGGGGGAATGAATCAACCGCAACACATCAGCTTTCAGCGCCGCATTGACGCCGATGCCGTTGCCGCCGTAGATCGACGGCTGGCCGGTCCAGTCGAGAAAATGTCCGCCGGCTTCCTGCAAAATGGGGACGAGGGCCGCGGCATCCCAGGGGTTCATCCGCGGATCGATCATGATGTCGGCCCGGCCGGTCGCGACCAGGGCGTAGCCGTAACAGTCGCTCCAGCCGCGCGCCAGATTGACGGCATCCAACACACGCTGATAAGCGGCTTCCTGTCCCACCACGCGGTAGCCGTTGAGATCGGTCGTGCAGAACGTGGCCTGGCGGATGTCCTGGATGGCGGACACGCGTGCCGGCCTCGGGGCTTCACTGCCGACCTGCCACCAGGCGCTCTGCCCGATGGCGGCATAGACGACTTCCTTCAAAGCCGGCAGACGACAGACGCCGACGACGCATTGCCCCTGGTACTCGACGCCGATCAGCGTGCCGAACAAGGGGACGCCATGGATGAATGCTTTGGTGCCGTCGATTGGGTCAAGAATCCAGCGATAGCCGCTCGTTCCCGAGTGTTCGCCGAATTCTTCGCCGAGAATGGCATCGTCGGGAAAAGAACTCTCGATTCGCTTGCGAATCAAGAGTTCGGCGCCGCGGTCGGCTTCCGTCACCGGGGATGCGTCCCGCTTATTTTCGACGACGAGGTCGGTCTGCTGGTAGTAGCGGAGGATCAGGTCACTCGCTTCCGAAGAAACGGTGAGGGCAAAGTTCAATCGATCTTGGAGATTGGTCTCGGGCATGAAAGATATCTTGAAAGAACCGATAGAGAGATCAGGGACATCGGTGATCGGCTAAGCGCAAGCGTGGGGGGAATCGTTATTCGTCGAGTCGATACAAATACTCGCCCGCTTTACGCACCAACAATACTCCTTCGTCTTCGCGATGGGCAAACGATTCCACGTCGATCGACTCCGGACTGCAGTACCCCAGGTTGATGCGCTCGCAGACTTCTTTCGGAATCTGCGAGGCCAGCGTCACTTTCACGCGCGGAGTTTCGACACCGTTCGCAAACGTCCCTCCGCCGCGGACATGCGTGGAGTGGGCCAGGACGCCCCAGGGATAATGCTGGAATTTGTCCCACTGCTGGAGGAAATAGTCGCGGACATGGTAGCCGATCTCTTCGATTAGATTGCCATGCGTGACGGAAATCTCGCTGAGGTGCGGGGCAAAGATGATCAGTTCGCCACCGTCCGCGACGACCGGTTCCAGCTTGTACATGCACTTCCCGGCGGTCCAGAGTTCGTCGTACATCGGCGGACAGCACGACAGCACCTGCCGGAACGGTTTGAGCTTCCGGAGAATGTGCACCTGGTTGGAGAGATCGGCGGAATGCGTCCACGCCTCTTCCGGGGTACCGTAGGCCAGGCCGTGCAGTTGGCCGCTGGATGCGACGACGAACGTGATGGCCCGGCGTTCGACGGGAATCATCCGTGCGGCGAGATCCACCACCTTGCGGACCGGGGTGTCTTTGACGCCGATGATCGAGGCGTTCGTGATCAGCGCCCCGAGCCAGTGAAAGAAGTTGAGAATCTCCGGCCCGGCGATTCCGGGAAAGAAATACTTGTTCCCGCCGGAAAAGCCGACGACTTCATGCGGGAAGACCGGGCCGAGAACCAGCAGCCGGTCATAATCGGCGATGCGGGAATTGATCTGCACGGGGACGTCGAGCGAGAGTCTGCCGCCGGAAATCTCGGAGGTCTGTTGTTTCGTCAACGTGCCGAGCGTCGTCAACCGCTCGGGCCGATCCCATTCGTGATTGAAAAACCGGACCTGGAAGAACAACCGATGACGTTCCTTCTCAGAGATGCCCAGCAACTTGCCGATCTGGGCATCGGACATCGGCGGATGCGTCCCCAGGGCGACCAGTACATCCAGTTGGGCGACGGCCGGTTTCACGTGGTGAAACAGGGCGTCGAACAGCAACGGCAACGGAGCCGTCCGCGTGGCATCGGGAATGATCAGGAGGACTTTCTTGTCGTGAAAGTCTTCCTGGGGGACATTTCGGACGATCCACTCCCGGACGTCGTTTTCGGACAGAATCGGTTGATCCACAACGAGTTCCATCGACAGTGCCAGTATAGTCAGCGAGGCGAAATATCGGTGAGTCGCCTTCGGAGACGTGTGATTCTACTGTGTGAACCGCGTGCGCGACAGGATTGGAGGCGAAATCCGATCGTAGGCGTCCGGAAGAGAGATCGACCTGCCTGCATCGATGTTGCTGTTTTACAACATCCGCGCAAGAACCCCCGCACTGTCGACCCAGTCCTCCAAAACACCCCACGTTACGATTGTCGAGTGCAGGCAAGGCATCATACTATGATATGTTGATGTGAATTCGCCGTCATGCCCTCCCCCCTGGACTAAGTAAGTTGCCGCGATGAATTGGTTTCCCTGGCGATCCACGAAGAACTCCTCGGGCTCCGGCCTCACCCGGGCGATGCACATGACGTTTGCCCATACGCGCGCGGGGCGGTCGATCTCGCGGACCGGGGTGTTTCTAAAGAAACAGTTGTGGATCTTCCCGTTGGTTGCGATCGTGGTGCTGTCCGGATTGGGATATTTTCTACGCGGGGCGATCGAGCGCACGATGCAAGACAGCATCCGTTCGCAGTTGCAGACGCTGCTCAGCGTGGAAGCGTCGATGCTCAAATCTTGGCTCAAAGGCCAGGAAGACAGCGCGGGTTCGCACTCCAATGATCAGCACGTGCGTGAACTGGTGTATCAATTGCTGGAAGACGGTGAAGCGGCCTCAGAGCCTCAGGACGCCTCGGCGAAGTCGCTCGTGCTGGCGAAGCTGAAGAAGGAACTGATGCCAAGGATGCAAAGCAGTGACTATCAAAGCTACATGGTCCTGGACAAAACCGGCCGCGTGATCGCGTCGGATGAAGATTCCGTGGTCGGAATGACAGAGTACGCCGAGTTTCTTGAGCCGGCGCTCAAGCGCGTCGCCGAGGGGGAAACGGTCATCGTCCCGCCGTATCCGAGCCGCGTCTTGATGAAAGACGACGCCGGGCAGACACGTTCCGGGGTGCCGATGATGATGGTCCTTGCCCCGATCCGCAGTCCGAGTTTTCAAAGCGTGGCCACGCTGGCCTTTCGGATTCGCCCCGAGCGGGAATTTACGAAAATCCTGCAACTTGGGCGGATCGGGGAGTCGGGCGAGACGTACGCCTTTGACAGCGACGGACGGATGGTGTCCAACAGCCGCTTCGATAGCGATTTGATCCTGCTGGGACTGCTGGTCGACGAACCGGGAGCGCGCTCGTTGTTGCAAATTCTGCTGCGAGACCCGGGCGGAAGCATGGTCGAAGGTCATCGGCCGACGAAACGCCGGAGCGAATTGCCATTGACCAAAGCGGCGGCGGAAGCCATCGCGGGACGCGACGGCACGGATGTGATTGGCTACCGCGATTACCGGGGGGTTCCCGTGCTGGGGTCCTGGACCTGGCTGCCGCAGTACAAGCTGGGCGTGGTGACGGAAATCGATCATGCGGAAGCGTACCAGCCTTTGCATATTCTGCAATGGGCCTTTTGGGGCGTGTATTCACTGCTCACGCTGGCCGCCGTGGCAATCTTTGTGTTCAGCATCGTGGTGGCGAAGATGCAGAGGGAGGCGCAGAAAGCGGCACTCGAATCGCAAAAGCTGGGGCAGTACACGCTGGAACAAAAACTCGGCGCGGGCGGCATGGGGATGGTTTACAAGGGCCATCATGCCGTTTTGCGCCGGCCAACTGCCATCAAAATGCTGCAATTGGACCGGATTTCTGAGGACTCCGTCGAGCGGTTTGAACGGGAAGTGAAGATTACCTCGCAGTTGAATCATCCGAACACGGTGCAGATCTACGATTACGGCCGGACCCCGGAAGGGCTGTTTTATTATGCGATGGAATTCCTTGACGGAATCGACTTGCAAAAACTGGTCGAACAGTACGGACCGCAAAGCGAGGCCCGCACGATCCATATTCTCACGCAGATCTGCGGTTCGCTGTACGAAGCCCATTCGATGGGGCTGGTGCACCGGGACATCAAGCCGGCTAACGTGATGCTGAACCGCCGCGGCGGCGAACCCGACGTGGCCAAGGTTCTGGATTTCGGCCTGGTGAAAGCCTTGGATGACACGAAACAAAACAGCCTGACTTCAGCGGGATCGTTGACCGGGACGCCGCTGTATATGTCCCCGGAAGCCATTCAGACGCCGAATGCGGTGGATGCCCGGAGCGATTTGTACGCAGTGGGCGCTCTCGGCTATTTCCTGCTGACGGGCAAGCCGGTGTTCGAGGTACAGAGCGTGGTGGAACTATGCCAGATGCACGTCAGCCAGGCGCCCGTCTCGCCGTCCGAACGGTTGGGCCGCCCGGTCTCCGTCGAACTGGAAGCGGCGATCCTGGCGTGCCTGCAAAAGCCGCTGGCCAAACGTCCGCAAACGGCCCGCGATCTGACCGTGCTGCTGTCCCGCGCGCCGATGGCGAACTCGTGGTCCATCGAAGAAGCCGAACTCTGGTGGAGCCAGCACGAACGCGGCACGGGCAGTTCGTCGCTGATGAATGCCAAACCGGCAAAACCGAACGCGGCGAACATCACGGAACAGACTCACGTATTCCAGTCGTAATGCGCCGGCTTACCGCGATTCCGCTCCCTTGAGGGAGTCCTTCGCAAAGCCGGAGGCCGCTCACCGGGGAATTTGGAGCCTGCCGCCTGTAACGCCGCAGCGAAACTGACTTGACTTGCGTGCCAACCGGAACGATGATTCCTTTAGTACTGGATGACTGTTACGATCGAAGCTCGCCCGGGGAATGAGGGCGTGCGCGGGTGATGTTTGCCGGCGCTCATACGTCGGAGCCGTCATTCTCTGAATTGGCGATCGTCAAAGGTGATCCTGACTGGTCATCGAGAAGGAACCCGTAATGTCTGCGCAACGCCGGCTGGATCTCGAGGAGATCGGCAATGTCTCCATCGCCAAGTTCATCGATAAGAAAATTCTCGATGAGACGAACATCCAGATCATCGGCAACCAGATGTTCGGCCTGGTCGATGAAGACGGCCGGAAGAAGATCATCCTCGATTTCGCGAACGTGGAGTATCTCTCCAGTGCTGCGCTCGGGAAGCTGATCACGATGGATAAGAAGGTTAAGGCGTCCAAGGGGAAGTTGCGGCTGTGCAACATCCGCCCGGAGATTTACGAGGTTTTCGAGATCACCCGACTGAACAAGATATTCGACATTCGCGGTACGCAAGAACAAGCGCTCGAAGGATTCTGAGCCGGTGTCATGGGTCCAATCGGGTTGCTCCTGTCACGAGTTCTCCACTCGCTTTTCCCAAAAGCAACTGCCGACGTTATGTCAGCACCTGAACATTTTGAAGTCGTGATTCCCAGCGACACATCGGCCGGACAGGCCGTGCAGGAGCGCATCGTCCAGCGCTTGGAGGAGCTGCAGTTCTCCACGCGTGACGTCTTCGGCGTCCGGCTCGCTCTGGAAGAGGCGCTGGTCAACGCCATCAAGCATGGCAACCACATGGACCCGGCGAAAACCGTCCGGGTGGAATGGTCGATCTCGCAGGAGTTCGTTCGCGTTGTGATTGAAGACCAGGGCATCGGCTTTCAGCCGGAGGCCGTTCCCGACCCGACCGAAGAAGAAAACCTCGAACGCCCCTGCGGCCGCGGCATTATGCTGATGCGGGCCTTCATGAGCCACGTGGAGTACCAAGGACGCGGCAACGTCCTCGTGCTGGAAAAACGGCGCGCCACGGCCTGAAAGACGTCGTCGTCAACTGCGGCAGACACGGTGCCCTTGCAGGGCTTGGTCCCGCTCAATCGGCACAGTCGTTATTCCACGCAAACGTCCCCTGTTCCCGACGGTCATCACCCGGTCTGCCTGAACCGTCGAGGCGCGGCTGCCGATGTCTGAAGCGAGGAAATCCCCACGGGAGCCGGCGCGGGGTGATTTTGTTTGCACTCGGCGGGGCCTCGGGTCTACGATGGAGTGCGATCTCGGTGATCTCTCACGCCCTGCTCGAACACGGCGATTGTGGGCGTTCGTTCGCGTTTCGGCCATTCAACCTGGCAAATTCTGAAAGACGATAGCGATCTCGGGTGACTCGAAGTCGACTCATCCCCAGACGGAGTGATTTCATGCCGCGCGGCTGTCGAACATCTTGGCTGATCTGCTGCGCCGGAATTCTGGCGTATGCCTTGGCGACGCCGGCCGGGGCGCAACCGGAACCGGCCGCGGGCGGAGTCGACCCGTATGTCGAGCCGTCGCCGCTCTTGTACGAGCCGAAGACGCCGGAAGAGATGTTTTCGGCCGTGCTGTTGATGGTCGATCTGGCCCGAATGGATCTGGCGAATCGGTACCTGCAGCAGTTCATTGCCGCCAACCCGGACGACGAAACGCTGATTCGGCTCCGCGACAAACACGGGACCGGCGACTTCGTGATGCTGTCGCGCATCAAGTCGCTGAAATCCAAAGCCCAGGGATTGCTGGAACGCCTGGGCGCGGTGTCGCGTCAGCAGTCGGAAGACCCGACGTATGCCGATCAATTGATTGCCAAGCTGGAATCCGACGCGGTCCAGCGCGAGCTGGCAATTCGAGAATTGCGTAACCTGGGCGAGGCGGCCGTTCCGCATATGCTCCGGAAGCTCGTCAACCCGTCTTCAGCAACGCAATCCGACCAGATCATTCACGCCCTGGGACGCATCGGCCGTCCGGCCATCGCGCCGGCGTTAGCGGGATTGGATGCTCCTCAGCCGTCTGTCCGTCTCGCCGTGCTTTCGGGCTTGGCGCTGATTAATGGGAAGGAGGCGGTCGCGTACCTCTGGCATCCCGCATTTGCCGAGAGCGAATCCCCGGAGCTTCGGACCGCCGCGCGAAAGACGTTGTCGCGCGTGTTGACAGGCTCCGCCAAGATTCCCGAGCGGCTGACCGTCGACCTGGCCTCGCAGGAGTTGCGCCGCATTACGCGAAGTCTCTATTTTCAGCAGCATCATTTTCCTTTGGAAGACGATGGCAACGTGCTCCTCTGGGTCTGGGATGACGCCGAGGGAACGGCCGTTCGCAAGCTGCTGCCCCCGGAGCAGGCTCAGCTATTCCTGACCTCGCGCTTTGCCCGTCAGTCGCTGGATCTCTCTCCAGAGAACCCGGAAGCGCAGCGCCTGTCGCTGGGAAGTCAGATGGGCTGGTCGGTGGCCGTGCAGGGGCGAGATCATCTCCTTTCTCTGGCCCCGGGAACGCCCGGCTTTGTCGCCATGACGGCCGGCGAGCAAACCGTGACGGATGTGCTGGTCGAAGCCCTGTCCGCCGGACAACTGGGGACGGCCCAGGCCGCGCTGCAGATTCTGGGCGAGATTGGCTCGCACCAACAGATTTTCGGAGAGCGGGGACGAAAGTCGCCCGTGCTGGCCGCCTTGAATTTTCCCGATCTGCGGGTGCAATTCGCCGCGGCCAACGCCATCTTGCGCACCGAGCCGACGCGTGCGTTTCGCGGCGCCGACCGCGTGGTGTCGATCCTGAACCGGGCGATCAACAACTCGGAGACGAACAAGGCGCTGGTGATCGACGCCGACACGGGCCGTGCCGAAATCACCGCGGGTTATCTGTCCGACCTGGGATATACGCCGGTCATGGTCCGCACGGGGCAGGAAGGATTCGCGATGGCGTCGACCACGGCGGGCATCGATCTGGCCGTGATCCATGTCAACTGCGTTCGCTGGGATCTCTCGCAGACCGTGGCCAATCTGCGCGCGGATGCGCGCACCGCCTATTTGCCCCTCGTCCTGTACGGACCGGAAGACCTGACCGATGTGCAAAACGCCTTTGGGCGCAGAGATGCGATGGCCTTTCCCGAAGCCGCGTCGTCCATCTGGAACGGGACTCTGCCTCCCGGCGGACGGAAGGACCCGATTCAAGCGACCACCCGTGGGAAGCTGGCCCGCTTGATTCTTCGCAACGGGCCGGCCCTGTTCGTCGCCGAGTCCGGCTCGGCAAGCGATTTTGTCGACCAGGTGCGGCCGTTCGCGTCCAACGTGAAAGGCGCCCAGCTCAGCGGGGAAGAACGGGGTAACTACCAATCCGCAGCCGTGCGCTGGCTGGCCCACCTCTCTCAAGCGGAACTGGGCCACATTTACGACCTGTCGTCGACTGAGGAATCGCTGTCCGACCTGATCGAGAATCCTGAGTATGCCCTGACCGCCCTGACCGCCCTGTCGGGCATCAAGACCAATACGATCCAGGGACGGTTGCTGCAAGTTGCCGTCAATGCGCAGGAAGCCGCTGACGTCCGAGCCGGCGCAGCCCGGAATCTTGCGTTCCACATGCAGCGTCACGGCGTGATGCTGACCGAAGACCAGGCCCGCGAAATCCACGACGCCTGGAATGCCGAAGCTGAACCGGTCGTGGCGACCGCACTCGCCTCGGTCGTCGGTTCGCTCAGTCCGGACTCCAAGACCGTTGGCTCACGGATCGGCACGTTGCCTGCCCCGCGCTGATTGCCGCCGCGGGATCATCGCCGGACTCTCTGATCCCGGCGTCGCCGACGCCGGGCTTTGGTGTTGATGTACCGGTCGATCCGCAGGATTTGCCGGTTTGCGAGGCAAGTCCGGTATTGAAACCGCAATCCGGCAATTTCTCGGGCGTTGCCGCGTGATCTGTACTTGTCAGATCGAATCGCATCGGCTACTTCACGCCGCGAACACCTTCCTTTGTCATCTTCAGCGGCTCTGACCGGCAGCGGGTCGAGATCGGAACGGACTCTCCGTCCGGCCGATTCGCCGCCGATGTCGGCGCGGCTGCGGACAGGAAAGCGAACTGGCGTGAACGACACACATCTGATCCGCGGTTTCGGGATGCGGCGACTCTGGCTTGCCGCCATCGCATGGGGATGCGTGCTCTCGGCCGGATGCGCGGCGTTTCACCCGATTCAAGGCATTCCGGCGCGTTATCTGCCGGAGGAATTTCGGGGCCCTAGCCGCGCCGGCAAGCGGACAATCGACCTCTCGCTGCTCAAGCAGACGCCGCCGGGCGCCCACCGGGTGGACTCGGGCGACGTGCTGGGCATCTACATCGAAGGCGTGCTCGGGGATCGCAAGCTGGCGCAGCCGGTGAATATCCCGGTGGGCGTCGACGGGCCGCCGTCGTTCGGGTTTCCGATTCCGGTACGGGACGACGGCACGATCTCTCTTCCCCTGATCGGACCGGTCGTCGTTCGCGGGAAAACCATCGCCGAAGTCGAGGGGATGCTCAAGAAGGCCTACACCGCTGACAGGCAGTTTCTGAATCCGGAGAACGACCGGATTCTGGTGAGCTTGCAACGCCCCAGACATTACCGAGTGCTGGTCATTCGGCAAGAATCGGCTGTCGCGACAAATTTTGCCGCCGCGGGGCAGATCAACCTGGGTGCCGTGAAACGCGGCACCGGTCAACTGGTGAATTTGCCGGCCTACAAGAACGACGTGTTGCACGCATTGGCCCAGACGGGCGGACTGCCGGGATTGGATGCCGAGAACGCCATCTACATTCTACGCCGCCGCAAAACGTCCGAGGGTTGGACGCCGGCTCCGAACTCGTCGCTGCCGTCGGGGCAGTCGCCTTCGCCGATTCCTCTCGGCGCTGAGGCCCGCAAGACCAGCAGACCGCGCAGCACCTTCCGTGCACAGTCCCTGGAAAGCGATTATCGCCGCGGCGCCGGGCTGTCGGCTTCTCAGACGCCTCCAACGCCGCCGCCCTTCACCCGCGAGCCGGACTTTTTCATTCCCCCGCCGGCCGAGGCAAGTCCCACGGACCAACCGCGATTGGCGATGCCACCCGGTGCACAGACACCACCGCCGTTCTCCCTCGGACCGGCCTCTTCGAATGCGTTGTCGCCGCACAGGCATGCCAGTCCCGGTGTGGAGTCCGCGCCCGCTCTCTGGCCGGATGACGGGATGGTTCCGTCCCACGCGATTCCGTCGGATGACGCCGTCCTGATGACGCCCGAACAATTCGGCTGGGACATGGCGGACTCGGAACTGAGAGATCGCCGGATCGTCAAGATTCCGGTCCGGCTGGGGCCGGGAGAAACGGTCGATCTACATGAGCAGGACGTGATTCTCGAAGACGGCGACATTGTCTTCATCGAATCGCGTGATACGGAAGTGTTTTATACCGGAGGACTGCTGGGCGGCGGACAATTCACGCTGCCGAGGGATTATGACTTAAACGTGTTGCAGGCCATCGCTATGTCGCAAGGACAACGGACCGGAGCGCAAGGGGGATCCCGCGGAACGTCTTCGATCGGCGGTCCATCGGCATTGAACGGCGACGTCGCGATTTCCGCCAGCCGCGTTATCGTTCTGCGTTACCTGGAGGACGGCCGCATGATCCCCATCGAGGTCGATCTGTACCAGGCGCGCACCGACGTCGCCGAGCAGGTGATCATTCAGCCGGGCGATTACATCCTGCTGCAATACACCAAGCTGGAAGCGATCGCCGCCTTCATGGAACGGCACCTGCTGGAAGGAGCGATCTTCGGCGTCGCGGCATCGCAACTGACGAGCGGCAACTGATCAATGCGCTTCCGACTCGGGCTTCGGCTCGGGGAGGAAGAAGGACGCGCCCAGACCGATGGCGCAGCACAATCCGCCGACGATTGCGGCGGCAGTCGAAAACTGCAACGGGCTTTGCATCGGACCGGCTGGAGACGGAATGACGGTTGCCAGAAATGCCGCCGCGGCGGCCGCGGACGTCCCAATCATGCGGCCGCCGATATTCGCCGCAAAACTTTCGCCCGTTCCTCGCAAATGCAGCGGATAAGCGTGCGGCAAGTAGTTGCCCCAGAAGCTAAGCTGCGCCACTGTGAACATGCCGACAAAGAACATCCCCAGCGACATCGTGGTGATCGGCAGCTTGCCCAGGTAGATCGCCGTCAGGTTGATCTCAAAGAAGTGCTGATTCTCCATCCGCACAAAGAAGTAAAACAAGACAGGCGTGAGCAGCAGGCCGGGAATCTGGAACATCCGCAGCGTCCAGCCCCAGCGGACGACATGCGCCAGCGCGAGCGCCATTAAGAACCGGCCGACAAGTCCGCCGATCTCCTGGACTTTGGTGTATGCCGCCGCCAACTTCTGGCTGACCGGCCCGGCGGCCGCCGCGCCTTTGCCTTTCAGGGTTTTCTCGTCTTCGATGCCTTCCGCTTTCGCCGCGTCGACCGCTTTTTGGCGAACGGCTTGAACTTCTTTCAATCCGGGGATGATCTGGGGCATCTGCTGAATGGCGCCGAACGCCGCACCCAGGGTACAGGCAAAACCGATCGCGGTAATCATGGTCGTGCGGCGCAAGTCCGGTTCGAACAATTGCGCAATGCTGGGACGTTTCAACGAGCCTTCTTCCTTTTTCTTCTTCCAGGCGGGCGATTCCGGTAAAAACGGTCGAATGCAGATCAGCGGAATCGCGGGAATCAACCCGGACATCAAGGTGTATCGCCAGGCTTCGTGCTGGTGTTCGACGCCAATCTGCCCGAGGAGTCCGGTCAAGAATCCAGGGATGGCAATCGTCGGCAGGTTCCTGCCGATGTCGCCCGCTAAGCCATTGGCGACGGCAACCAGCAGGCCTCCGATCGACGAATAGGCCTGCGTCTGACCGAGAACTCTTTCGCGTTGCTGCGGATTCGGAAAGAGTTCCGCCAGCCATGCCACAGCGGCCACGAATTCCACGCAGACGCCGATAAAACACGTGCAGCGAAAGAACAACAGCATGTAGATGTTCGTCGAAAAACCAGCGAAAAACGCGGAAAACGCGTAGAGAAGAATGCTCCACGTCAACACGAACCGCCTCCCCAACCGGTCGGTCAGATAGCCTCCGAACAGGCCGAAAATGCCCCCCGCGAACGCCGGCACATAAAACAACGTCGCCACCCACGACTTGAACTCCGCCGTTTCCGGCGATAACCCCGTCAGCTCCAGCAAAGCCGGCCGTGCGATGAGAGGAAGCATCAGCAGTTCGTAGATATCGAACGCAAACCCGATGGCGGCGATGACGCAGATCAGCCAGACGGTGAACGTCATCTTTTGCGGGGCGGGCAACGTGCTCGGCTGGGACATGCCGATTTCCTCAAGGAGTGATGATTTTGGGCGGATGGTGTGAAGGATGCGGCAAACTCAGCCGCCTCCTCGTTCCACGGCGGGAATAGGCAGTCTAAAGCCGGTGGCCATGGGTTGCAATCGTGCCATGGAACTCAAATCCCGGCGATGTCTTCGCCGGATCTCACGACTGCTGATTCTTCCGACGGAAGGGATAGAACCACACGCCATAGGGAAGAAATCGCACGGGCAACGGCTGCGCCAGACGTTCCGGCGCCTGGAACCGCCAAGCCTGATGACCGGACAGCAACTCCAGCGGCAGGCAAGCGGACGGCGCATCGGCAGGGATCGCCGGCCGACACTCCGTAATTTCGACCGAACCGACCAGCAGCCCGCACGGCAAGGCGTCCAGTTTCAGGCGATGCTGCACAACCATCGCGTGAGCGGCCAACAAGGACGATGGCTTTTTGGAAGCGTAGAGATAAATTCTTCCCCGGACTTGCGTGGACTGCGAACGGATTTCAATCGTCTTCTCGCCCCGCAGGATCAACTCCGCCCAGGGCTGCTGGATGCCTAACGCAAGTCGCTCTGGGTCGATTTCATGCCGCGGCGAAAGAGATGTGGATCGCTTCACGTTGTCCGTTCTCCGAGCGCGTGTTGAATTCGCTGCAACAGCTGACCGGCGGTGAACGGTTTCTGCAAGAGTGCCGAATTTTCTTTCCCATCGCCCTCAGGAAGGATCGACTCCTCGGGATGGCCGCTCAGGAGGACGACCGCCAGGCGAGGATGCCTGTTCCGAATCCGCGCGGCCAATTCGCGGCCGTTTTGGCCGTTCAGCGCGACATCGGTCAGCAACAGTTCAAAGGGAGGATCGGCCGCCTCGGCCTGTGCGAGCGCGTCCTCGAAGTTCACGGCAGTCGCCACGCGATAGCCGGCTGACGTGAGCACCAGCTCCGCCAGCAGCCGAACATCCGGGTTGACTCCGACAATAAGTATCCCGAGATGAGCGGCCGCGGCGGCTGCCGGCGGCGCCTCACGGCAGGGGAACAGCAATTCCAATCGCATCCCTTCTTCCGGCGTGCGGTTCTCGCCAAGGACGCCGCCGCACTGTTCCGCCATCGCGGCGACCGCAGCCCGTTGGTTCGCTGGGAGGGGCGGCTCGGACAGGTCTGCCGGGTTCCGTTCATCCGTCTCCAGCCCTGCAATGCCGACCGCCAGCATCACGTAACGGCCCGGCGCCAGGTTCTCCGGTCGAGATTCCTCCGGCGCAAACTCGACGCGTTTTGTCTGCAGCGTGAGGAAGCCCCCGTGAGGCATGGCGTCGCGCGCAACGATCGCCAGGCTCAACACGAGTTGCTCCCATTGGCTCTCGTCGCCGTCAATCGGCCCGATCTCCGGATCGATCCGAAACATCGGTTCGACAGCGGACCCCAGCACCGGCCGAATCAGCGGCTCCATCGCGCGGAGCACGTCATTCACGAGGAGCGGCCCCCGCACTCCCGGTTGACGGCGAGTCGACGCCAGCAGTCGCTTCGTCAGCAGGGCGGCTTGTCGGCTGGCCTCGAGGATGCCGGCGATCGATCGGGCAGCCGGGTCGTGGGACGGAATTCGCGTTTCGAGAAGTTCCGCATGACCGATAATCACGGTCAAGAGGTTGTTGAAATCGTGGGCGACACGGCCGGCCATTCGACCGATCGCCTCCCAGCGCAGCGCCTCAGCACGGTCAGATTCAGAAGCGGGGCGTTCCAACTTCGGCTGCCCTGCGGACGATGCGGGGACTCGGCTCATGATCCCCCCCAAGATCGTGCGCGGAAATTTTCAATCGGTAACTCAAGTCGCGGAAGTTCAGGGGGCCTTTTCCACCGTGAGGTACACCGGAGGGCTGCTGAACGTCGTTTTCATCACGAAATTGAGCGAAATGTTCGCCATGACGACCCCCAGTTGCTTCTCAACGGGCGGAGCTGTCGGATCGCACTTCAACACGATCTCGCCGACGGAATCCGTTCCTGCCAGCAGGGTTTTCCCGGCGCTGCGGTTGAGCGTCACCCCCTCGGGCAAGGAACTGGCGAACACCTGCTCGAGGTGCGTGAATTGCATGTCAATCGTGACATTGTGCTTCATGTTTTCTGCACGCTGCAATTTTACGGTCAATGTCTTCGACTCGCCCTGCTTGAGATGGACGTCGGTCTCGCTGACTTCAATGGCGAGCAGGTCCGACGGACCGCCGACGTTCACCGTGTGCGTCGACACCTCAAAAAAGTTGCGGCCGCCGCCGGGATTGTAAATCTCCTGGAACGGCGTCGCCTCGGCAGTCAGTTCCAGCGGCGGCTGGCCCTCGCCCTGCGGATGGGTCGCCGTGCCCCAGATGCGGACGTTCGTTGCCGAGAGCGGCGCGTCGGCCGGTGCGTGCAGCACGATGGCGCCGTCGAGGCCTTTTCCGCCGAGGATTTTTCCGCAGACGGCCGTCACGCCTCCGGGAATCTTGTCGATGTGCAGTTGAATTTCGCCCGTGAAGCCGTGCAGCCGCTTGGCCCGGACGAACAGCACGGCAAACGTGCCCGGCGTGAGCTGCGTCTTATCCGTATCGATCATCAATTCGAAATAGGGTTTCGTCGGCGTGATTTGCAAGACATAGGGTCCGCCCGGGCCGCCGCGGTAATCGCGAACATCGACGAAAAACGTCCCATCGGCAGGAGCCTCCCAGCCTTCCACTTTGACGTCCGGAGACGATTGTGTCTTTCCAAAGCTGAAATCGTCGTCTTCACGCAGCAAGGCGCCCCCCTCGTTCATGATCCGCAAAATCGGATCAAAATCGGACTGGGCGCGGCGGGCGATCACTTCGAAATTCAACTTGTCGCCTTTTTTCGCCGTGAAGGAATAGCAATCCAGATCCGCGTCAGAATCGAGGCGGCCATTGATCACGACCGGCCAGGCGACGCTCTGGGCCGATTTGATTTCGTCGTTTTCTCCGGCCGCTTCCAGGGATTGCGGCAAATCGGTGAGGTACACCGGCACGGGAGTTGACGGCTGATCGCCGATCGTCAACGGCAGAAACGTCAATCCATTGGGCGATCCGGCGGGCGCCGTGAGATTCGCTTTCGTCCCCGGCGGAAACAACCAGCCGGACAATTCCACGGCCGTCTCTTTTCCCGGTGCGAACGCCAAGGGAAACACGGTCCGGGCAAACGGCCGGGAATTCGCTTCGATGCTGTATTCCCAGTATTGATTTGCCTTGTAGCGGGCATCGCGAATTTCCAGCAGATAATCTCCGGCGGCGGCGAACTGATGGGCCAGGAACGGATCGGCGTAAAACGTATTATCTGACATCGCCAGGAGCCCGCCCGTCGCATCGGTCAGAAACAGGATGGGATTGGAATGTTCCTGCAAGTCGTGGATCTTGTCCTGCAACCGCTGCGAGCGGACATGAAAGCCGATGGACTGGCCGGCCTCGGCGCGGAACTTGAAGAAGTCGCGATCTTCGACTTTTTCCAGCGTGCCGCACAACGTCGCCGGCAATGTCACGGCCTGGGCCTTGTCGATCGTGTCGTTGTCCGCGATTTCGTTGACGACCGGATCGCGCACGAGGACAATTTGTCCGACGGTACTGGCCCCGTTTGGGGTCGCCAGGCGAAATTCGCGGACCCCGGGCTGAACCGTCGGATCGACCGTGATTTTCAGTTTCAGCTTGGTGATCGATTCCGGCTTCTTCGCCGCCTCGGCGTCGGGCGGAACTACTTCCGCCGTCACGCCGGTCCCGGTGATAAAGACTTGATACGCGCCGAGCATCGAATAGCGAGACTGCACCTCGCACTCTGATGTCGTACCGATCTGCACCGCGACAGGCTTGAGGCTCATCACCATGGGATACGAAATCTGCGCCGAGGCCGTTGAGACGGAAACGGCCGCCGCAATCACCGCGTAAAGGCCCTGCTTCATGGTCGCCATGCTCCGAAACGTCTTGTGATCTTCGGTCCCAACCTCGTCGGGCGTCACCTTTTACAGTAGCCATTTTTGCGGTCAGACGCGAGACTGGTTTGACGCTAGGCGCTTGCTCTGTTCAAAAAACTGCGACCCGAGATCAGGAGCGACTTAGTGAGCACGGCACATCAATCCACCATCAGAAACTCGGCCGAGTTGAACAGGGCGTGGCAGAGGTTGATCAGCGCGAGATCGGCCGGCGGTGTGCCGTCGGCGGGCTGCTGCGACCAGAGGACCGTGAGTTCACTCAGATGTTTATCGGCGATCAGGAGTTCTTCGGCCGACGGAGAGCGGCCGAACGCCAGCCGCCAGGCCGTGTCAATGCGGCGGCGCGGATCGTCTCCGGCCTGGCCGCGGACTCGTTCGGCAAATTGGACGGCCAAGACGTGGATGCCTTTCGAGTTCAAAAGATGCAGCGCCTGCGGGGCGACGGTGGAGATCGGCCGGTCGATGCAGTGGGGGCTCATCGCGGGAAGATCGAAGTCTTCCAGCAGTGTGAGGATCGTCGTCCGCCGCTGAAGCACGAAAATCGTACGGCGGGCTCCTTTGTCGGAGACCATTCCTGACGCCGCCGACTCGACGTCATCCGGCGGACCGAACGCCGTATCGTTGAGCCGGCCCGACACCGCCAGCAACCCATCCCGAAGCGCTTCGGCTTCCAGACGCCGAATCGGCATATGCGAGAGGAGCGTGTTTTCGGGGTCGGCACGCTCGGCCGCCTCGGAAGTGACTGACGCTTGCCGGTAGGTCCCCGAGGCCGTCATCAGCCGGTGCATGTGTTTCCCGCTCCATTCCGCCCGGACAAATTCGCAGGCCAGATTGTCGAGTAACTCCGGATGCGTCGGCGGCGAACCGGTCCTGCCAAAGTTATCGAGCGTCGAGACGATCCCCGCGCCGAAATGATGCCGCCAAAGCCGATTGACCATCACGCGGGCCGTCAACGGATGACTGTCTTCCGTGAGCCAGCGAGCGAAGGCCAGCCGACGGCCGGTCTTCTTCGAGCCGGGCCACGGCGGCTTCACTTCAAACGGCGTACGGCCGTTCGTGAGGACCGACAGCACACCCGGACCGACTTCCCGGCCAAATTTCCTGTAATCGCCCCGGCGAAGAATGTACGTCGGCGACGGCTCGCCCTGGTCCCAGAGCGCCTGAATTGTCGGCGCCGGTTTGCGGCGGGAGTTGATCTCACGCAGTTTCGCGTCAGTCTGATCGGAAATCGTCTTGAATTCCGGCTCCAGCTTCTTCAATTCTTCAACTCCAACGCGCAGTTTCGGTTCGTATTTCTCGGCCAGGGATTTCTGCGCAGCGGTTCGCTCAGATGCCGCCGTGGAGATCGCCTGGCGTACCGCGTCACGTTCGTCGTCCGGCACCGCGGCGAGTCGTTCGTCAAAATATTTCCGCTGCAATTCCTCGGTCTTAACCTGCAATACGTTTTTCGCTTGATCGCGTTCCTGGATCTGTTGCCGGTCCTGAGCTTCCCAGGCCAGTCGTTCCTCCGGAAGCGCCAGCGGCAAACGGCGTTCGGCCCAGGGGCCTTGATTTCCGGCCTGAAAGATGCCCCGCAGCCAGTCGTGTTCGTCGTAGGCCCCTTTGAAGACGGCGGCCAGGCGATAATAGTCCCGATGCGGGATCGGATCAAATTTGTGCGTGTGGCAGCGGGCGCACTTCACCGTCAGGCCCAGCACCGATGACGCCAGCACATTCAATTCATCGGCGATGATCTCCTGACGGTCGGGCACGAAATTCGTGATGTTGGCGTGCGTGCCGTCCGGCGTCAGCCGTAGAAACGCCGTCGCCACGAGGTTGTCGTACAGCTCCGGCGTCAGGACCGGGGCCTGCTCGTAATCGGCCAGTTCATCGCCGGCGATCTGCTCGGCGAGAAACCGGTCATACGGCTTGTCGGTATTGAATGCGCGAATGACATAATCGCGATAACGCCAGACCTGGTCCCGGATCGGATCGGCGTGCTGCACTCCGGTCGAGTCCGCGTAACCGGCGAGATCCAGCCAGAAGCGGGCCCAACGCGCGCCGTAATGCGGTGAAGCCAACAGCCGGTCGGTCAGGCGTTCCAGCGCATCAGGCGAGGAGTCGTGGAGGACGTCGTCGATCTCCTCCGGCGTCGGCGGCAGGCCGATGAGATCAAACGTCAGCCGGCGGATCAATCCTAGCGTGTCGGCTTCTCGTGCCGGCGCGATCTGGCGGACTTCCAGTTGTTGGACAACAAACGGATCGATTGGATTACGGACGGAGTCCCGCGCGGCAACGTGCGGCGGCGGCGACCGGCGCGGCGGCTGAAACGACCAGAATTGTCGTTCCTCGTCAGAGACCAAAGGGTCTGGCTCCGTCGTGGCGATGTCCGGACCCAGCGGCAACTCCGGCGCGCCGGCGCCGATCCACTTCGTCAGCACGTCGATTTCCGCCGGCTCAATCGGCTTGATGCTGACCTCCACCACGCGGCGGCGCGGCGGCATCTCCTCCGCGCGAATCTTTCTCAGCAGCAGGCTTTCCTCCGGCTTGCCGGGAACAATCGCCGGGCCGGATTTGCCCCCTTTCCGCAACGACGCCACGGTGCGCAGGTCAAGATCGGCTTCTTTCACGCGCGTCCCATGACAGACCGTGCACCGCAACAGCAGAATCGGGATCACATCATGCTGGGTGACCGAGGCGTCTTCTTCCGTCGTCTGCGAGAATGGCATCCCGGATTGAATCCAGTCATGGATTGTCTGCCGTTCCTTTTCCGTCAGCGGCGTCTCTCCCTTCGGCGGCATCTGCCGGCCGCGGATCATCTCATAGAGCAGACTCTGATCGGGTTTGCCGGACGTCAGAACGCCTCCGGACTCGCCTCCCTTCAGCACCGATGCGCGGGTCGAGAGATTCAACTCGGCCTTCTGCGTTTCGTCGCCGTGACACTTGACACACCGGGCCGCGAAGATCGGCCGGACGACGCTTTCAAACGTCGTCGATTCCGGCTCATCTCCACCTGCCGATGAAGATGCGGAGATCGACAGGCAAAGCCACAACAAGGTCGTTAAAGGAAGAGTTCGGGGCATCGACTCGCGCCTGGACAGGAAGACCACGTCGGCTCGACAGTGGTCAAATGCAGCATACTGGGTCAAAGACTCGCAGGCCATTAGTCTCGCCAGAAATCCAGGGTGAACACCCTTGTTCTAGTAGGGTGGGTCGAGCGCCTCGCGAGGCCCACCGTCTTCGAAATTACGGCGAATCGGTGGGCCTCGCGAGGCGCTCGACCGCACCCTACTTGAAAAAGGCGTTTGCCCTGTGCCCGCGGGGAAGGTCGGTTGCTTATCTCACGGCAAATGGCGAAAGTGACATCGTTTCCTGAACCGACGAGGATCGCTTGAATGACGGCCGTGACCACTCCCCACAGCTTCTGCCGGCTCGGTTATGTCGCGCGCGGCATCACGCCCCCGGTCGGCATTTATCATCGCATGTGGGGCGCGGCGACGCATGACCGGTCGACCGGCGTCCATCGCGATCTGGAGGCCGCAGTCTTCACCTTCGCGCCCGTTGAGGAGACATCTCAGAAACCGGCCTTCGTGCTCATCGCCCTCGATCATTGCCTGTTCTGGCCGCCCGAAATGCAGCGGCTGAAACAGACGATTCACCAGCTGACAGGCATTCCTGAATGCAATTTGGTGGTGACGTTTTCTCACACGCATGGCGCCGGATTGATGGACCCGAGCCGCAAACACCTGCCCGGCGGGGAATGGATCGCCCCCTACCTGGCGGATCTGGCCCAGGTACTGGGCGAAATGGTGCACGACGCGCTCGCCGAGTCCGAACGCGTGACGATCACTTACGCGACGGGCCGATGCGACATGGCCCAGCATCGAGACCATTGGGATGCGGAATCGAAGCAATTCGTCTGCGGCTACAATCCTGGCGGTCCGGTCGATGACACCGTGCTGGTGGCCCGCGTCACGGATGAGGCCGGCCATGCGTTGGAAACCATCGTGAATTACGGCTGTCATCCGACGACGCTCGCCTGGGAGAACACGCTGATCAGTCCGGATTACCCGGGCGCGATGCGGGAGACGGTTGAAGAGGCGACCTCCGCACCGTGCGTGTTCCTGCTCAGCCCATGCGGCGACGTCGGACCGAAAGAAGCCCAGCAGGGAGATGTCCATGTCGCCGACCGCAACGGCCGGCAGTTGGGATACGCGGCATTATCTGCGCTGGAGTCCTTGCCGCCGCCGCAAACGCAGTTCGTCTATCGCGGGCCGGTCATTTCCGGGGCCACGCTGGGCGACTGGCGGCACGAACCGATGACCGAGCCCCAGCGCCGCCGGGCCGCGCGTTTCTCCGTCCAGCGTCTGACGATTCCGCTGCCGTATCGATCGGATCGGCCGACGATCGCATCCCTGGAATCCGAGCGAACGAACTGCCTGGCCGAGGAGCAGGCCTCACTCAAAGCCGGCGATGCGATGAAAGCGCGAGATTGCCGCGCGCTGGCGGAGCGGTTGACGCGGGCCATCACGAAATGGTCGGCCGTGCCTTCGGGCGAAACCTATCCATACGACGTGGTCGTGATGCAGCTCGGCGAAGCGGTCTGGCTGACGTTTGAAGGCGAGCCATACCAGTTGTTGCAGACCGAATTGCGGCGGCGATTCCCCGGCGTGCCGATGGTGATGTCCGTCATCGGCGATGGCTGGCGTTCGTCGTATCTGCCCGCGAAAGACAGCTACGGCCACGAAATCTACCAGGAAACCGTGGCGATTCTCGCTCCGGGTTGCCTGGAGACACTGATCGAGCGTGTGGCGGAAGTGATTGCGGGCCTCAGTCAGTAAGACGGCGTGTGAGGGACAGAGAGTGCGAGGGAAGGGGATTGTGAGGAACAGTTGGCAAAAAAAGCGAACAGAATTTCACGCGTACTCTCTTTCTCTCACACATTCTCCCCCGCGCCGACGAGACGATCGACCGCCTGGCGACTATAATTCGCGAAACGTTAACGAACTTTTTTCCCACTGACTCCATGCCGCACGAATCCCTGGGCGATTTTCTTTCGGTCCTGCAGGACGCCGGCGAGCTGGTGCGCATCGCTGCGCCGGTCGATTCGGCCCTGGAAATTGCCGAAATCACGCGCCGCCTCGGTGCGGGGCCGAACGGCGGGCCGGCCTTGTTCTTTGAATCGGTGCGAGGCAGTTCGATCCCCGTCGTGACGAATCTGCTCGGCAGCCGGTCGCGGTTATGCCGGGCTTTGGGTGTCCGTTCGCTGGAGGAACTTGCCGACCGGCTGACGGCGTCGCCCGCGGCCGATGCCCCCGGCCGCTGGAGGGACGCCTTCAAGCTGTCGCCCTTGGTGCAGCAACTGTCGCAGTTTGCGCCGAAGGTGTTGAAGACGGCGTATTGCCAGCAGATCGTCAAGCTGGGCCGCGATGTGAATCTGTGGGAGCTGCCGGTCCCGCGCAATTGGCCCGACGAACCGCAACCCGTGATCACGCTGGGGCAGGTGATCACCCGCTGTCCCGTGTCGCAACGCCGCGGAGTGGGTCTCTTCCCCGTTCAGGTGATCGACCAGCAGCGGCTGGTTCCCTGCTGGCATCGACACGAAACTGGGTATCAGCACTGGCAGAAAGCCCTGGCGGCTCGTCAGCAACTGCCCGTCGCCATCGTGCTGGGCGGGCATCCCACGTCTCCGCTGTCGGCGATGTCTGCGTTGCCGCCCGACGCCGATCCGTTCCACCTGGGCGGACTGTTGCACGGCGGACAAACGGAGGTGGTGAAGTGCCGGACGAGCGATCTGGAAGTTCCGGCACACGCGGAGATCGTCATCGAAGGAATGGTCGACCCCGAGGCGCCGCTGCAGCCGCCGGCCGTGGTCGGATTGTCGACCGGTTTCTATGCCGCGCGGCCCGATCCTTTGCCGGTGATACAAGTCACCGCCGTCACGCATCGGGCGAACCCGATCTTCCCCTCGCAAGTTCTCGGCCCGCCGCCCAGCGAAGACTGCTGGATGCGGCTGGCAATGGAACGGCTGTATTTGCCGTGGATCCGGTTCGCGGCGCCGGAAATCGTCGAGATGCACGCGCCGGTCTCCGGCGGCGGGCGTTCCTGGCTGTTCGTCAGTATTCAGAAAACGTATCCGCAACAGTCGCACAAAGTGCTTCACGCGCTGTGGAGCCATCCGGCGACGCTGTTTACGAAGGGCATCGTGGTCGTGGATGACGACGTCGATCTTCAGGCGTCCGATGACGTCTGGTTCGCCGTAAGCGCGCATGTCGATCCGGAACGGGATCTCGTCGTGGCTTCCGGTCCGGCCGACATCGACGATCACGCCGGGCCGATAGGCGGCGCGGGCCGCAAGTGGGGCATTGATGCGACGCGGAAGCTGCCGGAAGAGCGGCCGTCCCGTCCTTGGCCGAAAGCGCTGACGATGTCCGACGCCATGCGGCAGCATGTCACGACGCGCTGGAAGGAATTCGGCTTGTCGCCGCGCGAGGAGACCGCACCATGACGGCTGTTGTCGATAAGTCGGGGAATCGCGTCAAGGAAATGTTCGGCGAAATCTCTGGCCGGTACGACTTCCTGAATCATCTCCTCTCCGGCGGCACGGACTATTATTGGCGCTGGCGAACCGTGCGCGCCTGTCCGCCGGAGAGCGACGCGCCGATACTCGACGTCTGCACCGGCACCGGCGATCTGGCGATCGCCTATTGGAAAAAAGGGCGAGGCAAGGTCTCGGTTTTCGGCACGGATTTCACGCCGGAAATGCTCGAAATCGCCCGCGGCAAGTTTGCGAAAATCCATCGACGGGATTTCACCGAGATCGTCTTTCACGAAGCAGATACGCAGTCGCTGCCGTTTGAAGACGATAAGTTCCAAATCGTGTCGGTCGCGTTCGGGCTGCGGAACATCTCCGACACGCGGCGGGGCCTGAAAGAAATGATCCGCGTTTGCCAGCCCGGCGGCCGGGTGGTGATCCTGGAATTTTCGCTGCCGAGAAATCGGCTGTTGCGAGGCCTGTACTTGTGGTACTTTCGAAATGTGCTGCCGAAGATCGGCCAACTGTTGGCCAGGAATCGGCAGGCGGCCTACAACTACCTGCCGGCATCGGTTTCGGAATTTCCCTACGGTCAATCGCTTGCCGACATCTTGACGGAATGCGGTCTGACCGGGGTCACCTGGAAGCCGTTGACGTTCGGAATCGCCACGCTGTATGTAGGGAGAAAAGCCGTCAGTCATCAGTGGTCAGTTGAAACCGCGGACGGAAGATGATGAATTTTTTCTCTTCCTAATGCCTAACGCCGAAGACCTAACGCCTGATTCCTCCATGCAAAACTTTGTTCTCGCGATCACCGGAGCCAGCGGCGCCATCTATGCCGTACGCCTGCTGGAAGTTTTGCTGGCCGCCGGCAAGACGGTCCATCTCACGATCAGTCCGTCGGCGGCGGAAGTGCTGGAACACGAACTAGGGATGACGCTGAATCTCGACAACTTCCACCTCGACCAACTGCTGGTTGACGACGGGAAACTCCTCGACAGCAAGTTGAAATCCGTGAAGCCGGCGTTGGCCGACTATGCCGCCAGTTCGATCTTCAGCGACAGCGAGATTTCCGCGGCCCGCGTCCACTACCACCATTACCGCGATTTTCGAGCCGGCATCGCCAGCGGATCATTCTTGACGGACGGCATGGTCATCTGCCCGTGTTCCACCGGCACGCTGGCGGCCGTCGCCACCGGGCAGTCGCAAAACCTGATTCATCGCGCGGCGGACGTCCATCTCAAGGAACATCGCAAGCTGATCCTGGTCCCGCGCGAAACTCCTTTGAGCGTGATCACGCTGGGCAATCTTCAAACGCTGGCCCAGGCCGGCGCAGTAATTCTCCCGGCCATGCCCGGATTCTATCACGGCCCGCAATCGATCCGCGACCTGGTCGATTTCGTCGTCGGCCGCATCTGTGACCAACTCGGCGTGAAGCACGAGCTGTCGAAGCGCTGGGGTTCGGCGTCGTAAAAATACGGCTTGCGTTCTGTCAAGACGTGTCACTCGACGGATGTGAAATTCATCGACTTGCTCTTGGCGAAGACACTTGCCTCTTCTATAGTTCCCCCCTCTCAGCACCGGGGTCCATCTCCGACATCACCGTTACGACAATTCAGGGAGGTAGCGAATGGAGTCACTCCTCGTGGCTGGCGCCCAGACTTTGATGGGGGCCAACTTCGCGGTTCAACTGGCCGAGCAGTTTGATGTCACCGCCTGTTTTTTTCATTCGCCGCGATCTCTCGCCGGCTGCCGCACGGCTGCTTGCGATGCCGATGATGCGCAAGCCGTGCTGAATCTTTTTGCCGACGTCCGTCCGCAGCGGCTCGTCTATTGCGGCGCAGCGGCGCATTCCGCCTGGGAGGCGAACGCCCCCCGACCCGATGCCCGCGATGTGCAGCAGGCGGCCCACTGGCTTCAGGCGGCAAAGCTGGCTGACGTCTCGCTGACGATGATTTCCTCCGACGCCGTCTATACCGGTCCCTGGATGTTTCATGCGGAAAACAGCAAAAGTTTTTGCCCGTCGGACGAGGCGACCCTCCTCCGCACCATCGAACACATGGCGCAGACCGCCATTCCGGAGTGTCTGATCGTGCGGACCAACGCGTTCGGCTGGTCCGGCACATGGCTGGAATCGCTCCTCGCGGAGATTGAATACCATCGGCCGTTTCCGCTCGACGGCGCGCGGCACGCCTCGCCGATCCTCGTCAACGACCTGGTCGACATCGTGATGAAATGCTGGAATGCCGGCTTGGACGGCATCTACCACGTCGGCGGAGCGGAACGCGTCAGCCCGGCGGCATTCGCCCAAAGGCTCGCCGGGGAGTTCGCCCTGCGAGTTCCGAAGCTGCACGCCGCGGAAACGCCGACAGACCGATCATCTGGCTTCGGCCGTTCGGAAACTTCGCTGCAAACCCGCAAGTTGCGCCGTGCGCTGGGGATTTCGGTCCCCTTACTCGGCGAGGGCTTACAGCGCTTGCGGCAACTCTCTCTGAACGGGTTCCGAGACCGGCTCGGCGTTCCGACTCACCAGATCCCAACGGCAAAAGTTGCGTAGACTCCGAGGACGCCCAGGGATTGCAATCCCTGGGCGTGTGGCTATTCGGCCGGAATCGATACGACGGTCTCCGCGGTGGGGAATTCCTTCGGGACGGGCAGCGTCACTTTGCCGGTTGCGACCCATTCGCTGCCGCGCGCCACGACCGATTGGAAGCCAACGCATTTCATCGAGTAGTCGGCGTGGCCCATCACCGTGGTGAAGACTTTTCCTTTGCCATACGGAATCCACCAGATCATCGGTTCGTGATCGCCGGTCCCGCCGGTGGATTTGTCGGCATACGCCGTGGCGAGAATGTGCATGTCGGCGGCCGGACCGCGCTGGCCGTGGTACAGTTCGTCCTTGGCGTGCTTCCATTCTTTCGGCATTCCGGCCAAAACCGGATGATCGGGTTCGCGAGCCACGATGCTGAACTCATGCTGCGAACCATGACCGGCGCCCGGTCCTTCCCCCTTCGCCGTGCGGACGACTTTCCCGTCGGCGTCTGTGACCACGCGGTCGCCGAATTTGTTGTCCCGCCAACCGAGGCCGATCATCTTGTTGAACTCGGCCCACTGCGGAAACGCATTGTTCGCCGCATGGACGATGACCAGCCCGCCGCCGTCGGCGACGTACTTTTCCAAGTCTTTCTGAACCGGTTCCGGCCAGAGTTCGCCGTTGTAGTTGCTGAGTACGACCTGATAATCGGCGAACTTCGGCCGGAATTTTTCCCAAGCGTCTTTTGGCTGTCCGCCCGGCGGCGTGGTCGCGACATCGACCTGGAACCGCCCCGATTTCTCCAGTCCCTTTTTCAGCACCGGCGTCGTCGCCTTCCAGTCGTGATTGTTCTGTCCATCGACGATCAGCAGCTTGAGCGGCTCGGCGGCAGACAACGACGTCGCCAGTCCCAACAGGCATACGGCAGCAATGGAAAACTTGGCCATAATAGATCCTCTTGAAAGTTCACGGGAGAGCAGGGCTTCAATGGCGTGATTGTGCCGTAAGTTCAATCGGGAACGCAATCCTGCGATCCGCCGGCTGGCTTCTGGACCGAGATGACCGGCGCGGCTCGGTTGATCACTTTATCGACGAAAATCACGCCGACAGCGCCGCCGGCGACATCCGCCATCCAATCGACGCTTTCGCAAAAGCGTCCCACCAGCGGCTGTGTCAACTCGTCGAACGCCGCGTAAAGCACAATCAGCAGCAGCACACCAACGGCTGGAAATGGGCGATAAAGGCCGGTTTGTTCCAAGCGCGCATTGCTGGCCGAAACGCAGACCGATCCGAGCAAGACGGACAGCAGGCAATAGGCCGCAAAATGGACGGTCTTGTCACCGCCGGGAACAGGCAGGTCCGGCCCGGTCGGCCAATGCGTGGCGATAAAAATTGCCAGCCAATAGATGGTCAGCGCCAAGACCGTCAGGTGCTGGCGCCAAGAGGACGTGCCGGGATGAGGCGAATCGTGGGCCTGCTCAAGCTTGGGCATCGTACCGATTCGCTAAACGATATTTCGGATTCTTCTCCAGGTACGCCTGCACGCGGCCTGTGTTCGCGATTGCCTTTGGAAGGAACGCCAGCGCCTGTTGCAGCCGTTCATCCGGCTCGGCACAACTGAACCGGAGGAAGCCGGCGCCCGCCTCGCCGAAGCATTCGCCGCCGAGGCACGCCACGCCGAACTTATCGTCGGCTCCTTCGAGGAGATACAGCGCCAACCCGTGGCTGGTGATGCCGAGCCGATTGCAGATCGAGGCGACATTTGGAAAGACGTAGAACGTGCCGGTCGGATCGAGCGATTTGAACCCATCCAACTGATTAAGCCCCGCGGTCAACAGCTCAACTTTCTTGCGGAACTTCAGCATCTGGCCGTCACGTTCGGAGGCATCTCGTTCCAAGGCGGCCCGGCCGGCAAGCTGCACCAGCGGCGGCGTGCAAGAGAGCGTCGTGTTGATCATCTTGGAAATGGCGTCGGCAATTTCCGCCCCGGCGACCGCAAAACCGAGCCTCCAGCCGCTCATGCTGTACGACTTGCTGAAGGTGTAGCACGCGACCGACTGTTCGAGCATTCCCGGTTGTGCCAGCGGCGAATGATGTTTGCCGTTCCAGACCATGTGGCAATAGGGTTCGTCGCTGAAGACGGCGACGTTGGTGCCGCGCAACAAGTCGGAAATCTCGCGGCAATCCTGCTCGGTCATCACGCCGCCGGTCGGATTGTGGGGCGAATTGAGCAAAATGGCTCGCGGAGATTTGTCGGTCTTCAGGAATTTTTCGATCTCTGCCAGTTCCGGCCGGAAACCGTGCGACTGTTTCAGCGCCGAAAACACGGGCCGTGCGCCGCGCCGCAGAATATTCGGCAGATAAGTCGGGAAATACGGGCTGAAGACCAGGACGCCGTCACCCGGGTTGAGAAACGCCTCGCAGAAGAATTGCTCGAAGACTTTTGCGCCGGGACCGACGACGACGTTTTTCGCCTCGGCGGGAATACCGAACTCCTGCTTGACGAAGCGGGCTGCCGTTTCGCGAAATTCGGGCAGCCCGGGAGAAGGACAGTAATGCGATTGATTTTTCTGGATGGCATCGATGCCGGTCGATTTGGCGGACGCCGTGCTGTCGAACGGACTGTCTCCGATTTCCAGTTCGACGACGTCCTTGCCTTGGGCTTTGAGCGCCTTGGCGATGGCCAGCACGCTGAACGCGGTTTCGACGGTGAGGGATTTCGCAAAGTCGCTGAGAGAAACAGGCATGGGTGGCTTTCAAGAAACTTCAAGAGCCGTCGCGCGTCGCGACGGAACGCTTCTGCGAAGCGTCGCTAAAATTACTTCGTCGAAATTGCCTGCTGCAACGGTTTCAAGACTTGATCGATGACGTACCGTTCCAACAGTTGTTCGCATTGCTGGCGAAGCTGCCTCAATGTCGATTCATACGAGGCGTCCGTGCTCAGGCTGCCGTATTGCCGGACGGTGAAATACACGCTGATCTGGTCTTCCGGGAATTCTCCGCGGCGAACCTGGTAGGCGTTGGTCCGCGTTTCGATCATCAGCCGGGCCTGCCGACGGCACGATTCATCCAGGCTGATCGTCACCGAGGGTTCGAAATTGAGGATCTGGCTGCCGGGGATTTCGAGCAGGCCTTCCATCGCGGAACTGGCCCCGAGCGCTTCCGCGACGACGGCGTCGTGATTGCCGCGGTACGAAAAATCAAAGCCGACCATGAAGTCCAGCGCCTCGCAATCGAGCGGACTGACCGACAGCATGTACGGGACGAGATCGAGCACCAGCGCATGCTGCTCGAAGGCCCGCTCGGTATGATCCGGATTGATGTGGCCGCTGCAGATGCGGCGGGGTTCCAGCGAAATCCAGCGTTGATGGCCGAGGTCTTTATCTTCCTCGAGAACGAAATCGCCGTTCTCCCGGGTGTAAAAATTCCTCATTTCCGGATACGTTTTCTGAACGCGTTCGAAGAACCCCAGAATGGTTTCACGTCCGGCGGGAAGCTGCATCTCCGTGCTGAGATTCATGTTGATGTAGTAATCATCCGCCAGCGATTCGTAAGGAATCATCAATGCGTCCTCAAAAAAAACTTCGTGCCGCGAGGTCTGCCGGAAGGATAGAAATCATCCCTTTGGAATTCGTCGCGCGCACGCGGCCTCCTGTTTCCGGGCAACTCCGGTTATCGTAACCAGAGGGAAGGCCTGTCGGTCCTTCCGTCGCAACAATTCATTCTATAGAGGAACGTCTCATGGGTCAAAGTGTCGCCCGGAGGCCCGAGACGCGATTCCAAAACCCTCTAGACGGCGAGCTCGCGTTTTCCGTGTTTGAAACGGCCTGCGGATGGATGGCCTTGGCCGGCCGTGATCAAACCGTGCACCAGCTTCGGCTGGGTTATGACGATCCTTGCGTGTTGAGGTCCGATTTACAGCAAGCCGGATTCGCGTCCGAAGCCGACTGGTTCCCCGAGCTGCGCGAGAAACTCCGAGCGTATGCCGCTGGACAACCGGTTTCATTCGCCGGCGTCCGCTGCGCTCTGCCAGTGCTCACCGAATTCCAGGCCAGGGTGATCGAATTCGTGAAGCGAATGCCTTTGGGCCAAGTGCTGAGCTACGGTGATGTCGCCGCGGCCGTCGGCTATCCTGGCGCGGCCCGCGCCGTCGGCACCGTAATGTCGAGCAACCTCATTCCGATCATCATTCCCTGCCACCGCGTCGTCGCCGCCGGAGGCAAGCTGGGCGGCTACTCCGCCCCGCGCGGCATCGAGTTGAAGCAGTGGCTGCTGGACTTGGAGCGGGCAGAGTTGCCGCGCCGACCGCGGTCAGTTGAGGTGTGAGAGAAGGAGAGCGTGAATTGCCTCTCCACCCTCACACCGATGTTTTCTTGGACGTTCCCATGCCCGCCAAACCCTCGCTGCTGTTTCGAGCCGTCGGCCTGCTGGCGGCGCTGTTTGTGTTGACGGTCTTCATGATGGTCGCCGCCCTGTTCAGCGACCCCGAATTGCCGATCAACGTCTGGCTCAACCACTACGCGATGCATCTCTTGCTAGGTGAAGTCGCCCTGCTGCTCATCGTCGGTTTTCTGGCGATGGTGACCGATAAGTCGGTACCGCCTCGAACGGACCAATGACCAATCCCGCTTGGCCCGAACCTATGCCCGCTTCCCCCCACGCCGAAATTGACCGACTTCGAGCCGAGATCCGCCGGCACGACGTCCTCTATTACACCGAGGCGAAGCCGGAGATTTCGGACCTCGAATACGACCGGCTAGTCAAACGGCTCCAAGACCTGGAGGCCGCGCACCCGGAATTATTCTCGCCGGACAGCCCGACCCAGAAAGTCGGCGGCGAGCCGATCGCGGGGTTTGTCACCGTCGATCATCGCGTGCCGATGCTGTCCATTGACAATGTCTACACCGAAGAAGAACTCGCCGAATTCGGCACCCGCGTCGAAAAGCTGATCGGCCCCGAGCCGGTCGAATGGCTCGTCGAGTACAAAGTCGACGGCGTGGCGTTGTCGCTGATTTACGAAAACGGCCATCTCGTTCGGGCCGTAACGCGGGGCGACGGACGCCGGGGGGATGACGTCACGCACAATTCCCGTACGATGCGCGGCGTGCCGCTGTCGTTCGCGCCGCCGTTCCCCGAGGTGCTGGAAGTTCGTGGAGAAGCGTTCATCGCCAACAGCGATTTCGCGCATCTCCGGGCCGAACAGGAGCGCCGGGGCGAAGACCCGTTCAAGAACCCCCGCAACGCCACGGCCGGGGCGATCAAGCTGCTCGATCCGAAACTCTGTGCGCAGCGGAAACTCCGTTTTTTTGCCCACAGCGTCGGCGCGCTGGAAGGAGCCGAATTTCAATCCCACAGCGAATTCCTGGAGATGATCCAGCGCCTCGGACTCCCCCATGTCCCGAAAACCAATGTCCTGCCGAGCTTCCCCGACGCAATCGGGTTCGCTCGCCTGCTGATGGAACAACTCCACGAACTCGACTTTGAAGTCGACGGCATCGTCCTCAAGGTGAATGACTTGAAAGTCCGCGAGGTACTCGGATCAACCAGCAAAGCGCCTCGGTGGATCGTCGCCTACAAGTGGGAGAAATACGAAGCCGTCACGCAACTCAAGGATATTGTTATCAGCGTGGGCAAGACCGGCGTCTTGACGCCGACGGCCATGCTCGAACCGGTGGAAATCGCCGGCACGACGGTCTCACGCGCCAGCCTGCACAACCGGGACGAAATTGCCCGCCTGGGCATCCGCATCGGCGACACGGTCATCGTGGAGAAAGCCGGCAAGATTATTCCGCACGTCGTCCGCGTGGAGTCGTTGAATGAAGAACGGCCAGGATACGAGTTTCCGGTGCAGTGCCCAGAGTGCAGCACGGCCGTCGAACAAGACGAAGGCGGCGTTTACATCCGCTGTCCGAATCCGAGTTGCCCGGCTCAGCTCAGGGAAAGTTTGCGCTACTTCGCCTCGCGGTCGGCGATGGACATCGAAGGCCTGGGCATCAAACTCATCGAGCAACTCACGGAGAAAAAGCTGATCACCAGTTTCGCCGACGTCTACCGGCTGAAAGATCGCCGCACGGAGCTAATCGAACTCGAGCGGCAAGGAGAAAAGTCGATCGACAACCTGCTCGCCGGGATTGATGCCTCGAAACAACAGCCGCTCTGGCGGCTCTTGACGGCGCTCAACATTCGCCACGTCGGCACGCGGACATCTCAGATCCTCGCCGAGAAATTTGGCGCCATCGAGGAGATCGCCGCGCAGCCAGCGGAATCATTGTCAGAGGTGGACGAGATCGGTCCGGTCATTGCCGCATCGATCCACCGCTACTTTCAGAGCGAGATCGGAAAAAAGATCATCGAAGAACTTCACGCCGAGGGTCTGAATTTCGGGGATAAGGCGGATGCCAAAGCCGCGGCGAACTTGCAAACGTCGGGGAAACTCGCCGGAAAAACGCTGGTTGTCACCGGAACGATGACGAAGTTCACGCGCGAGGAAATCCAGGAGTTGATCCAGACCCACGGCGGCAAGCCGGCGTCGAGCGTGTCCAAGAAGACCGACTACGTGATCGCTGGAGACTCCGCCGGGAGTAAACTGACGAAGGCGCAGGACCTGGGGATCGCGATTTTGACGGAGGATGAGTTTTTGACGATGATCGGGGGATTAGCGACGCTTCGCAGAAGCGTTAAAATAACATGATTCAGTTCACTGTGTGGAGGACTATCCATGAAGCGTTGGCCGACGCCATTGACCATTCTCATGACGGTTTGGATCGTGACGACAACGTTCGCTTCTGCAGAGGAGGCAACCGATGTCACGTTTTCAACAAAATATGCCTCTGGCCGTCCGAAAACAGCAGACTTCTATTACGAGGGGCACGCCGTGGGGAGAGGTCGTGAAGGATTCAAGTTCATCGTGGACAAAATCAGCGACTTGCCCTTCGGTTCATCAATTGTGTGGGGGCCAAATTACGCTCGTTGCGGTTCCTGCAGCGGCGCTGAACCTCGATGTGTTCCCAAGTACCTCTATCCTGATCTTTGGGCAGAGTTGGAACTGCACGTGAAGAATCGTAAATTATCGCTTTCCAGTAACTATCCCGGACCTCGGCCGTTGACGATTGCTTCCCGGGAGACGAATTTCTTTCCGACAAAGGTTTTTGAAGACCAAGCTCCGGCTGGTGAAAAGTTTGACGCCGTGCTTGACTGGGAAGTCGGGAAACAAATCGGACGGGGCCGGGAGCAACCAGAGAAGACCATCCGGGATCAGGGACGCTGGCATCGATACACAAGCTCGGGCGTCACTCTTGAGGACCATTACGACGTGAATTTGTTCCTCAGTCGTCTGTCCGAGAATTCGCAATTGCTGGTTCAAATTCAGCTGAATAAGGAGGTTGACACCAGCGTGGAAGGCGACACGCCATCGACACTGTCCGAAGACATTCGATCGATCTGGCGGGATCGATTCGCCAACGCGTTACGCCGGCGGCGCGTTGTCACTGTGGTCGCCGTGCCGTCGGTTCTGCTTCAATCACTGAAAAAGAACGATGAAACGCTTCAAATCCGTTGGCAGAACTATCATGGACCTGAATCGCTGCCGGGAGGAATCGTGTATCTCATGAATGGCCAATTTGTGGGGATGGGAGATCGCGGAATCGATCAAATCCTGGTTCGTTTAAGCAAATTACCCCGCGGCGCAAAGGTGGAGTTGCCGAGATATGAATACAGCGGTCGATGGGCCCTTGAATCGTTTAGCGAAGAAGAACTGGAGCGGAAAAACGAAGCTCTGCGCGAGCTTGTCCCCTTCATGAATCGTAAAAATGAGTTTGACAAGTCTGTCGCCGAGAGAAATCTCGGCCTGGTCTTTGACAGCATGTCGCCAGGCTTGGACGCTCAAACGGTGCTGGACTGGGACGCAGGAGATCGTTCTGGGAAAAGTTTCGTCACGACCGGACGAATTGTCCGTCATGATGAACAACCGACACAACCAGCTTTGCGCTTAAGTTGGTCTGGTTACGAAACACAACAGAACCGAAAAGACGAAGAGTCGCGGGCTGTGGAGAGCCAGGCGTTCTATTCGCTCGATGATATCAAACAGGGCCGAGGTGTGACTGGTTTCGCTAAGGCGATGGAAAAGCTGGCGTCGCTACCGGAAAAGTCTGTAGTGCATGTGAAGATCTGCATCCGCACCAAGCCGCCGTTCACTTGTCCCATCACGTGGGAAGGACAGCGGCACTTTGAAAGAACCGGATTTGAGCCTTACTTCGGCTTGTTTCCGTGGCTGATTGATGTCGCTCAAAAACGAAAGCTATTGATTGAATGGATCCCCGATGAGGAGAGAACTTGTGCCGACTGCGAGTTGAACAAGTAATCTCTTCGTGACAGCCATGTGTCTTGTGGCTGTCGTTTTTAATTCACTGCCATCCCCGCCAGCGTTCGCCGGGCGCGTCCAGAATTCTCTGTGACCTCCGTGTCTCAGCGCGAGACGCTTACTTCTTCTCCGCCGGTTTGCGGTCGGACAATTTGTGCGACAACAGCCATTTGTAGACTTCGGGATTGTTGTACGTCGCCGTCCAACTGTCGTGGCCGACGCCTTCGTAGACGGTGAGCTTCGGATCGCCGCCGGCCTGACGGATGGAATCCGCGAGGTCTTGCGAATACTTCAAAGGGACCGCCGCGTCCTTGTCGCCGTGGAAAATCCACGTCGGGACGTCTTTCAAATATCTCCCGTAATGAGGCCACCCGCCGCCGCAGATGGGGACGATGGCCGCGAACCGCTGCGGCTCATGGGCCGCCCAGCGGAACGTGCCGAAGCCCCCCATGCTGAGGCCGGTGAGATAGACCCGGTCGGTGTCAACGGCGAATTCCTTCTGCAGATGATCCAGAAACTGCGACAGTTGCCGCGTCTCCCACCGCTCGACGAGCGGGGCGTCGCTCATCGGCTTCGCGGCCTGCGGCGAAGCGATGATGAACGGGAAATCTTCCGGCTTCTTTTCACACAGCTTGGGCGGCCCGTGAACTTTCACAAGTTCGAGATTGTCCCCGCACTCGCCGGCCCCGTGCAGAAAAATCAGCAGCGGCCATTTCTTCTCTTCTTTCTTGTAATCGTTCGGAAGAAACAGGAGATAGTTGAGCTTCTGGGTGGAGTCCGTCGGCGATTGAAACGTCAGCCCGACTTCCTTCCCCGCTGAAGGGGGATCGGCAGCCAAAATCGCCGAGGTGATGAGCGGCATGGAAAACAGGCCCGTGAGAAATAAGAGTTTCATGGCGTCTGATCTGAAAAGTATGGGGGAATGATCACGTCAAGGAGGACAGTCTGACATGGCGAACCACAGACGTCAACACGCGAGTTGCCGGCACTGGGGGGCTGGTTCGCGAATCATTCCCGAACACGAAGCGCACTCATCCTGTGACGTTTTCCATTCCCGGACACGTCGACCCGCCTCGCTGCCCCCAGAGCCATCGTGCCGTGAGAACTGCGGATCAGCCGGGTTTCCTCCGCGGATTAGGCGCCGCGCGGACCGGATCGGCCGCCTTTCTTGCTTTGTCTTTGGAAGCCTTATCCTCCGGAGTGCCCGGCAGCCTCATCCCGAGACCTGCATCCAGCGGACTCGAAGCGGCTTCCTGCTTCTTGAGCGATCCTTCAAACACCTTGCGTTCATTCCGCAGCCTGGACTTCAGGGCGCGCTCTTCGGCGTCATCCTGTCCCGCGGCCAGCACGCGCAGCTCGCCGCCGCCGTCGATGACGATCGCTTCCGGTGCCAGGCCGAGTTCCACCGCCTTGTTGCTCTTTTTGGCCTCGAGCTTGAGGTCGGGATGCAAGTCTGGCTGCAGTTCGGTATCGGCATGGACGTCGAGCAGCATGTCTTCGGAAGAGAACGGGTAGACCTGCTTGTCGATTTCCGGCACCGTGACGTCGAGGACGTCAATCTCCTTGTCGCCGCCGATGAACTGGCCGAGGGCGATCATCTCCAGCACGGAGGAAACCTGCGTGCCCAATTCCTTATGCAACTCGAACATGTTCACGCTGGCCACGCTGCGGGTCTTTTTTCCGTCTTCCGCCAACGGGTGCCGTTCGATGCCGTGCAGGAAGTATTTGGGAGTCACCGGCACAACCGCCGGATTCGAGACGTTGCTGAAGGGAGTTTCCCGCTCAGGTCCGATGGCGACGCTGGGATCGGTCACTTCGCTCACCGGACGGTCGAAATTGGGGTTGCGCAGTTTCAGCTTCACCCGGTAGCGATAGGCGTAGCCGGGACGCACGTCGAAATCAAGAAACCGGAACAACAGCAACTGGCCGACCGCCGTCAGCTTGGCACTGATCTTCTCGGGGGAGAGCGAATCGGCCTGGCCTCTCATATCCTGCGCGATGCCGCGCATCGCTTCATTCATGCCTCGTGAATTGGCCCGGTTCATGTCGTTTGCCATCCTCCGGAAATCGTTCACACCCGGGGCAAAACCCCGTTTCTTCGAGGGTTGAGGAACCTTCTCCATCTCGGCCTTCATCTTCTCGCGTTCTTCCAGCAGGCGCGACATCACCAGCTTTTCACGCTCTTTCCCTTCCGGAGTCAACAGATAGTTCTTGATCTTGGGATGCGTGGCCGGATCGGTCCAGGCCCCGAAGGCCCGCATCGGCAATGACATGGTGATCACCGGATCGATGACCTCCATGTCGACCGGTTCATCGTCAGGTTTGCCGACCTCTTTGAGAATTTCCAGCGAGCGGCTGATATCGAGTTTCTCCCACGGCTTGGTCCACGGATTGTCGCCGCGCGTCGCGACCTGGCGCTCCAGGTCGAAGTCCATCAATTCCAGATGGTCTATGGCCGCGGCCTTCGTCGGCAGATGGAGGGCCCTTTGGATTCGCTCCAATTGCCGATTGACGGGCCAGACGCCGCGCACGGCGACATAAAACCGTCCCGAGGGGCTTTCCCCGGAGAGTCCCCGGCGCGTGCGCCTGCCTTTGTCCATGCGGAGGGCTTCCTGCTGGCCGGGAAGCGCGGCGCCGCCGGAGCGAAGCGCCCCAGCGGCGATATTCGTCCGGCGGGGAGGCGGAGCGTCGCCCGGCCGGGGGGCCGCCACGTTGGGCGCCGCGAAATCTTCCGCCGTCCTGTTCCGGGCCGGAGTGCCGGCCCCGGCGTCCCGGCGCGTAAATTCGCCCTGCTCCTCGTCCGATTCCGGCTCCATCGATTCTTCTTCGTCTTCTTCGTCTTTTGCCTGCCGGGCTTTGAGGACTTCCTCCGGCAAGACGGCCAGGATGACGTGGCCCGACGTCGCAATCAGATCTTCCACGGCCAGGTATTCCGCTTCGCGCGCCTTTTCTTTCGGCCGATTCAGCGGGACGAAAAATTCGGTGGACAACTCATACTTGGAGATGTTGATCGGCCGCAGCAGCGTGGTCGCACGTTCGGAGAAATCCACGGGCTTGAAAGACGCCTGCTTGTCTTCCGGCCACGGTGTTTTGTCGATCTCCGCTTTCTTCTTATCGATTTCCTGAATGAGGGCCGCCGGACTGCGCCGCTCGCGAGACCAGCTTCCGCCCAGAAACTCCGAAGCCCAGATTCCGGTCACCGTCAGGGCGATGACCCCGAAACCCAGCTTCTCTGCATGGTTCACCAGGAAGGACTTGGCGTTGAATTTTTTCTTGCCGGCCATGGTCTGCTCCTCCGCGAATCGTCAATTCACTCAGGGATCAAACGTGATTTCGTTTGCCGCGTCCGGTCCGGACACATAAGGATCTTGCTCTACGGGGCAGCGTGCGCCCGTTTGTCAGGGATCGTCATCTTGATTTATTCAGGCGGCGCATCCGAGCTTTCCGAGGGTTCCGATTCAGGAGCGTCGCCGTCCGGCGCGTCGTCTGACATCGTCTTCTCTTCAGGATCATCTCCCGACTCGGACGAATCTTCCGAGGGTTCGGAGGCCGAATCCTCACTCATGGCCGGGTCCGCGGACGGATCGTCAGCCGTGCCGTCTTTCCCGTCTTCGTCCTTCGCGTCGGCAACGGGCTGTGTCGCGGCGCCGGAATCCACGGGCGAATTCGCGGGCGGCGGCAGGTCTTTCTTTTCGGGTTCGTTGTAGAGCGTGATGATCCCGGCCAGCGTGACGCGTGCCAGGAACGGATTTTCCATCAACTCCGCAATCGGATTCGATTCGACCGCGTTGATATTCCCGACCGCCGGCCGGGCTCCGAATGCACCGAACGGCACGCCCTGTCCCTCTCGTCCGAGCGCGTCATTGCGCACGCCGCCTGCGTCGGCCAGGCGGCCGACGTGCAGCCTGACGATCTGGATCGGCCATGGAGAGCGCTCGCTGCTGGTGAGCTGCCCGTACAAGTCGGGCACTTTGCGATGGTCCATGACGACCGTCAATTTGAACCCGCGCGTCCGGTAGGGAATCGCGGCCTTGTCGTCGTCGATATAGCGCCGGCCCGGATCATCGAACTGATTCTGGCGGCCCTCGCCGCCAGCGGCGTCCAGCCCCGCCGGCATCGCGTTGCCGGCATCCGCGGCCGATGTACCGGGATCGCCGAAGACTTCCAACGGATTGACATCCAGGTTGCCCGCCCCGCCTCCAGAACGGCCGAAATCACTGTCGTCGCCCGAGGGGGTGACGCCCCCTCCGCCAAAACCTCCCGCAGGCGCGCCGCCTCCGCCGCTCCCGCCCGTCTGACCGATTTTGCTGCGGTCGCCGCCGTGCAATTTCAAATGCTCGATGGAGAGAACCACGGCATCGTACTTCGTCGCCTTGGGGCCGCCGTTCGTTTCCAGGATCGCCTGCAGGATCGGCTCGATCAGCCAGAGGTCTTCGATCGAATCCCACATCTGTTTCGAAGTGGGGGTATGATCGTTCCAAACTCGGTGCGGCATCTGCCCCATGGAAAAGGAGATTACGCCGTTCGAGTTGTTCGGCCCGATCGGCCGGGGGATGGAATACACCCGCATCACTTCTTTGTCATAATTATCGCGGTAATTGATGTGGTGAATCACATCGGTGAACTCCTCGCGATATTTCAATTTCGCGGCGACTTCCCGGATGACTTCGGGCCAGATCATCCGTTCTTTCTGGCGGGCGTACAGGCCTTCTCGCGTTTCCCGGACCAGCCGTTCCTGTGCGTCGTTGATCGCTTTCAGCTTCACGGCCCATTCGGCGCTGGCCACTTCGCCTTTCGGCAGCAGGTCGGCGGCTTTCTGGATCGCCTCCTTGCGGCTCGTGATCGCGGCCTTCATCTGGCCGGTCGTCATCCACCAGCCGGAAAACGCCATGATCAGTCCGACGACCAGCAAGATCCAGAAGTGGTATTTGAGAATCGGTTCTAATTGTTTCATGGCTGCGGACTCGCGATGACCAGGTGCGGGCGGATTCGGTTTCAGCGATTGGATTCAGCTATTTTTTCTCTTCGGCTGGCGGGTCGGTCGCGCCGGCTTCCGGTTTGGGAACCAAAGGATCTTCGTCTTTACGTTCGGCGATCGGCGTCGGCTTCCAGACAAATTCCACGATGAAATCCTGCTGCGGCAGCCGGATCGCCGGGATGTCGGTCTTCGCATCTTCGTCGATGCCAAGCCCCGATCTCACACCGCCCTTGGGACCCCCGATGCCCGGCAGGCCGATTCCGCCCGGCGCGCCGCCGGGTTTGACGCCGCCGCCGGGGATGAAATCGAAGAATTTCGGCGCCCCGCCCTGAGTGATAGTGGAGTGCGAGATTCCCAGCTTCCGCACCGGGGTGACCACCGGCTGTTCGGTCTGCGGATTCAGGTTGGAGACTTCCCAACTCTGAAGGTTTTTGAGGAGCGTCGCCACAACGTACTGAATGCCCAGGCCGTTGCGCGGGTCGCCGTCGTCGTGGTAATGCACGCCTTGCAGGGTGAACACGTATCCCTTGCCGGCCGGAGCCGTCTTCGAGGTATCGGCCGCCCACTTGTCCATGTAAATCTTGGCTTCTTCTTTCTGAATGCGCGGCTCGTTAAACCAGGCGTTCAGGTCTTCATGCCACTTCGCACTGATCGACTTCAGCGAGATTCGGTTCATCTTCTTGATCTGCTCTTCATCCAACTGCTCGCCGACATCGCGCGGCAGGCATTCGTCGATCGACTTGTAGACTTCCAGCCACAGCTCACGCGTGTCCAGACCGGTGACCAGCGTGTCGCCTTCCTTCTTCAGCGCGCCGTTTGTTCCTTCCTGCGTGCTGTAATCCTTCTTCAGTCCGCCGGCGTATTTACTGAGCTTGTCGGCCTCGGTCTCAAAGGTGCCGAAGCGGGCCGCACTGACGGATTCCAGCACCTGGCCGTAGCCTGCCGTGGAGACAGACAACCCCACCAGCAGCGCGGCGGCGGCGGCGACCGCCCAGGGCTTTTTGCGGCGGATCAACCGGGCCGCGGCGATTTCCGGGGGCAATAAGGTGGTCGTCATCGTCGACCGGTTCAGCGCTTGCAGCGCTAGTCCGTAGGGCACCGTGAAGGTCTGGATGTTGTCCTGGAACAGGGGCGAATGCAGCACGTGGTCGCCCGCGAGGCCGGGGAACGTGTCGACGCGCTCGACTTCGTATTGCAGATTCTGCTGCAGGAACTTCTGCAGCCCGGCCAGCTTGAAGCCGTTGCCGCACCCGATCAGCCGGCCAATTTTCGCCTGGCGGTTCACGCTGGCGAAATAGCCAATCGACCGCTGGATTTCCGTCATGTAATCGTTGAAGACCGGACGCAGCGCCTGAAACACCGACCGCGGATCGGGAGATTTCGTGGCGTTGCACTTCAGGTGTTCGGCCTTGGCGAATGTCAGCTTCATCTCTTTTGTTAGCGCCCGGGTGAAGTGATTTCCGCCCACCGGGACGTTGCGAATCCAGATCTTTTTCCCGTTCGTCACCATCAGCGTGGTGTTGTCGGCCCCCATGTCGAGCAGAACGATGTATTCGCTGTCCGACGGCATGTCGAGGCCCGGACGAATGCCCAACCGGTCGTAGCAGAGGTAATTGTACAGCGCCAAAGGAGCGATCTGAATCGCTTCCACTTCGATTTTCCGTTCCAGGAACGGCTTCATGTGGTGGTGCACCGCGTCGCGCTTCATGGCGATCAGGCCGACCTCCGCATCCAGCATGAAGCCCCCTTCTTCAGAACCGCTGCCGAGCGTCTGGTAATCCCAGATCACCTCTTCCAGCGCAAACGGGATCTGCTGGCGGGCTTCATACTTGACGATCTCCGCCACTTTCGAGGCTTCGACCGGCGGCAACTGGATGAACTTCGCCAACGCGCTCTGGCCGGGCAGCGCGATTGCCACCAGGTCCGAACCCATCTGGTTGCGAGAAAGGAACGTGTCCAGCGCCTGACGGATTAATTCTTCCGGCACGGCGTCCGGCTGGCTCAACAATTTCGGATGAGGCACGTAGTCAAAGGCGACGGCGACCACCTGGTCGGCCGCTTCGGCATAACGAAGCCGAATCGCCTTCAACCCAGCCTGGCCGATCTCGATTCCCCACGCGGCTTGCTGCTCCGCCATGTTGTGCTGCTTCCTCTACAGAAATGATCGAACGGCCGGAATCGTCTGCGAGGATCGTACTCGCAAAGTCCCGCCGAGATTGCCGGAATCACCGAATTGACGTGCAAGATTCATCGAGGAAAACATGCCGATCGGTGAAGATTTCGGACAGAAACCCGAAGCTGATGAAACGAAGAGATGAGAAAACCGGCCCGCAGAAGAGAAAACCCATGACATTAGGCTATACTCGGCCTTCCACGATTGTCAACCGCAGCATGATTGGCGTCAACCGCAGTTCCTGGCGACGCAAACTGTCATTGAGGGAGAACTTAGAGTCTCAAAAGGACGCGATGTGAAACATTCTTCATTCTCCTGGAAGTGAGACGAATTGACATCGCCGGCAGTTCCCATTTTTTTGTTTTTTACGCAAGAGAGCCTGTCACGTTATCATAACCGCTGGTCCAGACGTTGTCGGCCGAGTTGTCTTGCCTTCCGCTTAACCTGACCCTGCATCGCAAGAGCTTACCCAGTTATGCCTTACAGAAAAATCACTGTTTTGACGCCCAGTCACAGCCTGGAAGATTTTCCCTCCGATTTGGGGGACGAACCGGCAGCCAGCCTGCTGAATGCCTTTGCGGTGGCCTGGCATCCGGCGCTGCTCGCGGAAATCGGCTTTTTACCCAGTTGGCGCCGGGCCGATGACCCCACTCCGCCGCCCCACGACAACCAGATCACGCTGATCCCCACCCCGTGCGACAGTTGGCTGCCGCATCGCTGGGCCGACGATGTCAAAGAGCAAGGGGGAACCGTCATTTCGGGGTTGAGCGATCGCGGGGAGATGCTCACGGCGTTGAAACTCGATTCGTCCGACCTTGATGCCGAACTCGTTGCCGATTTTCTCGCTCTGGGAACCTGCTGGCTGCAGACGGAACTGCTGATGCGGCATATGCGGAACTTCGGCAGCATCGACGAAGCGCGGCTGCAAAACCGCGCCATTGCCGCCGCCCGGGCTGCCGTCGCTCTGGATGTCGAGACCGCGCAGACGCATCTCCGGGCCGCCTTTGAAATCATTCTGGAAGCGCGCGAACGATTCTATCCGGTGGAGGCGTACTTGCTCGACTTATGCCTGGTCGCTCCGGAACAGGCCGACGATCACTTCCGCCGCGAACTGGAACAATCCACCCCGTTCAGCGTCTTGGCGACGGCCGCCGATTGGACGGCCATCTGCGCCCTGCATCCCGACTTGCAGGAATCCGTTCGGACGGCGTGGACGAGTTCCAGAATCTGCCTCGTCGGCGGCGAGGAACGGGAAGCGAATCTGCCGATGCTGCCGCTGAATTCCGCCATCTGGCAATGGGAAGCCGGGCTGGCGACGTATCGCCGGCTCTGGAACCAGACGCCGAAAATCTGGGGCCGCCGGCGTTACGGACTGTGCGCGGGATTGCCGCAGTTGCTGACGAAATTCGGCTTCCAGGCCGGTCTGCACGTCGCCTTCGACGACGGCATCTACCCCGACCACGAACACGCCAAGCTGCGCTGGCAAGGCTTTGATGGCACGGTGATCGATTCGCTCAGCCGGATTCCTCTTGCCGCCGACAGCGCGGCAAGCTTCCTTCGCTTCCCGGTGCGGATGGCGGAATCGATGGATCACGACCAAGTCGCCGGGATCGTGTTCGCTCGCTGGCCGGAGGTGCAGAATCCGTGGTTTCATGATTTTCGACGCATCGCGAAATACGCGCCGGTGCTGGGCCGGTTCGTCACGTTTGAGCAGTTTTTTTCCGGGGCCGAGTCGCCGGGCCGGCTGACGACGTACGACAGCAAGGAATACTTTTCGCCGTATTTCATCCAGGCCGTGGCGCGTCGCGAACCCGATCCGATCAGTCGGTTCTCTTCGCACGTTTTGCGCCGGCAGGCGTTGGATTCCGCCGGCTGGTGCCGCGCAACGGCCCGCGCGCTGATGAACCGGCCGGTCGATGACGACGCACAGTCCGCCGCGGAACAGGCGCTGGAAGCCGCCGCGACGCCGGTCGACAATGCCGACGTCCTCGTTGCGGCTGGCAACCAGTTGTCCGCGCTCCAGACGGCCTGGCCGAGGGAACTCTCGCAACTGGTGATGCACGCGGCGAAACCGCAGCCAGGGTACCTGGTTGTGAACACGCTCTCGTTCCCGCGCGTGGCGGCGATTGAACTGACGGAACTCGCATCCCCGCCGGCAATCTCGGGGCCGGTCAAAGGGGTGCAGTACCACGCAGATCGGAAATCCGCGACGGTGCTGGTCGATCTGCCAAGCTCGGGCTTCGTCTGGATCGGAGCCGATGAACGGGCCGCAATCCCCGGCGCCCCGAAGCTCGCCATGGCAGAAACCGGCGTGCTCCGCAACGACTTCTTTGAAGTCGTGATCAGCGAGGAGACCGGCGGCATCCGGCAGATCCGGCTGCACAACACGCGCAGCAACCGGTTAAGCCAGCAACTGTCGTATCGCTTCCCCCGCGAAAAAACCGTCCCGACCAGCCATGAGACGGAACACGCCGAGAAAACCCAGTATGCCCGGATGAAGCTCGAACGGCAGCAGGTGATCTCCGCCGGTCCGGTCGTCGGCGAAGTCCGGACGGAAGGCACGATTCTCGATCCCTCCGACGGAACCGTGCTGGCAGGATTCACCCAGCGCATCTGGGTCCATCGCTTGCGTCCGGTCGTCGAACTGGAAATCAAGCTGTGCGACATCAAGGCTCCGGAAGGCGACCCCTGGAACAACGCGTTCGTGTCGCGGTTCGCCTGGAACGACACCACGGCGTCGATCACCCGGTCGGTGTGGCATGCGGCTCAGCCCGTCGGTGGCGAACGGTATGAAAGTTCCGATTACCTCGAAATCGCCGAAGGCCAGGATCGGGCGACGATCATTCCGTTCGGCTTGCCGTTCCATCGCCGCACCGGCCCGCGAATGCTCGATTCGCTGCTAATCGTCGAAGGGGAAACCCAGCGCACGTTTCGCTACACGCTGGCCATCGACCAGCCGTATCCGTTGCAAGCCGCGCGCGAGGCGACGATCCCGCCGATTGTCGTGCCGACGGAAGCCGGTCCGCCGAAAACAGGCCGTACCGGGTGGTTTTATCATCTTGACGCGAAGCACGTGCAGATATTGAATGTCGCAGGCATGGTGGAGGACCGCGCAGCGCCTGCGCCATCGGTGACGGCGTCCGGGTTCGCATTGCGGATGATCGAAACCGAAGGCCGCGCCGGACAAGTCCGCTTGCAAACCTTCAAGACGCCCACCTCCGCCCGCAAGCGCGACTTCACCGGCGCCACGCTGACCGGCCTGCCAATCGAAGGCGACGCCATCGTGATCGACCTGTCAGCCTATGAAATCGCGGAGATTGAATTGAAGTTTACGGTCTAGCTGTCCTGCCTGTCCTGGAACTGGAGTCTGCCGTCGGTGAGGTGAGGGGCACCAGACCGGAGGTGCAGAATGTCTCAGAGTCTAGACAGCGTTTTAGCAATGAGGTGAAGGCCCAGGTCGTTCGCCGGCATCTGGCGGACAGCCCGATGTCGAGGGGCACTTCGGTCAACAACGGACGGCGAGTTCCGGACTGGACTTACCCGCGATTTCCAGGGCGACGTTCCCGTTGCCGTCATTCCCGAATCAACGCTTGAATTGCCGAGGCAATGTCTTGCGCCGTCGGAATGACGGCCTGCTCTAAGGGCGGACTATAGGGCGTCGGCGTCAGGAGGCCCGTCAACCGGCGGATTGGTGCATCGAGATCGTTGAAGCCGGCGTCGACCACCTGCGCGGCGATCTCGGCGGCGAACCCGCACGATGCCGGCGGTTCATCGACGATCAGCAGCCGTCCCGTTTTTCTCACGGAGCGCAGGATGGTTTCGACGTCGAGCGGAGCGACCGTCCGCGGATCAACCACTTCGACGGAGATGCCCGATTGTTCCAGCGCATCGCAGACAGACAGCGCCAGGTGCACCATCCGCGCCACCGCAACGACGGTGACATCCCGGCCGGTACGGGCGACAGCCGCCTGGCCGAACGGGATTTCGTAATCTTCGGCCGGCACGTGGGCCTTCGTTATCAGAATCTCGCGATGTTCGAGAAACAGCACCGGATCGGGACATCGCAGGGCGTGCTTCAACAAGCCCTTAGCATCATAGGCATTGGACGGCACAACCACGCGTAAGCCCGGAACCTGAGCGTACAGGCCGTAATAACTGCCGGAATGATGCGTGGCCGCCGAATGACCGATGCCGATGCAGCCGCGCAACAGCACCGGCATCTTTAGCCGGCCGCTGGACATATACTGCATCTTGGCGATCTGGTTGACGATTTCGCCGACGGAATCGAGCACGAAGTCGGCGAACATGAAGTCGATGACGGGCCGGGTGCCGGTCATCGCCGCGCCGCAGGCCAGTCCGACGAACCCGCGTTCGGAGATCGGCGTATCGCACAGGCGTTCCGGTCCGTACAACTTGAACAGTCCGGTGGTGGTGTTGAAATTTCCGCCGCGCGCGCCGATCCCTTCGCCCATGACGAAGATTTTTTCGTTCACGGCCATTTCCTCGGATAATGCCTCCAGCGTGGCCTGGGAAAAAGTGATTTGGCGCTGAGAGACACTGGCGTCTTGCGGTTCGCGAAGCGCAAGCGTCGACGCATGCCGTCCGTACACATGCTCCGATGCCGTCGCCGGGTCAGGCCAGGGGCTTTGTTCGGCAAATTGCCGCGCTTCGGCAACCAGCGCGGCGACTTCCTGCTCAATCTGCGTCAGTTCCGCTTCCGCAATCTGGAATTCGCCCATCAGGCGTTCCTTGAAGCGCGCGATCGGACATTTTCGCTTCCATTGTTCGACGTCGTCTTTGGTGCGATATGTGAAATCGCCCATCCCTTCCGCATGGGCCCGTGTCCGGTACGTCTTGCACTCGATGAGCGTCGCCCCGTTGCCGGAGCGGGCTCGGTCTACGGCGGCTTGGGCCGTTTCGTAGACGGCAAGAACATCGTTCCCGTCGACTTCAAACCCCGGCAGCCCGTAATTCGCTGCGCGGCGGCCGACATCCGGGATGCCGCTGGCGTATTGAAACGGGACCTCGGTGGCGAACTGGTTGTTCTCGCACACAAACAGCACGGGCAGCTTCCAGATGCTGGCCATGTTCAGGCCTTCGTGAAACGCCCCGTTGTTGACGGCCCCATCTCCGAAAAACGCTACGCCGACCTGGCCGGTCTTCATCAGCCTGGAACTGTATCCGCCGCCGCATGCCTGGAGAATGCACGGCCCGACAATGCCGCTGGTTCCCATCATGCCGATCTCGGGTGAGAAGAGATGCATCGATCCGCCGCGGCCGCGGGAACACCCGGTCGCGCGGCCGAAGAGTTCCGAAATCAACATCCTGGGCGGCATCCCCTTGGCCAGCGCATGGCCATGTCCGCGATGCGTACTGAAGACACTGTCCGCGGACGTGAGATGGGCGCACACTCCGGTCGCAATGGCTTCTTCGCCGACGTACGTGTGACACGCGCCGTGTATCAAACCGCGCTGATGACAACGGGCCAGTTCCTCCTCCGTGAGGCGGATGGTGAGCATCGTGCGATACAAAGACAATAACTGTTGAGGCGAAGGGCGTGTCATTGAGGATAATTTCTTTTTTCAGCACGAAAGGTTTGAACGGTATGCTGTTGGTGGCCCGGCGTTCCGCCGCCGTTCATCGCCAAATTGCCGCCGTCCATGGGGATCAACGCCCCGGTGATCCATTCCGAGGCGTCCGAGGCGAGCAGCACGGCAAGCCCCATGATATCGTTGGGACGGCCCAGCCGACCGGCGGGAATGCCGTTCAGAAAGCGTGTTTCCAGAGTCGAATCTTCTTGAATGCGGGCCGTCAGACTGGGGTTGAGCACCTGCGCCGGCAGCACGGCATTGACCCGAACCCCGCGATGACTCCATTCCGTGCTCAGCTCGCGCGTCATCTGCACGACGGCCCCCATCGCCATGCTGTAGGCGATGTGGCCGCGTCCAAGCGCCGTGATGCTGGCGAGCGAGCCGATATTCATGATCGACCCGCGCCCCTGGGCCAGCATTCGCCGTCCGGCCTCCTGGCACATCGCGAACCGGCCCACGACCAGGTTCTGCAGGACGGCATGCAAGTCTGCGATGGTCAAATCTTCCGGCGCAGCGAGATGCCCGTCTCCGGCGATGTTGCCAAGAAAATCACACCGGCCGAATTCGGCATCGACTCGCCCAAACAGGTCGGCGATCTCCGATGGATCGGAAACGTTGCACTCCACGACCAGGGCCCGGCGGCCGAATTTGCGAACCGCGTCAGCCGTTTGCTCGGCGCCTGCCCGGTTGCGGTCCACGAGCGCAACATCTGCTCCCGCCTCGGCCAAGGCGAGGGCGCTCGCCTGTCCCAATCCCTGCGCCGCCCCGGAAATCACCGCCACGCGCCCGGTCAGATCAAATCGTTTCATGAAGGATTTTCCCCGCTGTGTTGGCGTAGGGTGAATTGACGAAGAACCTCGCAGAGATTCAGGACTCGCCGGCGAAGGTCTCAGGTAGAGTACCAGCCCGTCAATCCCATGAGAAACGATCTCGCAATCGTTCCGGCCGCATGCCGCATCGATCGGGGAGACGGTCCCGTTTCGCCGACGGCGGGCTTGATGACGGGCCGCTCACGCCGCTTCGGGCGCTTTCGGTGAAATGGACCGGGTCCCTTTGCCGTGGCGGGCCTTCAGGTCGAAGAGGCCGAAGATTTCCGAAGCATTCATGCTTAGCGACTGGTTCGTGTCGTTCCCTTCGCCCAGCACGGACGCGAACAGCTCTCGCTTCTGGCGGAGAACTTTGTCGATCCGCTCTTCGATCGTGTCTTTGCAGATGAATCTCGTGACAATCACCTGGCTCTTGCAGCCGATGCGGTGCGCCCGGTTGATCGCCTGGTCTTCCACGGCGGGGTTCCACCAGCGATCGAACAGAAAGACGTAGCCGGCGAATTGCAGATTCAAGCCGACGGCCCCGGTGCCGTAACTCATGAGTAAGAGGTGAGAATCGGGATCGTGTTTGAACTGGTCGAGGATCGGTTCGCGCTGCTTTGTCGGGACGCCGCCGTGATAAACGAGGGCGCCGTACTGCTTGGTCCGCTCGTAGATCCAGTCGATGGTCTTCGTCCATTGGCTGAAGAGAATCGCCTTGCCGCCGGAAGCGGAGATTTCTTCCATGTCAGCGTCGAGCCGTTCCAGCTTGATGCTTTCGCCGGTGAGCGGGTCCCAGTTGGTGATCTGCTTGAGCCGCAGCACCAGTTCAAAGACATGCTGGACGCTGATGGAATCGCCCAGTTCGTTCAAGTGGACCACGCCGTCTTTCTCGGCGGTCTCATAGGCGATCCGTTGTTCCGGGCTGAGTTCGATGATCTCGTCTCGATCGAGCCTCGGCGGCATGTCCTTCATCACCAGATCTTTGGTCCGCCGGAGGATGAACTCTTTCGACAGCGACTGGAGCTGTCTTAAGTCGGGCGTGGCGCGCGGCGGGACGACCTCGAGATACTCGTACAGCGAAACCAGTTCTTCCGGCCGGTTTTCAATGGGCGTGCCTGTGAGCGCCCAGGCCCGTTTGCGCGGGATGGCACGGGCCGTTTCCGCCGTGCGGGAATCGCGGTTCTTGATCCGTTGGGCTTCATCGAGAATCACCAGATCGAATTTCGGGAACTCGCCATCGGGGAATGCGGCGAAATCCCGGACCAGGAGTTCATAGTTGGCGATCAGGATCGGCACGCCGGGCATCGTCCAGGTGAGTTTGCGTCGTTCGGTGTCGCCTTCGATGACGACGAACGGCAGCTCTTCCGCCCAGTTTTTGAACTCGCGCTGCCAGTTGGGCAAGAGAGGTTTCGGGCAGACGAGCAACACTTTCCGCACCTGGCCAGAGCGAATCAAGAGCCGTAAGGCCGTGATCGTCTGCATCGTTTTGCCGAGGCCCATTTCATCGGCGAGCAATGCGGCGTCATGCGAAAAGAGCCAGGCGATTCCCTCGTATTGAAAGGGGAACGGCTCGAACGGCATGATCAATTCTTGCCCGGCAAGCCAGGTCTGCAGCGGCGGCTGCAGCAGGTAGAACAGCCGGTCTTCCAGCGACAAGGCGTTGCTGGGCGGCTTGAGTCTCGTGACCTGCTTGCGCTTCGCGGACTCTGCGTCGGCCGCACTTTCGTCATCGCGCGCCGGCTCGATTCGTTCGGCCTTTTCCGGCTTCGGTTCCGGCGGGGGGAAAAACTCCAGAGCCTCGGGGAAAGTCAGTCCGTACGTTTGCACCTTTTGGCGCAACGGCTTCCAACTGATGGTCAGTGGTGCCATCTTCGGCAACGGGACCAATTCGGTCTCAACGCGCGGAAATCGCTGCAGCGCGCCATTGATGCCTGCGAGGTGCAGATCGGCCTGGAGGGCAAGAGAAAGGGAGCCGCAATCGATATCCTCCGAGGAGAATTCGGGGCCTGCGCACTCAGGACTCGGCCCTGGGAACTCCCCGGGATTCGGATCAGCGCGAAAATCCTCGTGCATCATCCTCACGCCGGTCGGCTGGATTGGGTCTTGATCGTTTCCGCGAGAGCTTCGCGAATTCGCTCGAACGGCTCTTTCAGGTCGGCCGTATCAGGGATCTGATTCGCCTGCCGGGCAATGGCCGTGCGATCGGTGTCGTGGCCCTCATGAAACCTCAACCGCTGCTGGCCGAGCTGCAGCGTGTCGTCCTCGGCACGGGCTTTCGAGGAATCGCTCACGCTGGCGACCGGCATGGAGATATGGTCTCGCAACATCAGCAGATCGGGCGACTCGGTCAGCACCAGGTCGGGTTTGACGCCGACCTTTTCGATCAGCGTTTTTCCGATCAATTCAGTCAACACATAGGGTCTGAGATGCGGCCCGAACAGAATCTGTTGGGTCCGATTGGCCTTGACCGGGGTCGTGCATTGAAATTCCAGCGGCCGGCCAAACCGGTTGGTGATCAGCAACCCGCCGACGACACCTCGATCGGCGTCTTCCACCGCCGTCAGGAATCCCAGTCGGAACTGGTCGGGAGCTGCCGAGGCCATAACGTGCGTGTCTTCCTGAAGAAAATTTCTTGCGGATCCGGCGAATTCAGGAAAATTCCCTGAACTCCCTGCGTGGTGCGATCCGCCAACGGGTGCCGCGGTCGATCCTCCCATTGATCGGAGCCAGCGCCCGGACGACTTGAACATGGACGAAGATTAACCGGGCTGAGGCCAATCGCCGCGGCGGTTCGTCTCCCTTGGCAAGAACCGTCGGCTGGGTTGAGTTTAACGCCCCGGAAGACGGCGAGGGTCTTCACATTAGCCGTTCAAGAGGTGCCGACGGGCCATGAATTCTGGCTCATGCGGCGACAGGCGTTCAGAACGGCGAGCGACTTCGCGCGCGTGACTCGCGGCGGCGGTTGTGATAAAAGAGTGCGAGATGTCCGTTCGTGCCGGTCCCGTGGAAGAATTGTCGGGAATGGACCAGCCACTTTCGCCGGATCATCGAGGAGCCGAGCGATGTTCGATCTGGATAAGACCGCCCATCACAAAGTTTACAAGACGGAACTTCTGGGCGACACGCTTGTGGTCACGCTGCAAGGAGATTCGCCCGGTTTCAGCGTGGGCGCGGTGCAGAATGAAATGGCGACGGTCGTCGGACTGGCAAAAAGCCCCGAGGTCCGGCATTTGATTATCGACCTCAGCGGCAGCAATTATTACGGCTCGCTGATCCTCGGCGAGATCGTCAATCTCGGGCAGGCCGTCAAGGGAAAAGGGGGAAGGGTGGCGCTGGCCGGCGTGTCTGACGACATGAAGGAAATTCTGCGGATGATGCGCCTGGACGCGATGTGGGAACGCTATCCCTACCGATCCATGGCGCTGCGTGCCCTGGCGGACATTCCGTGGCAAGTCCGAATCCGACCCTATCTGAAACCGGCCGCCTATGTCGGCGGTGCGCTCCTGCTGCTGGCGCTGTTCGTCTTCTTTCCTCGGACGGATCCTGCGCAGGAATACTACACACGGATGTCCAAACTCTGGGCGGAAGGCCTGGAACACCGCAGGGCGCAGGCCAGCGATACGGAATGGCTGTTCTTCACGAAGCGGGCGAAGGAAAAAATGGAGGAGATGACGGCCCGATTGTTAAAACACCAGGATAACGACCTGGCGATCAAACTCATCTACGTGACGCGCGATAACGCGCCCGAGGCGTTTGAGCGTCACCTGAGTCCGACCGACGTGCACACCATCTCCGCCGGGTATTACCTGGCCTTTGTCAAAGCCCGCCTGGAGAAGACCGAGTTGCCGCTGAAGCCGAAGGAACTCGAATAGATCGCCGCGAAGCCCTCCGGCCGGACGCCGACGGAAGCGACGCTCCCTCCTGTCCAATGACGGGGCTTTTCGGGCGCGCGGGGAACTCTGGGCGAGCGCCGAAAAACTTGCTATCGTGGCGGCAACGGGTTGACAATGATCAACGCACGAGAGGGGGACGGAGTCCATGAAACCGAATCAGGACGATGGATATTGGATCGGTTTTGACCTTGGCGGCACGAAAATGCAGGCCGCCCTGTTTGACCGCCGGTTTGCCATCGTGGCCCGCCGCAAGAAAAAAACCCGCGGCAACGAAGGGGCGGATTCCGGCGTCGAACGCATCCTCTCGACCATCGTCAAGCTGCTGGAAGAAGCCCAGGTGTCGCCGGACCAGTTGGCTGGCATCGGCATCGGGTGCCCCGGGCCGTTGAACCTGGAAGAGGGCGTGATCCTCAGCGCCCCGAATCTGGGGTGGACCAATATCCCAATCCGTCGAATTCTCGAACAGCACTTTGATTGTTTCGCCACGATCTGCAACGATGTGGACGCCGGCGTTTTCGGCGAATACCGATTTGGCGCCGCCAGCGGCGCGCGGACGGCGCTGGGCGTATTTCCCGGCACGGGGATCGGCGGCGGCCTGGTGTATGAAGGGAGAATCTACCGCGGGACGACGTCGTCCTGCCTGGAGATCGGTCACGTTCCGGTCGTGCCGGATGGCGAGTATTGCGGTTGCGGCAGGCGCGGCTGCCTGGAGACAGTGGCCAGCCGGTTGGCCATCTCGGCGGAAATTGCACAGGCGGCTTACCGCGGCCAGGCGCCGAATCTCCTCAGGATCGCCGGGACCGATCTGGCGAACATCCGCAGCGGGACGCTGTCTGAAGCCATCCAGGCGGGAGATCAGATCGTTGAAGCCATCGTGCGCAGCGGAGCGAGGAAGCTGGGGTTCGCGCTCGCGGGCTTTGTGAACATCCTGCTGCCGGACGCTGTGATCCTCGGCGGCGGGCTGGTCGAGGCGTTGCCGCAGATTTACCTGTCGGAAGTCCGCGCGGCGCTCGCCGACCACGTGATGCCGGCCTATGTCGGAGCGACCGACGTGCGCGTCGCCCAGTTGGGCGACGACGCCGGCGCAATGGGGGCCGCCGCCTGGGCGCAGTATGAAGCGTCTCAACGGCCCCGGCTGGTGGCAAGTGCGGCCGGCTGACGGGACGAAATTGGAGTCGGAATGTTCGTTTTGTGATTGAAATGCCCAGGTGACTGTTCCATCGCGGATTCCCTTTGATCAGCCGGCGCCGGCCGAGGGAACGGAAGGCTCCCTCCGTTCCGCGAAGTCGGTCCGTCCGGCGGCGGTGATCGACATCGGCACGGCGTCAGTCCGGATGGCCATCGGCGAAATCAGCGACTCGGGCAGCGTCCACCCCTTGACGACGCTGTCGCAGGCCGTGAATCTCGGCCGAGACACGTTCATGAAGGGGCTGCTGGATCGAGGCACCATCGAAGAATGCGTCCGGGTGCTCAAAAGCTACCGCCGAATTCTGGCCGAATACGGCGTCGAACGGCCCGAGCAGATTCGCGTCGTCGGGACCAGCGCCGTCCGCGAGGCTCAGAATCGGCTCTCATTTCTGGATCGCATTTACACGGCCACGGGATTTCAAGTCGAGCCGCTCGACGAATCCGAGGTCAACCGGATCACCTACCTGGGCATTCAACCGCTGCTTCGCGCAGACCCCGTCTTAACCAACGCCCGCGTCGCCGTGACGGAAGTCGGCGGCGGCAGCACCGAACTGCTGCTGGTACAGAATGCCGACGTCCAGTTTTCGCACAGCTACCGGCTGGGTTCTCTCCGGCTGCGTGCCCAGTTGGACAGCCTCCATGCATCGCAGGCTTCGGCGCGCGTGATCATGGAATCGCAGATCAAGCGCATCGTCGAGCAGATCGCCCAGCAGCTTCCGCAAGACGGCCCGTCCGAGATGATCACCATCGGCGGCGACATGCGCTTTGCCGCGAACGAACTCATACCCGGCTGGCAGAACGACGCGCTGGCCCGCTTGCCGTTGGACCAGCTCGAATGCCTAACCGACTCCGTCCTGTCCCTGAACGAAGACAAGCTGGTTCACAAGTATCACGTGACGTTTCCCGACGCCGGCACGCTGGGTGCGGCCTTGCTGGCGTATGTCCATCTCGCCAAAGTGCTCCGCCTGCAGCAGCTCATCGTCTCCAACGTAAATCTCAGGGACGGACTGCTGCAGGACCTGGCGCACCGCGGCGGCTGGAACGAAGATTTCAGCAACCAGGTGATCCGCTCGGCGATTGAACTCGGCCGCAAGTTTGAGTTCGACGAACCGCATGCCCGCCAGCTTGCCAAGCTGTGCAAGATCCTATTTCAAGGACTGCGCGACGAGCACCAGCTTGATCCGAAATATGAACTCCTGCTCTGCGTGGCGGCCCTCCTGCACGAGATCGGCTTGTACATCGGCGCCAGCGGATATCACAAGCACTCGATGTATCTCATCCAGCACAGCGAGCTGTTCGGCCTGTCGAAGCGGGACGAAATGCTGGTGGCGCTCACCGCCCGGTATCATCGCAAGGCGTCGCCCAAACCGACGCACTACGGCTTCACCACGCTGGAACGCGACCTGAGGATTGCCGTGGTGAAAATGGCCGCGCTGCTGCGCGTCGCCGATGCGCTGGACGCCTCGCACGGGCAGCGGCTGCATGAATTGCGTTTTTCGCGCGAAGGGGGCCGGCTCGTCATTTCCATCCCGATGGTCGAAGACCTCTCGCTCGAACAATTGACGCTGAAGCAGTCCGGGACATTGTTTGAAGAGACCTACGGCATGCCGGTGATTCTACGGCGGCTGCGAACCTAGTGCGTTGTCATCGGTTATTTTTGGGGTACAGTCTGTCAGAGCCGGAAACGCAAGTGACGGTCAATATTCATCATCTGTCGCTGACGCTTCCGGCTCGGCCCCCCAATAATAAGTCTGGACAAGGCACTAGGCTCAGCCGCTCATCCAGTGAGCGGTCACTGCCTGAGCGGCTGAATGTTGCGCGAAGCGGGATCAACCGGCGTTCTCATCAGAAAGGCACGAGTATCATTTGTCATGGATGTTTCCGTCCGTTACTTCAATCGTGAACACAGTTGGCTGGAATTCAATCAGCGCGTACTGAATCAAGCCCAGGATGCCGAGATTCCGCTGCTGGAACGGCTGAAATTTCTCGCGATCACGGCGTCGAACCTGGATGAATTCACGGCCGTCCGCGTCGGCAGCTTGATGCTGCTGGTCGGCCAGGGCACCGCGCGGCCCGACGTTTCCGGGAAGACGCCGTCCGAACAGTTGCGGTCGCTTCGGAAACGGATCGAGGATTTCACGAACCGGCAGTATCATTGCCTGCTCCGCGAGCTGGAACCGGCGCTGGCCAGCGCGGGCCTCAGGCGGCTCTCGGGCAGCGACCTCACCGAACGCCAGGCGAAAATCGTGGAGGAACTCTTCGACCAGGAGATCTTCTCGATCTTTTCTCCGATGGCCGTTCACCCCGACGCCGAGTTTCCGATGCTGATCAACCAGACGATGAACGTCTGCGTGCAGTTGTCTCCAGAGGAGGCGCCGCGGTTTGCGGTCATTCCCTTCGGCCGCGGGGCCAAGCGGTTTTTTACTTTGCCGGCAGAGGAAGGCTACAGCTACATCCTTTTAGAGGACGTGGTGCGGCTGTTCGTGTCGAAATTTTTCCCGGGGGAAGTCGTCCGGGAATGCGTCCCGTTTCGCATCACCCGCAATGCCGACCTGGAAATCCGCGAGGATCACGCCTCGGACTTGATGGCCGAAATGCAGGAGCTGCTCGACGCCCGCAAGGAGAGCGCCTGCGTCAGGCTGGAACTGTCCGCCGAGGCGTCTGCCGGCGTTCGGGACTTTCTCAGCACCCAGCTGGAACTGGCCGGCGGCGAACTGATTGCCTTGCCGGGACCGCTCGATCTGTCGGCCTTCATCCGGCTGACCGATTCCCATCGCTTCGAGACGCTCCGTTACGAGCCGTGGCCGCCGCGTTCCAATCCGAAGATCGATCCGTCGGTGACGATGTTTGAAACGATCTCTCGGCAGGACGTGCTGCTGTATCATCCGTATGAAAGCTTCGAGCCGGTCATCCGCTTCGTCGAAGAGGCCGCCGTCGATCCTGACGTGCTGGCCATCAAGCAGACGCTGTACCGCACCAGCGCCCAGAGCCCGATCGTGGCGGCACTGAAGCGCGCGGCGCAGAACGGCAAGTATGTTACGGCGGTCGTCGAACTCAAGGCCAGATTCGACGAAGCCCGCAACATCGAGTGGGCTCGCGACCTGGAACGCGCCGACGTACAGGTGATCTACGGCGTGAAAGGCCTGAAAACCCACGCGAAGATCTGCCTGATCGTTCGCAAGGAGCCGCAGGGAATCCAGCGCTACGTCCATTTTGGCACAGGGAATTACAACGAGATCACCGCGAAAGTTTACAGCGACGCCAGCCTGATGACGTGCAACGAAGAACTGGGGGCAGACGCCACGATGTTCTTCAATGCGCTGACCGGTTATTCGCAGCCGCAACGGTTTCGCAAGCTCGAAGCGGCGCCGATGGGCCTGCGTGAGAAACTGCTCGAGATGATCGAACTGGAAATCTCGCAGAGAAAGCTCGATCAGAAGGCGGTCATCTACGCCAAGCTGAATGCCCTCGTCGACGAGGCGATCATCGACGCCCTGTACGCCGCTTCGCAGGTCGGGGTGAAGATCCGGCTGAACGTCCGCGGCGTCTGCTGTCTGCGGCCCGGAGTGCCCGGCCTGAGCGAAAACATCACCGTGACCAGCGTGGTCGACCGGTTTCTGGAGCACAGCCGAATCTTGTACTTCTACCACGGCGGCGACGAGCGAATGTTCATTTCGAGCGCCGACTGGATGCCGCGCAATCTCGACCGCCGCGTGGAACTGCTGGTCCCGGTGGAAGACCCTTCGGCCAAGCAGAAGCTGCTGGGCATTCTCAAAGTCCATCTGCAAGACAACGTCAAAGCCCGGCGGCTGACGCCTGACGGCGTTTATGAGCCGGTCAAGGCCGGTTCGAAGTCCGAGAGAATTCACAGCCAGGACGTGTTGTATCGCCGGGCCGCGGAGGCCTTGCAGGAAGCCCGTTCCGCCACCACCATGACGTTTGAGCCGCATCGCGCGCCGGGACAGGAAACGTAAATGACTGTCCGAAGTTGACCCACGACTGGAAATTCCCAACCCACAACCCACGGCAAACTGTCGGCGTTTGTCCCTCTCCACGACAACGGAATCATGACTCACTCATCCGACACCCCTCATGCGCTGTGCGACCTGCTCCGTCAGGCGGCGCTCACGCACCTGGATCAGGCGGTGTCGCTGCTGGCCACCTCCGGGCCGATTCCGCCCGCGGAAGTTCATGAGACTCGAAAAGCCGTCAAACGGGTTCGGGCTGCGCTGTGCTTGATTCGCGGCGACCTGGGGCCGAGATTCGCCGATTGGAACGGCCGATTGCGGGCCGTCAACCGCCGGCTGTCGTCGACCCGTGATCTGGATGTCTGCAGCGTGACGATTCACGAACTGCCGGCCTCCCGGTCGCCGGCAGAACAGGAAGTGCTGGACCGGCTTCAGGCGGAACTGGCGGCTCAGCGCGCGGCGTCGGCGGACGAAGTCGCCAATCACCAGCGGGGTTCCTTGGTCGAGGAATTAAGAATCGTGCGTCAAGGAGTCCTGGACTGGAACAGCGAAATGCCGGACTTCGACCTGATCCGCCCGGCCGTTCGCGACATGGTCAAACAGGCTCGAAAGCGGATCAAGCGGCTGGATGAGAAATCGTCCAGCGAAGACATCCATGCCCTGCGAAAAATTGTGAAGCTGCGTTTGTACTGGCTGGAGTTCCTGCAGCCGATTTGGCCGCGCGGCTGGGAGGCGGAACGGAAACGGGTCGATTTGCTGTCCGACAGTTTGGGAAAACATCACGACTTTGCGGTGCTCGAATCCCGATTGCGGGAGTCGGCCGTCGGGCGGAATCCGTCATCGGATCGCCCCGTGCAGCGGGTCCTGCGGGAAATTCACCATCGGCAACGGAAACTTGCCGCGCAAGGATTGAAGCGGGCGCAACAGTTATTCGCCGAGCGTCCCAAGGAGTTCGCGCGGCGTTGGAAGACGCTGGTGGATCTCTGGCAGATGTCGACGGAACCGGACGAACAGGCTTCCCTCCGCATTCGCCCGCGATGACCGGGACGCGTCCGGGCAGGGGAGAAAGAGAGATAGAGAGAAAGAGAGAGAGAAAGAGAGAAAGAAAGAGAGAAAGAGAGAAAGAGAGAGCAGGCTCCAGGAAAGAACGGCTCATGAAAACCCTGCTGCTGATGCGACATGCCAAGTCGAGCTGGGATAATGACACGCTGGCCGATCATTTGCGGCCTTTGAATCGTCGCGGCCGGGCGGCGGCAACACTCATCGGGCGATTGATCCGCGAACACGCGTTGCTGCCCGATCAGATCCTCTGTTCAACCTCCGTCCGAACGCGGCAAACGTACGACCTCCTTACCGAGGACTGGGACAACGCCGTTGCGACGAAGTTGCTCGACGAACTCTACCACTGCCCGGCGGACGGCGTTCCGGGCATCCTGCAACACGTGACACAGGATGTCGGCCGCGTTCTGCTGATCGGCCACAATCCCGGACTGTCCGATTTTCTCGCCGCGACCGTCGGTTTTTCCGAAACGTTCCCGACTGCGGCGCTGGCCTGGCTGACGGTTGATCTCGAACAGTGGTCGGAATTCTCAGCGAGGTCGCCGATGCAGTTGCGGAAAATCTGGCGGCCTCGCGACTTGGTCTAACCAAAGCCCGGCGTCGACGACGCCGGGATCGTATTGGCGAGCGCGATCCCTAATGGGAGTCGATAGAATTGGAGCGATCCTGAGAATGACGACGCCCTTCAGCACAGGACGATTTCGTGACGACCTCCTTTCCGAAATTAACGGTCCTGACTTCCTCGCCATCCAGTGATCCGGCGTCTCAGGCCGTCGATCCGATCTGCGGCATGACGGTTGCCAAGTCGACGGCGTTGTCGGCCCAGAAAGACGGCGAAACGTTTTTCTTCTGCTGCGAGTCCTGCCGGTCGAAATTTCTGAATCCGACAGCCGCGGAGTCGCTGTCCGGAGGGCGGGTCAGCCGATACATCTGCCCGATGTGTCCGAAAGTAGAAAGTCCCGTGGCGGCGAGTTGCCCGAAGTGCGGCATGGCGCTGGAACCGGAGTTCGCCGCCGCGGACTCCGACTCGGACCAGGCCGCACTCCGCGACCTGCAACGCCGTTTGATCGTGGCGGCGGGATGCACGGCGCCGCTGATGATCCTGTCGATGGGGCCGATGTTTGGCCTGCCGATCATCGGCGGTCCGGTCAATGACTGGCTGCAAGCGGCACTCGCGCTGCCCGTGGTCGGCTGGGCCGGGCTGCCGCTGTGGACATTGGGCGTGCAATCGCTGCGGCAACGGTCGGCGAATATGTTCACGCTGCTCTCGCTGGGTGTCCTGGCCGCGCTGGCGTTCAGCCTCGCCGGCTTGCTGGTCCCCGGCCTGCTGCCGACCGGCCGGCATCCGCACGGGCAGACGCCGCTGTTTTTCGAGGCGGCCGCCAGCATCACCGTGCTGACGCTGTTCGGACAATGGCTGGAACACCTCGCTCGAAAGAAAACCGGTTCGGCGCTGCGCGAATTATTGGAACTGTCGCCGCCGATCGCACATCTGCTTCGCGACGGACGGGAATTTGACGTCCCTCTGGCCGACGTCATGCCGGGAGCCATGCTGCGCGTGCGCCCCGGCGAGCGCATCCCGGTGGACGGCGTCGTGACGGACGGGCAGACCACGGTCGATGCGTCGATGCTGACCGGCGAACCGGTCCCGGAAGCAAAACAGCCTGGCGACCTCGTAACCGGCGGGACCGTCAATCAGACCGGTTCGGTTGTGATGCGGGCCGAGAAAGTCGGCCAGGAGACGGTGTTGGCGCAGATCGTCGACCTGGTCGCGACGGCGCAGCGCAGCCGGGCGCCGGCGCAGCGGATGGCAGACGCCGTCAGCCGCTGGTTTGTGCCGGCCGTGTTGCTTGTCGCCGTGTTGACCTGCGCGGCGTGGCTGCTGTTCGGGCCGGAACCGCGCGGCCGCTGGGCCGTGGCAAACGCCGTGGCGGTGCTGATCATTGCCTGTCCGTGCGCGTTGGGACTGGCGACGCCGATGGCGGTGATCGTTGGCACGGGCCGAGGAGCGCGTTCCGGAATCCTGTTTCGCACGGCGGAAGCCTTGGAGACGCTGAGCCGGGTGAGCGTATTCGTCGTCGACAAGACCGGCACGGTGACGGAAGGGACGTTCCGCGTGGTGAGCTTCGAAGCGAAACCGGGATTCGCTCGGGACGAAGTGCTGCAATTTGCGGCGTCGGTAGAACAGCCGAGCGAACATCCCTGGGGCCGCGCGCTGGTGGAACTGGCGCATCGGGAACGGATCGAGTTGTTACCGGTCGGCGATTTTCGGGCGATACCCGGCTGGGGTGTGAAGGGGCAGGTGGCCGGGCGCGGCGTGTCGGTCTCGCAAGAGAGGACGCAGAAATCGGACGCCGCCGTTTCACGTGTGGCAGTGATGGTTGACGACCAGTTGGCCGGCGTGGTGGAGATCACCGACCCGTTACGCGAGTCGGCCACGGCAGCCATGAACGAGCTACGGACCATGCGGCGGCGCATCGTGCTGGCGTCCGGCGATCAGGCAGCAAGGGCCGGAGATGTTGCTCGGCAACTCGGCATCGAGGAGAACCGCGGCCAATTGTTGCCGACGGACAAATTCGCCCTGATCCGCCGTGAACAACAGCAAGGAGCCGTGGTGGCCATGGTGGGCGACGGCATCAATGATGCTCCGGCGCTTGCCGCGGCGGATGTCGGAATTGCGCTGGGCGCCGGGACCGACATCGCCAAAGTGCAGGCGGGCGTGATTCTCATGCAGAACGATCTTGCCGCCCTGGTCGAGGCTGTCCGACTGAGTGCGGCGGTGGTCCGTACCATCCGGCAGAATCTCTGGTTTGCATTTTTGTACAACGGCCTGGGGATTCCCCTGGCGGCGGGTGTGCTGTATCCCCTCTGGGGCATATTGCTGGACCCGATGTGGGCCGCCGCCGCAATGAGCCTGAGTTCGGTCTCCGTGATCGTCAATGCGCTGCGATTGCGAAATTTGCGTTTGGGGCCGCGAAGCCCGGTTGCGATGACCACATGACCCCGCATACGATGAGTCCTCATTGAGTGAAATTTAGCGACGCTTCGCAGAAGCGTCATCACCGATTTAGGAGAATCGAATAAATGGCCCTGCAAAGTGACAGCGCATTGATTATCGGCTTCCTTTCCGTGCTGTTGTCTCACGGTCTGCCTGCCTTGGCGGACGACTATCTCCGTGACCTGCAAAACGAAGCCATGGCGACGCACAAAGCCGAGTTCGGCCACTGGGGCGCAGAACCCGACAAGTATCACCAGTGGGGCAACCATTCGAACCGGCTGATTCCGGTCTACACGTTCGGCACGCTGGACGCCGGAGCGGGCATCGACCTGCGCAGCTACACCGGGCCGAACAGCCCGTACCGCGACGACAACCGGCTGCGGAAAATCTACGGCCGCACGCCGGAACGAACGAAGCATCCGGATGCGGAGTATCTCGATCAGACCAACGTGTATGATCTGCAGCACGCCGCGCTGCTTGCCGGGCGGAAGTACATTTTCCTGGTCGTGTTCGACGGCATGGACTGGGAGACGACCCGTGCGGCCGCCATCTACAATCAGCAGCGCGTCCGTTATTATTCCGGCCGCGGAACGGGCACGCATTTTCAAGATTACACCGCGAGCGGCACCACGCAGTACGGGTTTATGTGCACCAGTCCGCACAATGAAGGAACCGGAACCGATGTCGAAAAGCAGACCGTCCTCACCCCGGGCGGAAAACTTCCCGGCGGCTATAATCGGCACCTCGGCGGCCCGAATCCCTGGACGCCCGGTGCTGATCCGCTGTATCTCATCGCGAAAAACGAATCGCTTTCGGAACGGCACGCCTTCACCGACTCTTCGTGTTCGATGACGAGCATGACGGCCGGCATCAAGACGTACAATAATGCCGTGAATGTTGATCCGACGGGCGTCCCCGTGATGACGATCGCTCACCTGGCGCAGGAAAAAGGCCTGTCCATCGGCGCCGTCAGCAGCGTGCCGCTTAGCCATGCCACGCCGGCCTGCACCTACGCGCACAACGTCGACCGGGACGATTATCAGGACCTGACGCGCGACATGCTGGGCTTGAAATCGGCCAGCCACCCGCAACAGGCGCTCGCGGGCATGGACGTCGTCATCGGCGGCGGTTACGGCGACCTGAAGATGGCCGACCGCAACCAGGCCAGCAACTTCGCGCCGGGTAATGTCTATCTGACGGATGACGATCTCAAGTCCGTCGACGTGCAGCATGGCGGAAAGTACGTCACCGCAGTCCGCGCGCAAGGCGTCAACGGCAAGCAGCAATTGCTTCAAGCCGCCGATACAGCGAGGAATTCGAAGGCTCGGCTCTTGGGATTTTACGGCGTGGGAAATTACAAAGGCCACCTGCCGTTTCAGACGGCCGACGGCGACTTCCAGCCGGCGCGCGGCGGGCGCGATCCCGAGGTCTATTCGCCGGACGATCTGACCGAGAACCCGTCGCTGGCCGACATGACGACGGCGGCTTTAACCGTCTTGTCGGCGAATCCCCGGGGATTTTGGCTGATGGTCGAACCGGGCGACGTCGACTGGGCCAATCACGACAACAATCTCGACAACGCAATCGGCGCGGTAAACAGCGGAGACGCCGCCGTGAAAGTCATCACCGATTGGGTCGAGAAGCACAGTCACTGGCAGGAATCTCTGCTGATCGTCACCGCCGACCACGGGCACTATTTTCATTTCAAAAACGCGAACGCCTTGCTCCCCCCAAAAGCGCCGGCCTCACCGTAATAATCATTCCCGCACCCGGCGCATTCCCGCAAAGCCCGGCGTCGGCGACGCCGGGAACGTTTTGCAAGCGCTCTATGGCGCCGGCGACCATTGAGCCTGCGGCAACGGGGGCGGTTCGGCCGCAACGGCTTGCCAGCGCTCCTGGTGCAAAAGCGAACCATTCAAGTCCAGCACTTGAAACTCGACTTCGGCAATACCGAAAGGCAGTTCCTCGCACCGCCAGATGTCGCAGCGATACTGGCGCTTCTGAGATTCGTCTTTGACCTGGGCCAGCACGTGCTGGCATCGAAAGGCGTCGGTCCGCAGCAAGGTTTTACGATAACGGACGATGCCCGGGCGATAGTCTTTCAATAATGGAAACCCGCGCAGAAACGCCAGGTCGGCTTGTTGCCGCTCGGGCGTCACTTCGGCATCCGGCCAGCGAAGATAGGCAGCAGGCTTCTCTCCCGCGGCGAATTTTCTCCGGTTGACATCGACCAAACAAATCGTCTCGGCATCCTCGTTGCCGCAGCGGCGCGTCACCGTCAACCGTACCAGGTCGGCATTGCCGGATGCCGACGGAGCGGCTTCCATGCGCATCCGGCAATGCCCCTGGATCGACGAGGCGTTCTCGAATTCCATCCATCGCAACTTGCCGTCGCTGACGTCCGGAATCGCGGCAACCCAGCTCCAGAGTTTGTGAGGCAACTCCGGCCGTGGTTCGCTGAAATCAATCAGCTCCCGCGATTCCATCCACGTGAAGATCCACGGATGCCGCCACGGATTGTCGACGCGCGACCACGCCGAAAACGTTGAGACGACAAACAACGGCACCATCGCCGCGTGAAACCAGCGCCGGTCGGACCAGGCGTCGACAACGGGAATCAGCGACACGATCCAGAACGGCGTTAACCAGAGCGCCCAGCGGAGGCCGCAACTCACGCCGCCATAGTTGTAATTCTCGGTCCGCGACAGATAAAACCCGAGCACGGCGACGGTGAGGAACAACGACAACAGCGGAATTGTCGCTTGCACCTTGCGGCCTAGTCTGCGAAGCGCCAGCGCACCCTGGAACCACGCCGGGATGAGCAGCAGCCACACGGGCGTCAACGAAAACACACCGTGATGCCCGAACAAGCAATGGAAAATGTAGACCGGCGTTGAATCTACGTTGCGGTCCACGCCTTTCGGCTCCATCCAGTAACTGGGGACGCCTTCCTCCACGAACCGGTATTTCCCGGTGCCGTAGTCGGCATACGCGGGCTTCCAACTGCCGGTCGCCAGCCAATTCGTGGCGAAGAACAACGCCAGCGGAATCACGGCCGCGGGGAGGTAGGCCAGAAACGTCTTCGGCAGACTGCTTCGACACGCCAGAAGAAACGTCAGCACGCCCAGAAGCGCTGCCGGCAATTCATGCGCGCACGTCCATCCGGCTGACAATCCGCACAACAGAAACCATCCCCACCACGGCTTGTCGTTTCGCAGGATCTCCCAGAGCGCATACACCGTCAGCATCGCCCCCGCCGCGGCGACCGAATGATTATTCAGCGTCACGGCGAACGGCGTCAGCAGTGTGCCGAATACCGCAGTCCCCAGCAGCAAACCCTGTCCCCAGGCGTTTTGCATCGTGTACCTCAGCAGCCGGTGCAGCAGAATCCAGGAGATCAACAGCGGCAACCCGTTCACGAACAGCAGCGTCATCGACGTGACCGCCTGGGTGTTTTTCGCCAGCGTCCACCCCGTGACCCGGCAGATGCACCAGGAAATCCCCGCCACCCAGGTCGCAAGGATCGGCGGCTTGGTAGAAAGATAATGGCCGCCATCCTTCACCAGGTCGATCGTGTCCCACCCTTTGTCCTTGCGGACATCGTCGATGATGTACGTTTGCCGTTCGAGCAGCGACCGAACAGTGCACCACCGCGACCGATCGTTCGCGCTCTGGAGCGGTTCCGCCCGGACGATCATCGTGCCATGCACGGCGGCGCCGATCAGGAGAATCCAGAAGCATGGAGAGAGGGGGAGACAAAGAGATGGCGTGAGAACACGCGTCTGTTCCGAGTGAGTTTCAGGGGAGGCATCGTCGGTCGCAGGCATCGCGGCAAACTCCTTGATTGGCCTATCGTCCTGAGTGGACCAGGAATTCTCAACCCCGTCCGACTTTCCGCGGCTCCATTTTTCTCCGTCGTTGCAATTTTGATTTCATCCGGCATAATTCACCCGTCCGCATTCAGGCTCACGGAGGAAGCATGGCCGTCTATGGAGTGATCCCGGCCCGGTTGCAGTCGACCCGGCTGCCCAGGAAGCTGTTGCTCAGCGACACGGGCCGTCCGCTGATTCAGTACGTCTGGGAGGCGGCCCGGCGGGCGAAGTCGCTGGATGATGTGATCATCGCCACGGATAGCGAAGAGATCGCCGCTGCCATCAAGAAGTTCTGCGGCCGTTGTGAAATGACGGGCGAACATCCCAGCGGAACGGATCGCATCGCGGAGGTCGTGAAGCGATCTCTGCCGGACGGAGATCTGATCATCAACATTCAAGGCGATGAACCGGAAATCAACCCGGCCAACATCGATGCGCTCGTCGCCGCCTTGCAGCAAGAACCGTCGGCGGAGATGGCCACGCTCGCCACGCCGATGACGTCGCTGGAACAAGTCCAGGCGGCCAGTTGCGTCAAAGTGGTGCGTGCTGCCGACGGCCGGGCCTTGTATTTCAGCCGGTCGGTCATTCCGCATTGTCGAGACCGGTCGTCCGCGGAAATTCTGGCGAGCGAACAGCCTTGGCTGCTGCACGTGGGGATTTACGCGTATCGCCGGGAATTTCTGCTGAAACTCGCCGCATTGCCCCCGTCGCGGTTGGAACAACTGGAAAAGCTGGAGCAATTGCGCGCCCTGGAAGCCGGTGCGCGGATTCAAGTCGCGATTGTCGACCATCGCTCCGTTGGCATCGACACGCCGGAGGATTATGCTCGGTTTGTCAGCCGTGAGTTGTCGTCCGAGCCGCGAGCGTCAGCGACCGGTCGCTGACGCTCGCGGCTCTGGCTCTCGACACTAGACACTGGACCTTCGACTCTTCATGACCAAACACATCTTCGTCACCGGCGGCGTGGTCAGTTCCCTGGGCAAGGGGCTGACGAGTGCCTCGATCGGCTGCATCCTCGAAAAACGCGGGCTCCGCGTTCGCATGCAGAAGCTCGACCCGTACATCAACGTCGACCCCGGCACGATGAGCCCATATCAGCACGGCGAGGTGTACGTCCTCGACGACGGCGCCGAGACCGATCTCGACCTCGGCCATTACGAACGGTTCACGCACAGCCCGCTCTCGCGAGATTCCAACTTCACCTCCGGTCGAATTTATCTCCGGGTCATCGAGAAAGAACGGCAGGGGAAATATCTCGGCGGGACGGTACAGGTCGTTCCCCATGTTACGGATGAAATCAAGGCCAACATCCGCAAACTCGCCGGACCGGACGTCGACGTCGTCATCACCGAACTCGGCGGCACGGTCGGCGATATCGAAGGACTGCCGTTTCTCGAAGCGATCCGCCAGATTCCTTTGGATATCGGCCGGGAAAACTGCTTGTTCATCCATCTCACGCTGGTACCGTATCTGAAAGCGGCTCGCGAAGCGAAGACCAAGCCGACGCAGCACAGCGTTCAGCAACTGCGCGAAATCGGCATTCATCCCGATGTGCTGATCATCCGCACCGAACGGCCGCTGGGCCGCGACAACGCCGAGAAAATCGCCCTGTTCTGTAACGTCGAGAAGCGGGCCGTCATCGAGGAGATGGACAAGGAATTCTCAATTTATGAAGTCCCCGTCGGCCTGGTGCAGAACGGCCTGGACGAGTTGATTGTCGAAAAACTTCACTTGGCCGGCGGTCATTGCGACATGGACGACTGGGAAGAGCTGATCCGCAAGATTCGCAATCCCGAGCATGAAGTGACCATCGCCGTCGTCGGAAAATACATCGATCACCGCGATGCGTACAAGTCGATCTACGAGGCGCTGGATCACGCCGGCATCGCCCATTCCACGCGGGTGATCGTGAACCGCATTGAATCGGAAGAACTCGAACGGCAGGACGCGGAATTGCTGCTGGCCGGTGTGGACGCCATTCTCGTGCCGGGCGGTTTCGGCCTCAGGGGCATTGAAGGCAAAATTCAGGCCGTTCGCTATGCCCGCGAGAACCAGATCCCGTATTTCGGCATCTGCCTCGGGATGCAGGTTGCCGTGATTGAGCACGCCCGGTATGTGCTCGGCCATGCGGATGCAAACAGCACGGAATTCGCCGCCGCTACGAAACACCCGGTGATCTGCCTGCTGGAAGATCAAAAAACCGTGACGCAAAAAGGGGCCACAATGCGGCTCGGCGCGCAGGCTTGCCGTTTAGCCGACGATTCGCTGGCCGCACGCATCTACGGCGTTTCCGAAATCAGCGAACGCCATCGTCACCGCTATGAATTCAATCCCGAATATCGCCAGGCGATGACCGACGCCGGCTTGTCGCTTTCCGGCACCAGTCCCGACGGCCGGCTGGTGGAAATCGTGGAAATCCCCGATCACCCCTGGTTCCTCGCCGTGCAGTTCCACCCCGAATTCAAATCCAAACCCCATGAACCGCACCCGTTGTTCTTGAGTTTCATCGAAGCCGCCTTGAATCGGCACCAGGAACGCTCGACAATGGTCGTTTAGCGACGCTTCGCAGAAGCGTGGTCTTGGCTCTCATTTTCTGGAGTATCCCCCCATGATTCGCCGCGTGATTCCCCTCTGCTGCTTCGCCGCGTGCTTCGCGATCGCCGCTGCCGACGACAAACCCGCGCCGACTTTCCAAAAGCAGCAGCTCAGCGACAAATTCTTCGCCGAGGGGGCCGCCTACGGCGACTTCAATCATGACGGAGCGATGGACATCGTCGGCGGGCCGTTCTGGTTTGAAGGCCCCGAGTTCACGAAGCAGCACGCCTACTATCCGCCGAAGCCTTTTGATCCGCTCGGCTATTCCGACAATTTCTTCACGTATACCTACGACATCAACGGCGATGAGTGGACCGACATCATCGTGCTGCCGTTTCCGGGAAAAGACGCCATCTGGTACGAGAATCCGAAAGGCAAAGACGGCAACTGGCTCCGGCATTCCGTGATGCCGAAAGTCGATAACGAATCGCCCGTGTTCACCGACATCACGGGCGACGGCAAACCGGAAGTCGTCTGTTCGGCCGACGGATATTTCGGCTACGCCGGCCCCGACTGGAACGACCCCGTCAAGCCGTGGACCTTTCATCGCATTTCCGACCAGACGGCCGGAGGCATGTTCACGCACGGCTTAGGCGTCGGCGACGTCAATGGCGACGGCCGGCTCGACCTGCTGGAGAAAAGCGGTTGGTGGGAGCAGCCGGAAAAACTCGATGGCGATCCCGTCTGGAAGAAACATCCGTTCTCGTTCGGCGACGGCGGCGCGCAGATGTACGCCGAAGACCTCAACGGCGACGGCCGGAACGACGTTGTCACGTCCTTGCAGGCCCACGGCTACGGACTTGTCTGGTTCGAGCAGTTGCCCGGCGAAGGCGAAACGAAGTTTCAGCGGCACATGATCACCGGGTCCAAGCCCGAGGAAAGCCCCCACAAAGTCGTATTTTCGCAGATTCATGCGATTGACTTCGTCGATATGGACGGCGACGGTTTGAAGGACATCATCACGGGCAAACGCTATTGGGCCCATGGTCCGAAAGGCGATGCCGAACCGGATGCCCCGGCCGTGCTCTACTGGTTCCAAAGGTTGCCGGCGAAAGACGGTTCCGTCGATTGGGTGCCGCACCTGATCGACAACGATTCCGGCATCGGCACGCAGGTAATGGCCGGCGATTTCACCGGCGACGGCAAGCCCGACGTGGTGGTCGGTAACAAGAAGGGGATCTTCGTGCACCGCCAAGGCAAGAAGTAAAGGATAAGGGTTGAGGGTGAAGCGCAAGGGGCCCGACCGGCATGTCGCGTTTCCGGCCCTTAGCCCTAAACGCTTAACTCTTGGCCTCCGGGATTACGCACTCACCCGCAATTCGCCCGGCTGATCCTGGTCGTCGGCCAGGCGGTCGAGCAGTTGTTCGAGTTGACGGCTGACGCGCAGTTGTGCTTCCGCCAGCTGCGCCGACGATTCCATGATCAGCGATTCCTGGGACGACATTGCCTTGCTTCGTTCCTCGAGCGTGGCCGACAGATCCCGAACCTGCGTGACCAGCTGGTCCAGCTTTTGCCCGGCGAAGCCGCTGGTTTCGGACATCCGAAGCGCGGGGTCTTCGGTGTATGCCGCTCCGGACGCCTTGGCCTCCTGAAGGGCGGAGAGCAGGGCCTGCCAGCCGAACCGGCGGCGGCGCTGAAAGTCGCTGACCGCTGATTCTTCCTGTTCGATCCGGTCACACAAATCGTTCGCCGACAACAAGGTGAAGTCGTCCGTGCGCCGCTGACCCCGCGTCCCGGGCTGGGTAGCCGAGGCGTCGCCGATGGAAACGGCGATCCGGGTGGCGCCGAACGACAACTGGTCTCCGTCACGCAGTGCGCGGCGGCGGTAGGCTTCGCCGTCGATCGTGATTAGGGCGGCATCATCCGCCGCTTCGATCCAGACGGCCGGCCCCTGGACATGCAGCGTGCTGTGCCAGCGGGGCAGACCGATTTCGGCCAGTTGGAGATCGCATTGGTCTCCCGATCCGATGGAGAAGCCGTCGCGATCCACGAGCACGAATCGCGGCTTGTCGTGACCGGTTTGGACCATGAGGGCCACAGTCACCGTCGGTTGATCCGACCCGGCAATATGAGAATTCATCATCAGCGCCCCTGCCATCCTGGTTTCCGTGCGCCATGCCTCCGCCCGTGCATCACGATCCGATGCCGGTCTTCATCCATTTCGACCAGAACCAAGAAGCGGCATGAATCAATCGATTCGGCCAATTTCGCCGGCGGTCAGACCGTTGGCGTTTCCTCGATCCATCCGCGCCAGATCGGATCACTTCACAGAAAACGGCGACAAACAGACCTTTCCTCGTGGTGAAATTGCGAAGACCGAGATGACTTTGCGGGCTTCGAGCGTCTCGCCGAGAACGATGTTCAGGAATCACATTTCTGAAATTCACGGTGGGCTCGCGGGCCGGTAATGGGTCAGTTTGCCCTTCAATGTGGGACACTTGCGGAGTAAGTGCTCTACATTATTAAACTGACCCACTACCCGCGGGCCAGTCGACCCGGGAATTTATTCTGGACATTGACATCCAGTATTCCGATGATACACTGGATGACAATGTGGATTTGAGTGTCCGATATTGGCGCGACGCAGTGATCCCGTCATTTGCTATCGCCAGGAGATGCATCATGCACGCACTTTCCTCCGTGCTCACCTTCTTGTGCACTTCCGTTGCGTTTTCCGCGGCCGATGATTTTGACCGGGCGCCGATCAACTACACTCAATCCACTCCCGATAACATCGTTTCCCGGTTGCAGCAGCGGATCGACAACGGCGAGGCGAAGCTTCAGTTCGAGCCCCACTTCGGATACCTGAAGTCGTTTTTGAAGGAATTAAACGTTCCGACATCGTCGCAAACCCTGGTTTTTTCCAAGACGAGTCTGCAACGGCAGAAAATCTCGCCGCGCACGCCGCGTTCGCTCTACTTCAATGACGAGGTCTACGTCGGCTTCTGCCAGAACGGCGAAGTCCTGGAAATCTCCGCCGTCGATCCGCACCTCGGAACGGTCTTTTATGTGCTTGATCAGCAGGAAGCCGAGTCCCCAAAAATACTCCGGCAAACCGACAACTGTCTGCTCTGCCACGGTTCCTCGCAAACGCTGGGAGTGCCGGGACACCTGCTGCGGTCGGTCTTCGCCGACGCCAGCGGCTCGCCGATTCTTTCCGCCGGGACGTATCGGATCGATCAGACCAGCCCGTTCGAGAAGCGGTGGGGCGGATGGTACGTCACCGGCGAGCACGGGGCGCAGAAGCACCTGGGTAATCTCGTCATCCGCGGTCCGCAGGTGAAAGAACCGGTCGACAATTCCCAAGGTCAGAATGTCACCGACCTTGGTTCTCGCATTCGCACCGACAACTTCCTCGCGCCGCACAGCGATTTGGTCGCGCTGCTGGTCATGGAACATCAGGCCATCGCGCACAATCTGCTGGTGCAGGCGAATTTCACCGCCCGGCAAGCCGCGCACTATGAGGCCTTGCTCAACAAGGAACTCGGCGAGCCGGACGATCATCGCTGGCAAAGCACGGCGTCGCGCATCAAGAGCGTCGGCGAACCGCTGGTGAAATATCTCCTCTTCTCCGGGGAGGCCAGGTTGACCGAGCCGGTCCGCGGCAGCAGCAATTTCGTCCAGGAGTTTGCGGCCCTGGGCTCTCGGGACACACACGGCCGGTCACTGCGAGACTTTGATCTCGAACGCAGAATTTTTCGGCATCCGTGCAGCTACTTGATCGATTCGCCCAGCTTTCACGCGCTGCCAGCGGAAATGAAAGCCTACGTCTGGACCCGGCTGGGCGACGTCCTCAGCGGCCGCGATCAGACGCCGGCGTTTGCCCATCTGAGCGTCGCCGATCGGACCGCGATCTGGGAAATCCTCCGGGACACGCATTCGGCGCTGCCCGAGGGCTGGCTGGCCGCCGCCACTCCGGAATAACGGTTTGCCGCCGGACCGCCGCGAAAGTCGCGGAAAATCGGCCTGGGTGAACCTATCAATTCGAGACGGCGTCTCACACAATGGAACCTGCGGAGTGGGCCGAGCGGTCGCTGGAGGGTGGTGACACCTTCTGGAGGAAAGTCCGGGCTCCACAGGGTACGGTGGTGGATAACGTCCACCGTCGGTGACGACCGGGAAAGTGCCACAGAAAACATACCGCCGACCGCCGTCGCAAGACGGCGAGGTAAGGGTGAAATGGTGCGGTAAGAGCGCACCGCGGTCTGGGTGACCAGACTGGCAGGGCAAACCCCGCCGGGAGCAAGACCAAGCAGGAAGAAGGGGCGGCCCGTCCCGTTCGACTTCCGGGTCGGTTGCTAGAGCCGATACGTAAGTATCGGTCGAGAGAAATGACCGCTCTCGACAAAACCCGGCTTACAGGCCCGCTCCGCATTCTTTCGAGATCGACAGCCCCGGCCGTCAGGAAGAGGTCCTGGCGTTGCCGACACCGGGCTTGGGGAAAAACAAAACCCCGCCGTCAAAGACGGCGGGGTCGGGGTGCGAGACGCCAAAGGACGAACACGCAGTGAAAACTCTCAATTGCCAAGCAACTGCTTCTCGAACGAGACTCCGTAGCGCTTCATTTTCTTGTACAGCGTGGTCCGGTTGATCCCCAGGAACTCGGCCGTCTCCTGGCGGTTCCATCCGTGCGCGTTGAGCGCGTCGACGATGAGCTGTTTCTCCGGGTTCGCCAGCGCGGCCTTGAGATTCGACCCCGGCAACTTGCCGTTCAGCAGCTCGACCTGGTTTTCTTCCTGGCGGAAGGAATCGGGCAGGTCGGCTGGCTGCAACACGGTATTCTTCGTCAACACGATGGCTCGTTCAATCACGTTGACAAGTTCCCGGACATTGCCCGGCCAGCGGTAGCGCTGGAGGAGTTGAACGGCCGATTCGCTGATACCCGTGATCGGCTTGCCCGTCTGCTGCACGAACTCCTTGAGATAATGTTCGACCAGCAAAGGGATGTCGCTGATCCGTTCCCGGAGCGGCGGCTGCGTCAGCATCACCACGTTGATGCGGTAGAACAAGTCCTGCCGGAACGTCCCTTTGCGGACTTCTTCCTCCAGGTCCAGGTTGGTGGCGAGAATCATGCGCACGTCGACTTTGTGCGTCTTGTTCCCGCCGACCGGCTCGAATTCCCGGTCTTGCAGCACGCGAAGCAGCTTCACCTGCAGGCTGGCGGAGGCGGTGCCGATTTCGTCGAGGAAAATCGTCCCGCCGTTCGCTTGCAGGAATTTCCCCACTTTGTCGTGATTGGCCCCGGTGAACGCCCCGGCGACATGGCCGAACAGTTCGCTCTCCAGCAGCGAATCGGGAAGCGCTCCGCAGGCGACTTCCACGAACGGCTTGTCACGCCGGCCGGAAAGCTGGTGAATCGCGCGGGCCGTCATCGTTTTGCCGGTGCCGCTTTCGCCGAGCACCAGGACGGTCGTCCGGGTATCGGCAACGCTTTCGATCAGGTCGAACATCTTCAACATGCGGTAGTCATGACCGACGATGTTCCCCAGGCCAAACCGCTGGCTGAGCTGCTGCCGGAGCGACTTGTTCTCGGCGACAATCTGCCGCTTGCCGAGCGCCCGTTGAATGGAAAAATTGAGTTCATCGTCGATGATCGGCTTGGTGAGATAGTCGAAGGCCCCCATGCGGATGGCGTCGACGGCGTTCTCGATGGTGCCGAAGCCGGTCAGCAGGATCACCTGCGAATCGGGGACGGCTTTTTCGGCCCATTCGAGGAGCTGAAAGCCGTCCTGGTCGGGGAGGTTGACGTCGCAGATGACGGCGTCGAACGGATATTCCTTCATCCGCGTCATGGCGTCCTTGCAGTTGGTCGCCGTCTCGGTGCGATGCCCGAGGCTGCGGAGGTAGTCCGCCATCGATTCCAACAGCGGACGATCATCGTCCACGACCAGCAACGAACCTTGATTCATGGTAGGCAATCTCTCTCAGGTGTCTCGGGTCTGCGGCGCGGCAAGAGGAGTGAGGCCAGGGGCAAGCGGAAAAACGAAATTGTTTTTTGCCGCTTGTCTCTCGCCACTCGCCTCTTGCCATCTCCAAAATGACCGACGAACACGAGGAGGCCGTCACGGCGGTTGGACTGCGGCGGGGAGCCGGCAGGCCAGGGGCCGTACGATACCGATCACCACGGAACCCATTTGCGAAATCGCAAGCGTCGTGCCGCGATTCACAAGGAATCCGTGGGGGTCGCTGGGAACTTGTAGGTCTGAGGGTAGGAAACCCTACGTCACAGGATGCAGCCCGTCAACAAATTTTGCGCAGTTTCCGTTGCCGGCCGGCAACACATGTGGCGAATTTGACGCTTGAATGCTACATCCGATAACCGCGATCAGCCCCGGATCGCGGTTATGCTCGACCGTCGATTCAGGTAGCCCGCTGCACATGCGAGGGGTGATGAACCACCGTCCCTCGCTGGCGCTTCGGGCATCCTTTGCAAGGGAACATGGTTCGACACTGGGCGAAGGGAAGCGGAGCCTGGCCTGCAAATCTTTCTTCGTTTTTCGTAACCTATTCTCAGACCGGCAGATGGGTAGTGGGTCAGTCTAATAATGTAGGACACTTGCTCCGCAAGTGTCATTGGCACTTGCGGAGCAAGCGCCCTACATTGAAAGGCAAACTGACCCACTACCGCCAGATGAGACAAGCGATGGTCAGGTTGACATTGCTGGGAGCTGGGATTCACATTGGCAGGAAAGAGCCGTTACTGAACCCTTTCAAATCTTCAACGCAAAGTGTCACATGCAATATGAGTCATCTATCGACAACGCGCGGCACGTTTTGATCGGCCGGCGAGACGTCTCTCGAATGCCTTTTTTCCTGCTTCAATTTGCACTGGGCATCGCGACGTGCCTGCTCTGCACTCCGCCGCTTGCCGCAAAGCAACCGCCGTTTGAACTCAAGGACGGCGACCGGGTGGTGCTGCTCGGCGGGACATTCATCGAGCGGGAAGTCCGCTACGGGTACCTTGAAACGGCGCTCGCGTCGGCGGTTCCAGGGCACAGCGTGACGTTTCGCAACCTGGGATGGAGCGGCGATACCGTGTGGGCCGATTCGCGCGGGATCTTCGACCCGCCTGCCGCCGGCTATCAACGGATGCTGGAACTCGTCCGCGAATTGAAGCCGACCGTATTGATGCTTGCCTACGGGGCGAATGAATCGTTCGCCGGCGAAGCGGGACTCGTGCCGTTCGTGCAGCAATACGAAAAGCTGCTGAATGATCTGTCGCCGTTGAATTGCCGACTGGTGTTCCTGACGCCGCATCAATTCGAGAAGCCGTTGCCGCCGCTGCCTGATGCCAGCCTGAAGAATCCGATGCTTGGCCGCTATGCCCAGGCGATTCGCGAATTGGCGTCTCGCCGCCAGGGGCGGTTGGTCGACGCGTTCGAACTCACGGGGCAGAGGGTCCTGAAACCGGAAAACGCCGGTCTGCAGACCGCTCCATCGCCGGAAGTTCCTCGCGGATTTCACCTGGTCGACGGAGCCTGGCACAGCCTGCCGTTGACGGAAAACGGCGTTCATCTTTCACAATACGGCTACTTGCGGACCGCACGGATTCTGATTCAGCAGTTGCAATTGGCCCCGCCGGAATTTCTCGTGCAACTGGGATCACTGGGCGAGCCGGAGGCATTGAGGCACACGACGCTGGCCGACTTCCACACGGACGGCCGCGCGGCGAAGTTCCGCGTCGCGCTGACGCGCCTGCCCGAACCGCCGACGCCTTTGTATCCGCGCGACACCGAGTTTTTCGTCGTTGCCGGCGGCGGGTTGCCTTCCGGGCATTACGACTTGAAAGTCGATGGCACAGTCGCCGCCGTCAATCCGACGCTGCTCGTCGGTTTCCCGGTGCGCAACGGCCCCGATCATCAGCAGGCCGAGCGGCTCCGTCAGAAGATCGTGGCCAAGAATCGGCTCTTCTTCTACCGCTGGCGGCCGCAAAATGTCACCTACCTCACCGGCTTCCGCAAACACGAACAGGGGAACAACGCGGCGGAAATCGCCCAGTTCGACCCGCTGGTGGAGAAGTTGGAACAAGAAATCGCCGTACTCAAGCAGCCCGTCACCCGGCAGTACGAAATCACGCCGCGCGGGGAGGAGGGGAAATGACGAATCCCGATTCAGGCAGGAACTGCCATCACGCACAAGAATCAAACGATCCGGGTCGAGTCCCCTGGTCACCGACGCAGGGGTTGAACTCTTGCCGATCTCATACGAATCCCAGAAAACAATAGCGCTCCCCCAATAGGTCCCGGCGTTGCCAACGCCGGGCTTTGGTGAAATCTTGACGCGTTGTTAATTGTTGGGATTGGTATCAGAACAGGCTGTAGATCAAAGGAGCCGCGGCGGTACCGGAAAGGTACACCAGTCCACCGAGCAGAAGCAGCACGGCGACAATGGGCGTCAGCCACCACTTCTTGCTCTCCTTGAGAAACTGCCAGAACTCGCCGATCAGCGACGGCTCCGGCATGTCTTCAGACAAGGCAGGAAATTTCGCCGGATCGTTCGGTTGATCAGCCATGAACCGGGCCTTTTCTTCCTGTTTCACAGGTGACTGCGCGGCAGAAACTCTCAAAACTGCCGGAAGTAACTTTTCGGGTCGGGGTTGGTCCTCTTCGATTCCCAAAACGTGGCCGCCTCTTTCGAGGGGGGCCGCAGGCATAAGACGTCACGGCCTCTCCAGCGATAATACACCGCGAGGGGCGTGATCAACAGATAAAAAATGATCAAGAGGATCACTTGCGACACGACCCATCCGATCGGAAACGTGACAATCAACAGGCCGACGAAGACGCCGCGCAGCCAGCCCGGCCGAAACGCCGCGAGGAGGGCCGTTCCGGCCGCGGCGAGTCCGAGCGCCACTGGCTTCGCGGCCGGCGCCCCGGCCCAGACGCTCCAGCCGCACCAAGCCAAGAGGAGCACCGTCGCCAGCGCGCCGAATTGGCGCAGTTGAAGCCGGCTGGGATGGAGATTCAGGTCTTTCCAACGCATGGCGAGGGCATCCGTCAGTCAGGGGCGAACTGGTTGAGATACGCGCCGTGCGCCCCCTGGTCAGGCTGTACGCGCTGCCGAGTTTTCTCCAGGACGCAGTCGCCGATGACCATCACGTCCAGGTCGGTCGCCTGGAAGCAGCGCCAGGCATCCTGCGGCCGACAGACGATCGGTTCGCCCCGCACGTTCAGGCTGGTATTCACAAGCACCGGGCAGCCGGTCTGTTCATAAAAGGCGGTCAGCAGCCGATGAAACCGGGGATTCCGGTCTGCATCGACAGTCTGAACGCGGGCACTGTAATCGACGTGAGTCACCGCCGGAATCGTCGAGCGAGCGATGTTCACGCGGGTTCTGAGATCGGCATGGGATGCGAGAACCTGCCGGTCTTCCGAAGACAGCGCCGTTCGGCGCGATTCCCGGACAGGCGCCGTGAGCAGCATGTACGGGCTTTCGCCCCCCTTTGGCAGATCGAACCATTCGTGCGCGTGATCGCTGAGGACGACCGGGGCGAACGGGCGAAATGATTCGCGATACTTGATCTTCAGATTCAGCCGCGACTGCATTTGCGGATCTCGGGCATCCGCGAGAATGCTGCGCGCCCCGAGTGCCCTGGGACCGAATTCCATGCGTCCCTGAAACCAGCCGATCGCCTTGCCGGCCGCCAGGTGTCCGGCCACAACCTGGACCAGCCGCGCTTCGTCGGCGATCACCTCATACACGGCGCCGTGGGCGTCCAGTTCCGTCTGAATTTCGGCCGTGGTGAATTGCGGGCCGAACAAGCTGTTCTGCCGCTGACCGTCACGCTCGGGAGTCCGGGGATGACCCATCAACTGATGCCAGACGAGCCAGGCGGCGCCGAGCGCCCCGCCGGCGTCCCCCGCCGCGGGCTGAATCCAAATTCGTTGAAACGGGCCGGATTGCAGGAGCTTTCCGTTGGCGACGCAGTTCAGGGCCACGCCCCCAGCCAGCACGAGGTCGGTCAGACCGGTCTGCTGATGCGCGTGCCTGGCCAGCTTCAAGACGATCTCTTCCGTCACGGCTTGAATGCTGGCCGCCAGGTCCATGTGCCGCTGTTCCAGGGAGCTTTCCGCGGCCCGGGGCGGCCCGCCGAACAGTTCGTGAAACCGGCCGCTCGTCATGCGGAGGCCATACGGGTATTCAAAATAGTCCAGGTTTAAGCGGAAGCTGCCGTCGTCTTTCAGGCAAATGAGATGCTTGAGGATCGCTTCCCGGTAGATCGGCCGGCCATAGGGCGCCAGGCCCATGAGCTTGTATTCGCCGCTGTTGACTTTGAATCCGCAGTACGTCGTAAACGCGGAGTACAAGAGGCCCAGCGAGTGCGGAAAACGCAGATGACTGAGCAGTTCGATGCGGTTGTGTTCGCCGCGTCCGATGGCGGTCGTGCTCCACTCGCCGACGCCGTCCACGGTGAGGATCGCGGCCCGCTCGAACGGGCTGGGGAAAAACGCGCTAGAGGCATGGCTCTCGTGGTGATCGGCGAAAATCATGCGTGCCTTGATCGCGCCCGGAACGGCCGTGCGCAGCAATCGGCGATGAAACAGCTTGTCTTTCACCCAGACCGGCATCGCCGCTCGAAAGCTCTTCCAGCCGCGCGGGGCGAACGCGAGATACGTCTCCAGCAGGCGGTCGAATTTCTGCAGCGGCTTTTCATAAAACGCCAGATAGTCCAGGTCGGCCGGCCGCAGGCCCGCCTCTCGAAGGCAGTATTCGGTCGCCTGGTGCGGGAAATCCGGGTCGTGCTTCCTGCGGGTGAACCGCTCTTCCTGAGCCGCGGCGATGAGCCGGCCGTCCGACACCAAGGCGGCGGCGCTGTCGTGATAGAAGGCGGAGATACCGAGAATGCTCACCACGGGGCCGGCTCATTTCGCGGACGGTGATTTGTCTTCCAGCACGGCACCGACCGGCGCGGAGAGGTCCCGGAGAATCGCCTCCGCCGCCAGCGCATGCGCCCGCTCGTTCGGATGCGCGTCGTACCGATTGACGACCAGCCCCTCCTGCAGGCCGGGCAGCAGCGCCGGACGCAAGTCCAGGCACGGCACATTCTGCTCTCTGCAATGGGCCAGAAGCCGGTCATAGGCCGGCGCAAACGGATCGTCTTTCCCCAGGCTGGTGAGAAACGGGAAGATCACCACGCGCAATTCGACTTTCTTCTGAGAGCACAGCTGATGCAGCCGATCCATCGCCCGGGCGAAGGCGGGCCACGGCGAGCCGGCGTAGGATTCCGCCAAGTACTCATAATATCCGCCCTCAGGCGCGGAACGAATGTTACGAACGCGATAATAGAGCCAGTTGTAGAAATACGTGTCGCGAAACAGAAACCGCTGCGGCGTGCGCGACTGCTGGGATTGATAGTACTGCGCCGTCCGCTCGTCCAGATACTCGATATCGTTCGGGACAAACACGTAGACCAGCACGTCCATCGGCGTTTTGGTTCGGATCAGCTCCGGCACGAGATTTTTCGTCAGCCCGCCGATATCCATCCCCGGCAAGCCCGTGTTGAACACGGTCGTCCGCCCGGGATACTTCGACTCCAATCCCTGGGCCACGCGGTCGCTGAACCGATCCGCCACGTTCGGGATGCCATGTCCGAACGTGAAGCTGTCCCCCAGAAACCCGATATACGCCTGACCGGGCTTGCGCACGGTCGGCAATTCGCGCTCGTCTCGATAGCCCGCCTTGTTGGCCCGGACATGCCGGTCGGACCATTTGTGCGTGACGTTGGTCTGGCTGAAGGAGTCGGTTTTGTCGTACACGAACGCAAACCAGAGTTCCGGCAGCGTCAACATCACCAGCGCGAACCAGCCCGCCAACCCGGCGTTCACGAGGCCGAGCGGCTGTTTGGCCCGCCGCTGCGCTCGCCGCCGTTTCAACAGGAACAGGCAACTACCGGCCAACAGCGCCAGCCAGGCGGCGAGCGCCGTCAGGTAATTCGCCGAAGGCATGGCTCTCTCTCGGACGCTGGAACGGACTGAAACAATTCCCGACAATTCATTGCGATTCGAGAATCCGGCGAAGCCCGGCGTCGGCGACGCCGGGATCGTGTTCGTGAACGTAAGCACTTGTTGTGATCGGTATGACTCCCCCCGAAGCCACCTGAAGGCTTTGCTCCGCAGTTCCTCCAGACTGAGACAGGAAAGAGCGCCCGATTCTGTCGCGTCGAGAGAACCCGGTCAAGGAGAATTCCGAATCGCGTGATTCAGACACCAAGTCGCGACAGGCCGCCTGTCGTAAGTGAGTTTCACGCCTTCCGATAAGTCACGCCCGCGTCGACCTGTTTGAAGACGGCGGACTGATAGATGGCGATCAGCGGGGCGTCTTCCTCGGCGGCGTGGGCCTCGGCGAGGCCGATCATTTCGTCGCGCAGCCGCCGGCAGACTTCCACGATCAACGCCTGTTCATAACCTTGCCCCTGATGGGCCTTGGCGATTTGCAGGTCGATTAATCCGATCGGGCGGATCTGCCACCTGGGGATGTAGAGATCGAGGCCGATGACGGTGACGGCCGCGAAGGGGTCGCCGCCCGATTTCGGGATCAGCCCCAGCTCGATCGTATCCAAGCGGCCGGGCCGCGTTTGCCACCACCAGGACCGCGGACCGTCTGCTTCCAGGGCGACGAGCTTGGTTGCGCGGCGGATGGCCATCAACCGCAGACCGACCGGGTCGGACGTCTCCCGGAAATTTCGCTGCAGAACGATGTGACGTGCCGAGGGCTGGTACCCGAGTTTCTCGAAAAATGGCTTCGCATCCGGGTCCGATTCCAGAAATCCGGCCGGCTGGCTGCCGCCGTACAGGCCGAAATAAAAGGGATCGCAGGGGGGAGCGGCCCCCGCCTGAAAGACCTGGGCGCCCGAATCCCGGAGATACGCTTCGGCCAGTTCGACCAGCCGACGGCCGATGCCTTGTCGGCGGTACGCGGGATCGACCATCACGGCGCAGATCACGCCTTCTTCCCGGCACAACTGCAGCGGACCGTCTTGCGGCCCGAAGCCGGCATGAACAAAACCGACGACACGTTCTTCGTCGCACGCGAGAATCAGGCCGTTGCCGTCAAAATAAGGCTGGGCGAACGTGAGATCATCCAACTGATCGGCCGTCAGCCCGAGGGCGGCTCCTCGTCCCAGGTTGCAGCTTTGCCATAATCGCAGCACGTGCGGCGGGTCGGTGTTGCGAAACGAGCGATACGCGATCACGGTATGCTGCTCGACAAAGGACGCTCAAAGCCCGCCGTCGGCGACGGCGGGAACGCTTCTGCGAAGCGCCGCGAATCTGCTCGTCAACGGCCCCGGACTTTGTTCACCGCGTTGACCACCGCTTCCGTCGTCAGGCCGTACTTCCTTAACAGGCCAGCCGGGTCGCCGCTTTCGGCGTAGGTGTCGCCGACGTTGACGAATTCCATCGGCACCGGCTTCGTTCGGCACACCACCGATGCCACGGCGGACCCCAGGCCGCCGGCCATCAGATGCTCTTCCGCCACGACAATGCGTCCCGTCTCTTTCGCCGCCGCGATGATCGCTGCTTCATCCAATGGCTTCACGGTATGCATGTCGATCACCCGGGCTTGCACGCCCTGGGATGCCAGCACGGCGGCGGCATCCAGGCAGATGCCGACCATCAGGCCGTTGGCGATGATCGTCACCTCTTTGCCGTCGCGCAGCTGATTCGCTTTTCCGATCTGGAATTTCGCATCGGCAGGGTAAATCTCCGGCAATTCGATGCGGCCGCAGCGCAGATAGACCGGACCGTTGTGCTCCAGCATGGCTCGCGTCGCCTGGCGGGCCGAGTTGGCGTCGGCCGGCACGACGACGGTCAGCCCCGGCATCGAGCACGCCAAGGCGACATCTTCGATCCCCATCTGCGAGGCCCCGTCTTCGCCGATGGAGATGCCGGCGTGCGATCCGACCAGCTTCACGTTCATGCCGGGATAAGCCACGCTCATACGAATCTGATCGTAGGCATTCGCCAGCAGAAAGACGGCAAAACTGGAAACGACCGGAATCTTCCCCGCGGCGGCCAATCCGCCGGCGACGCCGACCATATTGCTTTCCGCGATGCCGACGTTGAAAGCCCGGTTGGGAAATGCCTTGGCGAAGACTTCCGTGCGCGTCGAATTGCCGACGTCGCCGTCAACGACGACGACTTTCGGGAAGTCATTGCCGAAATCTTTCAGGGCCGTGCCGAAGGCATCACGGGTAGCTTTACCCATTTTCAACCCGGCGAGTTGGCCGATCGTGGCGTTTGAAGTCGGTGTGGCGCCTGCCATGTCGTAGATCTTCCCGAGTTGTCTGTGAAGAGCCGCGCACGAAGTAAGCGGCCCGAATGTCTCAAAAAACGCCGCTCACTTCGTGCGCGGCTCCTACGTTAAACGAGCAAGGCCAGCGCCTTCTCGGCGAGTTCCTTCGACAGCGGTTTGCCGTGGTAATTCGGGTCGCCGGCGGCTTCCAGCACGGGGAGAATGCCAAAGCCTTTTTTCGTCTGCGAGACGATCACCGTCGGCTTGTCGGTCACCGAGGGGACGTTTTTCAATGCCTCGACCACGGCTTCCATCGAGTTGCCGTCGATGGTCACGGCATGCCAGCCGAAGGCTTCAAATTTGGACGCGAACGGCTTGAGATCGAGCACGGACTGCGTCGCCCCGGTCTGTTGAAAACCGTTCTGATCGACGATCGCCGTCAAATTGGCGAGCTTGTATTTCGCAGCGGCGGCGATGGCTTCCCAGTTCTGACCTTCGCCCATTTCGCCGTCGCCCATCATGACGTAGGTCCGGGCATCCAAGCCGTCGAGCCGGCAGGCGAGCGCGTGGCCGACGCCGATGGACAAGCCCTGGCCCAGCGACCCGGTGGAGGCTTCCATCGTTTCGAGCCGCTTCATGTTCGGATGGCCTTCGAACGGACTGCCGAGCTTGCGGAGCGTCATGATCTGGTCGAACGTGTAATATCCGGCTTCACACAGTGCGGCATACAGCACCGGCACTGCGTGGCCCTTGCTGAGGATAAACCGGTCCCGTTTCGGATCGCGCGGCTGCTGCTTGTTGTGCCGGAGAAAGCCGCCGAAATACAAGGCCGTGACGACTTCCACCGCCGACATGCTGCTCGACGGATGCCCGCTGCCGGCCTCCGTAGTGATCTTGATGATGTTCCGGCGAATCGATTTCGCGAGGGTTTTCAGTTCGTCGAGTGACACGGGCACGATGCTCTCCGGAAAAACAAATCCGTTGTCTGGATCGATGTGCGGCGGCAAACATCCTGTGCCGAAGTTTGCCCGCCGTGGTATGCTAACCGTCTCCCCGGAGAGAGACAACCGTCGTCGCGCGACAATCACTTGAGATCCGACGCCAGGTCTGTTGCGTTCCCCGGACATTCCCTGACGTGAACAAGCTCCTGAGGTCTTATGACCGCCTTTACCGATGAAGAACTCTTGGCGTACGTCGACGAAAGCCTCCCTGTGGCGCGCTCGGCGGAGATCGAAAATCAGCTTCGCGGTTCGGAAACGCTGCGAAGCCGGTTGTCGTCGCTGATGGCCGTGCAGGATCAAGGCGGGCGCACCGTCGGCGAAATCTGGCGGCGCGGGCGCATTTCGTGTCCGAGCCGAACCTTATGGATTGCCTTTCATGACGGCGAGATCGGCGAAACCCTGAGGCGTTACCTGCAATTTCATCTCCAGACCATTGGCTGCCGCTATTGCGCGGCAAACCTGGCCGACCTGATGTCCTCCGAGGACGCGGCGGCACAGTCCCGAAGGCAGAAGATTTTCCAGACATCCATCGGCCGGCTGAAGGCCGGCGCGGGGAGGCCCGACAAAGAGTGAGAGAGAATGGCCCCCTCCCGCATTTTGAAATGGGATCAAGATTGACCGATGCGTGGCTGGGACGTATGCTGGTGATGGTGAACAAGTTGTCGCCTGAGCGATAGTTTTCTGGGAGTTTCCTGTGACGGTTCGTCGCGGATGGGCGATCTGGTTGATCCTCTGGCCGACCACGATTTGGGGTGCCGAGCCGGTTATTTCGTTTTCCCGGGATGTCGCGCCCGTTCTGACGAAAGCGGGCTGTAATTCCGGGGCGTGTCATGGGTCGTTCCAAGGCCGGGGCGGCATGACGTTGTCGCTGCTGGGTTACGACCCGGCTATCGATTATGAAACGCTGTTCCTCGCCGGTCGCGGTCGCCGGGTGTCCACCGGGTCGCCCGACGAAAGCCTGATTCTTCGCAAGGCGTCAGGCCGAATGCCGCACGGCGGAGGGCTGCGGCTGCGGCCAGAGACCGAGGGTTATCGCCTCCTCAGAGAATTCGTGGTTCAGGGACTGGCTCGCCCGACGTCCGCCGATCCGACGCTCGTCGAGTTGACCGTCACTCCGAGCGAATTGCTGCTCGGCCTCGGAGCGACGGCGGCACTGAAAGTTTCGGCCCGCTGGTCCGATGGTGTCATTCGCGACGTCACCCGATGGACCTTGTTCGACAGTCAGAACCGTCAAACCGTGGAGATCGACGCCCAGGGAACGGTTTTCCCACAGAAGACGGGGTTGTCGGCCGTGACCGCGCGGTTCAGCGGGCTGGTGGCGGCCGTGCCGGTGACGATCCCCTACGGCCCGGCCGTTCCCGGGGCGAATTTTGAGCCGCACAACTCCATTGATCAATTTGCGTTGGCGTCGTGGCAGAAACTGGGCGTGCAACCCGCGGGAACGGCCAGCGATTCCGACTTTCTAAGGCGGGTCTCTCTCGACCTGATTGGCGCGCTGCCGACACCCGATGAAGTCCGCGCGTTTCTGGCTGATCCAGCGCCTGACAAACGGTCGCGCGTGGTTGACCAACTGCTGGAACGGCCGGAATATGTCGATCTCTGGTCGTTGCGGTGGAGCGATCTGTTACGCGTCCACAGCCGGTTTCTCGGCGACAAGGGGGTCGCCAGTTTTCGCGGCTGGATTCGGCAAGCAGTTCGCGACAACAAGCCGCTCGACCAGTGGGTACAGGAACTGCTCGTCTCCCAGGGAAATCTCTTCACCAGCGGCCCGGTGGCCTACTACTTCGTCGATGAAAAACCCGAAGAACTGGCCGAAACCACGGCCCAGGTATTTCTCGGTGTCCGGCTGCAATGCACCAAGTGCCATCATCACCCGAACGAAGTCTGGACTCAGGGCGATTACTACGGTCTGGCCGCATTTTTCACGCGGCTGGAGAAGAAGGACACGCTCGATCAAGGCCGCTTTGGGGGCGCTCGCTCCATCCGGCCGGTGCTGCAGGACATGCCCAACCGCCCGTTGGCGGTGCCGGCCAAAGCCAAACTGCTCGGCCAGGTGAAGCCGCTGGAGACCGCCGCGTCTGAAGATATCCGCCGGGAACTGGCGGCATGGATCACGGCCCGCGACAATCCGTTCTTCGCCAGAAATTTCGCCAACCGCTATTGGGCCTGGATGTTCGGCCGCGGCCTGGTCGAGCCGGTGGACGACCTGCGTGCCACGAATCCGCCCTCGCATCCTGAACTGCTGGCTTACTTGGAGAAAGAGTTCCGGGATCACGGGAATGATCCGAAACACCTGTTAAGACAGATCTGCAAATCGTCGGTTTATCAACGCGCGGCGGAACTGACGCCGTCGCGAGACCAGGACGGCATGTTGTTGACCCATCGCGTGCCGCGGCGGTTGTCGGCGGAAGTGCTGCTGGACGCCGTGAACCAGGCGTGCGGCACGAGCGAAGGTTTCACGGGCTTGCCGGAGGCCACGCGCGCGGCGGAATTGCCCGACCCGACGGTGCCTTCGCATTTTTTGACGACCTTCGGCCGGCCGGTGCGGAATTCGCCGTGCGACTGTTCCCGCAGCAGCCTGCCGGACTTGTCGCAAGCGCTGTTACTCTTGAACAGCCCGACTCTGCATGGGAAACTGACGCATCCTCAAAGCCGCTTGGCGTTGTTGCTGGCGGCGAACAAGACGGATGACGAAATCCAGAACGAACTGTATCTCGCCGCGTTGTCGCGCCTCCCGACCGATGAAGAACGCCAAACAATCCGGGACCTGCTGGCCACAGCGGCCGCCAAGCCGGAAGCCTGGCAAGACCTGCTTTGGACGTTGATCAACAGCCCGGAGTTCGCGTATCAGCATTGAAAGAGTTGTCAGTTGCCAGTGGTCCGTTGACAGTCCAACAGCCAACAGTCCAACAGCCAATTGCTAATAGCCAATAGCCAACGATCAATTTTAAGGCCACCCCATGTTCTCTCTCACCGATTGGTCCCGGAACTGCAGCGGCTGGAATCGCCGGGCGTTTTTGCAGGTCGGGAGTCTGCCGCTGTTCGGGTTGACGTTGCCCAGGATGCTAGCCGCCGAGCAGGCCGCCGGAACATCGGCGGCGCAGCCCTTGAACGTCATTTTGCTGTGGACAAACGGCGGCATCGCCAACATGGACACGTTCGACATGAAGCCCGACGCGCCCCTCGAATACCGGGGCGAATTTCAGCCGATTGACTCAAGTCTTCCCGGCGTCCAGGTCTGCGAACACCTGCCGCGGATGAGCCGGATGATGGACCAGATCTGCCAGATCCGCACGATCGAGCATGTCGGCAGCCAACACGCCGAGGCGTCGCACTTCATGCTGACCGGCTATCCGCAGGTGCCGGACGTCAATGCGGCGCCGGTCGGGTCGACCATCTATCCCAGCTTCGGTTCGGTCGTGTCCAAGGAACTCGGCTGGCAGCGCGGGATGCCGCCGTATGTCAAATTCAGCGGCAAGTCGATGGCCTATTCCGGGGCCGGCTATCTCGGTTCGGCGTACAATTCGCTGGAAGTGACCGCCGATCCCAACGCCGCGGACTTCGCCATCCAGGATGTGTCGATCCCCGCCGCCGTCGGTGCCGAACGGACCGAACGCCGGCGATCAATGCTCGACAAACTCGACGCCTGGCAGCGGAAGATCGATCCATCGTCCGGGCAATTGTTCGACCGTGCACAATTCGTCCGCCAGGCCTACGACTTGGTGACGTCGCCCTCCGCCAAGGAGGCGTTTCAGATCGATCAGGAACCTGCGGCCGTCCGCGACGCTTACGGCCGCAATCGCGAAGGCCAGTGCATGTTGATGGCCCGACGGCTGGTCGAAGCGGGCGTGCGGTTCGTCGCCGTTGACCTCGGCGGGTACGACACGCACGCCGACAACTTCAAGACACTGAAGAATCTTCGGCTGCCCGTCCTCGACCAGGGCTGGTCGGCCTTGCTGACCGATCTCCAGCAGCGCGGCTTGCTTGAAAACACCGTCGTGATTTGTGCCGGCGAGTTCGGCCGCACGGCGAAGGTAAACGGGGCCGCCGGCCGCGATCATTGGCCGTATGCCAACGTCGTCATGCTCAGCGGATCGAAAATCAAGAGGGGCACGATCGTCGGCAAGACCGACAGCAAATGCGAACGGGTCGTCGGCAAGGCGAACACGACGCTGGACTACGCCGCGACGATCTTCCGGCTGATGGGGATCGACGACACGAAGGAATACCACGCCAACGACGGCCGGCCGATCGCCATCAACAACGGCGGCGTGCCGATCGACGGCGTGATTGCGTGACTTGTTATCCCGAGCGGGGGGCGTCAGCCCCTTGGTTACGCGTGGAATTCGTCTCGAACACACAACCAGGGGGCTGACGCCCCCCGCTCGGGTGACAACACCATGCGATTCGGACTCGCCTCCATTCTGCTGTTGATTACGGCCCCCGCGTTCGCGCAGATCACGGCCCCGTCCTACGCCATGTGCCGGCTGGACGGCATCTTTCCCGCCGGAGGCAAGGCCGGGGAAACGGTCAAAGTTGAGTTCATGGGGGCACAGGGCGGCCTGCAGTTCCCGAAGACCATCCTGATCGACGGCCCGCCGGGAATTACGGTCGGCGAAATCAAGCCGCTTGATATCAACCGCGTGGAAGCGGAATTGATCATCGCCGTCGATGCGGCGCCCGGCCGCCGGGCGGTCCGCGTCGTGTCGGAGCAATCGGGCCTGACCAATTTGGCGTGGTTCGTCGTCGGGAAACTGCCGGAGAAGAGCGAGACCGAACCAAACAACACGCTGGCTCAGGCCGAGGCCGTTTCGCTGCCGGTGACGCTGAACGGCCGCATCCAGGCCGCCCCGGATGTTGACTGTTACAAGTTCCAGGCGAAATCCGGGCAGAAACTCGTCGCCGCGGTGATGTCGCACGCATTGGACGCTCACGGCCAATACAAAGACTACGGCGTCGTCGATGCGCAGCTGGAACTGATCGACCCGACGGGCAAAGTCATCGCCGAAGCTCAGGACACGCTGGGACTCGATCCCGTGATCGCGTACACGGTTCCCCAGGACGGCGAGTACGCGGTCCGCGTGCAACTGATGGGGTATCGCGGTTTTCCGCAGGCCGTGTATCGGCTGACGGTGGGAGAAGTTCCGATTCCGTCGGCGGCGTTTCCGGCCGGCGGGAAGCGCGGCGAAACCGCAAGCGTCCGGTTGGCCGGCTGGAATTTGCCGACGGATTCGCTGCGAACCGTGGCAATGAATCACCCGCGAATTCCGTATGAGTGGGTGACCGTCGGCGGTGATCTCGATTCCGGCCGGGACGTCCCCTTGCATGTCGGCGAATTCCCGGAAGCCGTCGAAAGAGAACCAAACAATGACCGGCCGCAGGCGACACCGCTCGGCCTACCGAGCCTGGTCAACGGCCGGTTCGACGACGACCGCGATGACGACTGGTATCGGCTGGAATTGTCCTCGCTGCAGCCGGTCTGGCTGGAGATATTTTCTCATCGGTTTCTCAAGGCCCCGGTTGATACGGTGCTCCAGGTCTTTGACAGCGAAGGCAAGCTCCTTCAGGAAGCCGACGACGGCGTGACCGATCCTGGTTACGAGCAGTTTCACGACTACAAGTCTCCCGACAGCCGCTTGTCGTTCACGCCGAAAATGCCGGGCGCGTATTTCGTCAAAGTCAGCGAGGCAAACCGCGCGCACGGTGCGCGGGCCGTCTATCGTCTGCAATGCAAACCCGCGGAACCCGATTTTGAACTGATCCAGTTCCCCGATGTCATTCCGATCTGGGGGCCAGGCAGCACGGCCAGTTTGCTCGTGAAAATCGAACGGCTCTCCGGGCTGGATGCCGACATCGAACTCACCGTCGAGGGCCTCCCAGCGGGGTGGACGGGAAGCCGGCACACGAACGCCTGGAAACCGCCCCAGAACGCCACGTATTACAGCACCAAGCAGTTCCTGACGATCACCGCTCCCGCGGAGGCCATGCCGGGAACGTTTTCGGATTTCCGCATCGTCGGCCGGGCGAAAGCCGGCGACCGGATGATCGAACGAACGGCCATTCCGTTGTCGTTGTTCTACACCAGCGACACCGGGTTCTTCCGCGCCAGTTCGATCTCCCGCGTGGCTGTCGCCCGCCCGCAGGGGCCGACCCTCGCTGCGGAAGCGATGGAAGTCACGATGACGCTCGGCGACACCGCCAAGATCCCGGTCCGGGTGATCAATCCCGGCGAGGCAAAAGAGATTTCAGTCAACGCCAACGTCTGCTCCAACGGAGTCGCCAGCAGTTGGGGTTCGCCGGTGTCGCTGCCGATTGTCGAAGGGAAAATTGTATTCCCGTTGCAGGTGGCCGAGGGAGCATCGGCCGGGCAATTCGCCCTGGTGATCGCCAGAAGTTGGGGGGCCGACATCCGCGTCGGGATGCCGGGGCCGAGCACCCAGACCATCAAGCTGACCGTGCTGCCGAAACCGTGACCAGCCGAATTGCAGTCGCCCCTGAGCGGAGGGCGTGAGCCCCCTGATTGCGCTGCAATGGCTCTTGACGCCCCAACCAGGGGACTGACGACCCCGCTTAGAAAGTGCAGCCTCTCCGTTCCTCGGTGGAAAATCCCCTTTCTTTCTGCTATTTCTATCGCACTGACAACATCCGATGTTTCTGCCGAGGATCTCCCCGTGCTGGACGTACTGACAAATGCCGTGACGTTGCTGGTCGATGTCTGGCACCTGGTGGTTTCGCTCCTCGTCTTGATCGTGCCTTGGACGCCGCTGCTCGCCTGGCTGGGCTTCTGGCTGTTCGCCGTCGATTGGGTCAAGCTGCGGGCCGTGATGATTCAGGGCGGCTGGATCGGCGTGCTGGCCATCGGGCTGGTTGCCGTGCTGATGTGGGGGTTGATCGCTCCGCCGGAAAGCGGCGCACATCACCTGCTCGGCCTGACGCTGAGCAACTTCGTCGGCAAGACGGTCTATGTCACGGCCCTGCTGACGATCATGTTTCTCTGCGGTTCCGTGCAACTCTCGGGCGGCTGCGGAAGCTGGGCAAACTTCCCAGAGCCGCAGCCTGAAGAGGATCACCACGGCCACGGCGACCACGCTCACGACAGCCATGGTCACGCTCCCGCCGTCGCAATGCACGGCCACCATTAGAGCGATTCGAACGCCCAACGCCGACTGCCGAACGCCTTGAGGTTCGCCCTGCGCGACGTCATCCCCGTCGGTTCCAGGCGAATCTCCAACCGCTCGATTGGTAAGTCCCCGGCCACTCGGTCGGCCCACTCAATGATCGCCAGGCCATCGTCCGCGAACAGATCCTCCAGCCCGAGATCCGGGAATTCCGCGGCAGACTTTAAGCGGTAGACATCGCAATGCCGGATCGGAAACCGCCCAGCGTATTCCTGGATCAGCGTGAACGTCGGACTGTTCACGAGTTCTTCCGGGACATCCAGCGCGGCACAAATCGCCTTCACCAGCCGTGTTTTTCCGGCTCCGAGCGGTCCGATCAGCGCAATCACATCGCCGGGCCGCAATTGCGCGGCCAGGCGTTGTCCGAGGGCCTCGGTTACGGCTTCGGACGCTAGTTCCATGATCAGTTCCGTGGGAATTTCACCGGGGCTCGTCATCGGTCGCCTTCACAATTGAGCGGCCACGACCACAACATCCTGTGGTCAAGATTGTTTTTTCCAACAAGATCGGCGAAATGCTGGACTTTCGGCGAAAAGACTTTACCATCATCCTCGTCAGTTCGCGGTTTGGAAAGCCAGCCGCAAAAGATGCTCGAAGGAACGGGCGTCTTCACCGAACAGGATGTCCTCTGCAATGAATCGTCCGGTCTCGTTTTCAACGGATGAGTTATCAGGCGCCGCGTTGTTGCGGTCGCCAATTCTGCCCGAGGTTCTTCGCGAACCGTGCTTGGGGAATTGCCGATCAGGGGGATGGTCTGCCTGATCGTTCTGTTTTTTTTGGGCGGCGTGATCCACGCCGGACACAGGGATGTGTCGTTCGCAGGAAAGGAATTCAATGCCTCAGAAACCGATCATTGGAATCAACGGCGATTTTCGCCCCGCGCGCAAGGATGCCATTGCGCTCAGTTGGTTCAACAGTGGGTATTTCGACTCCCTGACAGCAGCGGGCGGCTTGCCCGTGCTCATTCCCCCGTATGCCAACGACGCCGACCTGAAGCAGGCGCTCGGCATGATCGACGGCCTGGTGCTGTCGGGCTGCACACAGGATCTGGACCCCGTGCGGATGGGCCTGGAGCCGCATCCGCAGACGCGGCCGATGCCGGTCCGCCGCGAGGATTTCGACCGCCGACTGTGCAAGCTGGCGTATGAGATGAAGTTGCCCGTCGTCGCCATCGGCTCGGGAATGCAGACGCTGAACGTCGTCCTGGGCGGTACGCTGATCCAGCACATCGCCGAAGAGGTGCCCAAGGCTCTGCATCACCGCGACCCGGTCGAAAAGCACAATCGCCACATCATCAACATCGTGGAAGGGACGAAGTGCTGGGACATCTACGGCCCCGGCGAAATTCGCGTCAACAGCGACCATCACATGGCGATTAACCAGCTCGCCCCGCAGTTCAAGCCGACGGCCCACGCCCCGGACGGCGTGATCGAATTCTACGAATCGGTCGACCCGAAATGGTTCTGCGTCGGCGTGCAATTCCACCCCGAAGACGACACCGCGTCGGCCCTCGACATGCAGATCTTCCAGGAATTCCTGGCCGCCTGCACGAACGATCAACCGGCGACCATCCCCATGCCCCAGCGCATGGCCGCGTAATTTGAATTTCTTGTCCCCTCTCCCTTCGCAGGGGAGAGGGTGAGGGGTTTCGGCTTTTTCACTGCGACCTCCTTCACGGCCGCGACAGAGGCGACGGTTCCCGGATTCGACCCGCGTCGAATCCGCCCGACCCGGAGTTTCTGCCGCGGCTGTTTTTTTCGGATAGCCTCGGGTGCCCGGGTCTAAAGGCTTTGCGAAAGTCCCGGCGAGCCGGGTGGAAATTCCGTTCTGTGAAAACAAATCACAGGGTGGCCGGGCCTTCCCGTTGGTCAGACCCGGCCACCAGTCGCGCCCGGGACGCCCTGCAATTTATTTTGAATTGGGTCGCATAAAGACTTGCAATTCCAAACCATTACCTTCATGAGTGATGAAAGATGAAGGATATTCGTCAGAGTTTAGCGACAAGCATCGTACCATCTTATTGTCTTTGAACGTATAGATGCATTTAATAGTTTTTGGTAGCGACTTCTTAATGGCCATTTCATTTCCGACATATTCAACGGTCATCCGCAAAGGAATCGCGGTACTGTCGATAGAGTAAGCGTATTCACGCCGAACGTCTCCGCCAAAATCGATTTGATACTCTTTTGCTCCAAACATCCACGAACCATGAGCAATGCTCCTGCGTCCACGCCCGTCCTCAATGTAATAAATTTGCCATTCGCCAAGCAATCGAATGTCATTACAGTTGACTGGAAACAAAGCGTCAGCCGTGTCGTTCTGTAATTCTGCGAATGACAGGAACAAAGTAAGCAGGAGCATTGGGACTAGCCTTATGCAAATGGTGGATCTTGACAAACACACGCTGGAATTCCACGACCACCTTCTGGCCCCGGATCGATAACTGGCATGCAAGAGTCCCGTGCTTTTCCGCAGATACCATCGCAGATGATGCAAAAGCCCACTGGAATTCCCGGAACAAAAGAATACCCAGGTGGGCACGTTTTATTTTTCTGTTTGAAACCTTTGGGGATAGAGGCAACGACTCTGCATTGCGCGGCGTCATCGTTGGGGCTATTTAGATTTAAGCAATAGCAATTGGGTTCCGCAAGGACATTCCCATTTATAGGATCAAACGGCAGCGGCATGCACACCTGCGGAAACTTTGCGACACATCTTCCCGAACATCGTACACATCGGACTTTGCCTGGAACATTTGGTACACGGCGATTGTCCTGCCTCCGCTGGAACTGGAATTTGCCGGCGGTTGGGTTAGTGTAACCTG
>CAYMAO010000008.1:66655-141322 GCA_964388415.1 uncultured Planctomycetaceae bacterium | reverse complement strand
GAAACTCACCCCATTCTATCCCACCCCGTCAAGGAGTACTTGGCATTGGCCCTGGCGAATCGAACGGTACGCTTGCCGAGCGTCTGGGAATCGTTGATGATGCCTTGGAAGTTTTTCCATCCTCGATTCACGGCTGAGAAACGCATGTCACGAGTGGATGTTGCCTATCAGGAGCTATCCGGACTGCTGCGCACTGCGGAACTTCTGGGTTCCTGCGCCAGCGTGTTGAGCTGGGACGAGCAGACCTACATGCCGAAAGGCGGGGCCGAGCATCGGGCCAATCAGTTGTCGCTGCTTGCCGGACTCGCGCATGAACAGCGAGTCTCCCCGCGCATCGGCGAGCTCTTGTCCGAATTGGAGCAGTCCGGCCAGTTGGGCGACCCCGACGGCGACGTGGCGGCCAACGTCCGTGAGGCCCGAAGGTCCTTCGATCGAGCCACCAAGCTGCCGCGCAGGCTGGTGGAAGAAATTTCCCACACGACGACCCTGGCTCAGCAAGCCTGGGTGAAAGCCAAGGAAGATTCTGAATTCCCCGTGTTTCTCCCCTGGCTGGAAAAAATGATCGGCCTCAAAAGGGAAGAGGCGCAGGCGATCGGCTACGGCAAGGGCATCCCCTACGACGCGCTGCTGGACGATTATGAGCCGGGCATGACTTCGGCCGATGTCGCCGCCGTTTTTCAGCCGCTGCGCGAGGAACTCGTGCGGCTCGTGGCGGCTATTCAAGCCTCGTCGCAAAAAGCCCCGGTCGAGATCCTGGAACGGTTTTATCCCGTCACCGCGCAAATGGTGTTTTCGGAAGGCGCCTCCAAGCGGATCGGCTTCGATTTTCAACGCGGCCGCATCGACAAGTCGGCACATCCGTTCTGCTCGGGGTTCGGACCAGGCGACTGCCGGCTCACGACGCGGTATCACGACCACCATTTTCCGTCGGCGTTCTTCGGCGTGCTCCACGAATCGGGCCACGGCATCTACGATCAGGGTTTGCCGTCGGAACAGTTCGGCCTGCCGTTGGGCCAGGCGGTGTCGCTGGGCATTCACGAGTCGCAATCACGAATGTGGGAGAACTTCGTCGGCCGCAGCCGCAGCTTCTGGCAGTATTTCTTCCCCTATGCGCAGCAGGCGTTTCCGGCGGCGCTCAAGGATGTGTCGGTGGACGATTTCCATTTCGCCGTCAACGACGTGCGTCCGTCGTTCATTCGCGTTGAGGCCGATGAAGCCACCTACGGGCTGCACATTATGCTGCGATTCGAATTAGAGCAGAAGTTGATCGCCGGCGATCTCGAGCCCAAAGACGTCCCCGGCGCGTGGAATGAACTCTTTGAGAAATCGTTCCAACTGACGCCGCCGAATGATGCACAGGGATGTCTCCAGGACATTCACTGGAGCGGCGGATTGCTGGGATATTTTCCGACGTACGCCTTGGGCAACTTGTACGCGGCGCAGTTGTTTGATGCGGCTCAAAAAGAACTCGGCAATCTGCCGGAACAATTCGCCAAGGGAGAATTCGCGCCGCTCAAAACCTGGCTGAACGAGAAAATTCACCGTCACGGCCGCCGTTACCCGGCGCGTAAGTTAGTGGAACGCGTGACGGGAAAGCCGTTGTCGCATGTTCCGTTTATCAATCACCTGGCGGCAAAGGCCACGGAACTCTACGGACTCTAGCCGATCTCGCGCGACACCATGACTGACGACTTTTCCAACGAGCTTCCTGTCACGCCGATCTTGAATCGTTTCACGATCTTGGCTTCCATGCTGTTCGTGGCGGCCGCCGGACTGTTGTTCGCGTGGCTGATCGCGGGAATGCGGCCACTGGGACCTCCCCCTCCGCAGTTCGTCGGTCGGCCGTTTCCGGAGATCGTCGTCGAAGGGTGGTTGAACGGCCCCGGTCCGACGGCCGAAGAACTCGCAGGCAAGGTTTATCTCGTTGAAGCCTGGGCGTGGTGGTGCGGGCCCTGCCTGGAATTGTCCCCCCACCTGGTGGAACTGCACGAGCGTTTCCGGGACCAGGGGGTCGTGTTCATCGGCCTGACCAGCGAAGACGGAACCAGCCTGCCGAAGAGCCGCAGATTTCTGGAGCGGGCGAGAATCGACTGGCCCAACGGCTATGGCGCCAGCCCGACGCTGGAGCACTTCTACCCGGATTCCATGGCGATTCCCACGATGTGGGTCGTCGGCAAGGACGGAAAAGTCGCCTGGGACGGCCACCCGCAAGCTCTGCCGCCCGATCTGCTCGAGGAACTGCTCGCGAAATAGCGCGGCGGAATACCACGCCTCTGCGAGGCGTCGCTAACGGGGCGATTCGAAAACCCTGACGATTTGCGGCAGTAACCGCTCAAAGGCTTTCGCCCGATGGCTGATGTGCCGTTTCACGACGGCCGGCAGTTCGCCGAATGTCTGGTGATACTCCGGCACGAAGAACAGCGGATCGTAGCCGAAACCGTTGGCTCCGTGATATTCGGTCAGAATCCGGCCTCCGCAGCGTCCTTCCGCCGACGCGCGGATTGCCCCTGACGGATCGGCCAGAACAGTCTGGCAGACGTAATACGCCGTCCGCTTCAGTTCCGGCACGGAGGCCAGTTCGCGCAGCAATTTTTCATTGTTGGCCGCATCGGCTCCATGCATCCCGGCATAGATGGCGGAGTCCACGCCCGGCACCCCGTTCAATGCATCCACACAGAGTCCGCTGTCATCCGCGATCACCCAATGCTGCGTGGCGACGGCAGTTTCGCGAGCCTTTTTTTCAGCATTCGCCAGAAAGCTGCCGCCGTCTTCGATGACTTCGGCCAGGTCGGGAAAACTCTCGACGCCAATCACCGGGATGCCAAACGGAGCCAGCAACTCTCGAATCTCGCCGATCTTCTTCGGATTCCGGCTGCCAAGCACGATGGTAGGGTAGTTTGACTTCATGCCCGATATTGCATCACCAGCCCGCCGCGCAAGCAATGGCCAGACTTTTTCCGTCACGCTTCAAAAATCTCTCGCACCGCGACGCTGAACCCCGGCAGCGACTCCGGCAACGTCAGCATTTGATCGAGCTTCAGGATCTCTGTCTCACGGTCTGGCGAATAGACATGAATCGTCTGCTGTTCCGGCTCGATGACCACGACGTTCAACACCCCCGCTTCCAGATACTCGCCGGCTTTTTTCACCAGCGTGATCCAGCGGTCATTCGTCGAACGGACTTCGACGGCGAGATCAGGGGCCGGCCAATACCCTTTGGGCAACGGCCCGCGCGGCACACGGCCGTAACTGTAGTAAGCCACGTCTGCTCCACGCACCGTGTCCGGATCATGCTCGGTGATCACACCGCCATCGTTGCCGACAACTCGACCTGAATCGTGGGTTTTCACGAAGCCGTTGAGGATTGTCGCAATCTGGATGCACCAATACCCGTGTGCCGTATGCGGCGGTGTCATAACGACAATCCTTCCGCGCACCAATTCCGACGGTTGGTCTGGAGGCGCCAATTTCAGGTATTCTTCGGCGGTGATGAGCTTCTCGGCGATAACCGACATGATGGACTCCTCGCGTTGACTCTACTCTACCGGTCTTGAGACCTTCCGACAATCCGGCTCCTGATTGCACCTTTTGTCTCGGTTCCCCAGAATATCCTGCATCGGAGACACCTGCATGGACCTGATCGCCGAACTCCACACGCTGATCCGCCAGCTCGACGAGAAGGAAATACCGTATGCGCTCTGCGGCGGAATGGCCGTGGCAATTCATGGATATGTCCGCTTCACTCAGGACATCGATTTGCTCATCCGGCCCGAAGATGTAGAACGCCTCATGCAGGCGGTGAACGAGATCGGTTACCATCTGGATGGGGGCGCGATTCCCGTTGGTTTCGGCGAGGCGCATCCTTGCGATATCCATCGCATCTCCAAAGTCGTCGACAAGTCGCTGGTGACGCTGGATGCCATCCTCGTCAATCCGGCGCTGGAGCGGGCATGGGACACTCGCCAGCAGTACAATCTTCACGGACAGGAATTGTGGGTAGTCTCAAGGGATGGCCTCGGTGTGATGAAGCGTTTGTCTCGCCGTCCCATCGATCTGATCGACCTGAAAAATCTGGGGCTTGCCGCCGATGAAAGTTGAACCTCCGGACCCCAAACCTCCGGACCCCAAACATCCGGACATGTCGCCAGCCGCCATTGAAGAACGGCTGCGCATGGTGGAATCGCTCCGCAGGCTCGGAGTGTCGCTGAAAGCAGCGGGCGAGCGCGGGCCGATTTCCGTTGTGAAAAAAACCGCTGAGGGCAAACCGCCCGGCATTGATGATCACCAGGGAGCAGATCGATGAAGATGAACTGGTTGACGTGCGGTGTCTCTGTCCTGATGTTGTTCGGTTCCGCGGCCATCGCCCAGGACGACCTGCCGAGAGTTCTCGATGACCGGCTGAAAATCGAGCTCATCGCTGAGAATCCTGATCTCGTCACGCCGACGGGAATCGACGTCGATCACCGGGGCCGGGTGTTCGTCATCGAATCAAACACGCACTTCCCGCCGGACGGATATAAAGGCCATCCGACCGACCGGGTGCTGGTCATCGACAATCCGTCGGACCCGAAGAAGAAAAAAATCAATGTCTTTGCCGACGGCCTGAAGCACGCCATGAGCGTCGCGGTGAAGCCGCTGTGGGTTGAGGGTTCAGGGTTGAGAGTTGAAGGGCAGAAAGAAAACGGACCCGGAACATCTTCTTCCAACCCTCAACCCTCAACACTCAACACTCAACTTTTCATCGCCACGCGTAACGAAATCCTGCTCCTCACTGACACCGACGGCGACCTCAAAGCCGACGAGAAACAACGCCTCGTCTTTCTCGATACGGCCGGCAACTACCCTCATAACGCGCTCGCCGGGTTCGCCTTCGACGCGCTCGGCAACATGTTCTTCGGCCTCGGCGAGAACATGGCCAACGACTACAAGCTGATCGGCTCCGACGGCACCACGCTCTCCGGCATCGAAGCCGGCAAACTCTACCGCTGCAAACCGGACGGCTCGAAACTCGAACAATGGGCCACCGGGTTCTGGAATCCGCACGCGAGCTGCTTCGACGCCTTCGGCCGGTTATTCACCGTCGACAACGACCCCGACAGCCGGCCCCCGTGCCGGTTGCTGCACGTCATCCCCGGCGGCGATTACGGCTACCGCTTCCGCAACGGCCGCAAGGGAACGCACCCCTTCACCAGTTGGAACGGCGAAATCCCCGGCACGCTGCCCATGGTCGCCGGCACGGGCGAAGCACCGTCGGGCATCGTCTGCTACGAAAACGACGGCTTCCCGGAAGATTATCTCGGCACCCTCCTCGTCGGCAGTTGGGGCGACCACCGCATCGACCAGTTCGTGCTGGAACCGAAAGGGGCGTCGTTCACGTCGAAGGCGAAGCCGATCATCAAAGGGGGCGAAAACTTCCGCCCGGTCGGTTTAGCCGTCGCCCCGGATGGGAGTTTGTATTTCAGCGATTGGGTGTTGAAGGATTACAAGCTGCACGGCAAGGGACGGGTGTGGCGGGTGAGCGGGAAGGTTGAACCGAAGCGAGCGGTGATTGATGTGGCGACGATGACGGCAGCGAATTCTGAAGCTGAGCTATCAAATTGGCTTGGTTCGCCTCGTTTAGATGTTCGACGAATGGCTGTAAGGAAAGCGATCAATGCCAGGAAGCCGTGGGAATGGTTTCAAAAGATTCGCAACCCCAATGAGAACCTGCGATCTGTATGTGAAATCAACATTTTCGACCCTGATCTGAAAGACGCTGACGATCGCTTCGCAAGGAGTCTGCAAAACTTTAGTTGCGATGATCGATGGAGAAAACTTGCTGAGCTTTATCGGCCGATGCAATTTGATGCCTTTGGGAGAACGAAGCTCTTTGGCTATTTGAATGCCGGTGACGTACCTCAGGAATGGAATCTGAAGGTGCTCACCGGGAAAAGGGACAACAGACTCTCAACTGCCACGAAAGGAATCAACCAAGACACGATAGATGTTGTCTTGATGCTCACTGCCAGAAGGAATTATTCGCACGCCATCTCGATACCTTCGGCGGCCTTGAGGACTTCTCGTCCAATCGTCCGTTTTCTCGCCGTCCAATGGGTCGGCGAGGAAATGCTGACTGAACTGCGGCCTGACGTCGAAGCCCTCCTCGCTGATCCGACCACCACGCCCGATTTGTTCCTCGCCTGCTTGGCGACACTGCAATTGCTCGACGGCAAGCCGGCCAGTGAGTTCGAGAAAAATCCGCCGACGCAGTACATCGCGGCAATGGTGACCGATGCCAAACGTCCCGCCACCTTGCGAGCCACCGCGCTCCGCATGCTCCCGGCGAACGCCGCGGAACTCACGGCTCCGCTGCTCACGGAACTCTTATCGTCCACCGACGACACTTTGCGAATCGAGACGGTGCGCACGCTTGCGGGTTCGCCGTTGCCCGAAGCGCGCGGACTGCTCTTACCGATCGCGGCGCACCCGCAGGCGGCCGTTGAGATTCGAGCCGAGGCGATTGCCGGGTTGTGCAACGGGATGCATGAAAAGCCGCTGGCCGCGGATGTCGAAACATTTTTGTTGAAAACTGCACGGGGCAACATCGATGTGGATCTAAGCGACGCTTCGCAGAAGCGTAGTGCCGTTGAATTACTGCAACTCGAAGCCCTTCGCAGTCTGCGCGGACGGGCAGGGGAAAAGACAAAGATTCGTGCGGCGGTTGAGAAGGCAGGCGAAACCGCAAGCGAGGATTCGGCGCTTTCCGAGGCAATCGCAATCGTGTTGACAGGGAAATCAAACGCTGACCCGCAACCCACCACCATCGGCCCGCAACCCTCTGATAATGCCGTCGCCGGGCGGCGCGTGTTCTACTCCCACAACGGTCCGCTCTGTGCGAAATGTCACACGGTGCAAGGCCGCGGCGGACAGGTGGGGCCCGATTTGACCGTTATTGCGAGAACCATGGATCGCGAGAAACTGCTGGCGTCGATGCTCGAGCCGTCGAAGGAAATCTCGCCGCAGTTCACGACGTGGGTCATCGAGACGACATCGGGGAAAACGCACACGGGGTTTATCGTGGAGGACAACCGGTCCGGGCAGATCAAGCTGGGCACGCCCACGGGCGAGACGGTTGTGATCAACGAAGACGAGATCGAGACGCGCGAGCCGTCGAAGACGTCGGTCATGCCGGAGAAACTGCACGAGCGGATGACGACGCAGGAGCTCCGCGATCTGCTGGCGTTTCTGGCGACGCTCAAATAGCAAAGAAGCAAGAAGCAAGAGACAAGAAGCAATCAGTAAATCAATCGACTCAACTTTTGCCTATTGAATCTTGTTTCTTGATTCTTTTACCGCGTCACCACTGGCCACGGATCATCGCGTACAAGCCGCCGATGAGTTCGTGCATCGCTTCCTCGTGGCGCTGCACGGCTCGACTGCGAGGGAGAAATGTGAAGAGATCCCAGGAGAATTCGTCGCCGCGGTAGAGGCAGCCGATCGGCACGACCTCCACGCCGAGATTGCGAAAGAAGCGTTCCCCGCGCCAGAGGTGCATGGCGTTGGAGACCAGCACGACGCGTTTCCAGCCTCGCTGACGGATGATTTCGGCGGAGAATCTGGCGTTTTCTGCGGTGGTGCGCGACTGGTCTTCCTGCACGAGATCGTCGGGAGGCACGCGGAAGTCTTCCAGCGTCGCCGTCATTAACTGGCTCAGCGGCGGCATCTGCGGATGCACGAAGAGGATGCCGCCCGACGAAAGGACCGGGCATGGCGGACCGTCGTGGTAGAGCCGGGCGGCGGTTTGACATCGGGTCCAGGAATTCTCCACCAGTCGAGACGGTTCGTCGGCCGGATCGGCGACGATCGCTCCTCCGCCGAGGACCACGATGGCGTCGACATCGTCCGGGCGATGCCACAGCCGGGGAAACCGCGTCTCCAACCACCAGACGGGAAACGAAGCCACGAGCGGCGTGCAATACAGATAGACCAGCACATAAGCCAGTTTCAGCCGCCAGCGGCGCGGCGCCGGGCATGGCTGCGGCCAGAACACGACGATCCCCAACAGCAGCATGAACAGTGTGAACGGCTGCAGCAGTCCGGAAACCAGCCAGTAGGCATACGACATGGAGCACTCCGGTCATTCGGCGACGATTTCACCGCAGACGTGTTCGCCGCCGTCGATCAGCACGACGTCGTCGCACAGCGCGATCAGGCGTTCGGCTTCCGCGGGCGAGGTCAACGGCGTCAGCAAGAGGTCATCGACCAGCGACGTCTCCAGCCGGCTGAGCAGCGACACCCGGGCCCATGCGGCGGCAGACGCCAGCTGGGCGCTCGACACCAGATCGGGCGGCGACTCTTGACGCAGCCGCTGCAAGGCTGCTTTGGGCGAACGGCTGGAACGCACGATGTCCATCCCCGGCCCCGGTGCTGCCTGCAGCGAGGACAAGATCACGATACGGCCGTCTCGCATGACTAGGTGCTGCGCGGCATCGAGCGCCGCGCCGATCTCTTCCCAGCCGACAGTTTCTGCCGGGCCGGAGACCGAAAGCACCACGGTCTCCACGCGCTGATCCAGCGAGACTTTCCAGGCTCGGTCCACGAACTGCCGGGACTGCCGTTGAACGGCCTCCCATTGGCCGGCCCACACGGCCGATACGCCGCCGGGTCGTCGCGAAGGCGCCGCCCCAATAGCGAATTGGATCCCGAGCAGCCAGCAGATTTCTTCGCCGAGCTGGCGCAGCGGCCGGTCATCTTCTGGGCGCAATTCGCGATGGCCTTCGCCCAGCGATTTCGTGAAGGCTTCAACCGACGACAGTCCCGGATACAACAGGCAGCCCGGGTTCCGATACCCGACGACCGAATCAAAACCCGCGGCGAATAGCGGCACGACGAGGTCGGCGTCCAGCACGGTCCTGGACAGATAAATCCGTTCGCCGCCGACGCTGGTCGCCAGGTACCCCGTGCCGTCCTTCTCGGTCGGATCGTGAATTTTCCACTGAACGGTCTGCCGCAGACTGGCCGAAAGTTCGGACCGGGGATCGGCCAGGGTTCGGCTGTGCCAATGCGCTGGCTGCAGGAGAGTCAGCCGGGCCGGGTCCACGCCGGCTTCACACGCCAGCGGGACGACTTCCGCCACAATCGCGGCGGCGTGGGGCAGGTTGCGGTCCAAGACCAGGATCAATTGATCCCCCGGCACGCACATCGACGTCAACGGCGGAAAGTCGCAGGGATCGGTGAGCGCGGTCCTGGCCGCGGCGCCGACATCCGCCAGTGCTGACGGACCGGCGTGGAACGACCGAAAGCGGTCGGCGTCAAATGGCAGACACAGCGGCTGCGCGGCGCCGTAGTGGAATTCAATCTCTGGAAGCTGCATGTCCGATACTATCCGTGATCCAGGAACCATTTCCGTTGGCGGCACAGTACCGGAATATCACGATTTTGGGTAGTGGGTCAGTTTGCCTTTCAATGTAGGACACTTGGTAGGACACTTGGTAGGACACTTGCTCCGCAAGTGCCAATGACACCTGCGGAGCAAGAGTCCTACATTATTAAACTGACCCACTACCCGATTTTGACCACGCGCAATTTCTCTCGAACCTCCCGGAGGAAATCCATGTCGGAATTCCCGAAGTGGCGTTGACAGCTCTGCGATTCCCGGTCACGGTATGACCTGAAGTCGAGGGCGGGAAACAAATTCAGAGGAACGATAATGGGTTGGGAAGCAATTTTGGTAGCGGCGATCGTGATCGTGCTGATCGTCGCATTGGCCATGGAAGTTGCCGGTGCTGATGTCTTGTGTATCTCTCTGCTGACCGTGATATTGGTCGCCGGACAGGTCACCGGGTCAGGAAAACTGCCGAAAATCAGGGATGCTGTCAGCGACTTCGGCAATCCGGGTTTGATCACCGTGGGCGTCCTGTTCGTCGTGGTGACGGGCTTGATCCAAACCGGCGCCATGAGCCTGGTGACCGGTCCGCTGCTGGGACGGCCGAAGACGGCGTTTTCCGCGCAATTGCGAATTCTGCTGCCCGTCACGACGATGAGCGCCTTTCTTAATAACACGCCGATTGTCGCCATGTTCATGCCGGTCTGCAACGATTTGTGCAAGAAGGGGAACATCAGTCCGTCGAAGCTGTTTATGCCGATGGCTTATGCGGCCACGCTGGGCGGGGTCTGCACGATGATCGGCACCAGCACCAACCTGGTGGTGAACGCGGCGCTGGTGAAAGCCGGGCATCCGGCGTTCCAGATGTGGGACATCGCCTGGGTCGGTATTCCGTGCGCCGTCGCCGGGGTGGTTTATTTTCTGCTCCTCGGCCGTTGGCTGCTGCCGGACCGCAAGCCGGCCATCAGTTTGAACGATGATCCTCGACAGTACACCGTGGAGATGACGGTCGAACCCGCCGGGCCGCTGGTCAACCAGACCGTCGAATCCGCCGGGTTACGGCATTTGCCGGGATTGTTTCTCGTGGAGATCGACCGTAACGGGGAAATCATTCCGGCCGTCGGCCCGAAAGAGCGCTTGCAGGCCAACGACCGACTGGTCTTCGTCGGCGTGGTCGAATCGGTCGTGGACCTGCGAAAGATGCGCGGCTTGCGTCCTGCCAGCGATCAAGCCTTCAAACTGGAAGCCCCGGTGACCCACCGTTCGATGATTGAAGCCGTCGTTTCAACGCGCTGCCCGATTCTGAATAAGACGATTCGTGAAGGGCAGTTTCGGTCGCGCTACCAGGCGGCGGTGTTGGCGGTGGCGCGCAGCGGCCATCGATTGACGGGAAAAATCGGCGATATCGTGCTGCAGCCCGGAGACACGCTGCTCCTGGAAGCACATGCCGACTTCGTCAAGCAGCAGCGGAATTCCAATGATTTCTTCCTCGTCAGCAGCGTCGATAACTCCACCCTGCCCCGGCACGATAAAGCCTGGATTGCCCTCGTGACATTGCTGGCGATGATCGCCGTCGTGACGTTTCTCGATTGGGACATGCTGACGGCGGCCCTCGTTGCCGCGATCGCCATGATCGCCACCCGCTGCTGCACCAGCGAAGAAGCCCGATTGAGCATCGACTGGCCCGTGCTGGTCACGATCGGCGCCGCATCCGGCATCGCCAAGTCGCTGGAAACAACCGGGCTCGCCAAAATGGTGACTGAACAATTTATCGCGCTGGCCGGCACCGACCCGTGGGTGCAACTGGCCGTGATCTATGTTCTGACGATGATCCTCACGGAATTGATCACCAACAACGCTGCCGCCCAGTTGATGTTCCCGATCGCGATGTCGACCGTCGCGCAATTGGAAGTGAGTTATATTCCGTTCGCCGTGGCCATCATGATCGCTGCGTCGATGGGCTTCGCCACGCCGTTCGGTTATCAGACAAACCTGATGGTCTACGGTCCGGGGGGATATAAATTCTCCGACTATCTCCGCGTCGGCATTCCCCTCGACCTGCTGATGATGGTCGTCACCATCATCCTGACACCCCTCATTTACAAATTTCATCTCTAGCTGGCGATGCGGATTCCGTCAAATCACGTCTTTCAGATTCGCCAGCAGCTGGTCGATCTCTGCATCGGTGCCGATGGTGATGCGGAGGCCGTCGAGGGTTTCGTTTTGCGCCCAGGGGACGCCCGGGAATTTCATGTAGCGGACGAGGATTTTTTTCGCCTTGAGCGCTTGGTAGATCCGCTGGTGCTCGCCGGTCGGGTGCGTCGTCCAGACGAAGTTGGCCTGGCTCGGCACGACGTGAAAACCCGACGCCGTCAATGCCGCGGAGAGTCGGGACCGCGTGGCACGAATTTTTTCGGCGTTGGCGCGCATCCACGCCTGGTCCTGAATCGCGGCCGTCGCGGCGGCCAGCGAGAGGGCGTCGCAGTTGTAGCTGTCCTTCACCTTGCGCATGCCGGTGATCAGATCGGGATGGGCAATGGCGAAGCCGAAGCGAATTCCGGCAAGGCTGTATGACTTGCTGAAGGTCTTCGTGATGATGATCCGCTCGCCCGACGCCGACTGCAGCAGCTCGGCCCGATGCGGTCGATCTGCAAAGTCTCCGTAGGCTTCATCGAGTACCAGTACGCCGTTCGTCGGCACGATCGCCAGGATTTCTGCATCGCTCCAGCGGTTGCCGGACGGCGAATTCGGATTCGGCACGAACAGCACCTTCGCCTGCTGGAGAAACGTCTTGTTCGAGTTCAGGTCCCATGACCAGTCGGGCTTCAACAGCAAGCGGGCATGACGCGCGCCCTGCAGATCGGCGAGCGTCTCGTACAGGATGTAGCTGGGATAGGGGTACGCCACAAGGTCGTCGGTATCGGCGAACGACCGGGTGATGATGGTCAGGTTTTCGTCGCTGCCATTGGCAGGGAGAATCCACTCGGGATCGACGCCGTAGACGTCTGCAGCGGCTCGGCGAAATTTTGACGCCAGCGGATCGGGATAAAGATTCAGCCGGCCCTGTGCCGCCTGGCTGATGGCCTCGACCACGCGCGGCGACGGCGGATACGGGTTCTCGTTGGTGTTGAGCTTCACCCACCCCGCATCCTGCGGCTGTTCGCCGGGCAGGTATCCGGCAATCCGCTCAATATCAGGTCGAAACAGACTCATGTTAGCTGCAGTGACAGGAAAAAGGATCAGGGAACAACCACCCCGCCGCGCGAGCAAGGGCCGAATTTGCCCCAGACATCGAGACGAACACCCTCACGCGGGTTCACGCCTTCTTCGCCGGCAAGCCATAAAACTTCAGGGCGTTGTCGTGGAAGAGTTTCTTCCGGAATTCCGGGGTGCGGTCTTTGGTGATTTCCTTCAATGCATTAACCCACTGTTCATAACTGGATTTCAGCAGACAGACGGGCCAGTCGCCGGCAAACATCACACGGTCTTCCCCGAAGGCCTCCAGCGACGCGTTGATCGCCGGGGCGAGATCGGCCGGCTTCCAGTCATTCGGTTTGGCCTGCACCACGATCCCCGAAATTTTGCACACCACGTTCGGACGCTTTGCCAGTTCCTTCAAGCCCGTGTGCCAGGTGCTGAATTCGGCCTTGTCTTTGGGATACACCGGGCCGTTGCCGCAGTGGTCCAGCACGAATTTTGTCTTCGGGCATTGATCGACCACTTTGACGCAATCCAGCAACTCGCCGGACCGCATGCAGAAGTCATACGACTTGCCCATGTCGCCCAGCAGTTTCACGCTTTCCATGAACCCGGCTCCGGTACAGAATCCGGCGGGTGTACCAGGCACGTGCAGCACCTGCCGGACCCCCTTGATGAATTTGTTGTCCGCGAACCGTTCCATGTACTTGGCGAACGCCTTCGTCTCGGCCGGGCGTCCGGAGATCACGGCCCCGGTCATCGGATTGTCGTTCCGCCGGCACAGGTCGATCACGTAATCGGCCTCGGCGTTCTGCTGTTCCGGTGCGACGTCGACTTCCATATACACCGTCTGAACGACGTTCACGTTCTTCGTCGCCGCGAGATAATCCGCCGTGACGTAACTTTTCTTGAGGAGATCAACGCCTTTCTCGACGTCATGCCAGGGGAGCTTGAACTTCGACAAGTCCCAGAGATGCTGATGCGGATCAATGATCGGGATCGGTTCGGTCACGGGGGCGTCCTTCGCAAAGGCCGAGAGCGGGGACCACCATACCGCCGTCCCGAAGGCGGCCGCGCCCAGCGCAGCGTGATTCAAAACGTCCCGGCGTGTGGGCAATTCGTATGGCATGTTGCAGGCTCTCCAAAGGGATCGCAAAGTTGTTGACGCCGATGATATCATGATTGTGCGAAAACTGGGAATGTCCCCGCCAAAGCTCGACGACGGCGTCGGCGGGATTCTTCGAATGACGGCGTCGGCGGGATTCTTCGAATGACGGCGTCAATTGAATATCAGCCACAACCAGGGGGCTGACGCCCTCCGCTCAGGAAAGCCGCAACGGGTCGCGTTCCACCCGGCTGCCGAATACGGTTAACTCCGGGTGTTTGGCGTGGATCAGTTCCGCCAGGCGTACCATGCCGAGGCGTTCGGTCGCGTAATGACCGGGCAATATCAGGCCGAAGTTTGCAGACCGCGCTTCCAGACACGCATGAAACCGCGCCTCGCCGGTGAGCAGTGCCTGGCAACCGGCACGTTGTGCGTCATTCGCGAACTCCGCGGCGGCTCCGCAGGCAATCCCGAGGCGAGATATCTGCTGGTCCGGGTCACCCACAAACGGCGTGACGGGCGTCTTCAGGTTCTCGCAGACGAGGCGGTTGAGGTCAGCGAGACGCATGCCGTCTGGCAGATCGCCGAGACGACCGGCTCCGGAATTCCCCGGCAGGCTGCGTCGCGGATAGACATCGATCGCCGGTTCTTCATAGGGATGAGCTTTCCGGAGTTGTTCAATCGCAAAGTTCGCGAGCCGGGCCGGACAGACGACTTCCAACCGGTCTTCCGCGACTTCTTCCCGCCGGCCGGCCTGACCGACCGCCGGGTGCGCCGCCTCGCTGCCGAAAAACGTGCCGATGCCGGAGACGTAATAACTGCACTCGCGGTAATTGCCGATGACGCCCGCCCCGGCGTCCCACAGCGCCTGCTGAACGGCCAGCCGATGAGCGACCGGCACGAACGTCACGATCTGCACCTGTTCTTCGATCGGCCAGGGCCGCAGCGGTTCGATGTGCCGCAAGTCCAGCAGTTCCGCCAACTGCTGGTTGATTCCCAGGTCGGCATTGTCCCACGCCGTGTGGGGGCTGTAGACGGCGATCCCGTGATGCAGCAGGGAGAGAATCATTCGGCCTTCGGAAGTGCTCGTCGTCAGTCGCTGCACCGGCTTGAACAGCAGCGGATGATGAGTCACCACGAGGCCGACGCCCTCTCTCACGGCTTCTTCGGCGACATCGGGGGTCAGCGTCAAACAGGTCATCGCGGCGGAAATGTCGCCGTCAGCATCGCCCAGCAGCAGGCCGACGTTATCCCAATTCTCCGCCGTTTCGATCGGGGCAAGATCCTGTAGAGTATTTAACAGATCACGCGATCTCATAGACGCCCCTTACGACTGCCTGGGCAGTTCCGTTCTTGACGTAGGGTGGGTCGAGGCTGTGCGAGGCCCACCGATTGAATTTCCATCAAGCGAATCGGTGGGCCTCGAAGACTCGACCCACCCTACTGTGACCACGTCTGCCGCGATGCATGCCAGGCCGCACGCACGGTACGGTTGACTCATTGCATGAGCCGCCATAAGCGCGGCGGGATGCGCTGGTCCTTGACCGGCGCTGCTGCGGGTACCGAGGAACAGCATTCGAGATGCTTCAAGATCGTATCGAGGGAGTCGGTCAACACCAGCCGACTCAGGTCTTCAGAGCTGATCGTTTTCTCGCGGAACAGTCGGTCTTTGAGAAAGTCAAACAACGGCTGCCAATAATCGACGCCGACGAAGATCAGCGGAAAATCGACGATTTTCTCGGTTTGAATCAGGGTGGCAGCCTCAAAGGCCTCGTCCAGCGTGCCGAAACCTCCGGGAAAAATCAGAAAGGCCTGCGAATACTTGATCAGCATCACCTTGCGGACGAAAAAATACCGGAAGGTCACCAGCTTGTCGATGTACGGATTGGCCTGTTGCTCGTGAGGCAGCACGATGTTGCAGCCGATAGATCGCCCTCCGACGTCTTTCGCACCGCGGTTCGCGGCTTCCATGATTCCCGGACCGCCCCCTGTCATGACGTTGAAACCCATCCTGGCGATCACCGCCCCCGCCTGGCGCGCCAGCTTGTAGTAACGGTGATCTTCCGGAAAGCGGGCCGAACCGAAGACGGTCACGCAGGGGCCGAGAAAGTGGAGCGCCCGGAACCCTTTGATGAATTCGATGCTGATCCGCACCACGCGGAAAAATTCATCTCTGCGGGACCGGGGCCCTTCCAGTAATCGACGATCGCCCAGCAAAGTCCCCGCCGGTGCGGGCGGTATCTGCAGGTATTCGGCGGAAGCAGGATCGATGGACGTTGAGGACATGGCGTCGTCCGAAGTGACGGATACCGTCGGAGAGGGTAGAAGAGTGAAAGAGCGAAAGAGTATAAGAAGGATATGCCAGAAGCCAGACTGCAGCGCTTCGTTTCGCCGCACACAAAGTGTCCGCTGCCGTTCGGCCCGTGTTTTACGAAAGACCTCGGATTCATGATAGAGCATGTTGAGATCGACGGGATACGCTTGTTTCTCAGCCAGCCCGACAATTCGCCCGGCGAATGGATCGGCCAGCAGGAGGTTCTTAAACAACTGCTGGCCTGCTGGCTGACCGTCGATGACCGCGATTATCCGCTGAGTCCTCGGTTGGTCGGCGTGCCGGGCATCGGCAAGACGACGCTCGCCGTCGCCGCCGGCCGGACCCGGCAGCAGGGCATTTACATCTATCAATGCACGGCCGATACCCGGCCGGAAGACCTGCTGGTGACGCCTGTCCTCGCCGAAGACGGAAACATCAAGTACCACGCGTCGCCCTTGGTGACGGCCATGATCCGCGGCGAGATTTGTATTCTCGATGAAGGCAACCGCATGAACGAGAAGTCGTGGGCCAGCCTGGCGCCGCTCCTCGATCATCGAAGGTACGTCGAGTCGATCGTCGCCGGCATCACGATTCACGCCCACAAGAATTTCCGCTGCGCGGTGACGATGAACGATGACGAATCGACGTTTGAAATCCCGGATTACATCCTCAGCCGGTTGCAGCCAACGCTGTCGCTGGGGCATCCGAACCGCGAAGACGAAATGGCGATCCTGCGGTATCACCTGCCGTTCGCCGCCGCCGACCTGCTCAATCTGACGGTGGAGTTCCTCCAGAAATCGCACGAACTGAAGCTCGATTTCTCTACGCGCGACGGCATCAACGTGCTGCGGTACGCTCTCAAGCGGCTGGCGCAGAATCCCAATCACCCGGTCGGCCGCGATGCCATGTGGGCAGAAGCACTCCTGGCCTGCCTCGGAGACGAGGCTGCCGACTTGCAGCGGCTCGCTGAACAAAAACGTCAGACTCTTGGCGGAAACGTCATGCCGATGGGCCTGGGGGATTTTTTCTTCGATCCCGGTGACGAGTTGCACCCGGACGATGATGAGGATGATGAGGATGATGAGGATGATGAGGATGATGAGGATGATGAGGATGAGGAGGATGAGGATGAGGACGAATGACCCGCTGAGGGCATCCATCGGCATCTACACATCGTCTTGGCGCTTAACCTTCGTCTTCTCTGGTCCCCTCGCCCGCCGTTTCGGGGGAGAGGGTCGGGGTGAGGGGGCCGAGCGGTGTGCGCACTCATTCCGCGAGACAACCCCCTCATCCGGCCTTCGGCCCCCTTCTCCCCCGAGGCGGGGGAGAAGGGGCTTGTTTTTAGGCTTCCTGCCGCTTGTGTCGATACCAATGAATGGCATCAGCGGGTTTTGACTAGGCCGCGTGCGATTTTTGCGACCGGATGTTTCCGTCTTCGCTGACATCCTCGAACCGCACCGACATCCGCTTCGAGACGCCCGATTCTTCCATCGTCACGCCGTACAGCACGTCAGCGACGGTCATGGAGCGTTTGTGGTGCGTGATCATGACGAACTGCGTCGTCGCCTGAAACTCCTTGACGATTCCGGCGAATCGCTCGACGTTGGCTTCATCGAGCGCGGCGTCGACTTCATCGAGGATGCAAAACGGGCTGGGCTTGGTGCGGAAAATCGCCATGATGAGGGCGATGGCGGTCATCGTCTTTTCTCCGCCGCTTAACAACGAGATGCTGCGGAGTTCCTTGCCGGGCGGCCGGGCCTTGATGTCGATGCCGCAATCGAGGATGTCTTCGGGGTCTTCGAGAATGATGTCGCCTTCGCCGCCGCCGAAGACCTTGCGGAACAACTGCTGGAAGTTTTCGCGGATAGTTTGAAACGTCTCGGCGAAAATCCGCCGGCTCTCGCCGTTGATGCGGCGGATGATGTCTTCCAGTGCGGCCTTGGCTTCGACCAGATCTTGCAATTGAGCGCTGAGGTTCTGAAATCGCTGTTCGAGGGCATCCAGGTCGCGGAGACTGTCGGTGTCGACGGCGCCCATCAGCTTGAGCTTCTTCCTCAAACGATTCACACGGGACTCCAGTTCCGGGCGAATTTCTTCGAACGACGGCTGGCCGTTTTCATTCCCCGCTTGCGCTTCGCATTCGCTCGACTCCCCCTGGCCTTCTCGCTTGCCGGCGCGCTCATCCAGGTAAAGTTGATAGGCGGAGACTTCCGTCTGGGCCAGTTCGGCCAGGTTGAGCTGGTATTCTTCATCGAGCCGTTCCGCGAGATTCGCCAGAGTCTGATGAACTTCGCGGAGCCGCAATTCCTGGACATGCGACCGTTCGGCCAGTTCGCGGCGCTCTTTGCGCAGAGCCGCCTCGCGCGTCGTCAGATGGCCGCGCTGCTGTCGAAGCTCGGATTTCTCGCGGTGAACCGTCTCCAACTCGTGCTGGCGCTGTTCCACGACAACATAGTGTTCGTCCAGAACGGCGCGCGTGTTAAGCAGGTGCAGCGTCAATTGCCGTCGCTTATTGACGGCAAGCTCCAGCCGGCGGTCGGCTTCGTCGCTTTGCTGCCGGCGCTGGCGATGATCGTCTTGCAGACGGACCAGTTGATCCCTGTGCGACTGCAGCCGTTCACTTTGCTTGGCGAGATCGAGCTGTTCGCCGGCGGCCCGCTCTTCGAGAGAGCGCAGGTGCTGTTCGGCCTCGGCAAGCAGGCGTTCCGCGGTCTGCCGGAGATCATCAAAGCTCTGAAGTTCCTGCTCCGCTTGTTGAGACTCGGCCTCGGCGCGCTGGACGGCTTCTCTTGCCAAGCCGGCCGCCTGGCGATGGCCGTCGATCTGCTGCACCGCCTGGTTCAGTTCGCGATGCAGCCGTTCGAGTTCCTGCTCGCGGGAGGTCAGCTCGGCCTTGGCGTCCGCCAACTGTTCGAGGGCACGATCTTGTTGGGACGTCGCCGATTCCAGTTGCCCGTCGGCGCCGGTCAGCGATTGAGAGACGTCTTGCAACGCGGACTCCTGCTCGGCGATCCGGCGGTCGAGATCGTGCAGCTCTTGCTTGAGCCGGCGCAGTTCGCTCTTGCGGGAGACCAGGGCCGTCTCGCTGCGGACCATGCCGACGAACAGCGAGCCGTTCGGCTCGAGAGCTTCGCCTTGCAGCGTGATGTATCGGCAGCCCGGGCCGACGGTGCCGGCGAGGCGAATGGCAGCGTCCAGCGTCTGCACGACCCAGGTGTCGGCTAGAACGGCCGCGGCGATGCCGGGGCGCCCCCGTTCCGCGGTGACCAGTTGGTCCGCGCGGCAAATGACGCCCGGCCGGCCTGTGAGATCGGCGAGCCCGGCAGCGTCGGGCACGAAATGCAGGAACCGGGAGTTCTGGAGTGAATCCGGCGCCGCCGACGTGCTGGTCTGGTCCGGGATCGCCAGAAACCCGACACGTCCGCTCAACTGGCACAGGCCCTGTTCCAGATAATCGAGCAGCGGCTGATACTCGGTCAGCACGATGAGTTCGGCCCGCACGCCCAGGGCGACTTCCAGGAGCGCGGCATGCTCGAGATCGACGTCCAGCAGGTCGGCTACGCTGCCGATTACCGTATCCCACGGTGCATGACGAGAGGTTTGCGCCCGGCTGAGAATTTCCTTCGTGCCAATGCCCAGGCCTTCCTGACGCAGCTCCAAATCTTCCAACAGGCTCTTGCGGGCGGCGACCGCGCTGCGGCGCTCGCGATTTTCGGAAAGCGTGGATTTCGCCGCATCTTGCACAGTGAGGAGCGTCTGTCGGCGCGACTGAATCTTGCGCAGCGTCTGCTGTGATTCGGCATGACGCTCGGCCGCGGCGCGGACAATTTGCTGCTGCTGATCGACGGCTGTGCGCAAGCGGGCCAGATTCGATTCAATCGCCTGGGCCGATTCGGCCAGATGTTCGAGCGCGGCGTCATGCGAGGCGGCCTTCGATTGTTCCGAGAGAACGGATTGAGCCGCGGCGGAAACGGCGTCCAGCAATTCCCGATGCCGGACTCGCAACCGTTCCAGCTCTTTTCGATGGTCATGCAGGATGTTCGCCTGCTGGCGGAGTTCCTGGTCTTGCGTCGCCAAACGGGACTGAAGTTTGCCCGCTTCGAGTTCCAGGTGCGCGAGTTCCGTAGTCTTTTGCCGGACTTCCTGATCGATGAGCAGCGTGCGCTGCAGCAGGGTTGCCTGTTGCTGTTGCAGGCGCGTGATTTCGCCCTCAAGTTCCTGCAAGCGGGCTGACTGGTGGGTCAGTGTCGTCACGTGGCCGGCAATCACTTCCCGGCCCTGGGCATGGCGGCGCTCCGCCTCGCGAAGCTGCTGATCGAGCCGGCTCATCTCTCCGTCGAACGCCGCCGACTCCTGCTCCAGCGCACGCTGCTCGTCATTGACGACGGCCAACTGCTGCTCGAGTTCGGTATGCTGGGCTTCAAGAACGGATTGTTCGGACGTCAGCCGGCGGAAATCGTCGGCGGCCAGGCCATGCCACCACGTTTGCAGTTCCAGGCTGATCTCCCGGTATTTCGCCGCTTTCGCCGCCTGGTTTCGCGTCGAGGTCAGCCGCGCTTCGACTTCGTCCACGATGTCGGTCAGCCGGAGGAGATTCTGGCCGACGCGCTCCAGCTTCCTTTGGGCGTCGACTTTCCTTGACTTGTAGCGGCTGATCCCCGCCGCTTCTTCAAAGACGGCCCGGCGGTTCGTGGGATTCGACTGCAGAATCTGGTCCACGCGGCCCTGTTCAATGATGCTGTACGACGACGAACCGGCCCCGGTGCCAAGAAACAGATCGCGCACGTCTTTCAGCCGTGCGGCCGAGCGGTTGATCAGGTATTCGCTGTCGCCGTTCCGCCAGATGCGCCGGCCGATCTGCACTTCCGGCATGTCGAGCGGGAGCAGGCGCAAGGCGTTGTCAAAGGTCAGCGTGGCTTCGGCGAAACTGCTGGGTTTTCGTCCGGCGGCACCGTTGAAGATGACGTCGGTCATCTCTTTGCCGCGCAGGCTTTTGGCCGACTGATCGCCGAGCAGCCATTTCAATGCGTCGACGACGTTGCTCTTCCCGGAGCCGTTCGGGCCGACGACGCACGTCACGCCCGGAGCGAAATCGAACCGGACGCGATCGGCGAAGCTCTTGAAACCATAGAGTTCCAGCGACTTCAGCATCGATCCACCTTGGCCGGCCTTCCGCGGATGTGATCCACGGGACGACACGGAAAATACTGCCGTGGTTGATTACGGCTCCGTCTGTACTTCGGGTTCGGACTGTTCGGACGTTTTCGACTTCACGGGAAGCGGCGCCCTGGCCGGTTCCTGCGATGCTCCTTCAAAGCGGTGCACCCTGGGAGTGAGCCAGCTTGGCCAGCGGCTAGGGCGCGAATTCTCGGCAGTGTTTCCAGTTTTTTTCCGTGTGCCCGGTTTTGCCGCGGACGACGATTTGACTTTGTCGGGCGCTTCCCGGGACGCGGTCTCGGGCTGTTCCGTGGATGCGGTTTTTGCTGGTACATTCAACATGCCGGCGGGAGACGGCTCGGCCGGCTCGGAATGATCTGATGATTCATCTTCCTTGGACGGATCGAGCGGGAAGAGATTCGGAGTCAGATTGTCGCGGCCGACGCGCGTCTTGCGGCTTCCCTTCGCCGCCAGCCCATCCAACGGCGCCGGGCGTTCATACATGCGGCCGGCCTCTGGCAGCGCATCGTAGGCGAACCGTCCGGTCAAATTATTCTGCGTCGCAGCCTCCGTCAGCATCTGGACCACGTCGGGATACGTTCCATCCAGTTCGCTGACGGCACGGATCACGTCCGCCACTTTCAGGGAAACTTCACGGCGCTCATCCGGCCGATCGGGCGTAAATCGCACGACGGACGCCGTCTGCGCTCCGGGCTGAGCCGTGACCATGATGTTTCTTCCCGCGGTGAGATACAGCGGCACGTGGAATGACTGATCGGCGCCGAACAGGACGACTTCCGGCCGTGTCCGCGTCGACAAATGGACCAGCGCCTCTCCCGGCGTATCCAGTTCGTGCAGCATGTAGCCCGTTTTTCCTTCCATGACCTTGATCGGTTCGCCCCGAATGAAAGGATCGTTCTTGTTGAGGACCCACAGCGCCCGGAACGCGCCGTACCGGGTTTCCATGCTCGAATCATTCGTCAGTTTGCGGAGCGCCAGGTGGGCGTCCGCATCATCGATGACCGACAGCGCGGCGAGCGCATAGACCCGAAATGCACGCTCGTCGCGGACGGTTTCCGCCAGAACAGTCACGCCGTCCGGCTCGCCCAGGTACGCCAGCGCGCAGGCCGCCTGAAACCGGCATTCCAAGAGAGGCGACAGCAGCCCGGCCTTCAACAAGGGAATGGCGTCTTTGCCGATGCCCTCCAACTGCAGCGCGGCCTCTTCCGAGGTTTCCGGCGTCAGCAGTTCCGCTTTGAGGCGTTGCATCCGGATTCTCCGGGCCGTGGGCTGTTCGCGAAACGCAATGTGGCGAATCACCTGCAAATACCGGGGGAAATTGTTCTTGTAGAGCGGATGCACGTCCAGCACGATCTTTTGATCGTTCTTGGGCACAGCCATCGGTTTTTGAATGCCGTGCTGGTCATAGTCGTGAAACCGACGGCTGATGGCGTCCGAGATGCGGATCGCATTGCGGATGCTGCGAAAATCGCTGCGCAAGTACATCGACAGCTCGCGCTCCCGTAGCACGGTCCCGCCGCCCAGCACCCGGCCGCGCCGCAGCTTGGGATGGTCCTTCTCCTGGGTCTTGGAGACGACGGCCGTCAAGATCGGCCCCTTGGCCCGGGCATACTGGTGGCCGGCCAGCGTTCCCTTGCCGGGAACCAGCGCTTGTTCCGTCAGGTACGTTTCCATCAGCCATCCGCCTTGCAGGCTGGTCGCTTCGGCACTTTCCGGGATGAAGACCTCCACGTCGATCGTCTCGCCTTTTTCCAGCAGCGGCGGCATCAACGTCCGAACCACGACCAGCGCCGTGTCGGGTGATTGCAGAATCTGGTTCGGATTCCGAATGTTGCGGCGCTTCAGATCCTCCAGCAGCGCCGTTCGCATGGGGGACGGCGCCGGGTTGCCGCCCGTCCCGGACAATCCAACCACCAGGCCGAACCCGACCACTTCAATCGGCTGCAACCCGGCGAAATTCGTGTATTGTCCGATCAGCGGCGTTTCCACGCTCGTCTGGTACCTGTCCGCCGGAGAGCTGACGGGTTCGTCCTCGTCGGCATCAAGCATCTTTTCCAGCTCACGAAACTCTTTCATCGATTTCGGCTGGACTTTGTCTGGTGCTTTGTCTTTGGCAAGACTCGGCGCAACGCACTGCCCGCCGCACCACAGGCAAAGTACCCACCAGCGCAATGATCTCGTGCAAGCGACCATAGCCGCGACTCCATTCGCACCGGTTCGACGGACAACACAGAGACGACAGCCGCGCAACCCCAAGGGTTGACCGCAGCCGGCGACGATGTGCCGTCACCCGAACAACTGACAGGAATTGTGAAGAGGGAGAATCCAGGCGGGGAAGGTTACGTTCAGATCGCCGTCCAGTCAAGGCGAGTTTCGCGACGACACAACAACACAAAAACCCGACAACCCATCGGAACCAGGCATCGACGGAGGGTGCTTTGGCGGTCAGCCGGGCAAACGGCTATAGTCTCTGCTTCGAATCGCCACCCCCGTCGGAGCGCGGCTGCATGAGTGATCACGTGGAGACCGAAGACCTCGTTCCGGACGATGTCATCCCGCATCGGCTGTTGCCTCCGCTCAAGTATCGTGACATGCCGGAGCCGATTCCGTGGCAGAACATGGTCGGGCCGAGCATTATTCTCGCCGGGCTGGCGCTGGGGTCGGGCGAATACATCATGTGGCCGAAGATCGTCCACAGCACGGGGTTCGTCTTTTTCTGGGCGTGCGTGCTGGGCGTCGTCACGCAATTCTTCGTCAACCTGGAAATCGAACGCTGGACGCTGGCCACCGGGGAGAGCGCGATCACCGGGTTCTGCCGGCTCAGCAAACAATGGTCGTGGATTTTCTTGATCCTGAACGTCGTCCCGTGGGCCTGGCCCGGCTGGGCAACGGGTTCCGCCCAGATCGCCAGTTGGATGATCTTCGGCCCCTGGATGCACGAAGTCGCCGGGAAGACGGTACAGGATTCTTATTACACCGCGCCGATCGCCATTGCGCTGTTGCTGCTGTCGGGAATCGTGCTGACTTCGGGGCCCGTCGTCTACAACACGGTAGAAAAACTGCAGACGTGGCTGGTCGGACTGATTCTCGTTCTGGTCGCGATCATCGGGTGCTGCGTGATCCGCACCGATGCCATCCTCGCGTTGTTGAACGGCGTCTGGAACTTCGGCGCGATGCCCGACCTGGCCGGCACCGGGCTGACGACGAGCACATTGCTGGGCGCACTGGCCTTTGCCGGCGCCGGCGGGACGATGAACCTCAGCCAGAGCAACTACATCAAGGACAAAGGCTACGGCATGGGACGGTACATCGGCCGCATCACCAGCCCGCTCACCGGCAACGAAGAAGCCATCAGCGAAACGGGCTACCACTTCCGCCACACGCCGGCCAACATGGCCCGCTGGAAGATCTGGTGGCGGGCCGCCAACGTCGAACACTTCTGCAGTTTTCTGATGACGTGCATCGCGTGCCTCACGATGCTGGCGCTCATCAGTTATTCGCTGTTTTATGATCACGCCGGGCAATTGCGGCCGGAAGGCCAAGGCGTCGGCAAGGGGCTGAGTTTCGTCTGGGCGCAGGGCGTGTTGTTAGGTCAACATCCGTTCGGCTGGTTCTTGAAACCGGCGTATCTGATTGCCGGGATGGCCCTGCTGTTGACGACGGAACTTGGCGTGCTCGATGCCAGTTCAAGAATTTCGGCGGACATCGTGAAAGTCAACTTTCTTCGTGACAACGACCGCTGGTCGGTCAGCAGGCTCTATTTTTGCTTTCTGTGGGGCGAAATCGCGCTTGGTTCGGCGATCCTGCTCAACATCACCGATGAACCGCTGGCTCAGTTACAAACCGCCGCGGCCATGAACGGGATGGTGATGTTTCTCTACTCGCTGCTGCTGCTGTATCTCAACGCGAAGATTCTGCCGCGGAGTTTGTCGATCACGCCGGTGCGATTCGTGGCCATGGTCTGGTCCAGCGCATTCTTCGGCTACTTCACCTGGCAAGCCGGGCAATCGTGGGTGACGCTGATTGTCGGCTTGCTGAAATGATCTCGCCGGAGATTTTCGTAGCCGGCACTCTCCGAGTGCCGAGCCGTCTGCACTCGGAGAGTGCGGACTACGGGCTGACGGGCGCCCGTTAGCCCGCTGCCAAAAAACAACGGGCGACCATCAGGTCGCCCGTCTCGCAGATTGTGATCTTTCATGAGACCGAAGGAAGCGGACCGCTTACTTCGTGCGCGGTTCGGAGTGTTGCCGGCGGCGGCGGATCGCTCCGGCGACCAGGCCGAACGCACCCAGGCCGACCAGCGTCAGCGTGCCGGGTTCGGGCACGGCGGCGACGGGGGGGGGCTTCGGAAGTAAATTCCATGGTCAACCCGGGTGCGCTAAAGAATTCCGTATGGCCGTCCTGCAAAGCCAGGACAGCGCCGGGGCCGTACGAGCTACCAGTGAAGCCGTAAAAATCTCCAACGATCAGGGCAGGGAAAAAATCAGGCAGAGCTGCATCTAAGCCGCTCGCAGTAAATTCCGTTCCGCTGGTGAGACCCCCCGGATCACCCGGCAAATAAAAATGAACAGTTTCAAATGCAGAAAATTCGTTCGGAGCAATCCAGATTCCCTGAAAGTGATAGGCGCCATCCGCCAGCGTCACTGTTCCGTCGGCTGTATCAGGTCCCCCACCGACCGAAAATCCACCCAAATCGAAGCCGCTCCACGTCACCGTGATCGTGTTGACATCCGTGTCGTCCCAGTGAATAAAGGCCGCCTGTGCCGATCCCGCGCACGTCAGCAGCACCGCCAAACACGCCGCCCATTTCATCGCCCGCATTATTGTTGGTCCTATTGGTTCGAGAAAATTTAGAACAAACCCGGAGACGCAATGGTCCCCCTGGGGGCTATTCATGCTACCCCCCCCCGTTCTGCCCACAAGTCCCCAATTGTTGGAGTGCACAAATTTGAGACGAATTTTTCACCCAGGAAAAGCTGGCAGCAAACCGGAACATGAACCGATCCCCGTCATCCTGCGCAGCTCGTCAACCCGCTACCTGGCCGGAGAACTGCGAACAATCCGCACGGTCGTCGCTTCTCCGTGGACACCGGCATGATTCACCGCGGTTATCGACATGTCCTGCGGTTGGGAGCCGAGATCCACCGCGTACCGGGCCCCGGTAAATTTCTCGGGCGGGCCGTCGTCGCGAGAGATTTCAAAGTGACGGAAATTCGGCGTATACGTCGACAACTCCAGCACGAGCACCGGGAGAGACGATGACTGGGCGGCGGCAGCACTATCGGGGGAGATGGTCACGCTGGTCCGGCCCGACGGCCAGTAGACCGCGCGTCGGTCGCTGAGCGGGACGGCTTCTGGGCAAATTGGCGGATTCGGCAGAGCGGCGTCCGAATTCAGGAGATATTGCCGCACTCGAACGTCATGCCCGAAGGGATACGTCGACGTGAGATAGTCATTCCTGACGGGATAGAAAACCTGTTCGTACCAGTCGAGCCCCATGCCGGTACTGCTCGATGGCAAATTGGAATCACGCAGTGTCTGGCCGGCGTCACCCAGCGGAACCACTTCGACTTGGGTGAGTGACGGGAGTTCTCTCCGATGGGCTTTCAGCCAGGTTCCCACTTTTTCCCGGTCGTTCGTTCCGAGGTTCGCTTCGATCTGCCGCTTCAGAGCAACCCAGGCATCATGCAATTCCGCCGCGCTGAGCCAGCGGCCCTCGCGGCGGTAGGCGATGTTGAAGTCCGGATCGAGTACGACCCATCTCCCTTCTTCCGGCAGATACGCTTCCGTCACGGCATGTTCAAATGCATTGCCGTCGGACGACAACCCCAACAGGCGTGACGTACAGCCCTTGAGCGTGCACAATTCCACCAACAGCAGGGCAAACGGCCGGCAGGTCAGCCGTTTGCCCGCTTGAGCCGCACGGAGCACGTCATCCGGTTTCATCAGCAACTCCGCGGGCAGTTCGCCGCCATGTTCCGTGAGTCGCCGGACCTGATCGCACAATTCCCACTCGTTCGCCGCGGCTCTGAGAATCTCTTGCGCGCTGTGTGCAAACGGCCGCAAGGCGCTGGAATCGGAATTCTCTGCTTGAAAGAGGAAAGAATGCCGGATGCTTGAAGACGTAGACGCATTCTTCAAGTCCTCGCCCTGGCCGATGTCGGGCGAAGGATGTTCAATGACGATCCGATAGGGGCCGATCTTGGTCGGCCAAAAGGTTTCCTCGCGGCCGGCCGCCAAGACGAAGGTTGAATGAAATTTCGAAGCGTTTGACGCAGCCGGGATTTGATCCTTCGGACCAGTGATGTCGGGCTCGAACTGGGACGTATCGTAAGCGGAGTGAAGCGAAGCGATCAGCGCCAGCAGCGTCGTTCGCACGATCGGCACGTGACGCAATGGATAGACTGCCCCGACGACGAACAGCACGCAGAGAACGAATAGAGACAATCGCCTGAGCCAGTGATTTACGCCGCGCGGCCCCGGAAGTGCCCCCTGCTGCTGCGGCTCTGGCATGATCGTGTCTTCGGTCGGATGAGCATTCCGGAAATGATTCCCTCTCGATGCTAATCATCGGACGCGGGGAGTCACAAGCGTGTCTGATGCGGCGCCAGACATCCGGGTGCGTTCCTTCGAGCAAACCGTGTCAAGATCGATCTTGACGGATTTCACTGCGCTCCGTAGCATCAGGTCGTCAATTGTTGCGGCTGCCTGGGTTCTCCGCGCCGCTTCTATCGGGTCATTTCGGGCCGAATGAATTTACAACGTGGTGCCGACGACCGAACGGGCGGTCGGGAAATCGCCACGTAAGTTTTTGAAACCGTGAGCGAGTCCCACAGGATGTGATGACCATGCTCTGCCGCCGGACTGCATCGTCGCTGGTGGCGTTCGCGCCCGCAAAACTCAATCTGTTTCTGCGCGTGGCGGGCAAGCGTGCCGACGGCTATCACGACATCGAAACCGTGATGACCGCCATCGATTTGTATGACACACTGATCTTCTCCCCTGTGAAGTGCGACGAAATCGAATTGACGGTGCATCGCGCCGGGCCGATTGGGGCTTCCCCCGTGAATGCCATTCCCACCGGGCCGGACAACCTGGTGGTTCGCGCGGCAATGCTGATGAAACGCCATGCACAGTTGACGCATGGCGTGCGAATCACATTGATCAAACGGATTCCGTCCGCCGCCGGTCTGGGAGGCGGATCGAGTGACGCCGCTGCGACCCTGGGAGCCTTGAACCGCTTCTGGTCGATTGGGATGCATCAGCAGGATATGTGCGAACTGGCAGGCCAGCTGGGCAGCGATGTCCCGTTCTTTCTCGGCTCGGCGTCCACGGCGGTGTGCCGCGGGCGGGGCGAACTCATTGAGCCGCTGCCAGTTCGGTCGGGGGCCACGTTTGTCATCGCCAAGCCCGTCTCGGGACTTTCGACGCCGGACGTATACCGTGCGTGCCGTGCCGAACCTGAACGTGACGGAAGTGCTCCTCTTTGTCGGGCCTTGCAAGCCGGTCGATTCGACCTGGCGGCGCGGCATTTGCGGAATGATCTTCAGTCACCTGCCGAACAACTGAATCCCGAGGTCGTTCAATTGGCGAGCCGGTTTGCCGAGCAGCCGGTGTGGGGCCATCAATTGAGCGGCAGCGGAACGGCCTATTTTGGAGTTTGCAGTTCTCGCCGGCGGGGGTTGGCCGTCGCCGCCCGGTTGCGAAGTCAAGGCGTCCCCTGGGTCTGCGTGGTCCAGAGCCGTTGTGAGTTGGCAGGCTGAAACGGAGTCCAGCCATGGAAATCACCGAGATTCGCATCAAGCTGATGGACGATCCGCAGGACCGGCTTCAGGCCTTCTGCTCAATCACGTTCGACCAGTGTTTCGTCATTCGCGACCTGAAAATCATTCAGGGGACGAAAGGCTCGTTCGTGGCGATGCCCAGCCGCAAACTGACAGATCGCTGCTCCCGCTGCTCGGCGAAGAACCATCTGCGGGCACGGTTCTGCAGCGAATGCGGTGCCAAATTGCGCGACGACCGGGCCTTGAAAGACGACGACGGCCGCGCAAAGCTGTACGCCGACATCGCTCATCCGATTCATTCTGATTGCCGCGAAATGATCCAGCGGCAAGTGCTGCTGGCGTTCGCCGACGAACTCGAAAAATCGAAGCTGCCGGGATACGTCTGCGCCTACGACGACTACGGTGAAGACCGTTTTGCGGCGCTCGGCGAAGACGCCGACGAATTGCTCGACGAACGCCACATTTTACCGGTGGATGATTCCCTGCGCCGCCGTGACAGCGGCAACGCCGTGCCGCAGCCGCACGCCGTTGCCGGGAACGGCCAGGTCAGGGAATCGATTCGCATGTCGATCCTGCCGGGCGCCTCGGAATCCGCCGAAGACGCCTTCGGAGCCGGCTTGATCTGAACGGCACGTTATTTCGGTCGTTTCGCCGTGACCTCGACGCGCTGCACCAACACATGCGGCTTGCCGTCCGGGCCGTTGTCCACGACGGAATCGGTGGGAATGATCATCACGACATCCCAGCTGTCCTTGCCCAGATCGTTCAACTTGGTGCTCAACGATCCGAGTTCCACGGACGCCGTCTGGTACTCCCAGCCGGCATTCGCCGCGGCGGCATTCGCCCGTACCGTGTGCACTTCCGAGCGGGTGCCGAGCAAGCCCAGAATGCCGACGAACAGCACCGCCGCGAACCAGGACCAGCTTCGTTGAGGCATCATCTTCTCCTTGGGAAATGGGTTTCAAACTCGCAGTTCTTCGTTCGTTGTTCCAAGCATCGCATCGCGATACCGCTCTCGTATCGGCTCGATCACCTCTGCGACGAACCGGTCCACCTGCTCCGGCGCCCGGCCGATGAATCGCGACGGCTCTAATGCCGACGACAAATTCACGACGGCAAACAACGGATCGGTCTTTAATCGGTCAAGCAAGTCGTTGGCCTGGCCGTGTTCCTTGACCTGCTTCGCCGCGGCCTGGCTGTGGACGCGGATGCGTTCGTGAAGTTCCTGCCGGTCGCCTCCCGCCTGCACGCCGGCCATCAGGATTTCCTCCGTCGCCATGAACGGCAATTCCTCGCGGAGATGCCGAGCGATCATTTCGGGATAGACGACCATGCCATTCGCGATGTTGCCGTAGAGAATCAGAATCGCATCGGTCGCCAGGAAGGATTGGGGGATCGTCAGCCGTCGGTTGGCGCTGTCGTCCAGCGTCCGTTCCATCCACTGCACGGCCATCGTTTGAGCGGCGGAACTGGCGAGGCTCATGACGAATCGCGCCAGGCTGCACATCCGCTCGGACCGCATGGGGTTTCGCTTGTACGCCATCGCCGACGAGCCGATCTGGTCGGCTTCGAACGGTTCTTCGATTTCCTTCCGGCTCTGCAGCAGGCGAAGATCAGTCCCCGCCTTGTGGGCCGATTGCGAAATCCCGCTGAGCGCATCGAGAATCTGCGAATCGATCTTGCGAGAATACGTTTGCCCGGTGACGGCATACGCCGCGTCAAACCCCAGCTTCGCGCAGACCCGGCGATCGAGTTCTTCAACCTTCGCATGATCGCCGTCAAAGATCGCGAGAAACGTGGCCTGCGTGCCGGTCGTTCCTTTTGCCCCGCGCAGTTTCAATGTCGCCAGGCGATGTTCGAGTTCCGCGAGATCGAGCACCAAGTCGTAACACCACAGCGCGGCCCGCTTGCCGACCGTCACGGGTTGCGCCGGTTGCAGATGCGTGAAGCCCAGGCACGGCAAGGCGCGGTGCTGTTGCGCAAATCTTGCGAGGTGATCGACGACGCGGACCAGTTTCGAACGCAGAATTTCCAATCCCTGCCGCATCAGCAAGAGATCGGTGTTGTCGGTGACGTAGCAACTGGTCGCCCCCAGATGAATAATCGGCCGGGCCGTCGGGCAGACGTCGCCGTAGGTATGCACATGCGCCATCACATCGTGACGGAATTTTTTCTCGTATTTCGCCGCTAAGGCGAAATCGATGTCGTCGACATGGGCGCGGAGTTCTTCAATCTGGGACTGCGAAATGGCCAGCCCGAGTTCGTGCTCGGCTTCCGCCAGCGCAATCCAGAACTTCCGCCAGGTGGCGTGCTTGGTCTGCGGCGACCACAGGGCCGACATCTCCGGCGAGGCATACCGGCCAATCAGCGGGTTATCGTAAACGGTCGTGTCCAAAAACCAGATCCTTCCAACTGCGGCTAACTCAACAAGATGGTAAATCCCGCCTGTTCGAAATGGCGATCGGCTGTGAGCGCTTCCTGGAGTTCGCGATCCTGCATCACGATGAATGACAGGCAATCGGTCAGGGACCAGGACTTGTCGGGACGCTCATCATACAAGCGTGCCGCTCGGTCCCATTCTTCGGACGATGCATGGATGATGTCGACTTCGCTGCTGCTGGTGAGGAAGTCGAACAACGGAACAAAGCATGATCGCTGCCCCGTGCGCGCCAGCGAGTTGCCGACTTCGGTCAAGACGGCCGTCGTGGTGACAAAACCACCGCTGTAGTCCTGGGTAAAGTTGCGTGCCTGTTCCGCGTATTGATCCCGCTCCATCAGTAACGCAAAATAATAGCATGCGTCGGCAAAGACGATTCTCATGACGATTTCGGCGCACCATACAGATAATGATCATGATTGATCGAATAGTCCTCAGGCATGCCCTTGACGATGCCTGCGAATTTCATCAATTGTTGGTGAAAGCTCTCGGCAGGCTGGACAGCTTCCGTGTTTGCTGGCGTCTCTATCGGCCGTGCGAGAACCTGCACGGAGACTTCCGTACCATCCGGCAAGGAAACCCCCGCTGGCAACTCGATCTTGCCGTTCCGCACTGTTCCGATGACAGTCATGTCCATGGCCTCGCGACTCGGAAAGGACAGAGGTGACGATTTTTCCTCAGTCCGTTATTCTATCAGACTCAACTGCTCGTGTGGATTCTCCGTACAAGGATTTTCATTCCATGCCTACTCCCCTCGAATCCCTCGTCGCGTCCGGGACGAAACTTTGGCTCGATAGCATCGATCCCGAGCTCGTCGTCGAAAACCGCAAGTTCGGGGCGACGGGGGCGACGTCGAACCCGATCATCATTTCCGATCTGCTGAAAACAGGCCGGTTTGACGCGGAAATCACCGCTCTGGCGAAGCAGGGGAAATCCGATGCCGACATTGCCTGGGAAATGACCGACCGGCTGGTCCGCAACGCCCAGGATGTCTTCTTTGATGTCTGGGAGAAGACCCGAGGCAACGACGGTTACGTCAGTTTTGAGCTCGATCCGCTTCTCGAAGACAAAAGCTGCACGCTGTCTGTCGCCGACAAGGCGAAGCGGTATGTTGAACTCGGCAAGCAATGGGCGGCCGGTCACAAGAACCGAATGATCAAGGTTCCCGCCACGCCGGGGGGACTGGCCGCGCTGGAGGACCTCGCCGCGGCGGGCATCACGCTGAACGTGACCCTGCTGTTCACGAAGCGGCAATATGAAATCGCCCGGAATGCCGTGTGGCGGGGAGCGCAGAAGCGATCCTCGCTGGACGGATTCAAATCGGTCTATAGCATTTTCGTGAGCCGGATTGACGTCTACACGAAAAAACACGTGCCGGATTTGATTCCCGCGGCCCAGGGCAACGTCGGCATTGTCAACGCCCAGCGGTTGTGGCGGGAAAATCAGAAATTCTGGGCCGAGAAGAAATTGCCGCTGAAGCAGGAATTCATCTTTGCCAGCACGGGGACGAAAGACCCGAGCGATTCGCCGGATAAATATGTCGCGGCCCTCTCCGGGGCCGACATCCAGACGAATCCCCCGGCGACGAACGCCGCCGTGCAGCAGATGGCCGGCAAAGTTTTCACGCGAACCGTCGACAAACTCCCCCCCGCCGATGTGCTGGCCGACATCGACCAGAAAGTCGACTTCGCCAAGCTGGAACAGGTGCTGATGGACGAAGGCCTGGCGAAATTCGCCGACCCGTTCAAATCGCTGCTGGCGTTGATCGCGACGAAGCGGAGATAATTCCCTCAAGAGCCGCGCACGAAGTAAGCGGCGGATGTTCGCCTATCCACCGCTTACTTCGTGCGCGGCTCTTGGGTTCGTTGATTCATTTTGCACGGTTTCAGGGAGCCACCGAAATCGGCCATTCGCACGCCCATCATCATCACGGACCTGCGGATGACGCCCCGGCATCTTCCTGGCGAGGGTTTCTCGATCCGGCGGTGTGCCTCATCGGTTTGGCCGCAGGTTTGCTATTGGACGCGGGAGATGCAGCCGCCGGCAGCCGACTGCATTTATTCGCCGTGGCCGCGTTTCTCGTGTCGTATGTCGCCGGCGGCTGGCATGCCACCTGGACGGCCCTACATGACCTATCGCACGGCAAGGCGAACATCGACTTCTTGATGATTGTCGCCGCCGTCGGTTCGGCGGTGCTCGGCGAGTGGTGGGAAGGAGCCGTGCTGCTTTTTCTCTTTTCGCTGTCGCACGCGCTGGAGGCATTCATCCTTGGCAGAACCCGCCGGGCCATCGCCGCGCTGATGGATCTCGCCCCGGAGGATGCCGTGAGAATTCGCGACGGAAAAGAGGAGCGTGTTCCCGTCGATGTGCTGGTTCCCGGCGATACGATTCTGGTCCATCCGTCGGAACGGATTCCTGTCGACGGCACAATCCGCGACGGGCAGACCAGCGTCGATCAGGCCATCATGACGGGCGAATCGATGCCGGTCGACAAGCAGCCCGGCGATCCGGTCTTTTCGGGCACGCTGAATCAGCAGGGGGTGATCACCGTCGAAGTCACGCGGACAGCCGGAGAAACTACGCTGGCCCGCATGGTCCGAATGGTGGAGCATGCCCAGACGGAACGGGCCACGACGCAGCAGTTTTCGACCTGGTTCGGGCAGAGTTACACGTGGATCGTTCTGGCGCTCGCCGCGGCGAGCTTCGCCTGGTTTCACTGGGGCGCGTCGCTCAGTCTGTGGGATGCCTTCTCGCGGGCGATGACCATTCTCGTCGTTGCTTCGCCGTGTGCCGTCGTGATTTCCATCCCCGCGGCCATTCTGACGGCGATCACCGCGGCGGCTCGCAACGGAGTGCTCTTCAAAGGCGGCATTCATGTCGAACGGACGGCGACGCTCGAAGCCATGGCCTTCGATAAGACCGGCACATTGACCCGCGGCAAGCCGCAACTCGTCCGAATTCAGCCGGCGCCGTCGTTCAGCGAAGCCAACGTGCTGACCTGGGCCGCCGCGGTGGAAGCCCATTCGGAACATCCGTTGGCGGTGGCCGTGGTCCAGGCGGCAAAAGCCCAAGGGCTGGCCGTTCCGGACGCGGACGTTGTCAAATCGGTGGTCGGGAGCGGCATTCAGGGGATCGTCGCGGGCAAGGCGATCGTCGTCGGCAAGCCGGAATGGATCAGTTCCACGATTCCTGATATCCCCGCAGTAGATCGGACCGGCATTGAAGCCGCCCGGCAGGCCGGCCAAACGGTCTTGGCCGTGCTGTGCGACCGGAAATTCGCCGGCTGGCTGGCCGTTGCTGATACGCTGCGGGAGACGGCCTTGGCTGCCGTGCAGGAACTGCGGGCGATGGACCTAAAGCCCCTGATGATGCTGTCCGGCGACAATGCCCTGGTCGCGGCACATCTTGCGGGACAGCTCGACATCGAGTTTCAAGCGAATCTGCAGCCCGGCGATAAACTGGTCATTCTGAAGGGCCTGCTCGAACAGCCCAAGCGGACCGGCATGATCGGCGACGGCACGAACGACGCCCCGGCCATGGCGAGCGCGACAGTCGGCTTCTCGCTCGGCGGCGCCGGCAGCGACGTCGCCCTGGAGACCGCCGACGTGGTGCTCATGAGCGACGATCTCCGCCGGCTGCCCTATGCCATTCGCCTCGCCCGCCGTACGCAGGTGATTCTGAGGCAGAACCTGTGCATCGCGTTCGGCGTCATGATCGTCTTGCTCACGGCTTCTTTGGTGACGACGGTCCCGCTTCCATTGGCCGTATTCGGTCACGAAGGAAGCACCGTCCTGGTGATCCTGAACGGCCTGAGGTTGTTGCTGGCGCCGCCGACTTCGTCCGCCTTGGCGGGCCTGCCTCGCACCAAGCCCTCAGGCGAAAAAATCTCCCCTCGTCTTCCCGCGGTATCGGCCTGATTTGACAGGCTTGCCTCTGGTGCGGTAACATCCTTGCTTCGTCGAAACGTCGGGCGTCTGTACGGATGGTCCGGTTCGGCGTAGGCCGTGGATTCGGAACCAGGAGTTTTTCCCCGTGTCAGAGATTGTCGTCAAAGATTTTTTGGACGCCGGTATTCATTACGGTCACCGCACCAGCCGGTGGAATCCGCGGATGCGGCCTTACATTTACGGCCGCCGCAGCTTGATTCACATCATCGACATCAAGGAAACCATCCGCGGCCTGCTGCGCGCGAAACGGTATCTGCAGAAGGTCGCCTCGCAGGGGAGCCTGGTCCTGTTCGTCGGCACGAAGAAACAGGCCGCGGACACGATTCGCGAGCTCGCGCTGTCGATCGGCATGCCGTATGTCGATTATCGCTGGCTGGGCGGGTTGTTCACCAATTTCCGCACGATTCGCAGCCGTTTGAAGCGGCTCGAAGAGCTGGACCGCATTTTTGAATCGGGCGAAATCGAGACGTACTCCAAGAAGCGGCAGTCGGCCCTGATCCGCGAACGGCGCAAAATGCACCGCAATCTCAACGGCTTGCGGCTGCTGAATCGTTTGCCGGAAGCGATGGTCATCATCGATCCGCGGAAAGAACATAACGCGGTTCACGAAGCCAAGCTGATGGGCATCAAGGTGATCGCGCTCTTGGACACCGATTGCGACCCGCAGGACGTGGACTTGCCGATCCCCGGCAACGATGACAGCATCCGCTCGATTCAGCTGGTTCTCCGGCATTTGACCGAAGGCATCACGCTGGGGCGAAGCACGCTGCCCAAGGAAGAAGAGCCCCCGGCCGCGGAAGAGCAGTACAAGCCAGTGCCCTCGCTGTAGCATTGCTGAGAGTTAAGGGCTGAGCGCTCAGGGCCGGACCAGAACATGGCCGGCGAACCTGGCGCTGAAGGTTATTGTCCCTAAGCTCTTAGCCATCAAACCTTCGCACTCAATAGGATCGCTCTCATGGCTGAGATTACCGCCCAGGCAGTCAAAGATTTGCGTGACAAGACCGACCGTCCGATGATGGAGGTCAAGAAAGCTCTCGTCGAAGCCAACGGCGATGAGAACAAGGCGATTGAGCTTTTGCGCGAGTGGAATAAGAAGCTCACGATCAAGCTGCAGGAACGGACAACCAGCGAGGGCCTGATTCGCATCGCCGTGAATGAGAACGGCAGCCAGGCGGCGATGATCGAACTGCAGTGCGAAACGCCTTCGGTCACCAAGGCGGACGATTTCATCGATCTCGCCGAGCAATGCGCCCGGCAGTTGCTGAACGGCCCCGGCGCAGCCACCCCGGCGGACCTCCTCAAACAGCCTGCGCCGAGCAAGCCCGGTCAGACATTGCAGGAACTGTACGAAGACGTCGTCAACAAAATCCGCGAGAAGATCGTGCTGGCCCGAGTCCTGCGCGTGAGCGGTCCCGTCGGTGGCTACGTCCACCACGACGGCAAAACCGGCGTCCTCATCCAGGCTCAAGGGGCCAAAGCGGCTCCCGTGCTCAAAGATGTCGCCATGCACATCGCGGCCCTGAAGCCTGTCGCCACGCATCCCGAGGAATTGAACGCCGACGAGGTGAAGAAGGAACGCGACCGACTGTCGCAGGAAGCCTTGGCGACGGGCAAGCCGGCGAACATCGTTGATAAGATCGTCGATGGCCGCATGAAAACGTATTACGCCGAAAACGGCGTGCTGACATATCAACTGTTCGCCAAGGACGATTCCAAGACCGTCAGCCAGGCGCTGGCCGAAAGCGGCCTGAAAGCCGAAAAGTTCACCCGCTGGATTCTCGGCAACGCGTGAAGGATTTGCAGGGTGGGTCGAGGCTTTGCGAAGCCCACCGATTCGATTTCGATCATGCAAAATGGCGGGCCTCGAAGTCTCGACCCACCCTACGAATTCCGCGAGGGGCTTATTCGCCTCCCAATTTTCATGGACGAGTGACTGTTAGCGACGCTTCGGAGAAGCGTTGTCCCAACATGGATAAGGTCCGCCGATGTCCGCTCCGCCCAACGGCAAGCCCAAACGCATTCTGCTGAAACTCAGCGGCGAAAGCTTCTGCCGCAGCGGCGAATCGGGCATCAGCATCACCGAAGTGCTCGGCATCTGCGAGCAGATCAAGCGCGTCGTCGATTCCGGCGTGCAACTGGCCATCGTCAACGGCGGCGGCAACATTCTCCGCGGCAAGGAATTTTCCGCGGTGAACTCCGTCGTCGCCCAGTCGACGGCTCATTACATGGGGATGCTGGCGACGATCATCAACGCCCTCGCCTTGCAGGATGCACTCGAAAGCTTCGGCGTCCCGACCCGGGTGCAGAGCGCCATTCGCATTGAAGGGGTTGCCGAACCGTTTATCCGCCGGCGGTGCATTCGCCACCTGGAAAAAGGCCGGGTGGTGATTCTCGCCGCCGGGACGGGCAGTCCGTTCGTCACGACCGACACGGCCGCCGCCTTGCGTGCCCGCGAGATCGACGCCCATCTGTTGGTGAAGGCAACGCGGGTGGACGGCGTTTATTCGGACGATCCCTTGAAGAATCCGCACGCCGTCCGCTATTCGGAAATCTCTTATCAGGACGTCCTGCGTCAAAACCTGCAGGTGATGGACGCCCAGGCGATTCATCACTGCATGGAGCACAACATTCCGATCGTCGTGCTCAACTATCAAAAGGCGGGCAACATCGAACGGGCCATCGCCGGCGAACGCCTGGGTACCCGCGTCGGGCCGACCGGAAGCTGAAAACTCAGTCCGGGGTCCGCAGCACTGAGTTTTCCGATTCGGCTGGAGATTGCCCGACCGATCGCACATACTAGCGAATGACCTGAACCAAGGGGGGGGAAGCCATGCTGGAAGAGTTAAAAGAAGAAGAGATCGTCAAAAAGGTCGGCGGGCGGTTTAAGCTGTCGACGCTCATCCAGAAGCGGATGGTGGCCCTCAATCGGGGGTCCAAGCCGCTGGTGGAAATGCAGACCAAGAACCCGATGGAAATCGTGGTCCAGGAGATTCTTCAGGATAAGATCTTTCTCGATCTTACGGGAAACGTGAAAGAGCGGTCGGAAGCGCCCGCCGGCCGCGATTCCGGCCCGTCGTTCGACGATCTGTAACGGCCCTTCAAGCCCGCCGATGGTATCGGCGGGGTCTTCCTCGGGAGACTGGAGCCTCTGATGCAGGGTCGGGAAATCCTCCTTGGCGTGACGGGAGGCATTGCCGCGTACAAGACGGCCGACCTGTGCAGCAAGTTGGTGCAGGCGGGTGCGAATGTGACGGTTGTGATGACGGCGGCCGCCGAGCAATTCGTCGGCCCGACGACGTTCGCCGCCTTGACTGGCCGGCCCGTCTATCGCGACCTGTTCTCCCCGATCGAGCATCATCGCGGCGAACATATCGGCTTGGCGCAGCGGGCGAAACTGATGGTCGTCGCCCCGGCATCTGCCGACTTTCTCGCCCAGGCGGCGCACGGCCTCGCCGGGAATCTCTTGTCGACGCTCGTCCTCACCCGCATGTGCCCGCTGCTGATCGCCCCGGCGATGAACTCGGAAATGTGGTCCAAGCTCGCTGTGCAGAGGAATCTCGCCCAACTGAGAGCCGACGGCGTGCACTGCGTGGAACCCGGTTCCGGCTGGTTGAGCTGCGGCCAGATCGGTCCCGGCCGCATGGCTGAACCGGCCGAAATTCTCGCGGCGATTGCCCCGCTCCTGGGAATTGATGGTCCGCGTAAGCCGTAACTACGCGTGGCAATTCCCGCCAAAGCCCGGCGTCGGCGACGCCGGGACTGATGCTCAAGCGCTGTCCCTCGCGGTCTTTGATATAATTCCCGCGGCCGTTTGTCGGGAAGGGGCCGGCTGGGGCCGTCAACGCCGGGAAGATGAACCGCATCGAATTCGAGCGGAGGGTGCTCAGGTGAATCGCGATTTCGTCGTCCGCCGCACGCAAGCGAAGTCACGGCTGCTGCAGATGCATCACGAGAGCCGTGTGGGCCATATCGGCGGAAACTTGTCGGCGCTCGACATCCTGCTCACGCTGTATCACGAAACGCTGACGGCGGACGATCAGTTCATCCTCTCGAAAGGCCACGGGGCCGGCGCGCTCTATGTGACCTTGTGGACGATCGGCCGATTATCCGATGACGACCTGCAGCAGTTTCACCGCGAGGGAACATTGCTCAGCGGACATCCGCCGGCGAACGGCCTGCCGGATGTCCTGTTTGCCACCGGCAGCCTGGGACATGGGCTGGGCTTGGCATGCGGCTTGGCGCTCGGCAAGCAGCTGCGACGACAATCCGGCCGGGTTTTCTGCCTGACGTCGGACGGCGAATGGAATGAAGGCTCGTGCTGGGAGTCCCTCATTTTCGCCGCGCATCGGCAACTGGACAACCTGGTCGTCATCGTGGACAACAACGGTCTGCAGGGCTTCGGCCGGACATGCGAGGTGGCGAACCTGGAGCCGCTTGTGGAAAAATTCCAGGCGTTCGGCGTCACGGCGTTGGAAGTGCCCGGGCATGATCCGGCCGCCATTGCCGCGGCGCTCAGTGCACCCGCGTCCCGGCATCCGCTGGTGATCGTTGCAAAGACGGTGAAAGGAGCCGGGGTGTCGTTCATGGAGAATTCCATGGACTGGCACTACCTGCCGATGACTGACGAACAGTATGCCCAGGCCGCGCGGGAGCAGGCAGCGTCATGAGAAACGCGTTCTGCCAATCGCTGGAGGCGCAGTGCGGCCGCGAAGAGTTCCTCTTCTTGACCGGAGACCTTGGGTTTCGGGCGCTGGAGCCGCTCCGCGACCGGCTGGGCCATCGTTTCATCAATGCCGGGGTTGCCGAACAGAACATGGTTTCCGTTGCGGCGGGCCTGGCAAAAAGCCGATTTCGCCCCTGGGTCTACAGCATCGCGCCGTTTCTGTATGCGCGGCCCCTGGAACAGATTCGCAACGACGTCTGCCTGCACAACCTGCCGGTGGTCCTGGTCGGCAACGGTGGGGGCTACGGCTATGGCGTAATGGGCGCCACGCACCATGCACTCGAAGACTACGGCATCTTGTTGACGCTGCCCAACTTGACGGTGCAGATCCCCGCCTTCGACGCCGACTTGCCGGCAATCGTTCAGGAGCTCTTCGAGTCAATCTCGCCCGGCTACTTGCGTCTAGGAGTGGAAGAGCAGCCCAAAACGTGGGGTGCGCCCCCGTATGCCGGCTGGCGGAAATTGACCACGGGCCGCGGACCGACGGTGGTGGCGGTCGGCCCGCTGGCCGGGGGCTTGTGGGGGGGCTGGGCGTCTCTGCCGGACTCGGAGCGGCCGAACCTCTGGTGCCTTTCCAAGTTGCCCTTCGTGGATTTGCCCGACGAACTTTGGCACGATTTACATGCGACACCGGCGTTCGCGGTCGCGGAAGAACATGTGGCCCAGGGGTCAGCCGGGGCGATCATGACGGGGCTCCTTGTCAGCCATCGATGTCTGCCCCAGAAATATCGACATTTTACGGCGTGCGGGTATCCGTCCGGCCGCTATGGATCGCAGAAATTTCATCGTCAGGAATGCGGCTTATTGCCGGAACAGATTTTGTCTGCACTCTCTTCGTAAGTACCCGCCCGGAGCGTTGGACGCGTTATGGCTGTTGAGTCCCTTCCCGACCGCATTCGGCAGCTTAAAGGTCCGATTCTGGTCCTGGGCGCCAGCGGGTTTGTCGGGGCCAACCTCATGCGGACCATCGCCGCCGTCCGCAATGACGTTCATGGCACCACGACTCGGCAACCCGCCTGGCGGCTGGAGGGCCTGCCGTTAGATCAAGTGCACCTCGTCGACCTGCTGATCGATTCCAACCTGAATCGGCTGTTGGACCGCGTCGCTCCTCGCACGGTGTTCAACTGCGTCGCGTTCGGTGCGTACTCGTTCGAGACGGACAGCCAGTTGATCTACCAGACGAACTTCAGCTTTACGACCCGCTTGCTCGAGCGCCTGGCGACGCGAGAAATCGACTGTTACGTCCATGCCGGCAGTTCGTCAGAGTACGGCGAAAACGCCGCCGGACCGGACGAGCGCGCCCCGCTGGAGCCGAATTCGGCCTATGCCGTCTCCAAGTGCGCCGCCGCAAACTTGCTGTGGTACTTCGGCCGGCAGCGAAAATTTCCTTGCGTCAATCTCAGGCTGTACGCCGTCTACGGGCCCTGGGAAGATTCGTCGCGGCTGATTCCCAACGTGATTCGCCGCGGTCTGGACGGGGGGTTTCCGGAATTCGTGAACCCGGAAGTTTCGCGAGACTTCATCTACATTGACGACGTTTCCGTGGCGTTTATCGCGGCGGCCCTGCATCTCACGCCGGACGACTACGGCCGCTCGTTCAACATAGGCGCCGGACGGAAAACGACGATCGGAGAACTGGCCCGGTTGTCGGCGCAGGTGTTCGGCATCGCCGGCGAGCCGAAGTTCACGATGCCCGATCGCGCCTGGGATGTCACCGAGTGGTACGCCCGGATCGATCAGGCCCGGGAACGACTGCAATGGGAACCGCAAGTGCCGCTCGAAGAGGGTTTGCGGAAGACGGCCGCATGGATGCAGTCGCTGCCGGATCTCAACGCCTACGAACGGACTTCCAAGAAGTACGGACTGGACCTCCAATACAGCGTGAGCGCGGTCATTGCCTGTTACAAGGACGTCCAGGCGATTCCCGTGATGTATGCCCGCTTGACCAGCACGTTTCACAAGCTGAATCTCGATTATGAAATCATTTTCGTCAACGACTGCAGCCCCGACGATTCCGAAGAGGTGATTCGAAAATTGTCGCAGGATGATCGCCGGGTCGTCGGCATCTCCCACTCGCGGAACTTCGGGTCCCAGGCCGCGTTCATGAGCGGCCTGGCAATCGCCGGGAAGAATTCGTGCGTGCTGCTGGACGGGGATCTGCAAGACCCCCCGGAACTGATCGAAGAATTCGTGGCCCGCTGGCGGGAAGGCTACGACGTCGTTTACGGCCGGCGCGTAAAGCGGGAAGCCACGCTGTTCATGCAGTTCGCCTACAAGGCGTTCTACCGCGTGTTTGACTTTTTTTCGTATGTCCGCGTCCCGCACGACGCCGGGGACTTCTCGCTGATGGATCGAAAAGTCGTCGCTGCGATTCTGCAGTTTCCCGAGAGGGATTTATTCCTGCGCGGCGTGCGGGCGTTCGCCGGCTTCAAGCAGACGGGCGTCGATTATCTCCGTCCGGAACGCATGTTCGGGCGAACGACGAACAGCCTGCTCAAGAATTTCGGCTGGGCCAAGCGGGGAATCTTGAGCTTCAGCAACACCCCGCTGAATATGCTGAGTTTCATGGGCGGGGGCCTGCTGTTCGTGACCGTTGTGCTGGCCGTCGTGCAAGTGGCACTCCGCCTGTTGCATCCGGGATGGGTCCCGGAAGGCCTCACGACGGTGCTCCTGGCGATCATGTTTTTCGGCTCGCTGTCGATCTTTTCCACCGCGATCCTCGGCGAATACATGGCGAAGGTGTTTGAAGAAGTGAAGCGGCGGCCGCTCTACATCCGGCGCGGCATCATCCGCAACGGCGAGGTGCGCGTGGTCGCGAACGAAATTCCGGCGGGGACCCGGAGATGAATGCGCCCTCGCTTCCCCACCGCGACAATCTGGTCGAGCGTCAACATGAAACCTGGCGCCCGCCCCCGTTTCAACCGCCGGTGACGCTGAAGGCGAAGGTGATCGCGTTCCTCAGGCGGCTGTTCGATCTGCAGGCGTCGTCCATCTGGAACGATCTGAAAGTCCTTCTCTCGCAGTGTCGGGGAACGGTGCTCGACGTGGGCTGCGGTGCTCAACCCTACCGAATGCTGCTTGCCGACAACGTGAAATACGTTGGCATCGACACGTCCGAAGCGCTGGCGCGGTTTGGCTACCGGATTCCCGACACGATTTACTTCGACGGCGAAACATGGCCCGTCGATTCCGACAGCATCGATGCAGTCATCGCAACGGAAACTCTCGAACACGTCGTCCGCCCGATGCAGTTTCTTGCCGAAGCCCGGAGGGTCCTCAAGCCTGATGGCTGCCTCCTCTTGACTGTCCCGTTCGCTGCACGCTGGCACTATATCCCCTACGACTATTGGCGGTTCACGCCGAGCGGGTTGAAAACCCTGCTGACTGAGGCAGGTTTCGGCCAGCCGTTCGTCTCTGCTCGGGGCAATGAGGTCACCGTGGCCTGCTACAAAGCCATGGCTCTGATACTGATGCTGCTGCTGGGAGAGTACCGGCACAGCGCGCTCGCGCTGTGCGCCCGCCTCCTGGGCGGCCTGCTATTGCCGTTATTGCTCTTCCTGGCTGTGATCGGCCAGCTCTCTTTGTGTTCGCGGGGAAGTGCCGACACGCTGGGCTATACCGTAGTCGTCTCGCCGGACAAATCCGCCGCGGTCGCCCGTTCGGAAAGCGAGCCCCGCCGATGACCGCCGTTCGCTGCTGTCCCCTTTGCCGCACCTCGGACCAATCCGTCCTGTTCGCCGAGGCACGCCTCGATGCGGGGCAGTTGGATCAGTTTGCGTTCGCGTCGCGCAAGCTGCCGGAATATATGCACCATCGGCTGCAGCTCTGCCGCGCTTGCGATCTCGTCTACGTTGATTCTCCGCCGGAAACTTCCAGCCTGGAGGAAGCCTATGCGGAGGCCGCATTCGACAGCAACATCGAGGCGGCCTATGCGGCACGGACGTATGTTCGAATTCTCCGTCCGATGTTTTCCAAGCTGCCGGACCGGGTCGGCGCGGTCGACATTGGGACAGGCGATGGCGTCTTTCTTCGGGAACTGCAGAGCGCCGGTTTTTCCGAAGTCTGGGGGGTCGAGCCGTCTCGAGCACCGATCGCCGCTGCGGCCCCTGAGATCCGCGAGCGAATCCGTCCGGGGCTTTTTCAGCGTGGGATGTTTCCGGACAACTCGTGTGCGCTGGTGACGTGCTTTCAGACGATCGAGCACGTGCCCGACCCGGTAGCGCTGTGCGATGGTGCCAGGGACCTGTTGAAACCGGGGGGGCAGTTCTGCCTGGTGGGACACAACCGCCGCGCGGCGTCCGCGAAAATTCTCGGCCGGCGTTCTCCCATTTACGACATCGAACATTTACAGTTGTTTTCCGCGGCTAGCCTCACCCGGCTCTTAAGTCAGACCGGTTTTCGGAACATCGAAGTGCGCGGATTCTGGAATCGTTACCCGGTGGCTTACTGGACCAAGCTGTTTCCGTTTCCTGCGCGGATCAAGCGGAGGCTGATCAGCGGTTTGAATGCTGTCGGCGTTGGTCAGATCCCCTTGTCTGTGCCGGCCGGAAACCTGGTCGCCTGGGGCGTGAAATGACCGCGAATCACTCTGTCAGCCCCATCCCTGCGGCTTTCGCGGAATCCGACGGGGGTTCGGGCGGCCGAAATCCTGGGTTCACGCCTCCTGAAGGGCCGGTCAGTTGGCGCGGTTGGCTTTGCCTGATTTGCGGGTGGATTCTGCCGCAGTGGGTGCTGATCGGGCCGGCATTGCTGGGACAGCAAATCGTCCTGCCGTTTGACTTGTTGGCATTGCCGGGCGTTTATCTTCCCGTCAACGAAGAGACTCGGCGCGTCCCGCCGGTGAATTTCGTGCTGACGGACCTGATCTTCGTGGATGTGCCGGCACGCGAGTTCTGCCTGAGAGAATACCGAGCGGGTCGCTTGCCGGTGTGGCAGCCGCAAAACTACCTGGGAGCGCCGTTTACCTCGTGGCCGAAGTATTCCCCGTTTGAAATTCTCTATTGGCTGGCGCCGCATCCCATGACGCTGGCCTGGATGCGATTGCTGCAGGTTTTGTGCCTGGCTTCGGGAAGCTGGTGTTTTCTTCGCAGGGCGGTCGGGTTGTCGTTTTGGCCGGCCGCCGTGGGTAGCTGGTGCTGGCCGCTGATCGGCTTCTTCACGCTCTGGCAAGGCTATCCGCTCACGGGCAGCATCGCCTGGATCCCGTGGCTGTTGACGGCGGTGCACGGCACGGTCCGTCGTCCGGGAGGTTGGTGTCCGCTCGGCGTCGCGGCGATCACCGCGTTGCTGCTGCTTTCCGGTCAGCCCGACGTCGGAGGCTTGGCGCTCCTGGCTGCCGGCTTTTATGCGGTGTCGCGGATGATCGTCGAACATCGCCTGCGATGGCGGCTGTTGGTGCAATGCAGCCTGGCGTTGACCGCCGGTTGGATGCTGGGAATTCTGCTTGCCGCTCCGTATTGGATGCCGCTGATCGAATACGCGCGCACCGGCGCGCGATTGCAGGAGCGGCTGGCAGGCGTTGAAGAACGCCCGCCCGTGGGTTGGTCGGCGATAGTGCAGGTCATCTCGCCCGAGGCGTTCGGCAATACGCGGCGGGGATCGCTCAGCATTCCCGGTACCGGGAATCTGCTGGAGAGCACGGCCGGCGCCTTTGCCGGACTTTTGGCCGCCTTGTGGCTCGCCCCATTGGCCTTTTGTGACGCATCCCGCCGCGGCCAGACGGTGTTTTGGGCCGCGCTTGGCGTGTTTGGCATCTCCTGGCCCCTCGGCTTGCCGGGCGCCACGCACCTGATGCGGCTGCCAGCGTTCAATGCATTGTCCTACAACCGGGCCGTGTTCCTGACGGCGATGGCGATCGTCGTTCTGGCCTCGATCGGACTGGAGCAGTTGCTCCGGGGGAACATCCGATTTCGGCCGTGGTTTCTGCTCCCGATAGGAATCTGCCTTGTGTGCCTGGCGGGTTTCGGTGCCGCGTCGATCGAATTACCCCAGACCATCGGGGTCGATCTGCCGAGAGCCGTGCGGACTGGCCGCGAGCAGCATTTCACTCCTGCGGACGTCGTGACGATTCAACGGACGTTTATTGAGTGTTACCATCGCAGCGCCGCGCTGTGCATCGTCGCCGTGCTGGGCTGGCTCTGGACGTGCGTCGGCCGGTGGCATGGTCTTCGCCGCGGGGTCTTTCCGTGCGCCGTCGCGGTGATGGTGGGAGATCCCCTGTGGTTCGCGTCGCAAGAGTCGCGGTTGCGCCCCTGGCAGCCAGGCTATCCCCGTATCCCGGCCCTGGAACAACTGGCCGCGCTGCCTGCCGGACGGACGTGGGGCGTGCTGTGCCTGCCGCCGAATCTCAATCGCACGCATGGATTGTGGGATGTGCGCGGCTACGACGCCGTCGATTCGGAATCCGTCGTGCAGTTACTCAAACTGGCAAGCGATCCACAGTATCGCTCGCCGAGTTATGCGAAAACGCAGAACCTGGTTCCCGCCCTGATATCCGGCAAGGAAGGAGAGGCTCCGGCGCAGCTCCACCCGATCGTCCATCTTCTGAATGTCCGGTATTTCATTGGGCGCTATGAATTACCTCTCACGCTGCCCGTCCGGGTGCAGGCCGATGACTATTGGGTCTACGAAAATCTGGACGCGCTGCCCAGGGCGTTTGTTCCTCGCCGCGTCGAACGATTGTCAGGGAAGCACGTACTGGACCGCATGGCGAGCAGCGACTTCGACCCGCGTGATCTGGCCTTTGTCGATCAAGTTCCGGGACTTCCAGGCAACTGCCGTGGAGACGTCCGGCTGTTCGATCTTTCCCCCACAGCGCTGAAACTTGAGGCGGACATGGAGACCGACGGCCTGGTGGTGGTTTCTGACATGTGGGATGCGGATTGGAAGGCAACGGTCGACGGCAACCCCGTGGAAATCCTGCGCACCGACTCTGCGCTCCGGGGTCTCCGCACACCCGCGGGAAAACACACGATTCTCATGCACTACCGGCCCGCCGCCGTGCGCAGAGGATTTCTGGCAAGCCTCTGCGCCGGATCAGCGCTGGCGGCCTGGGGAGTCGGCCTCGTCGTGTGGAATCGATCGCGAGGAAGCCGTAGGGCCGCGAACTGATCCACACGCAACTTCCCTCTTGGCCAGACACAACCGGCGGTTCGCTTCTACCTGGTCCGAAGAGTTTTCGCAGGCGACTCATCCCGCCGATTCGGCAAAGTCCGCCGGGTCGCCGTGAGAAGCTGGATCGCACGGGATTCCGAACTTCGAGTGGACAACGAAGTTCGGCCGATAGCCTCTCTGAGATCGACCTGAAGCAGAGAAGTCGCACGGCCAGAAAGGTTTACGGATGAGCAGCACGGACGCGACGGCCATCGAAAAACAATTGGCCGACCTGAGGTCGCAAGTCCAATCGTTGCAGCAGCAACTGGGGCAGGCCCAGAAGATGAGCACCGTCGGGGCGCTCGCCTCTTCGATCACGCACGAATTCAATAACATTCTGATGACGGTCATCAATTACGCCAAAATGGGCGTCCGTCACAAAGATGCCGCCACCCGGGACAAAGCGTTCGAAAAAATTCTTGCTGCTGGGCACCGGGCCTCAAAAATCACCACGGGAATGCTGTCCTACGCCCGGCAGCAATCCGACCGCCGCGAGCCGATGAATTTGACCGTGCTCGTCGATGACCTGCTGGTCCTCGTCGAAAAGGATTTGCAGCGCCATCGCGTCAAACTCGATGTGAATGTCCAGGGGGAGCCTTGGGCCGCCGTGAATTCCGGCCAAGTTCAGCAAGTGCTGCTGAACTTGATTGTCAATGCCCGGCAGGCGATGGCGTCCGGCGGCGTGCTGACGATTGCCGTCCGAGCCAATCTCGAAGCCGTTCAGGCAGAGATTGCCGTCGCAGACACCGGCTGCGGCATCCCGGCGGACAAACTTCGTCGGATCTTCGAGCCGTACTTCACGACGAAAACGCCCGACGAACAAGGGCAAGGCGGTACCGGATTAGGGCTTTCGCTCGCCAAAGAGGTCATGGAAGCCCACGGCGGACGCATCCGCGTGGAGAGCCAACCCGGCATAGGGACGACGTTTACCCTCAAATTCCCGCTCGTTTCCCTTCCGACGACCACGCGCTCGCTGCAAAAAGTCGGTTGAGCCGGCATTCCCTCGCGACGAGGAACGCCGATCGCGTTCACCACCCTGTCTGCAGCATGTCCAGCAAGCCCTGCATTTCGCCGGCAGCGTGGCTGTCTCCCGTCCGCTGGGCCGCGGCGATCCCCTGTTGCAGCGCTTCGCGGGCCGCATCGGCTTCATTCCGCTCGGAGAGCAGTCGCCCGCGCTGATGCCACGCTGCCACATGATCGGGGAATTGATCGTTCATCGCCGCGAATTGCTTCAAGGCAATGTCTGTTTCTCCGAGCTTCATGTGTTCCATCGCCAGCGCATAATGCAGAAACGGGTCGAACGGTTCGTCGACGAGCATCTGCTGCAACTGGGCCAGGCGCGACATGGGACGATCTCAGTCTGAGAATTCCGCGCGAGGGGCTGTTCCCGTGCACGGTCTCTCAGTGAGTCTACGATTCTCCCGCCCATCCGGCAACAGCCCGCGCCGATCGGTAGTGGGTCAGTTTGCCTTTCAATGTAGGGCACCTGCTCCGCAGGTGTCCTACATTATTAAACTGACCCGCTACCCGCTGATCACGCCGCCTTTTCGCGGGCCGGTTCGACAGGAGCCGACTCGAGGAGCTGACGGCGTTGGCGAATCAACTGGGACAGTTGCCGTTCCTGTTCTTCACGGGCTTTCGGTCCCAGGAAATAACTGACGTACATCAGAAACCCGGAGCCGAGCAGCACCCCGGCACAACCCATCAGTGCGATCTGGTCATCGCCGGCGGTCTGAAACATCTCAAACATCTGGTGAACCCTTTCGGCGAGAGGGGGGCGGCCTGTCATCCTGGCGTTTCAGAATGGTCGGATGGGCAGGCCAAGGGACTTGATGCCGACTCGCTGGGGAGATGTCGCCGCGCCGGGGTTCCGAGAGAAAGACCAATCACGAAGACTTTGCGGCGGTATCGGAATTTGCCTGCCGGCCGCCATACAGCAATCCGTCGGATCGAGAGTCAACGGCTTCCGCTGCGCGAACCCGTCCCATGGGGTGGTCCATTTTTCTTCCTGATCTTTTCTAACCGTCACATTCGGCAAATTCGCTGCGGCCCGGCAACTTGACTGCCAAGTTCATCCCATTCTGCCAAAAAGACCGAACCGGTATTTTTTACGCAGCCTGCAATGTCGATTGTAAGCAGTGTTCATCGGATTCCAGTTGGTCAACAACGGTCACAGATTCATCCCCCCGGCGTGCCGTCCGGCGCGGTGAATCGCTGCCCCTTGAAGTTGCCGAGTCGACAGGAATCCCTCCGAACATTGCGTGTCGCCCTACATCCCAGGCCAATCATCCACCCCGAACATTCCGTCGCGTGACGTTGCAGAGGATCTGCCACGGACGGCTAGAAGAAATAAGGAGATTCCCCATGCTCGTGTTATCCCGCCAACGTGACGAGAGCATCTTCATCGGAGACAACATCAAGATCACCGTGGTCGACATCCGCGGCGACAAGGTTCGCCTGGGCATTGAAGCGCCGACGGAGATTCCGGTGCATCGCCAGGAAGTCTACGAAGCCATCCAGCGAGAAAATCAGCAGCGGATGGGTTCGGGCGGAACGCGCTCGGAAACGGCTGCCAAATAGCGATTGCCGAAATCTGGTGAGCCGGTGGCGCCCGGAAACTTGACGATACCCGCAAACGCAAAACTCTTGCGGTATTCGTCAAACCTTGACGTATTGGTACGTCCGGTCCTACGTCTGTCAATTTTTTGATTGATGTCGACTCCCTCTTCAATCTGCCCGCGGCAGGAGTCGATAGTCCCACTTAGTCGGCAGTTCTCGCAGGTGTGTGATTTGGCAATTTTGGTCCGTTGGCCCTGATCTGGGTACCCGAACCAGATTGTGCCTGGTTGCCGCGCAGTCTTTGAGAACAGTGATTCCGACGACGGGAAGGACCCCGGCACAGACGTCAATCGACCTTGAGGCGGATCCCTCGCAGGGTACGTACAGTCACGGGCCGCTACCGGCGGAACTTCCAGGCACACCAGAAAGGCAGTCGGAATGAGCAGAATCAACACAAACGTCGAAGCGTTGCGCGGGTTGCACAACGTGCAGAAGTCCCAGGGCCAGTTGAGCCAGTCGCTGCAGCGATTGTCGACCGGCTTGCAGATCAACAACGGCCGGGACAACCCCTCCGGCCTGATCGCCAGCGAAGGCCTCAGGCTGCAGGTCACCACGATCAACCAGTCGATCCAGAACAGCAATCGCGCCAATAATGTCCTCTCCACCGCCGATTCGGCTCTCGGCGAAATCGGCGGACTGCTCAACCAGGTTCGCGGTCTCGTGCAGGAAGGCTTGAACAACGGCGCGTTGTCTGCCGACGAAATCAAGGCCAACCAGCAGCAGATCGACCAGGCGTTGTCCGCCATCAACCGTATTTCGGCCAACACGTCGTTCGGCGGTCAGAAGCTGATCGACGGCAGCAAGGCGTTCAATACGGCGACGACTGCCGCGGATGCCGCGAAACTGAGCGACATCCAAGTCAATGAAGCCTTGTTCGGCCAGAATTCAACCGTCAACATCAACGCCACGGTTTCGTCCGCCGCGCAGAAGGCCGAACTGCGGTACAACAATGGCACGCTCAGTTCCGCGACGACTCTGGAAGTCGGCGGCAGCAAGGGCAACCAGGTGTTGTTCCTCGGCAGCGGCAGCACCGTGTTGAACGTCAAAGACGCCGTGAACGCCGTCTCCGATGTGACCGGCGTCGATGCCATCCTGCGGTCGGGTGCCGTCGCCGGCGGCGGTACCGCCGGTGCCGCCGTGGCGTCCACCTTGCAGTACAACTCCGTGAGCGCCGTCACGGGCGTGGCTGCAGCGCGCACGTTTAACAGCAGCGGTGTCGGCACATTGACCGTCACGGCCAACTCGACCGGTACAGCAGGCAACAGCATTCAAGTTGCATTTGTCGATCCCGGTGCCAACAGCTCCGCACTGTCGGCAACGCAAGTCGGAAATCTCGTGACCGTTTCGCTGGCAACCGATGGTACCGGCGCCCTGCTGGCCGCATCCAACACCGCCAGTGCCATTGCCGGCGTGATCAACGGTATCGGCGGCGCGACCGTGACCGCTTCGGGCAGTGGTGCGGGCAGCTATGGCGCGGCAGCCGCAGCCAACCTGCAAAACGGCGTCACTGCCGTCACGGCGGAAAACATCGACTTCACCGCGGCCACGGCCGGGTTTAACGGCAATAACCTGCGGATCGTCGTCAATACGGGCGGCTCCAATGCGGCCTCGGCCAGCACGGCGTCCGGCATCACCACGTTGACCCTCACCCGAACCGCCGGACAAACGTCCGCCAGCTTCGTGAGCTTCATCAACGGGAACACCACGGCGAACGCCCTGGTATCCGCCAGCGGCACCGGCACGACGGCGATCGGCAACAACCTGGCCTCGACGGCGCTCACCGGCGGTATCGACGCCACCGGCGGCGCGGTGAAATTCACCGACGCCCGCGCCGAAGGGTCCGCCGGCACGTTGTCGGTCTCCTTCGTCAATCCCGGCGGAAACAACGCCGCACTCGGGGTCGTCGTCTCGGGCAATGCGATCACCGTCAACCTGGCCACGAACGGCACCGGAGCCATTACCAGCACTGCGGCTGACATCGTGACGGCCATTCAAGCCAGCACGTCGGCGAGTGCGCTGGTCAATGTGAAATCCGATACGGCCGGCGTCGTCGGCGCCGTGGCTTCGACCAACCTCACCCAGGGAACCGACGCCGAGCTGGTGCTCAAGAGCACCGATTACGGTTCCAGCCAGAACGTCCAGTTGAATGTGCTGAACGGCTCGTTCGCTACCACGCTGAACGATGAAACGACGGCTTCCTACCGCGATGAAGGGACCGACATCCAGGCCATCATCAACGGCCAGGCTGCCTTGGGCGAGGGATTGAAAACCAGCATCAAAACCGGTTTGCTGGAAGCCTCGCTCCACTTCACCTCGGCGGCCAACGTCGCTGCGAACACGGCGACCGTGACGATCACCGGCGGCGGCTCGCTGTTCCAGATCGGCCAGGAAGTGAATGCGTCCGGACAGATCGGCATCGGCATCGACGCCGTTAACACGGCACGCCTCGGCGGAGTCAGCGGCAAACTGTATGAACTCGGTTCCGGCGGCGGCAAGAGCCTGCTCGACGTCGGCCCGAACGTCGCGGCCAGCGACCTCGTCAGCATCATCGACGAAGCCTTGAACAAGGTCAACACGCTTCGCGGCCGGTTGGGTGCCATCCAGAAAGACGTGATCGATACCAACGTCTCGACTTTGGGCGTGGCATTGGAAAACATCTCCTCTGCCCGCAGCCAGATCGTCGACACCGATTTCGCCGCAGAAACGGCCAACCTGCAGAAGGCCCAGGTTCTGTCGCAAGCCGGTATCTCGATCTTGACGATCGCTAACCAGGTGCCTCAGCAAGTTCTCGCTCTGCTGCGGTAAGCATTACGCGGATTGATTGAATTCGGAAGCCCAGGGATTGCAATCCCTGGGCTTCTTTTATTTCGTCGTGGGCAGAAATTCCGTCGTAAATGCATCCGAAACATTTACGGTGCCGGGCGAAATGACCTCGATTTCTTCCAACTGGCGGACAAGCGTTTCCCATCGCTCGATTTCCATCTTGCCGAGGTCCTGCTCCGGCAGGTCGTTCGGCCGGCAGAGCGAGTGGAGTTCTTTCACTCCGAAGTCCAGCACGTCTGTCGGCATTTCCGGGTTCAGCCCGGCGATGTGCCGATTCGATTCGGCCGCATCCGTAAGATACTTTTCCCAGCCGCGCTGTGAAGCCCGAATAACTCTGCGGACGAGTTCCGGTTGTTCCTTGAGTCGCCTGGAATTTGTCAGCAGCAAGCTGGTGTAGGTGTTGAAACCCATTTCGGACAACATCAAGACCACGGGCTTTGCCTCGTGTTGCCTGGCGAGAAACGGCTCGCTGATGCTGTAGGCCTGCATCGCGGATTTCTTGTCGAGCACGAACGGACCGACGCCCGCGTATTTCGTTTTCTGCACGCGGGACAGATCGAGCTTCTTGGAGAGAAACTGCGCGAACGGTTGAGCTTCGTTCCAGGCCAGAGTCAGTCCTTCGACATCGCCCAAGTCCGCGAGACGTTTGATCCTGCTTTCATCGTGCACCAGGATGCAGCGCGGGCTGTCCTGTATCGGAGCGAACACCGCCACGACGTCCGCTTCTTCGGCTCGTGCTCGGATCAATTTGTCCGCATTGTCGACGCCGAACGCCACCCGGTCGGTGGCCACGCTTTCCATCAACGGAATGCCAGGGCCGCCCGGTAGTAGTTTGACCTCCAGGCCTTCCTCCGCGTAATAGCCGTGCACCACCGCCGCGTAAAATCCTCCATGCTCGGCTTCCGGCTTCCAGTTGAGCTGAATCTCGATCGCCGTGAGTTTCTCCGTCGGCGCCGAGGGATTGGTCAAAGCCGTTGTCGCCGTTGTCGCCGGCGGCGAGGGTTTTGAGTCACACCCCGCGAGGCACCCACAGAGAACCGACATCATCCACGCGATTCGCCAAGACATGCTGGAAATCCTCTCGTCGCGGCAGCGTCCTGCCGCCCCAATGTTTTCGCGATGACGCGGAGGCAGGATGCCGCCGCTACGTCTCCTCCGGCAGATGATACCACCGCGTGAGAATCATCGCACTGATGGCATTCACCGTGGAGAAGATGACGAGTCCCAGCAGCGTGGACGCCAGGATCGCGGCAAACAGCCGGTCGGTCTTCAGCCCTTCTTTCCACGCCGGAATGAGATAGCCCAGGCCGTACCATTTTTCGCTGTAGCCGGCGAAGAATTCCCCGACAATCGACCCGACCACCGCCAGCCCGCTGGATGTTTTCGCGCCGATACACAGCGACGGCACGCAATTCGGCAGCCGCAGCTTCCAGAGGAGTTGCCAGCGCGAGGCATTGTTGAGGCGAAACAAATCGACAAGGTCAGGGTCAACGGCCAGCAACCCTGCCGTGACATTCGTGATGATCGGAAACAGGCTGATGATGAACGCCACCAGCACCACGCTGTGAAAGCCGGCCCCGCACCATACAATGATCAGAGGCGCAATCGCCATGATGGGGACCGTCTGCAAAAAAATGGCGTAGGGATAACAACTCAGCCGGATCATCGCCGACTGCGAGAAAGTGACCGCGATCAACGTGCCGAGGATGAGGCTCCCGCCGAATCCGCACAGCGCCGCCCCCCCGGTGAACGCGAGACCGGTCCGCAGTTGCCGGCCGTTTTCCCAGGCGGCTCTCATCACCGCAAATGGCCCGGGCAGGATGAATTTCTTGATTCCGTAAACGTCGATCACCGTCTCCCAGGCCACCAAAACGATCACAAACAGCGCAATGGGCGGCGCCACCTTAGCGACGCTTCGCAGAAGCGTAGTATCCTTATTCATCGCGCCGCCTCCCGCAGTTTTGTTGAGACGTCCGCCGTCAGCCGGGCAAACTCCGCCGTCCCTCGCAAGTCTGCTGTGCGCGGGTACGGAAACGGAACGCGGATCTCCTCCGCAATCGTCCCGGGCCGGCTGGAAAGGATCAGCACACGCTGGCTGAGAAACACGGCTTCTGCTACATTGTGCGTGATGAACAGCCCCGTCCAGCCTTTCTCGCGCCAGATGCGGACCAGTTCCTCGTTGAGTTGCTGCCGCAGCATGTCGTCCAGCGCAGCGAACGGTTCATCGAGCAGCAACAATTGCGGTTCGGTGACCAGCGCCCGGGCCAGCGAAACTCGCATCCGCATCCCGCCGGAAAGATTGCGCGGCCGCTTTTGCAAATCGTCTTCGCGCAGGCCGATCAATGCCAGCACACTGGCGATGAGCGAATCGTGCCGGATCGCCGGGACGTGCTGCAATTCCAGCGGCAACCGGATATTCTCGACCACCGTCCGCCACGGCAAAAGCGTCGGGTCTTGAAATACAAACGCCGTGCGAACTTTGTCTTTTCGGGCAACGGCCGGCGGCAGTTGCTGCACGGTGAGCGACCCCGTCGTAGCCGACAGGAGCCCCGCGACCAGCCGCAGCAGGGTCGATTTCCCGCATCCCGACGGCCCGACCAACGAGACGAACTCCCCGGTGTGAATCGTCAACGAGACATCCGCCAGCGACGGCGGCGCGTTTCCGAACGCCATGCCGACCCGTTCGGCAACAATCAGCGGCGGTTCGGTTGCAGTCAACGTTACGGCTCAATGCTACCAGGAGAGAGAGATTGCGATGACGTATTGTGTCGCAGCCGGGAAATCTTCACCAGCCCGCAGCGCAAGCCCGAGAATTGCTGCACCGCCAAGCGTCGGCAACATGCCGAGATGAAATCGAAAGAGCGCCAAAATCGACGCCGCGGCAATGATCAGCGCCCGCCAGTCCAAGGTCGAGAATTCCGGCAACAAGATGCGCACCTGCTGCCACGCGAATGGATGCAGTTCATCCACCGTGTGGAACAGCGTGTGCAGCGTGAACCAGACCGTGAGATTGAGGATCGCGCCGACTACGGCCGCCGTGATGCCCGACAGCATGTGATTGAGGCTTTTCAGCCTGCGCAGCGCTTCGAGATACGGGGCGAAGACGAAGATCCACAGAAACGACGGGGCAAACGTCACCCAGGTCGTGATGGCAGAACCGATCACCGCGGCCAGCCACGGATTCAGCTCGCCAGCCTGCTTGAACGCTCCGACAAACGCCACGAACTGCACGACCATGATCAACGGGCCGGGCGTCGTTTCCGCCAGGCCTAAACCATCCTGCATTTCGCCGGGCGTCACCCAGTGATGCGTCGCGACGGCTTCCTGGGCGAGATACGCCAGCACGGCGTACGCCCCGCCGAACGTCACCACGGCGGTCTTGCTGAAGAACAAGCCCTGCCGCACGAAGACGCTGTCCGGGCCGAACAGAAAAAATACCAAGCCGACCGGTGCGAACCAGACCATGAGCCACATCAGTGCGACGCCGACTGTGCCGATCAGACTGCGCGAGAGGAATGACGGTGCCGTTCCAGTCGCGCCGGCTTGCTTGCCGGCGGGAAACTGCGAGGGAACCCAACGGCCGAGGATCAAGCCCAGACATGCCGCGGAGACGACGATCCACGGAAACGAGACCTGCAGCACGAACATCGCCAGGAAAGAGGCGACGGCAAACCCGACCAATACCGGGCTTTTCAGTGCCCGTTTGCCGATCTTCTGTACGGCTTCCAACACCACCGCCAGGACGGCCGCCTTGACGCCGAAGAAAATCGCCTCAATCCAGAAAACATTCTGAAAGGCGACATACAGCCAGCTCAGCAGCAGCAGGGCGACGGCCCCTGGAAGGACGAATAACAGGCCGGCCGTCAATCCGCCACGGACGCCCCGCAAGCGCCAGCCGGCATACGTAACCAGTTGCTGGGCTTCCGGTCCGGGGAGCAACATGCAGAAATTGAGCGCATGTAGAAACTCGTCTTCGCTGAACCAGCGTTTTTCATCGACGAGGATGCGGTGCATCACAGCGATCTGGCCGGCCGGTCCGCCAAAGCTCTGCGCGGCGATCCGGCTCCAGACGGCGAAGGCTTCCTGTTCGCTGACCGAATGAGGAACCTGCCGGGCGACGACGTCGGAACTCAATTCTGTTCCAGGAACTTCAACTGCTGGGTGAGCGCAAGCGCCTGATTGCGAAACCGCCGCGCGTGGAAATTCCAGGTCGACTTCTTCACCGAACTCCCCGCCACCGCGGCCAGCCGTTCGTGCTTCTCGGCCAAGGCGGTTTTGACGGTGATCTTATGCTGCAACTCGGAGACGCGCGACATGGCAATGGTTTTCTCAAAGAGTCAATTGGCAAACAGGCCCATCCATCGTCGAGACACAGAAAACCTCAGAGGAACTGAACTTTCTGCAATCGGCCGACCTTCAGAAGACACAATTGTATCACACCAGGCGGCTTCGGGTAAACTCAGCTGAAGTATCGACGCAACATGCTTCTGTGATTATACTTGCACCGTCTTGATCTCGAAGAGCTTGTCCAGGTTGGTGATCTTCAGGACTTCCATCACGTCTTCCGACGGATTGTAGAGTTCCACCCGTTGCACCTTTTTGCGGATCGACGTCAACAGCCCCAACATGCCGCTGGGGACCAGTTTGACGCCGCTGAGATCGACGGCCATCACTTCCGTCTGGTGCTGTTCGATGAGTTTGTTCATCTGGTCGCGATAACCGGCGATGCAGACTTCATCGGGGACATCCTTGCCGGCGAAACCGACCACCGTCAGCGGGCCGGTCTGGTAGACCAGCAGGACGCCGGGGTCTTGAAACGCTTTGATGACGTCGGAATCCTCTTTGCCGGCTTGCGTGGGTCGGTCATCCAGAACGTGGTCAGACATGGCGGTTCTGTCCCCGGGGAATTGACGAAACTTCTCACGCGGAGAATCTTAACGCATTGGCCAACGAGGCGACAATGTCGCCGCAGGAGATTCTTTCGGAGGTCGCTCGCAGACTCTTGCTTGCCCTGTTGCTTCACGGCTGCCCCAGCGATAACAGCCCGTGACCGGCGCGCTTGAGCTTGCCTTGCTTGACCAGTTCTTCCCAGATCGAATCCGGGTATTGGTTGGGCGGCATGATCGCCGTGATGCCCGAGTTCGTGCCACTGCTCAACGGGCTGTGCCCTACCTTGGATTCCGCGTCGAGCCGCGTCAGCTTCAATCGTTTCTTGAATGCCTTCAATGCGAGCTTCAGCTCGTCCGGGCTGGGCTGCGTCAGTGGTTCGCTCATGGAGGTCTGGTCCTGAATTGTTGTTGAGAACGTGCGTGCGAGGCCGATTCGCCGAGGAGAACGCCGGCATCACCTTTTCTTCTTGGCTTCCGTCAGCACAAATGTGCCGAAGTAGCCGACGCTCGATTTGTAAGTCCCCTTCAACTGGTTGCCCTTGATACTGCCGGTCCATTCGTAGTCGTGCCCTCGAATCTTCGCCGTGCCGGAGAGATCCGTCTGGCCCTTTCCGGCCTTGGAATCGAACTCGGCGTCATAGGAAAACCCTTCGCCCTGAAACGTCCCGGAAAATGTGGCTTTCCACTTTCCGTTGTCCCCTTCCGTGGCGATGCATCTGAGCGGCCCCGACGAGCCGTATTTCTTGTTGTTCCATTTCCCTTCCCACGTTCTTTCTTCGGCAGCGCGGAGGGACGTCGTCAGGACCGACAAGAGCAGCAGCAAGCACCCGGCCAGAACGGTTCGTGTCATAGCATGTCCCCTGAGTGGCGGTTCGCCGAACGGCGTGCAACGGAATGGCGCGACCTCTTCATTGAAGGCATCCGCCGGCGAATTCGCAAGGGCAAGCGAACCGGGGATGTACCGTCTGGTGACAAGACTCCCACGCCTGCGAACGATTCACCCGGCAGGGTGGCGGGGCGCAAGCCGCTTCGGCGTCGCCCAGTGCTTACGCAGCGAGGCGACGCTAATGAGTTACATTTCGCCACTCACTCGTGATCCAACACCGGCTCGAAAGCCAGCAATTCTTCCAGCGTGAAAGGGCACTGGCCCGGAAAGGCGGCGGCGGCGAGGCCCGTCTCGGCTGTGGCACGGACGACGGCGTCGGCATAGGCGTCATGCAACACGGCTTCCGCATGATTTCGGAGCACACCCTTGCCGGCATCGCGCACGAGTTCCTGTCGCTGGACGATGATCGAGAGAACCCAACTTCGCGACCGGCGATCAGGCTGAAAGTTCCATTTCAAGAGATGCGTCAGCAAGACCACCAGCCTGCTCTCCACCTCTCGCCGGTCGGGTTTGGCCATATCGGCCAAATACTCCTGCAAGTGGACGTAATCAAGTTCGTCCCACGCGCCGGCTTGAATCCGTTCCGACATGGCATCGAGCCACGCCGTCTCGTCTTCCAGATACAGGTCGGTCAAATTGATGGCTGCGGAAAGCATAATTCCTCCGATTTGTGCGGCTTCCAGCATACCAGAGCTTGAGTGCGGAGGAAATCTGTTTCATGCCGAGTACCACTGTCGGTCGCTTTTGGCCGCCAGTGTTTTTCATCGAGTGAGCATCGTCCATAGCACTGGCAAGTCAAAGCCCTTGCCAGTGGCGCCCGGCGCGGGGACTCGGCGGGAGTGATTATGCGGCCGATTGACGGCGGCGGCGAATCGCACCGGCGATGAGGAGCGCTCCCCATCCGGCCAGCGTCAGGCTGCCGGGTTCCGGGACGGCTTGCGGAACCGGGTTGTAGTTCACGCCAGTCTCGGATGTCAGCGTTCCCGGGATGAGATTACCGTCGAGGTCGGTAATGACCACATTCTTGAAGGTCACGGTGTTGGAGAAATCCACTACGGAAGTGTCAGGGATAAAAATCGACCGGGACAACGCATGCACAAATAAATTCACAGTCCCTGTGTACAAACCCGCTGACACAGAAAAGAGACCCAAGTTGAATTCGATCGGCACAAAGGCGTTGATGGAACGCGTGGTCTCGGTGAAAAAAACGATATCGCCGTTATTCGAGGCACCAATGGAGAGTACGCCGACGCCCGTTCCCCCGGTGCTGATGTGGCCATCGATATCCAGGAACGCAGTGCCTCGTACGACCAGTTGGGCGAGATCCTCTTCATCATTATCAAGCGGGCTGAAAAACAAACGCTCTCTCCAGGATGCGCTCGCCTCTGCCCAGGCGCCGGTCACATCGAAATCTCCGTCAACCAGGGTCTGGGCTGAGATATGAATGGAGACCCCTTCGCCGGTCGTAATGCTGGCCGCAGCCTGGGAGTGCAGATAAAAACCCTCTTCAAACAACTCGAAATCTGCTGAGACACTGGGAGTCAGACCCTCTGCCGTCCTGGAGACTTGAGACGGATCTCTCTCTTCCATCCCGGCGAACGCGGAGACCCTTCCTCCGATGAAATCGGCTCGAACCGTGGCAGGCAAGATCGACCCCAGGATGATCGCCAGCCGGATGATGACAAGATGCGACTGCATTGGCATACCTCTTGACAGTTACAAGACGAGCGAGAGAATCTCCAGAACCCTGCTTGAGGGAGAACACTGCCTCCGAGTAAGTTACCTGGCTCATCCGGCACCGGACAAGGGGGCGGTTCCGTGTGTACTCAACAATTCACAGACTTTTTTTTGGATGTGAGCGGGAATCACGGCGAAAAAATACCCGGCGACACCGTCGCCGGGCTTTGGGATAGCGGCTAACCGGCGAGCCGGTTAGTACCGATAATGTTCCGGCTTGAACGGTCCGTTCACCGGGATGCCCAAATACTCCGCTTGCGTCGGCGTCAGTTTCGTCAGCTTGACGCCGAGTTTGCCGAGGTGCAGCCGGGCGACTTCTTCGTCCAACTCTTTCGGCAGGCGGTGCACGCCGAGTTCCCAGCGGTCGGGTTCGGTCCACAACGCGATCTGGGCCATCACCTGGTTGGTGAAGCTGTTCGACATCACGAACGACGGATGGCCGTTCGCACAGCCGAGGTTCACCAACCGGCCTTCGGCGAGAACGATGATCGCCTTGCCGTCCGGGAAGACGTACTTGTCGACCGGGCCGCCTTCGTCCTGGTGGGCCTTGATGTTGATCTTCTTGATGTCCTTGCGGTTGTTCATGTAGGCGATGTCGATTTCCAGATCGAAATGGCCGATGTTGCAGACGATGGCGTGATGCTTCATCTTGTCGAGATGCTCGCCGCGGATGACATCTCGGCAGCCGGTGGTGGTGACGAAGATGTCGCCAAGGTGGGCGACGTCTTCCAGCGTCGTGACCTGGTAGCCTTCCATCGTGGCCTGCAGGGCACAGATCGGATCGATCTCGGTGACGATGACGCGAGCGCCGAAGCCCTTCATGGACGCAGCCGAGCCTTTGCCGACGTCGCCGTAACCGCAGACAACGACGACTTTTCCAGCGACCATGACGTCGGTGGCCCGCTTGATGCCGTCGGCGAGTGATTCGCGGCAGCCGTAGAGGTTGTCGAACTTGCTCTTGGTGCAGCTATCGTTGATGTTGATGGCGGGGACGCCGAGCTTGCCCTGCTCGAACATCTGGACGAGGCGATGGACGCCGGTGGTGGTCTCTTCCGACAGGCCGTTGATCCCCTTGAGGAGTTCGGGGAACTTCTGATGGACCATGGCGGTGAGGTCGCCGCCGTCGTCGAGAATCATGTTGAGCGGTTCGCCGTTCGGGAAGTAGAGCGTCTGCTCGATACACCAGTCGAACTCCTCGTTGTTCATCCCTTTCCAGGCGTAGACCGGGACGCCGGTCTTGGCGATGGCGGCGGCGGCGGTATCCTGCGTGGAGAAGATGTTGCAGCTTGACCACTGGACCTCAGCGCCCAAGGCGGTCAAGGTTTCGATCAGTACGGCGGTTTGCACCGTCATGTGCAGGCAGCCGGCGATACGGGCCCCCTTCAAAGGCTTCGATTTGGCGTGTTTTTCGCGGAGTGCCATCAGGCCGGGCATTTCGACCTCGGCGAGTTCAATTTCCTTACGGCCGAGTTCCCAGAGGCTGAGATCTTTGACTTTGTACGGGAGTTTTTTCGTGTTGGCGAGTGTGGCCGTAGCCATCGGCGCAATTCCTTTTTGAACTTGAAAAGTGGTTGTCGTCCGCCGCCGGGCAATTCCTCGGCCGGGACCGTCTGTTCATCCAGCGTGACAGATTAGGAAATCTGTTCCTTTCCCGCAATAGGGATGGGCTTCGAGTCGCCGGGGAAGCCTGGCAAACCAGGGACGGCTGCAGGATTCGGCTTGCTGGGACGGTCGCTCCCCCGCTATAAGTCGCCGCGAGAAATCGACCTTTGATTCAGGAGTATTCCGGATGTTGTCAGTTGCCTGGTGGAAACAACGGCTTTATCCCCGTCCGGAAGCCTATGATACGGTTCAGGTATTCCTGCAGGCGCTGGAGCAGGAACTCGGCCCGGACAAAGAGGTGCTGGACATCGGTGCCGGGGCGGGCGAACTGAACGGTTACTCTTGCCGGGGGCGAGTGAAACGGATCGTCGGCGTCGATCTGGACCCGCGCGTGGAGCAGAATCCGCTGTTGGACCAGGGCGTCGTCGGGAGCGCGTATGAACTTCCGTTTCCCGACGCCTCGTTTGACTTGGTGTTCGCCATTTACGTGCTGGAACACATCGATGATCCGCGGCGATTCGTGAGCGAGGTTGGCCGGGTGCTGAAGCCGGGCGGGTCGTTCCTGTGCCTGACGCCGAACAAATATCATTACGTCCCGGTGATTGCGTCGATGACTCCGTTCGGGTTTCACAAGTGGTACAACCGGCTCAGGGGCCGCGAGGAAGACGACACGTTTCCGACGCACTATCGCATGAACAGCCGCCGCGATCTTCGCCGGCAATTCACCGAGGCCGGCTTTGACCAGTGCGAGACGCGGCTGATCGAAGCGACGCCCAATTATCTGCAGTTTTCGTTGCCGACGTTTCTGGTCGGCGCGGCCTATGAACGGATCGTCAGCAATTCGTCCTGGCTGCAGGATTTCCGAGTCAACGTGATTGGCCGCTTTCAGAAGGCGGGACCGGCCGTATCGCAAAATTCCCGCCGGGCCGCGTGATCTCGGGATGCTGACCTGCGTGCTGTCCCGGCGGCAGTTTTGCCGGGCGCGGTTTCGCAGGTTAGAACCGTAGTTTTCGCTGGGGGCTTTCCGTTGCTATAGTAGCCGGCAGACCATGACTGCGGAACGACGATCTCCGGCCGCAATGAGAATCTGCCAACCGTGACCGTCGAAACGAACCAGACAAACTGCCTGGCCAGCGAAAGAGAACGGATGAGGATCGCAGACATCTATCGTGATGGCCGGTTCGGCCTGTCGATTGAAATCTTCCCGCCGAAAACTTCCGACGGTGACGAAGCGCTCCGGCAGACCCTCGCCGAATTGGCCCCGTATCGCCCGGCGTTCGTTTCCTGCACCTATGGGGCCGGCGGGTCGACCAGCAAGCGGACGGTCGATTGGTGCCGGGAGATTCAGACGCACTTCCAACTCACGGCGACGGCTCACTTCACCTGCGTCGGCCATTCCCGCGAGGAGTTGCTCGACTGGCTGCGGTTCGCCGTGGAGAACGGCATTCAGAACATCATGGCTCTCCGGGGCGATCCGCCGGCGGGAGAAACGGAGTTTCGCACCGCAGCCGGCGGCCTATCCTACGCGAACGAGTTGGTGGCGTTGATCCGGCAGCATTTTCCCGACCTGGGCATTGGCGTCGGCGGATATCCTGAAAAACACCCGCAGGCCTTGGATCCGGCAATCGACCTGGCGAATCTGAAACGCAAAGTGGATGCCGGCGCCGACGGCATTTTCACCCAGCTCTTCTTTGACAACGCCTGTTTCTTCCGCTTCCGTGACCAGGCCCAGCGGTTGGGGATTCGCGTGCCCATCATTCCGGGAATCATGCCCATCACGGAATTTGCGCGGATCAAACGAATCACGGCATTATGCGGCGCGGCGATGCCTGCCGAATTATCGGCCCGGCTGGAAGCGGCCCAGCACGATAAAGACGCCCAATTCCAGATCGGCGTGGAGCACGCGATCCATCAGTGCCGGGAACTCATCGACCAGGGCGTGCCCGGGCTGCATTTGTACGCGTTGAACAAGTCCCAGGCGTGCCGGCAGATACTTGATGCGCTGGAACTGCATCAGGCCTCGTCGGAGCCGCGCACGAAGTAAGCGGCGAAAATCTCCAATGCATTGGAATCGTCGATGGACCTCACGGATCGCGTCATCATCGTGACCGGCGGCGGTCGAGGGATTGGCCGTGCGATGTGCCGCCGGTTCGCACAGGACAAGCCGCGCGGCATCGTCGTCGCCGATCGAGACGAGGCCGCGGCGAAGAACGTCGCGGAAGAGATCGGCGGTCTCGGTGTCGGCTGTGACGTGACGAGCGAAGCCGACATCCAGCGCGTCGTCCAGCAGGCGGAAGCAGCGTACGGACCGGTGAGCGTCTTTTGTTCCAATGCCGGCTCGACCATCAAAGGGGGCATTGAAACCAGCGACGCCGACTGGCAAACGATGTGGAACCTTCACGTCATGTCCAACGTGTATGCCGCGCGGGCCGTGATGCCCGGCATGTTGGAGCGCGGCGAAGGGTACTTGATGCAGACCTCGTCCGCGGCGGGGTTGCTGACCGAGATCGGTTCGGCGGCGTATTCCGTGACGAAACACGCCACGATTGCACTGGCGGAATGGCTGTCGATCCATTATCGCCGGCAAGGACTTCGCGTGTCGGTGCTGTGCCCGTCGGGCGTGAAAACCGACATGCTGGACCTGACCGACCCGGTGCATCAATTTCTCAGCGATCACGCCGTCACGCCGGAAGACGTGGCCCAGCAGGTGGTCGAGGCGATGGCTGCCGAGCGGTTCCTGATTCTGCCGCATCAGGAAGTTGGCGACTATTATGCATTCAAAGGGCAGGATATCGACAAGTTCCTGCACAATTTTTCGCGGCTGTCGGAGAAACTCGCGAGGCAGCAGAAACGGCGTGATGAGAAATGACAGTCGGTCTCGGATGAAACCTGTTGAGTGCGCTGACACAGAGAGGTCTGAATTCACATCGCTGTCAGCTTTTTCGCCAGTAATCGGGATTGGCCAGCGTTTCTTCTATCATGGAATCCGACAGGTGCGGCAAATCGGGGAGATCATGCGAGCGGTAAAGTCCAGTGAAATTCACGGGACCGTGTTTCGCCGGCAAAATGTGTCTATCGAAGTAAACGTATCGCTCATTCTTTGAAACCTGCTCGGCCAGAGGTCTCACGACCGTTAACCAATCCTCTGGTGTGGATAGCAATTCGGTAGATTTCATTTCGCCATCTGGCAGATGCATCGCTGAACGCGCGGAGTTCTTTTCGTGGCGAATGATTCGAGAGCGCCACGAATGTATGCACCTCTCGCAAACAGGAAGGCTCGTTCACACTTGACGCAGAACCACAGCCAACCTGTACCGCTATTGGGAAAAGTTTCTCGGTTGTGCCAGGGTGCATCAACGACTCCAGAGCAGCAATCACACCACCAGGCGCCTACCGGATCGTCGGGAACAAGCCAGAGAGTCTTTCGAAACAGGGACAACATGTCGATCATTCGAATCGGTCGACATCTGTGCGAGTTACGACGCAGTGAAGGTTATCATTCTGTACCAGTTCGATGCAAGGTTCGGGTTGCTCTTGCCGGCGTTGCAAACGAATCCCGAACTTCTTCTCTTGGCCGGTGTCGGAAAATCGGCGACACTGCTAGGATCGCGGTTTTTGACTCTTTGACGGCTTGAAAGCTCCATGTCCTACACTCCCGATTCTGTTGCCATCCAACAACTCCTCTCCGAGCGCATCCTGATCCTGGACGGCGCGATGGGGACGATGATTCATCGCCGCGAACCGACGGAAGCCGACTATCGCGGCAAACGATTTGCGAACCACCCCATCGATCTGAAAAACGCCGCCGACGTGATGGTCATCACGCAGCCGGAGTGGATTGCCGACGTGCATCGGCAATACCTGGCCGCCGGGGCGGACATCATCGAGACGAATTCGTTCAATGCGAACATCATCTCGCTGGAGGAATTTCAACTCGCCGATCTGACGCGCGAATTGAACACGACCGCGGCACGGTTGGCGAAGCGTGTCGCCGACGAATTCACACGGCAGACGCCGAAGAAGCCGCGCTTCGTGGCCGGCAGCATCGGGCCGACGAAAGTGATGCTGTCGTTCAACGCCGATAAGCCCGGTTTCCGCCCGGTGACGTTCGACCAGATGGTGGCCTCTTACGCGGAACAAATTCGCGGCCTCTTGGACGGCGGGGTGGATCTGCTGTTGCCGGAGACGTCGTTCGACACGCTCAACATGAAGGCGTGTTTGTACGCGATTCAGCAGGTGTTCGAGGCCGGCGGGCGACGCGTTCCCGTGATGGTCTCCGGCACGATCTTCACCGGCGGCCGCACGCTGACCGGGCAGACTCTCGAAGCCTTCTGGGCCGCGCTGTCGCATTTTCCGATGCTGAGCATCGGCTTAAATTGCGCGCTGGGTCCCGAGCAAATGCGAAGCTATGTCGAGACGTTATCGAACATCGCGCCGCGGTACATCAGTTGTTACCCGAACGCCGGCATGCCGAACGGCATGGGCGGGTTCGATTCCACCCCGGCGGATGTCGCAAAGAATCTGCGCGAGTTCGCGGCCAACGGCTGGGTGAACATCGTCGGCGGCTGCTGCGGCACGACGCCGGAGTACATCCAGCAGATTGCCGCCGCTGTTTCCGATCTGCCGCCGCGCCGCATCCCGGACGTCCCGCACTGGTCGTGGTACAGCGGGAATGAAGTGCTGCAACTGCGGACCGCCCTGAGCGGGGGGCGTCAGCCCCCTGATTCCGCGCCCAATCAGGAGGCTGACGCCCCCCGCTCAGAAAGCAGTACTCCTTTTCTCATGATCGGCGAACGCACGAACGTCACCGGGTCGAAAAAATTCGCCCGGCTGATCAAGGAGCAGAACTACGACGAGGCATTGGCCGTCGCCCGGCAGCAGGTAGAGAGCGGGGCCAACATGATCGATGTCAACATGGATGAAGGGCTGCTCGTCAGTGAAGTCGAGATGACGCGGTTTCTCAATCTCATCTCCGACGACCCGGACGTCAACAAAGTCCCGGTGATGGTCGACAGCTCGAAGTTCACTGTGATTGAATCCGGGCTCAAGTGTCTGGCCGGGAAGGGCGTCGTCAATTCGATCAGCATGAAAGAAGGCGAGGACAAATTCCTCGAACAGGCGCGAACCATCCGCAAGTTCGGCGCCGCCGTCGTGGTGATGGCGTTCGACGAGGAAGGTCAGGCGACGGATTGCGCCCGCAAAGTCGCCATCTGTCAAAGAGCGTACAAGCTCCTCACGGAACAGGCCGGGTTCCCGCCGGAAGACATCATTTTCGACGTGAATATCCTGACCGTTGGCACCGGGATGGAAGAGCACGCCAACTATGCCGTCGAGTTCATTGAAGCCGTCCGAGAACTGAAAAACGTCTGCCCGTATGCGAAAACATCCGGCGGCGTGAGCAATGTTTCGTTCTCATTCCGCGGCAACGAAACCGTGCGTGAGGCGATGAACGCGGCGTTCCTGTATCACGCCATTTCCGCCGGGCTCGACATGGGCATCGTCAACGCCGGGCAGTTGGCCGTGTATGACGAGATCGACAAGACACTGCTGGATTACGTCGAGGATGTGCTGCTAAACCGCCGGCCGGACGCGACCGAACGGCTGATCGACTATTCCGCGTCCCTGAAAGCCGTCAAATCCGAGGACACGGCCACGATCGACGCCTGGCGCTTCTCGGACGTGGAATCCCGCCTCCAACATGCGCTGTTGAAGGGTGTCACCGAGTTCATCGACGCCGACACGGAAGAGGCGCGTCAAAAATACGGCCGGCCATTGGACGTCATTCAAGGGCCGCTGATGGACGGCATGAGGGTCGTCGGCGATTTGTTCGGCCAGGGGAAAATGTTCTTGCCCCAAGTGGTGAAATCGGCCCGCGTGATGAAAAAAGCCGTCGCGTACTTGCAGCCCTTCATGGAGGCGGAGAAGGCTGAAGCCGCGGAAAGCGGAAAGCAAACAGCGGAAGGCCAGTCGGTGAACTCCGGCTTTCCGCTTTCCGCTGTCAGCTCTCAGCCAAACCATTCCCGCGGCACCATCGTCATTGCGACCGTCAAAGGCGATGTGCACGACATCGGCAAGAACATCGTCGCCGTCGTGCTGAGGTGCAACAATTTTGACGTCATCGATCTTGGCGTGATGGTCTCGTGCGACAAGATTCTCGAAACGGCGAAGCAGGCGAACGCCGACATCATCGGCCTGTCGGGCCTCATCACGCCGTCGCTGGATGAAATGGTGTTCGTGGCGAAAGAGATGCAGCGGCAAGGGCTGACGACGCCGCTGCTGATCGGCGGCGCAACGACCAGCGCGAAGCACACAGCGGTGAAGATTGCCTTGCAATATGACCAGCCGGTCGTGCATGTGGTGGATGCATCGCTGTCGGTCCCCGCGGTGGAAAGCCTGCTCGACCCGGAAAAGAAGCCGGACTTCGCCATCAATAACCGCGCAGCCCAGGATCGCGACCGGGCCAACTACGCCGGGATGCAGTCGACGCGGAAACTCGTCCCGTATGCCGAGGCACTTGCCCACCGATTTCAAACCGACTGGCAGACGGTCGAGATCCCGACGCCAAGTTTCCTCGGCACGAAGATTCTTGACGACTTCCCTTTGGAAAAGCTGGTTCCCTACATTGACTGGTCGCCCTTCTTCCAGACGTGGGAGTTGAAAGGCAAATATCCGAAGATTTTCAACGACCCGGTTGTCGGCGTGGAAGCGAAAAAACTCTACGACGATGCCCGCAAGTTGCTCGATCGCATCGTCGCCGAAAAGTTATTGACGGCCAAAGGCGTCTACGGCTTCTGGCCGGCGAATTCGGAGGATGACGATCTACTTGTTCTTCCCCCCCATCCCCGTAGCCCGGGCCCCAAATGCATTCGCCTCCCCATGCTGCGGCAGCAATGGGAGCGTCCGGGGCAAGCCGACTTCCGCTCGCTCGCCGATTACATTGCCCCGTTTGACAGCGCGAGACATGATCACCTCGGCGCGTTCGCCGTGACGACCGGCATCGGCTGCGATGAACTGGCGAAAAAGTTTGAAGTCGAGTTGCACGATGATTATCACAGCATCATGACGAAAGCCCTGGCCGACCGGTTGGCCGAGGCGTTTGCCGAATATCTCCACCGCCAGGCCCGAATCGACTGGGGATACGGGCAAGCCGAAGGTCTCTCGACGGACGACCTGATCGAAGAAAAATACCGCGGCATCCGCCCGGCGTATGGATATCCTGCGTGTCCCGATCACACGGAAAAGCGAAAGCTGTTCGACCTGCTGGATGCGGAACGAGCCGTCGGCATCCGATTGACGGAAAGTTATGCGATGCACCCGGCGGCATCCGTCAGCGGCCTCTACTTCGCCCACCCGCAGGCGCGGTATTTCTCGGTCGACAAGATCACTTCGGATCAAGTTGCCGATTACGCCCGCCGCAAAGGCGTCCCAGTGCCGGAAATCGAACGCTGGTTGTCGCCGAATCTGGGGTATGAGACTTGACGTGACGAATCAAGTTTTTCCAGGGAATTCCCGCTCGGAAGCCAATCGCCTCAAAATTCGGCGTCTGGTCGCCCTGGACGATGGTATTTCCTCCGGGAGTTTCGTCGGCTCCAGAATAAACGATCCATTTGTCCACATTTGAGGATTTCTCCTCGACAATCTGCCTTTGCGGGTTGAATAGTGTGGGGTGTTTGGAGAAAATGCGTCGAAGAGCGCTTCGGCTGGGGGTCGAGACCAGGAATTTGACTGATCTCGAAAGATGCTGGGCCTCTGACTTGAGCCCGCATGAGAAATTGACCGTCACAGAACACTCTGCTGGGGAAATCCAGCGATTGTCACGGTTCTGACGCCCTTGGCCTGCCAAGGCAATTGGACTTCCGTCTCGAGGTTCCGGGACGCGGCTTTCCGTTCATGGACGGAAACTTGACCCTTGGTCTCCCCGCGCGAAACGACCGCTCCAGTCGTTCGGGACGGTACGACTCGGGTTGCGTTCATCACAAGGGTCGCAAACTTCCCTCCTTTCTCAAAAGGCCCAGAGCGTTTATTTCGATAAGTCGATGTGCTCAAACTTATGGTCAGACTCCGTCCAGAGTCTAACAGTACACCATGAATAGCAGTGACAGCCCCAGCCGGGGCGTGATGGATCAACGAGAGACCTGAAGGCGCAGGAAGATGCAACCACAATTCAACAATGTTCCGCTGGCGGTCGTCGGGTTGGGATGCCGGTTGCCCGGCGCCGATAATCTGGACGATTACTGGCGGCTGGTACGCGACGGACGCAGCGGCATCACCCAGTTGCCTGCTGAGCGGCTGGATCGCACCCTGTATTTCGATCCCGAACAGGGGAAAGTGGGCCGGTCGTATTCGCAAATTGGCGGCGTCGTGCCGGAGCGGCCGCTGCACAAAGACATTTGCCCTTTGTCGCAGGAGATGATCGACAACTCCGATTCCGCGCATCTCATCTTGTGCGAAGTCGCGGCAATGGCTTGCCGGCACGCAGGTTATGATCCTTTCAACCTCCCGCAGCGCAACGTGGGAGTTTACGTCGGTCATTCGGGCGGCAGTTGCCTGTCGGGCGAACTGGCGGCGTCGATCTACATTGACGAGGTGGCGCAGTATCTCAGGGACGACGCCACCTTCCGCGCGCTGCCGGCCGACGTGCAGTTGGCGACGATCAAAGGCATCGTGGATCGCGTGCATCGGGAAAAACCTCGGCGGCGCGCCGATGGCGGTCCGGAACTGGCGGCGGCCCAGGTCTCGGGGTTGATCTCGCAGGCGTTTGGGCTGCAAGGGCCGTATTTGGCGGTCGATGCCGCGTGTGCCTCGTCCCTGATCGCCATGGCGATCGGGTGTCATGCGCTCAGGCAGGGCTTTATCGATATGGCAATCGTCGGCGGCGCATCGTACAGCAAGTGGTACGGCCTGGTGCTGTTCTCGATGGCCAAGTCGATCAGCGGGACCGGTTCGCGGCCGTTTGACGCCGATGCCGACGGCTTGATCAGCTCCGACGGTTACGCGGCCGTCGTGTTGAAGACGCTGCCGAAGGCGCTCGCCGACAAGGACCAGATTCATGCGGTGATTCGCGGCGTGGGGATTTCGTCGGATGGCCGCGGCAAAAGCCTGTGGGCGCCGCGCAAGGAAGGCCAGATTCTCGCCATCAACCGGGCCTACGGTCCGGAGGTCGATCCGGCGGAATTGCAGTACATGGAATGCCATGCGACGTCGACTCAGGTGGGCGACGCCACGGAATTAGCCGCGCTGACGATGGCACTCAAGGGGAAGTTGCCCGAGGACCGCAAATTGCCGATCGGCAGCGTGAAGGCCAACATCGGCCATACGCTGGAATCCGCCGGGATCGCCGGCCTGGTGAAGACCGTCCTGTGCCTGAAGAACCGGCTCTTGCCGGGCCAGATCAATTTTCAGACGCCGAACCCGGACGTCGACTGGAAAAACATCCCGTTCGAAGTGAATCGTCAGACGCGCGACTGGCCCGAACCGCCGGCCGGCAAGGCGCGGCGGGCTGCGGTGAACGCGTTCGGCATCGGGGGCTTGAACGTGCATGTCGTGATGGACGACGCCCCGACGCCCGCGCTGAAGTCGCAGTGCGCGGTGCCGTCGCAGGTCGGCTCGAACAGGGCGCTGACGGCGAAAGAACGGGACGAGCGTTCCGTGGCGATCGTCGGCCGGGCAGCGATTTTCCCTGGCGCCTTGACGATGGACGCCTACTGGGACTTGCTGGTTTCGGGCCGCGATCCTCAGTCTGAAACTCCGTTGAACCGCTGGAACAAGGAATTTTACCACGCGCCGTCCGGCGAAGCTCCCTGGCGGTTCCGCACGGCCAGGGGCGGGTATGTCAACGACTTCGTCTACGATTGGAAGAAGCACAAAGTCGCACCGAAGCAGATCAACAACGCCAATCCCTTGCAGTTCATGCTGCTGGACGCCGCGGACCAGGCGCTGCGGGAATCCGGCTACGATCAGAAGCCGTTCGACCGCACCCGGGCCGCGGTGGTCGTCGGTTCGGCATTCGGCGGAGACTTCGCCTGCCAGTTGCAGATGGGCCTGCGCATCCCCGAATTTCAGATGCAGCTTCGGGACGAACTCCGCAAACGCGGCGTTCCCGAGCAACAGATCGAAGCCATCGCCGAGGGCTACCAGACCGCGTTGCTCAAGCACATGCCGGCTTTGTTGGACGAGACCGGGAGTTTTACGGCCAGCACGCTGGCGTCTCGCCTGACGAAAACATTCGACATGATGGGCGGCGCGTTGGCGATGGACGGCGGCGACACGTCGTCGATGGCGGCCATCAACGCGGGCGTCGGCCTGCTGCTGGACGGCGCGGCCGATTTCGTCCTGTGCGCTGCCGGTCAGCGCAACATGGACCTCAACGTCTACGAAATCTACGAACTGAAGGGGATGCTCGCGAACGGCGAGACGAAGCCCGTTTATGACCAGGACGGCGGCACCATGGTTCCGGCGGAAGGCGTCGGCGTCGTGCTGCTCAAGCGCCTCGAAGACGCCCGACGGGATGGCGACCGGATCTTCGGCGTGATTCGGGGCATCGCCGCCGCCGCCAATTGCGGCGAGTATGGCGAGAATTTCCGCACCGCCGCCGGGCGGGCCTTGCAGGCGAGCGGCGTTGATCCCGCGCAGGTGACGGTGCTCGAATCCGCCCGCTTTGCGTATTCCGAAGCGGACACGGCCGATGCGGAAGCCGCGGCAGAAGTCTTCCAGTCGGAACAGCGTGAAGAACCGCTGGTGATGACATCCGTGTCGGGCCAGATCGGTCATGCGCTCGGCGCTTCGGGAATGGCCTCGGTCTTGAAGGCCACGTTGGAAATGGAACGCGGGCAGGTGCCGAAAAACCCCGGCATGACTCAGCCCGTTTCCGCGATCACTCAACATGCCGACGTGCTCCGCGTCGCCGACGAATCCCGGAAGCTGCACGCCACTCTGCCGGGTGGAAAAACAGTGGTCGACGTGATGAACGCCACTTCCACCGGGCTGTGCTATCACCTGTTGCTGGAAGGGGGCGAAAACCTGCCCGCGGCGCCGAAGCCGCTGAAGCCAACGGCACGGCCGGCTTCGTCTTACCGCACGATCCGGCTCGGCGCGCCGACGCGGGCCTCGCTGCTCCAGGAATTGACTCGCGTCACCGTGAATCCAGACCTGCTGTTTCAGACCGGCGGCTGCGATCATTTCAACGGCCAGGATCAGATTCGCCTGGCGGTGCTCGCTGAGGATGCCGCCTCGCTCGCCAAGAAGCTGCGCTTGACGGCCGAACTGGTCCAGAAACCGGGTGCGCAGCTCACTTTGGAACCGCAGGGCATCTTTCTGCAGGAGGTCAACCATCGGCCGCCCAGGATCGCGTTTCTGTTCCCCGGCCAGGGCTCGCAGTACGCCGGTATGTTGAAGGAATTGGTCGCCGAAGTGCCCGCCGCCGCCGAGAAAGTCCGCGAAATCAACGACGTGCTCGGTCGCCTCGGCTACGGGCGGTTCGAGGACATCTGCTGGCAAAACGCCTCACAACTCGGCGGCGACGTCTGGACAACGCAGCTTGCGATGCTGCTTGCCGATACCGTGATGCACCACGTCCTGACGACCATGGGCATTCGTCCGGACGTCATCACGGGCCACAGCTATGGCGAAATTCCCGCACTGGTGGCATCGGGCGCACTCAGCCTGGAAGACGCCGTCCGTTTGACGCGCGTCCGGACGGCCTCGGTGGAACGCGATGACAGCACGCGCGGAGCGTTGCTGTCCACCACGGCGCCGCTTGATGTGACCGAACAATTCCTGATGCAGATTCGCGGCGCGGCCTACCTGGCCAGCCACAACGCACCCGATCAAACCGTGATCGGCGGCACGACGGACGCCGTGGCCGGCGTGAAACGCCTGTTGGAAGCGGAAGGATTCGGTTGCAAGCTCCTCGCCGTCCCGCGGCCGTATCACACGCCGCTGCTGAAAGCCGCCCAGGCGCCCTTCGCCGCGGCGCTGGCTGACATCACGTTCCAATCGCCCCAGGTGAAATTCCTCAGCAGCGTGACGAATGCTTACGTCACCAGCGGCGACGCGGCCCGCCGCAATCTGGTCGACCAACTGACAACGCCGGTTCGCTATGTCGACCTGGTGCGGAAGCTTGCCGCTGACGGAGTGTCATTGCTCATCGAAGTCGGTCCGCAGCAGGTTCTGACTCGGCTCAATCACCGGATTCTCGCAGATCAACCGGTCGCGGCCATCGCGTCTGATCAGCCGAAGCAACCCGGCGCTCTAGCCATCAGCCGCGTGAAGACAATGCTTGAAACCGCGGGCGTGGCGTTGTCCGGTGCCGCGCCGAGATCCTCTATGCCTCCAGCCACACAGAAATCCGCCGTGAATAATTCGCGGATCGTCTTCTTCGACGCGACAGCCCGACGCCGCGAAAAACAGGCGGGCCGTCACGCGGCAACGGCCGTGAGCGAGACGCGAGGAACAAAGTTCGAAGAAACTCTGCCTGTCGCCGTCGCCGGCACTCCGGCTCTCAGCCCTCAACCCTCGACTCTCGACCGTGACGAAGTCACCTCGTTCATGATCAACTTCGTCGTGGACCAGACGGGCTATCCGGCCGACATGGTGGAACTCGACGCCGATTTGGAAGCCGATTTGGGGATCGACAGCATCAAGAAGGCGCAGCTCATCGGCGAACTGGCCGAGAACTACGAGATGAAACATCTCGCCGGGCAATTGCAGAACCTGTCGCTCGACGACTTCCGCACGATCCGCAGCATCCTGGAGTTCGTCGTCAGCAGCGGTGCGTCGGAAAATCAAGAGACAGGAGACAAGAAACAAGAGCCAGCCGAGGCAATCGTCGCCGTCGCCGGCACTCCGGCCCTCAACCCTCAACCCTCGACTCTCGACCGTGACGAAGTCACCTCGTTCATGATCAACTTC
>CAYMAO010000008.1:0-66555 GCA_964388415.1 uncultured Planctomycetaceae bacterium | reverse complement strand
GGAAAATCAAGAGACAGGAGACAAGAAACAAGAGCCAGCCGAGGCAATCGTCGCCAGCACTCCGGCCCTCAGCCCTCAGCCCTCAGCCCTCAGCCCGAGCACCCAGACCGTCACCGCAGTGGCCGTGGCGAATTCAACTCTTGACCTGGCAGCCGATCCCAACTGGCCGGACGGTTTCAATCTGGTGCAAGGCGCGGGAACGGCTTATGAAATCGGCAAGCAGCATGGGGCCGACCAGGCGGTGCAGATTCGGACAATCATGGAGCGGTATGCGTCCATGCTCGGTCCGCGGCTGCAGAACATCCCCGAACTGGAGGAAGCGCTCGCTAAGCCGACGTTGTATTTCTGCGATGACGATCTGGAAGAAATCCATGGCATCGCCGATGGCGCCGGACTGCCGCTCCCCGCGGTGATCGCCCATAACCTGGGCATGTATCCCGACTATGTTCCCGGCTGCACGCAGTTTGCCGTGACGGCGCGCAGGAACTCGGACATCGGTCTGGTTCATGCCGTGAATGAGGACTCGCCGTTGTCGTTGACGCTGCCGGACTGTTTGTCTCGCGTGGTGCAGGTGCGCGTTCCTCGCGGCCGGATTCCGCACGTCACGTTCAGCGTGTCGGGCCAGGCGGGCGGATTGAACGGCATGAATGCGATGGGCATCGCCGTCAGCAGCACGCTGCTGCTGGATCGTCCGCGCCGAGCCGGTTCGACGACGGGCAAAGTCCACCCGGTGATCGTGAAGCGCATTCTGGAACGGGCTTCGACCATCGAAGACGCCATTGAAATCGTGCGTCATCTCGACCGCGTCGGCGCCTGGAGCCTGTGCATCAGCCACTATCCGACCGACCGGCTGTGCTACCTGGAATACGACGGGAAAAACCTCGCCGTCCAGGAAAACCCGCCGTTCGTCTTGACGACTAATCATTGCCTGCTGCAGCCGCCAGTGGCAGATGTTCCGGAACATTCCCGGCATCGGCTGGCCCGGCTGCATCAATTGCTGGGCGAGCAGGCAGACGGCCGCTGGACGCTGGAACGGTCTCAGAAGGCGCTTCGGGACCAGTTCGATCTGGGCCGCGGCCGCCAGACGACCCATGCCACGATGAACACGGTCCGCCGTGTCGACAACCAGATCAGCGTGGTGATGCTGCCCGCGACCGGCGAGTTGTGGGTCACCCCCGGCCCGCGTGCCGGTGTCCGCCAGGATGAATTCTTCCGGTTCAATGTCCGGGAACTGTTCCAGCAAATTGCGACGGCGGATCAGTCGGGCGAACTCGCTCCCGAACGAATCGTGCTGAACAGTGCGTCGCTCCGGGAAGGCCTGCCGGCGGAGAACCAATATGCCGTCCAGCGGCACGTGATGCGGGTCTCGGCAGTTGCGCTGCCGGCCGGTTCGCCGGAGATGCCGACGCTCCATGGGTCGGTGTTGATTCTCGGCGAGAGCAAAGTGGGCGAGGCAATGAAGGCCCGTCTGCAAGCGGCCGGAGCCACGGTGCATCAACTGCCGATCGGCGCCGACATCGACGCGACGCTGGCTGAACTCAACCGGCTGTGGGCCATCGCGCCGGCGCCGCATCTGTTCCTGACGACGGCCCGTGAAGATGCGGCCAACGTGACCGAAACGGAATGGTCCGGCCGGGCGGTTCGCGGGATGCAGGTCCCGTACTTCGTCTGCCAGCGCTGGGTGCAACTCGTGCAGGAAGCCGGCTTGACGAAGCAGGCGACGCTGGTCGGCCTGACGGCGCTGGGCGGCGACTTCGGGTTCAGCGGCCGCATTGCCGGCGTCGAAGGAGGCGGACTGGCCGGGCTCTTCAAGGGGATTCGCCGCGAATTCTCCGGACTGACCGTCAAAGTGATCGACGCCCCGGCGGAAGAATCGCCGGCACAATTGGCGGCTTGCGTTCTCAAAGAACTTGCCGCCGCCACGCCGCAAACGGAAGTCGGTTATCTCCGCGGCGAGCGGCTGTTGCCGAAAGCGATCCCGCAGACGGCCTCCACGCAGCGTCCAGCGTCGAAGATTCCGCACGGCACGTGGATCGTCACCGGCGGGGCGCGCGGCGTCACGGCGGTCGTCGCCAGAGAACTTGGCAAACGGTTCGGACTCTCGATGCACCTGCTCGGGTCCACGTCGTTGCCGAGCATCGACCCGACCTGGCGGAATCTGACCGAGGAAGGTTTGAAGTCGCTCAAGCGGACGATCTCTGAACAGGCCCGCGCCGCCGGAAAAAATCCGGCCCAGGCCTGGAAGGACATCGAACGTGCCATCGAAATCGATCGGACATTGCAGGCCTTTCGGGCGGACGGCGTCGAAGCCGTCTACCATGCCTGCGATGTTTCCGATCGGGCTTCACTGACGGAAACGCTGGACCGCATTCGCAAGGCGGACGGCGGCATTCACGGCATCATCCACGGGGCGGGAGTCGAAGCCGCCTGCAAGTTCGAGAAGAAAAAACGCGAGAATGTCCTGGCGACATTGGGCGTCAAAGTCGACGCCGCGATGATGCTCCTCGAACTCACGAAGTTCGATCAGCTCGGCTGGTTCATCGGCTTCGGCTCGACCAGCGGCCGGTTCGGCGGACTGGGACAAACCGATTACTCCATGGCCTCCGACCTGCTCTGCAAAATCTGCGACTGCGTCCGGGCCAACCGGCCGGACGTCGCCGCCGTCGGTTTCCATTGGCCGCCGTGGTCCGACGTCGGCATGGCGTCCCGGCCTGAGAGCAAGATCGCGCTGCAATCCAGCGGCCTGGCCTTCATGCCGCCGATGGAAGGCGTCGCCCATGTGATCGATGAACTTTCGACGATGATGCTCGAAGGCGAAATCCTCTGCATCGACAAGCCCGACATGCTCGACCTCGACGGCACGATGGGGACGGCGGCGGAAGCCGATGCCTATCGACTCAGGGAAACGGCCATTCGCTCGGCGGCGCTGATCGACGGGATTCACGACCTGCAAGCGAACCAGCAGCTCACGGCGCTGGCCCGGTTCAACCCTGTCGTCGAACCGTTCCTGCTGGAACACCGGCATCAGGGCGTGCCGATTCTCCCGGCGGTCGGCGGCATGGAAACGATGGCCGAAGCGGCGAACATCCTCACCGCGGGCGGCAAGAAGATCGTCGGTCTGAAGAATATGACCGTCCACCAGGGATTCCGATTCCACACGCTGCGGTCGCAGACGGCGCAAGTGCGCGCGACGCAAACAGAGGACGGCGTCCGCTGCGAATTGCGGGCCGACTTTTGTGATCGTAACGGCCGGCTGGTTGAGCCGCACCGGTTGCAGATGGATGCGACCATCGAATTGTCGGACAACTATTCGCCGCTGCCGCATCCGAATCTCGGCCCGATCCCGACGACGTGGACCGCGCACAAATACGCCGACGACTGGCAGACGATGAAATTCCCGGAAGATGGCCGCGTGTATCACGGCTATCCGTTCCGCGGGTTGAAGGAATATGCACTGGTCGACGGCGGGATGTGGGGCAAGATCAACGTGCCTCTGGTTTCGGACATCGCCGGCGACCGGAATGCCGATGGGTGGCTGTTGCCTTCGGCAACGATTGACGCCGGCCTCCTGGGCTGCGACTTGATGCTGTGGACGCTGTACCGGTCGGCCCGGTTGCCGCAGGGATTTGACCGGATTCGCATTTCCAGGCCGCTCAAGGACGGTGAACCGCTGATGTTCCGCGTGTGGCTCCGCGCCACGTCCGGCCCCGTGGTTCCGGCCGACTTTGTGATGGTCGACGCCAACGGCCACGTGGTGATCCAGGTGGACGGCTTCCGGATGGTCGAAGTGAAATCGGGGACGAGCGGTAAAGCCGAGATCCCGGCAGGCGCTCCGTCGCCGGTGGCGGCGAATCTAACGGAACGGCCCTTTGCGCCTCAGATTCCCTCGTCACCACGCACCGTGTCGGCGGACGATCTGGCGGCTTTGCCGCTGATCGATCAGGCCCTTTGGGTGACTGCGACCGAACTGTCGGCCGACCTGCAGTTTGATCCGACGAAAGACCTGTTCCTGCTGCAACACAAAATGACGGGCCGGCCGATTCTGCCGGCGGTGATCGGCATGGAGTCGATGATCGAAGCCGCATCGCTGGCCTTGCCGGGGAAATGCCTGGGTGCGGTCCGGGAATTCGTCATCAAGACCGGGATGAAATTCCGGACCGACGCGCCGCAAGCAGCGCGTGTCCAGGTCTGTCTGGAAAACGGCCAAGCCCGCTGCCAACTGGTGGGCGGAGAGAATTTCGCGACGGTCTACCAGTCGGCATTGATTGAAATGACCGACCAGCCGGCCACGGCGACGATCCCGGCGCCGGGTCAGCCGCCGTTCCCTTACAATCCGATGATGTACCCGGACGACGGCCAGTTGTTCCATGGCCCGATGTTCCGGGCGCTCAAGCAGCTCTTCCTGCACAGGGACGGCGGCTGGGCCGTGTTGTCGGGGTATCCGATCAACAATCTGGCCGGTGAACGGCGGGGCGACCGGTGGTTTCTGCCGCCCGCTGTGCTCGATTCGTGCCTGGTGGCGTGCGGGGTGGATATGTTTATCCAACTCGAAAAACGGGTGGAAGTGCCATACGGCTGCGAAGAATTCAAGTTGGTCCGGCTTCCCAAGCCGAAAGAACAGTGTGTGCTGCGGCTGAAGTACCGCGGCCATGACGCCCGGCACACCACGTACGATTTCACGCTGTTCGGAGCCGACGGCGGCGTGATCCTCACGGCGAAAAGCTACCGGGGCATTGTGACAGGCAGGGAAGGCGATTCATCCCATTGGGACGGAAAAGCCGCGGTGTCGCTGTAAAAAGGACGGGTTCTCCGCTGTTTTGTCCCCTCGCCCCCGCGGCGGGGGAGAGGGTTAGGGTGAGGGGGCGAGCGGCCTCACGGCGAAAATCGTAAAGCAGCATCGATGCTCAGACAGAAATGTCTGCGCCACTGATAGGATCAGGAGACGGACGATGATCGATCTAACCGGAAAAGTCGCCCTGGTGACCGGCGCCTCCAGGGGCATCGGCCGGGCGATCGCCTTGCGGCTGGCGGAAGCCGGGGCCGACATCGTGCTGAATTTCGTGGCGTCGCGCGCGGCAGCGGATCAGACGGCGGAAGTGATCGCCGAGATGGGGCGCCGCGTTGCCGTCGTGCAGGCCGACGTCGGCGAACCAGACGATGTCGAATCGATGATCGAGTTCGTGAGCGAGACGTTTGGCCGGCTCGACATCCTGGTCAGCAACGCCGCGATCAGCGACTATCGGTCCATTCTCAATACGACGCCCCGGCATTTTGAATCGGTGATGAACACGAATGTCCGGGCGCTGATCACGCTGGTGCAGGCTGCGCGGCCGCTGCTCGCGAAGTCGGAAGGCCAGGGGAAAGTGATCGGCATCTCCAGCCACGGGGCGCAATTCGCCCTGCCGAATTACGGCCTGATGGGGGCGTCCAAAGCGGCGATGGAAAGCACTATCCGGCATCTGGCGTATGAACTCGGCTCCGAGGGCATCAACTTCAACATCGTCCAGGCTGGCCTGGTGGAGACCGATTCGACGCGGCAGGCTCCCGGATTTGACCGCTTGTTCGCCCAGAAGGTGGCGCACGTTCTCATGGGCGGCCGGATGCTGGAAGCGAGCGACGTGGCCAACTCCGTGCTGTTCCTCGCCAGCCCGTTGAGCGATCTGATCCAGGGGCAGACCCTCCTGGTGGACGCCGGCGCCGCCGTGCCGGCGTAATTTGCGACGGCGAGCAAACGCATTTCTTGCTTGTCCCCTCTCTTCCGCTGCGGGGGAGAAGGGACTTCAAGTATTGAAGTACAACGGATTCCGCGCCCATGGGCTTGTTCTCGTCTATGTTTCAAGCCGTGCTGGAACGGACGGCTGCCCGAGATCTGGTCGCCTTTGCCGAGGCGACGAAAAATCCGACCGGCGTGCAGCGGCAGTTTCTGCTCGACATGCTGCGCCGCGAACAAGCCACGGCGTTCGGCCGCGACCATCACTTCGCCAACATCCGCACCGTCGCCGATTTCCGCAAGCAGATCCCGATCACGCGGTACGAATATTTCGAGCCGTACATCGAACGCGTCAAGAACGGCGACTGCGAGGCGATGTTTCATCGCCAGAAAGTGCTGATGTTCGCCCTAACCAGCGGCACGACCAGTTCCCGCAAATTCATCCCCATCACCGAAAACTTTCTCCGCGATCACCGCCGCGTCTGGACGGCCTGGGGACTCAATGTCTTCATCACGCATCCCAAGCTGTTTCGCCTCGGCAAACTGACGTTCGTCAGTGATGACGACGAATTCCGCACGCCGGCCGGGGTCCCGTGCGGCAGCATCAGCGGACTCACGGCCCGGATGCAGCACTGGCTGGTCCGCGACAGCTACGTCCTGCCGCCGGAAAGCGCCAAGATTCACGACGTCGACACGAAGTATTACCTTGCCTGGCGACTCGGCATGCAACGCCAGATCGGCATGTGGGTTTCGCCAAATCCCAGCACGCACTTAAACCTGGCCCGCTTTGGGGAACGCAATGCCGAGGCGCTCATCCGCGACGTCCATAATGGAACACTCAGTGCGGAGTATCTTCTGCCAGACGCCGTCAAAAAACGCATCGCACGGCAAATCAAGCCGAATCCGGTGCGCGGCCGGGAACTCTCTGCCATCGCCGAACGCACCGGCGGACTGCGCCCCAAAGACGTATGGCCGATGCTGGAACTCATCGGCTGCTGGATGGGGGGCAGCATGGGGGCCTATCTGCGGAGCTTTCCCGAATATTTCGGGAACGCCGTCCCGCGCGATATCGGCCTGATCGCCAGCGAAGCGCGGATGACGGTCACCAAAGACGACAACACGCCGAACGGTATCCTGGAGATCACCAGCAATTTCTATGAGTTCGTTCCGGTCGAGGAGATGGACTCGCCGCAGCCGACGGTGCTGGAAGCGCACGAACTGCTGGAAGGCCGCGACTATTACATTCTGCTCACAACGAGCAGCGGGCTGTACCGTTACAACATTTTCGACGTCGTCCGCTGCGTCGGCCGGCATGAACAGACGCCGATGCTGATGTTCCTCAACAAGGGGTCGGGCATCTCGAACCTGACGGGCGAAAAGCTGACCGAATTCCAGGTCGCCTCTTCGGTGTCCGCCGCGCTCGCCGAGTTGTCGCATCGATTGACGGCCTACACCTTGGCACCCGTCTGGCAGGACGACGAACCGTATTATGGACTCTTCGTCGAAGCCTCCGATGTTGCATCACCGGAATTCCGCTTGCGATTAGCCGACGCCATCGAACGCCACTTGATGTCCGCCAACATCGAATACGCGACCAAGCGCGAGTCGCGGCGGCTCGGCCCCGTCCGCATTCATCGGCTGCCGGACGGCTATTGGCGCGAATGGGACTTGAAACGGCTCTCCGCCGCGCGCGGCACCGCCGAGCAGTACAAACATCCGTCCCTCATCCCGGATGTCGACCTCAGCAAGTCCCTCCCCGTGCTGGCGGAGTGAGAGCGCCGGGTTCTTCTTTCCCCCCGGCGTGAACCCCAAAGTCCGGCGAAGGCGTCGCCGGGACCATTTTCCCTGCGCGGAAAAACCCCAAAAAACCCTCGTCCACCCCATTGCCCCCCCCCCTTGCCAAACTGTTATCCTGGGACTGAGTCATGAGGGTTTTTGTTCACCCTCCGAACAGAAATGGCAACTTGGTTCACGAAAGGGCCATCATGCGGGTTTCTCTCCGACTGACACTCTTCTTCGCCGTGCTGGGGCTTGCCGTCCCCGCGGCACAAGCCGGCCTGTTGGTTAGCGTCGATTTTGGAATTTCCGGAAGTCCATTGTTTACCGGGTCCGATTCTGTCGCGGCCGCAAGCGATTCCATATTTTCTTCGGCCAATATCTGGAATCAGGTTATTGTTCCTGGTAACGCCGGACCGTCAGCTATTAATCCCTCCTTTTCGGGGCTGGTTGATAATACAGGCAGCGCCACGTCGGTTGGTCTAGCTTTCACCGGCCCGGTTCGAGGATTCAGCACGTCATCTTCCGATGCACTCCTTCGCGATTACATCTTCGTGAACGGCGGTTATAACCCAGCGAACAGCCTTAACTGGGAGATCACCGGTCTGACACCAGGAGCGACCTATGCGTTCTTCGTGTATGGTTCGGATAGAAACAATGCTGCCTGGACTATTTCTGTCGATACAACCGGGGCAGGAGGATTTGTGGGCCAAGTTGTCAGCGGAAATTCGGGTACAGCCTATTACAGCACTGTGATTGCCGGGGGCTCGGGGAGCATTGCAGGGATCATGGGGGTAAACCCTGGTACCGAAGGCAATTGGTCCGGGTTCCAATTGGCGGAAGCCGCGCCGCCCGTTTCCGTCCCCGAACCCGGCAGCCTGACGCTGGCCGGCCTGGGAGCGATTGGCATGGCCGTGGGCGCCTGGCGCCGCCGACAACAACCGACGGCGTAACGCCGGCCTGCTGAATCCCCTCGCGTGAACTTTGCTTTGGACGACGCCCCAACAATACGGGAACGATTCGTCTTAGCCCCCGGCCAATGGCCGGGGGCCTCGTGGCATCCACGTCAATCAGCGCGACTCATCGAACGCCCCCGGCGACTCGCCGGGGGCTAAGACGGCAGGCATTTCGTTCCCCCATTTGCGGGGAGATGTACTGAGCCCAGGCGCCGCCGTGCCTAGGCTAATGTTTTTGACGCACTCCATGCGAACTCGGCGTGAGGCGCTGTATGCGGAAAACAAGCCGGTTCGACGGCCTTTCCATCGCCCACCCCACCATCCTTCGCCCTGCCAATTCTCTCGATTGCTCCGCGCTGTCGCGAAATCGCATCACGCTACAAGCCGCGCATGTGTCGAGAACGACGTGACTTGCCATCGGAATTGCGGGATTCTCCGCAGTCGCTCCGCAGCGTCTCCGCTCATGGGTTAGATTCACCAGACACCCATTTGCATCGAGCGCATCCCTTGCGATGTGCTCCATGGCCCAGTCATCGAGTTGGCTGGATTTCCTTTGCGGGGAAGAGGTTCGGATGATCGCCCATATCGATGAGCAACTTGCCGTTCTGGATCACGGCTCGGAGTTGGACGTCTCGCCCGGTCGCGTGCCGGGCTACCAGATCCGCTGGTCGTTGAAGCAGCGGCTGACGCGCTGGCTCACCAGGCCTTTGGGCTGGCTGCAGGGACGCATCTATCGCCGCTTCCTCCAACTGAATGCGGCCGGCGTCGCCTTCTGGATTTCGGAACTTCCGATCGTCTTTTCCATCGCTGCGACGCTGACGCGGCTGCGCGTGTTCGATCGTCTGCAAAACGGCCCCATGAGCGCCGCCGACCTGGCGATCGCCACCGGCGCCGATCACGGCGCCTTGCTGCGGATCTTGAGAACGGCCGCGGTGATCGGCCTGTTGCAGCGTCAGAAAGACGGCCAGTTCGTGCTCAGTCCGGTCGGCAAACAGTTTCTCAGCGATTCGCCGAACCCCGTCTCGTCGTGGACCGAACTCTTCGACAAGTTGCTGGTCCCCGTGCTGCCGCAGATGGCCGATGCCGTCGTACAGGGGGAATCGCTGACCAAGACGGCGTATGGCAAGACGTGCTGGGAAGTGATGGCCGACATCCCGAACGCCACCGAATTGCACGACAAGGCGTGCGGCCGCTGGACGGAACTCGTCGTCGATCGCGTCGCGGCCGCCTATGATTTTTCGAAAATCCGCACGGTGATCGACGTCGGCGGCGGGCGAGGCTCGTTCTTGAGCGCCCTGCTTAAAGCCGCCCCGCATCTGCAAGGGAAAGTGTACGACCGCGAGACCACCCGGCGCGCCGCCGCGGAGATGTTCGCCCAGCACGGCGTTTCGGAACGGGCCGCGCACGAATGCGGCAACTTCTTTGAGGCTGTTCCGGCCGGGGCCGACCTTTACACGATCAAGCACGTGCTGCATGACTGGGACGACGAGCACGCTTTGAAGATTCTTCGAACGATTCGCGAGGCCGTGCCGTCGCATGGCAAATTGCTGATCGTGGAAGGCTCCGTCGATCATGACCTGCTGCCGACGCCGTCGATCCGGTCGATCTGGGACGTGACGCAATTCGCCGCCACCTGGGGGAAATCGCGAACCTTGGAGGAATTCTCCCGGTTGGCGCACCAGGCGGGGTTTCATCTGGCGAATATCTATGTGCCGGAGACATTGGACTCACTAATTCTGGAATGTCTCCCTGTGGCCGGCTGGTCTGCGCCGATGCCGGTCCGATTGTAAGGGGCCGTTCGGGCAGTCTGGGAATGTGCGCTTCGGAATTCGCGGTTCCTCTGGCCTGGGGCTGCGCCGTCTGTCTAAAGTGAAACTAGGCGTTCCCCGCGGTGCGGACCGTCTTTGAGCACCAGCTTCAAGTTTCACGGACGACAACGACGAGAACCTTTTGATACGAATCCCGGAAAATAACAGCGATCTTAAGATTTTTTAGCTCGTTGCATCGCCAAAACTTGCGATGACGACTCCGCGCTGTTTTTCTGGGAAATGGTATGAAGTGCAGCGGAACCGTGTTTCATGACCCTGGGAACTTCTCTGTGATGGCGCCATGTTTCATAGCACGCACCACTTGCCGCAGCGATTGACGCCGGCGCATTACACCTCGCCGGAGGTCTACCAGCAGGAACTCGACCGGATGTTCCTGCCCGGCTGGCATTGCCTGGGTGCGATGACCGACGCCCCGGATCTGGGCGATTATTTCACCGGCGACCTGTTTGGCCGCCCGGTGATCTGCTGGCGGACCAGCCACGGTTACCAGACGTTTCTCAATGTCTGCACGCACCGGTTCTGCACGCTGACCGACAAGTGCCACGGCCGGTTCGCCGAACGAATGAAATGCCAGTATCACGGCTGGGAATACGACGAATCGGGCAACACCTGCAAAATTCCCGACGCCCAGCATTTCCGCCCATTGAAGAAGGGGGAACTCGGACTGCGAGAATTCCGCACCGAGACGGTCGGTCAGCTCATCTTTGTTTCGCTGAACGAGCAGCCTGATCCGTTGGCCGAATTCCTGGGGCCGCAGTTGATGGACTGGTGCCGGAAGTATTTCTCGCCGCAGCATCGGCTGACGCAGCGCCGGGAACTCGACCTCGCTTGCAACTGGAAGATCGCGGTCGAAAACGTCCTGGAGTCGTACCACCTGGCCTGCGTGCATCCGCGCTCGTTTGGCGGATACCCCGATCCGGAACGCTGCGTTCACGAATTCCATCCGGGTTACGACTATTACAAACATGACTCGACGGACGTTCGTATCGGGTCGGCCCTGGAACGCATCGCTGCCTGGGCGTCGGGACGAGAACCGGACTATTGCTGGGAACACATCCTGCGCTACCCGAACGTGATCCTGGGCGGCGCGGGGCCTTGGCACTATGTGCAAATGATCTACCCGACCGGCCCCGAATCGTGCCGGGCCGTCTGGTACAACATGCACGATTCCGGCCCAAAAGGCCGGCTGTGGCCGTTCCTGGTGCATCGTGTGCTGATGCGCGTCGGCGCCGCGTTCGCAGCCCAGGTGCAGTCCGAAGACGCCGCCATTTATCCGTCAGTCCACCGAGGAACGGCCGCCCCGGATCGGCCGCACAGCAGCGGCTTAATCTCCGCCCGCGAAGAGCGGATCTTCACATTCCAAGACTATGTCTTGCAGTCACTGAGCGGAGATCGCCCCAAAGCCGTGGTCCCCGCCCCGCCGGAATCGGTCGGGGCTGATGAGTCCCCGGCACCGCGACCGCTGGAACTGGCCGAACTGTAACTTGCACGCCGCAAGGCTCGACGGCCGTGCTTGCTTCAATCGACGACGCGCTTTCAGTCTGCGCGTGCCAACAAGGCCCCTGTCCTTTCCCATGGCTGGAAAACTTCAGCCGGGAATTCGCGCAGGCCGATTCGGCGGCCTACCGCAACCGGAAACGGTTTCGGCCGGGCATCGACCGTTTTACCCGCATGCCGGTCTTCTGCGTCTTTTTCATCTGCTGTTGACGCTGTTCCTGCGCGAGCCGCTGCTTCAATTGGGCAACTTTCCGTTGCCCGGCGGCGACCGCGTTCTTCGCCTTGTCGACGGCCGTCTTCTGCTGACGAGCGTCTTGTTGGGCGTTCGCATACTCCCGATCCCCGTCGATGCGGCGTTCCAGGTCGTCATGCACCGATTTCAATCGCTGCTCCGCGGCGTTCCAGCGGTCTTTCAGCAGCTTCAGGGTCGGATCGTCGTCGAAGAATCGTCGTTCCTTCGTCTTGGCGTTCAGCACGTCTTGAGCCGCCGCCGCGAGCCGACCTTTCGCTTCCTCGTCCGGGGGGGCGGACGAACTTTTTAGCGAGGCGACCTGCTGTTCCGCCTGTTCCAGCTCCCGCTGGGCCTGTTGATACTCGGCGTTCGATTTCAGCGTGTTGCGGACCGGGACTGCCGCTGCTTCCCAGGCCGATTTCGCAGCGGCGACGCCTTCCAACGCCGCCGGAAGTCCGGCAGCACTGGTATGTTTGTCCCTTAAGCGTTCATGCAGTTTCTGCACTTGGGCTTGCGCTGTTTTCAACTCACTCTGGGACTGCTCCAGCAATTTCATTGACTGCTTCAGATCTCGTTCGGCGTCGTTCAAATCGTCCTTGATGCCGGCCGTTTTCGATTGCGACGGCTTCCCCGGATTTGGTTTCTTGTTCGGTTTTTTATCGGCAGCGACGCACCATGACGCCCCGCTCCAGAGCGAAACAAACACTGCCAAGACCGTCAACCAACGCCCTGCACGACTCATCGGGACACTCCCCGAACTCGGATTCCACGAATCATCACGAGATCTCGAATTCACCTGACGTGACATCGCACACGTGATCCATTCAACCCCAGACACTGCCGGCAGTTTCGCCTGCGCTCCGCGGAATCATTCCGTTCGGATGCGCATCCGCCGCACGGCGAAGGGGTGATCTTCCGCTTGAATCCCGATTTTCCCATCGCTCAGAAAATTCGGTTCCGAACTGCTGATCATTATGTCGTTCAGATTGACCGTCAGCGATCCCTCCCGGGAGATGATCTCCAGGCGATTCCATTGTCCGACGGGCAGACGAGCCTGCCCACGGGCCGATTCACCGTCCTGGACCGTGACGGGAGCCGCGCCGCCGTTTTCCTTGATGGCGGCCATCTGCACGTGCTTGCCTTGCACTTCCAGGCAGACCGGCCAGAGCTTGTGCTCGCCGCTGATGTAGACCAGAAACCCGGTGTTGCCTTTGAATTTTGACTCGTCCGGGAGAGATTTCGGACGCGGAAAGCGGTACTCCAGCCGCCAGATAAAATTCTGATACGGCAGCCGGGAATAGAGATAGCCCTTGGGTTTTCCCGTGCAGAGGATGCCATCGTCCTTTGCCGACCAAGTGTCCGGCTCGGCAGCGAAGAAATCGAAGTCATCCAGCGTCAACTGCGTGAAACCCTCTTCGAGGGTGAACGGCGCCTCCGGCTCGGCGTTCGTCTCCGCGGCCGGTTCCTCCGTCGTGACGACGGATTCCGCCGGTTTTGCCGACGGCGCGTCCGCCACGGAACTTTGCGCGGCGCTGCTGGAGGGGGTGATCAACGGCGTTTCGCCGGGCGTCGCTGTCACCGCAGCGGGGCCGGCCGCCGTCGTCGCCGGGACCGGACTGATCGGCGGCGGCGATTTCTCGGCACACCCCAGGCACAGTCCCACAGTTATCAGTCCCCAAGACCGCCAAGTTCCGCACATGCCCAGGACTCCTCTTGAAATTTTGCACGGTTCGCCAATTCTACCAAAACCAGCCGACACAAGTGAGATTTTGCGAATCCCAGAAAATAATAGCGCTCACATGCTTTTTTAGCTCGTGGCATCGCAAAGACTTGCGTTGACGACTCCACGCTGTTTTTTCTGGGATATGGAACTAGGTCGTCAGAACCGTCACGAATCGTCCGTTTCACAAGATCGGCAGAACGGCCGCAACCCGCCTGCCTTCGCGAAGTTGATCGGAATTCCAAGAATCTGCCGACGGACTCGACGGAGCCCAAGACGATAAACCAGACATTGCCGATGGATCGAACCGTCTCGCCGACCGCTGCCGTCCTCAGTGGACCACACACGGATTTCCGCCCGCTGGCTTCGCGCTGCGAAGTCCGGACGCTGGGCCGGAAACCCGTTCCCTGTCATCAGCCCCCGCCTGCTGAAAGAGCCGCCATGCAACCGAGCGCAACCCCGTCTGAAGAAATTTCGATTGCCCTGTTGAGCTGGATTAATGACCAGCTTCGGGACTCGGCCGCACGCCAATTGAAACGCCACAATTTTCCGATCGCTGAATGGGTGCAAAACACCGTCACAGTCCTCGCTGCCGGACTGTTTGGGTTGTGTGTGATGGTCCTGCAGCGCTGGTCGTGAGGAACAGAGCTCGCCAGAACGGTCCCGGCGTCGCCGACGCCGGGCTTTAAACGCTGGACGAAAAAAAACGGCCGTGGAAACGCGTTCCACGGCCGGTTGAAAAGCAATCGGACAGAAGTCCGTCCGTCACGACATCAGACTTCCCAGCCCTTGCGGTATTCCCGGGTGATGTACTGGTTCGCATCGGGAGCATTCGTCACCTTCATGTTGACGGCGTCCCAGGCGATCTTCTGGCCGGCCCGCATCGCCACGTTGCCGAGCAGCACGGTTTCGGTCAACCGGCCGGCATTGGCGAAGTTCGACATCGCCAGTTCCGGCTTGCCTTCCTTGATGGCATTGGCGAACTCCGTGAAGTGGCCGGGCGACTGCACGTATTCCGGCTTCTTGTATTCCTTGAACTTCTCGTCCGGCAGCAGCGTGAAGGTGCCGTGATAATCATTGTCGGAAAACATCTTTCCCTTGTCTCCGATCACCAGTGACCCGCTGGCCCCCTGGTTGATCGGGGCATGCAACTCGGCCGGCGGACGTTTTCCGCCGTCGTACCAGGTCAGCGTACACGGCCCCATGTCGCCCCGGGCGCCGAACGAATAGATGATATGTGAGAACTTCGGATAGCTTTCCTTGCGGGCATCACCCTTCCATTCCGGATCGGGGAAGGCTTCCACCGAGATCGGGTCGTAGAGTTTCAACGCCGACACGGCCATGTTCATCGTGTGACAGGCCATGTCTCCCAGCGCGCCGGTGCCGAAATCAAGCCAGCCGCGCCACTTGAACGGCTGATACGCCGAATGGTACGGCCGCTCGGGCGCCGGGCCAAGGAACAAATCCCAGTGAATGTGTGCGGGAATCGGTTCCGATCCCGCGGGGCGACCGCCGCCTTGCGGCCAGATCGGCCGGTTGGTCCAGATGTGGACCTCCTTGACGGAGCCGAGGTCGCCCTTCTGGATGATCGCGATCCCTTCACGATGCCCGCCGGAAGACGTCCCCTGGTTGCCCATCTGCGTGCAGAGCTTTTTCTCCGCCGCGAGTTCGCGCAGAATCCGGGCTTCACGCACGGTGTACGTGAGCGGCTTCTGGCAGAAGCAGTGCTTGCCCATCTTCATCGCCCGCACCGCCGCCGGGGCGTGCGTGTGATCCGGCGTGCTGACGGTTACGGCGTCGATTGATTCGCCCATTTCGTCGAGCATCACGCGGAAGTCGACGTACTTCTTGGCTTTCGGATAACGGGCCGCGGCCTTTTCCAACCGCTCATCGTCGATATCGCACAAGGCGACGATATCGCCATGCCGGCCGGCGTCATCGCGGTCGCTGGCCCCTTTGCCATCCACGCCGATGCAGGCAAACCGAATCGTTTCATTGGCGGAACGGGACTTGGCAAACGCCTGGGTCGACGAACCGACCCACCACGCCGTGCCGAGCGCGGCAGACGTCTTCAGGAATTCGCGACGAGATGCGTGACTCATGGATGGGCTCCCCTTGTGTCTGTCAGGTGATCAAGTCTGTCAGGTGATCTGAATTTCCGCCCGCCGCCGGGCCGACCACGAATTCCCTTCATCATAACAACGGATTGGAATCCGTACAGCGCCCGCGGCAAAAAAACGGAAACCCACTGTCCGGTTGAGAATGCCGCCCGTTTCCCGGGGTCAGTTCGGGATACTCATCTTCCGGGCCATTCTCTACAATTCTGGAGCTGCTCTGTGCTGATCAATCGAGGTGAAGGCAAATCGTTGAAGAACTCGGAAGACTTTCCCGGTGTTCCCAGGCCCGTGACCGGGCCGAGCGACGTGATCGATTTTCTCCCCGCGGGGGAGGAACCTTCGTTTGAGCCGTCGCCCCGCATCTGGCGGCTTTCTCTGGTGCTGTTTCTGCTGACCTGTTGTTCGACATTCTATATCGGCATGACGGCCTATGGGGGAATTCGAGTCGTCCAACTGGTGACGGTGCTCGTCCAGGGGCATCCGCACCGGGCGCAGATCTTCAAAACCGCGCTGTGGGGAGGCTTGTCGTATGCCGGTCCGCTGATGAGCATTTTGCTCGCGCATGAGTTCGGTCATTATCTTCAGGCCCGGCGCTACCGGGTGCCCGCCATCCCGCCGCTGTTCATTCCGATGCCCTTTCCCCCGTTTGGAACGATGGGCGCCGTGATCGTGCAATCGCCGCATCATGCAGACCGCAAGGCAATGTTCGATATCGCCATCAGCGGCCCATTGGCCGGACTTGTCCTGGCGTTGCCCGTCGCGTGGCTGGGCATCCGCCAGTCACGAATCGCCGAGTTCAATCCCCAACATGCGGTTCAAGTGTTCGGCGATCCACTCGTCCTGAAATGGATGATTCAGGCCGTGCACGGTCCTCTCGGGCCGAATCACGATGTGGTGGTCAATCCTTTGCTGATGGCGGGTTGGGTCGGCGTGTTCATCACGGCGCTCAACCTGATGCCGATCGGCCAACTCGACGGCGGCCATCTGCTGTATTGCCTCATCGGCCGCAGAGCGCATTTTGTGGCGATTGCGCTCGTCGGCGTGATCGTCGCCTATATGGCCTATTCGAAGTATTGGGCCTTCAGCGTGATGGTGATTCTGCTGCTGGTCATGGGAGTCAAGCATCCGCCGACGACAAATGATTCGGTCCCGCTGGGGCCAGTCCGCGTCGTCCTGGGCTGGCTGACTCTGGCCTTCGTGCTGGTCGGCATCACCCCCCGGCCGCTGGATATCCGCCTGCCGTCAGTCCCTCCGGCCGCAGTTAGCGGTCTGAACAGGGGCTGGACAGGTTTGAGTTCAATCGGCTTCAGTCGGGTTTCGCCCGGAGGGCGGCAGAATGTAGCCCAGGGCGTGAGCCCTGGGAATCTCGCGGCACGTTGATGCAGCCCCGTGAGGGGCGAAAGAGTCTGCCGCCCCTCACGGGGCTGACAATGCGCTCTCGAAACCTTGCCCCAGGGCTCACGCGCTGGACTATGCTCTGATGCCCTCCGGGCGAAAGCCAATTGACTCTCTGAACGCAGGCATCGTCACCAACTTGCGGATGTACCTTCCGGCCGTGGATTTTCCCCGGAAACAGATTGATTTCCTTCGCGCGGCAAGGGTATGCTGACCCGTCACATGTCGCGGGCCAGCTGGCGTTTCGGTATCGCCAATTCGGCTCAGGGGAGTTCGTCATGTCCTGGATGGTCCGCAATGCTCCGTGGTCTGGCAGCGCAATTCGACGGTTTTTGATGGGAGCGATGCTGGTTTTCACGGCCGCTCCGGTGCATGCCGGCTTGATCATTCGCCCGACCTTTGGCACGTCAATCACGTCCAATCCGAATTCGGCCAAGATTCAGAGCACGATCAACCAGGTGATCGCCCTTTACAGCTCCAAGTTTACCGACAACATCACCGTCAACATCACGTTCCAGAATATCACGAGCGGCCTGGGACAAAGCAGCAAGCCCATATATTACGTGCCGACCAGCACCTACCTGTCTGCGCTGCGTGCCGACAGCACGACGACCAACGACAAGACGGCACTGTCCAAGCTGCCGGCCTCGTCGACCGATCCCGTCAAAGGCCTGTCGACGATGTTCGTCGGCCAGGCGAATCTGAAGGCGCTGGGTTTCAGCGTCGGCAGCGGGTCCGACGGGACGATCGGACTCAATACTTCGCTCATGAACCTCACGCGGACGGCGATCAGCGCTTCCAAGTACGATCTGTATGCCGTGGTTGCCCATGAAATCGATGAAATCCTCGGGCTCGGCTCGGGGCTGCAACTCCCTGCGCAGTACGGCGGCTACATCATGCCGCAAGATCTCTTCCGCTACAGCAGCGTCAACGGCCAGCGCAGCTACACGACCAGCAGCACGGCGTTGTCGTATTTTTCGATTGACGGCATCAATCGCCTGGTGCGGTTCAACCAGAATGCCGGGGGCGACCTGGGCGACTGGTACAGCACCGGTCCGCACACGCCCCGCGTGCAAGACGCCTATGCCACGCCCGGCGTCATCATTAACCCGAGTTCCGTGGAGTACACGGCATTGGATGTCATCGGTTACAATTTGAGTTCGGCCGCGATTGCATCCAGCCAGGGCGGAGCGGCGTTCGCGGGTTCGGCCAGCAGTTTCGCCCTGGTTCCTGAACCTTCCGTCATGATGCTGACATTGCTGGGGCTGCTAGGATTCGGCGGCAGCGCGCTCCGCAAGCGGCGCTGCGTCCCGACGAGCGCCCCGCAGGAAAACTGATCGCTTTAGATCGGAGTCTCACTTCGCCGCGGCTTCGCTGGCAGCGACCGATTCCGGCGAAAGAAGTTCCACCGCGTTGCCGGACGGATCGCTGATGTAGATCGATTCCGTACCATCGCGGTGCCGCTTCAAGTGGCCGAACTCGGCCGCCCGGGGCGTGACGAAACCGAGATGCGGCGGATGCTGGTCCGGCACGACGAGCGCCATTCCCAGGTTCGCAAACTTCAACATCGCCCAGGTACCGTCCTGGTAAGTCACTTCGCACCGGAATGTGTTCCGGTACCAGGTCACGGCTTCGGCGATGTCGTCGACCACGACCGCCACATGATGCACGGCGTCAAGTTTCTGCGAATTCATTGTCTCTCTCCCAAACTCCGAGTTGCGGGCCGAATGACCATCCGGTCTTTCCAACGCAATCGGCATCATGAGACAGGATACCAGATTCCACGGACGAGAGTGAAATTCACCGCTCGCCTTACGGCGCGACAAACTTGATGCACACCGGTTTCGGCGCGGGGACGTCGTTGCGCAGGAGTTTCAATTTGCCGTCGGCTTCGATGCGCATCACGGAGATCGTGTCGTCGTCCTGATTGCCAACCAGGACGAACTTCCCGGACGGATCGATGTTGAAATTCCGGGGCACTTTGCCGCCGACGAGAGGGAATTCCAACGGAGTCAGCTTCCCGGTCGACGGATCGATGGAATAGACCGCCAGGCTGTTGTGCCCCCGATTCGATCCGTACACGTATTTCCCGGACGGATGGACCACCACCTCCGCCGTGTAACTGGTGCCCTGAAACGTTTCGGGCAGCGTCGGCAGCGATTGAATCTCCGTCAACTGGCCTTTGGACGCGTCGTAGCTGAAGGCCGTGATCGTATTCGCCAACTCGTTAATCACGTAGGCGAATTTCCCCGAGATGTGGAAGGCAAAATGCCTGGGACCGGCTCCCGCGGCGACCTTGGCGAACGGCGGATCGTGCGCGGTGAGTTCCGCCTTGGCTCCGTCGAACTTGTAAATCAGAACCTGGTCCAGGCCCAGATCTGCCGCGAAGGCGAACTTGTTTTGAGGGTCCAGATTGATCGAGTGGGCGTGCGGTTCCTTCTGCCGTTGCGGATTCGTGCTGCTCCCTTTGTGCTGGATCGCGGAACCCGCCTTGGAGAGCGACCCGTCGGCGCCGATCGCCAGCGCCGCCACGCTCCCGCCGCCGTAATTCGCGACCAGTACGTTCTTCCCGGCAGCATCCACGACAAGGTGACACGGCCCGGTCCCTTCCGACGGCTGTTGATTCAACAGCGTCAAGTTGCCGCTTGCGGCATCCACGGAAAACGAGCTCACACCACCCGATTTCTGGCCGTTGATTTCCGAAATTTCGCTGACGGCGTAAAGAAACTTTTTCGACGGATGAATGGCCAGAAACGACGCATTGACTGCCTTCCCCGCCAGTTTGGCGTCGCTCAGCGATCCTGTCGCCAGGTCGAGTTCGCTCTGGTAGATTCCCTGGCTTTTCTCGCTGCTGTACGTGCCGATGTAAACACGCAGCTTCGTCGGAGCATCGGCTCCTGAGACCGCGGCAGTCAGTCCCAGGCAACAACAAACTGTAAGATACCCAGCAGACTGTGACATCATCGCGTGCTCCCCCCAAGGTGAAGATCGTGAGTTTCGACGGCCTTGCTTCTACCGGAAGCCGCGCAACATCGCAACCAAGGTCAGCCGGGAACTCGAGGCCGAGGAAATCCAAAAGAAAGAGGGTGGGACTCGTGAGAACACGTGACCCACCCTGAGTCGTGCGGTGACATCAACCACGCAGATCGGCCACTCACATCCCGCCGGAAATGTACTTCCGGGGCGATTGGATAAACCGCTGTTGATGTTCCCGGTCAGCAAATAACCAGAGGCGCCCCCGCCAAGTGACCCCCAGCCGGGGATCGCCGACGGCTTCGTCATGGCCGTCGCGTTCGCTGACCAGGCATTTTCCATTGGCAACGGGCCAGTATTTCGCAGGGTTCGCCAGGAATTTCTTCAATTGCTGCTCGGAATGAAAACAGAGTTCCTGGTTCTGAAAGGTGGTCGTGAATTCCGGCTTCCCTCGGCGGAGTTTCCGGTCATCCAAAATGCCAACCAAGTCGAATCCGTCAAAGGCGAAGATCCGCGTGTTGGCCGGTGCACTGGCCGAGACCGGATGGACCGCATCCAAAGGCAGTTTGAGGGTGCGAACGGTTGTCGAGGATGCCGGCTGAACCGCGGCGCTCAACGTAACCTGCTGCTGGGAAATGCGTTCCAGCTCAGAAAACAGCGAGGATGCCGACTGGTAGCCCGTGAACCGCTTGAGGATCTTCAGATCCGGAGAGACCACGAGCGTCGTGGGCAATGATGCCACCCGGAACCCGGCGACGAGGTCGGGGTGCTCGTCGGCGTCGATCACCAAAGGCACATAGCCGGACTCAACGCGCTGAATCACCCGCCGGTCGCTGAACGTCAGTTGCTGCATCTGACGGCAGGCCCCGCACCAGACCGCCGTCACTTCAATCAACAGGGGCTTGTTGGCTGCCGCCGCCTCATCTGCGGCGTCTGCATAGACAGAGCGCCAGTTGATCCTTCCAATCTTCGTGTTGTCGTCAGCCCAAGTCGTGTCACAGAGAACACAGGCAGCGAACAATCCAAACCACAGGGGCATCCTTGTACAGCCCCAATCCTTGAACAGCATCCTGAACTCCTCGATTCCGGGCAAACCCTTTCGCGAGGAACCGCCACGTCCCATCGACGCCACGCCTCACGACCCCCGACTTTCTCTTGGGATGCAATTTGCATCGTTTCCGAATCCGAACTGCCGACCCATGGCTTTTGGATTCAGGAGAGTCAGGTTACTTGGCGCATTTCACCACAGCTACCATTCCGGACATGAAAACTGGTGGGTCACCGAATTTGTAACAATGGGTTGATTGGGGTGTCTGGTTGGTTTTTCGGGCTTGATTTTTTCGATCGGCCTGTTCTCCAGGAAATGATTCTTCACGAACTCGCAGGAAATTTTGAGTCATGATTGCTACGATTCTGGCGGGTCACTCTCATCGGACTGGGCGATAATTCCTGCCTTCGGACAGAGGAGAATTCAAATGTCGGAGCATGACATCGATCGACGCAACTTTCACAAACTCACGCTGGCCGCCTTTTCGGGGGCGATTTCCGGTGCCGTCGCTGGTTGCAACAGCGGTTCGCCGCCCGCGAGCACCCCGGCCAATCCGACATCGGCTGTCCCCATCGTGACACCAGCGGTCAAGGAACTGGTCCTCACCGACAAGCAGGTGGAACTCCTGACCGACGAGAAGCACACCTGCCGAGGCCTGAACACCTGCAAAGGCCTTGGCCGCAGCAAAGAGAACGAGTGCGCCGGCCAAGGAACGTGCGCCAGCGTCGCCGACAGCTCATGCGGCACGCACAACGATTGTGCGACGCTCGGCGGCTGCGGTGAAACCGCCGGGTTGAATGATTGCAAAGGCCAGGGGGGATGCCACGTTCCCTTGATGGACGATGCCTGGACCAAAGCCCGGGCCGCCTTCGAGCTGGCCATGAAGAAAACTGGCAAGGAAGTCGGCGCCGCCCCCGAAAAGTCGAAGTGAAGATCAATTCAAAGTCCGACTTGCCAAGAAAATCACGAAGAGTCACAAAAAAAGCGGATGCCTCGGTCTGACGACAAAGTGTGAAATCTCACCGCGTCGTTCGCTCATTTTTTGGTGCTCTTGTGTGTTTTTCGTGGCCAATCGCCTTGGCTTGGCTGATTTTTTGCGAGTTTCACCGCCATGCGTCCCCGGCTCGGATTTGACCATTTGGGCTACGGCGTCGGACTCCGAACGACGCATTTCGGGGAAATTCTCTCCTGCTGGCCGCCGGTCGACTGGTTCGAGATCCTTTCCGAGAACTTTCTCGACAGTCATGGCCGGCCGCGATATGTCCTCGAGCAGGTGGCTGAGCGGTATCCGATTGTCATGCATGGCGTTTCGTTGTCGATCGGCAGTACCGATGCATTGAATTTCGATTATCTGACGAAGCTGCGCGACCTGGCCAAGTCGGTCCGTGCGGTCTGGGTGTCGGACCACGTCTGCTGGACCGGCGTGAACGGCGTCAACACCCACGACCTTCTGCCGCTTCCCTATCACGAAGCCTCGCTCAAGCACGTGGTCGAACGGGTCCGAACCATGCAGGACTTCCTCGAACGGCCGCTCATTCTGGAGAACCCGAGCAGTTACGTCGAATTTACCGGTTCGACGATGCCGGAGTGGGAATTCATCGCCCGGTTGACCGACGCCACGGGCTGCGGTTTGTTGCTGGACGTCAACAACGTCTTCGTTTCCGCCTGGAATCACGATTACGACCCTGTGGACTACCTGAAGGCCGTGCCGGCCGACCGGGTCGTCCAGATACATCTCGCCGGCCACACCGATTGCGGCACGCACCGGATCGACACCCACGACGGCCCGGTGATCGACCCCGTCTGGGAGTTGTACCGGTTGGCCCAATCCCGAACCGCCGGCGGAGTGTCGACCCTGCTGGAATGGGACGCCCGCATCCCCGATTTCGACACCGTCCACGCCGAGGTGCTGAAAGCCCGCCGCTATCTGGCTGAGCCAGACCTTGCGAGCCTAGGCGATTCCGATGCCGTTGTCATGCTTCAGCATGAGCCCGAAGCCGGCCAGTCCCTCGCCGCCGGGAAGACCGCCCCGCATCCCGCCGTCTTCGTCACGGCAGAAGTCGAATAAGTGCGAAGTCAGCCCGCCCGGAAAATTCGGATTTAACAACGCACAAGAATTCGATATACTGGCTCCGCCCCGAATGCCGCTGCTGACGCTGCGGACGGTGTTTTGCCTGGTGGTGTAATGGTAGCACGAGTGACTCTGGATCACTTGGTCGAGGTTCGAATCCTCGCCGGGCAATGAGTTAAAGTCGCTTGATAAAAAGAGTTGCAGCGACTCGACAGGTGGCGGTTGATGGGGGAAACCAATGGGCGCGATACGGGCGCTCCAAGATTCGGCAAAATCTGCTGGAGTTTGGGTAGTGGGTCAGTTTGCCTTTCAATGTAGGGCACTTGCTCTGCAAGTGCCCTACATTATTAAACTGAACCCACTGCCGGAGTTTGGGTTCCCGCTCGGCCGCTGACCATCCTGGAACTGCACCCGCCGCGCACGCAGGCGTGCTGGCGGTGGAAGCGAAAACGCCCCGCAGTCTGCACCGAGATGGCAAAATGACGGAATCGTCAACCGAATTCCCCTTGTCTCGGGGTGAGCGCGTCGAACAATGGAAGTGACAGCACTCGCTGTCTGGATCGGCCTGATCCGAGGAACTGCATCGCTGCTTCGATGGGTTCTCCGCCTCGTCCCGACCCGATGATGCTTACCGGTAACGCGTGGACGCCACATGGCGTAACGGATCTGGTGCGCTTGTCGGACCCGCTTTCGAGTCTGCCTTCCGCCGGATTCGCTCCCCGTGCCGCGCTTCTCCACGCGGCCTTGAGGCAAATCCGCCCTGCCCTGGGCGGATCGAACTGGGTTCGTTTCGGAAGACGCAGCTTCGATGAGCTTCCACGCGGGAGAACCACCATGTCCATCGCCTTCGATTCCCCCCGGCGTTCGGAGACCGACTCCACGGCTCCATGGTTGAGCCATTATCCGTCTTGTATCCCGGAAAGTCTGGACTACCCTGATCTTCCCGTCTGGTGGCTGCTCGAACGTGCTGCCGGCCTGTTTCCGCAACGGGTTGCCTGCCGGTATTACCTCGAATCGTTGACTTACGCCGAACTCGCGGAGAAAGCCCGGAGGGCTGCGGCATTGTTCGTGAGCCTGGGCGTGCAGCCCGGAGACCGGGTCGGCCTGCTCTTGCCGAATACGCCGGAGTATCTCATCGCCGCATATGGCGTCTGGATGGCGGGCGGGGTCGTCGTGTCGTTGAGTCCGCTCTCGGTCGCGGAAGAAATTTCGGACCTCATTCAAGCCACCGAATGCCGGCTGGTCGTCGCGTTGGACGTGTTGTCTCCGCTGGCGACCACCGGCATTCACCGGCCGGACAGGCTCCTCGTCTGTTCACTGGCTCCGCGATTGCCGTGGTGGCAGCGTCTCGGTTATGACGCGTTACTCTGGCGTCGCGGCGGACGGAACTTTCACGGCGTCGCACATGGCATTTTTCTTGACGAACTCGGTCGACACGGACCAATCGAAATTCCGGCGGCTGTTCCCAACCAGGCTCCGGCATTCATCCTGCCGACGGGCGGCACCACGGGGCATCCCAAGGCCGTGACGCTGTCGCATCGCAATCTGCTGGCGAACGCCTGGCAGCTCTATCATTGGTGCGGTCAGCGGACTGGCCGGGATACGATGCTGGCCGTGATTCCGTTCTTCCACAGCTACGGCCTGTCGACCTGTCTGACGACCGGCGTGGCGATGGCCGCTACGCTGGTACTTCATCATCGCTTTCAGCCGGACAAGGTGCTGGAACTGATCGAGACGGCCAAGCCCTCGGTCTTTCCGACGGTTCCGACGATGCTGCATCAACTCAATCGGCAAATGAAAAAATCGCCGCGGAATCTGAATTCGCTGATGTGGGTCATTTCCGGCGGGGCGCCGCTCGATCCGCACGTGGCCGAGGAATTCGCGGAGTCGGCACGTTGCCGGGTCGTGGAAGGTTATGGCCTGTCGGAAGCCAGCCCGGTGACGCATGTCGGCCCGTTGGACGGAACGGCGAAACCGGGATTCATCGGACTCCCTTTGCCGGACACCGAGGTCCGCATTGTCGATGCCGAGACCGGAGAAACCGAGCTGCCTCCGGGCGAAGTCGGCGAACTGATCCTGCGCGGGCCCCAGGTCATGCTGGGATATTGGAACGATCGGGACCTCACCGCCAAGACCATCCGTGACTGCTGGCTGTTCACCGGCGACCTGGCGCGAATGGATCACGACGGCTTCTTCCAGGTTGTCGATCGGAAGAAAGACCTGATCATCACGTCGGGATTCAACGTTTACCCGAGCGACGTGGAAGCCGTGCTGAAACGATATCCAGGCGTTCTGGACGCAGCGGTGGTCGGCGTACCTGATGAGCAGAAGGGAGAAATTGTGAAAGCATTTCTGGCGGTGGCCGGCCGGTCGCAACTTCGCCGAAAGGGTTTGGACGCTTTTCTTGCGGAACACCTGGCGCATCACAAGCGGCCGAAATTGATCGAAGTCTGCGAGGGCGACCTGCCGCGCAACTTCCTCGGCAAAGTGCTCCGGCGAAAGTTGCGGACGGACAGAATTTCCGTTCACGAAGCGAGCGCTCACTCGGTGAGCGGCGGAACGGGATCGTGAGAGGACGCGAATCATGAATTCGAATCATCGAACATTACCGGAGCCTTTGGCGATCCTCGCCGGGATGCGGACGCCGTTTGCCAAGTCGTTCGGTGCGCTGTCCACGGTGACGGCCGATGAACTGGGCCGGCAGGCTGTCCGCGCGGTGCTGGAGCGGTCGGGCCTCCAGCCGACAGATATTGACGAAGTCATCTTCGGCAACGTGGCCTGTCCGGCGGATAAGGCGAACATCAGCCGGGTCATTGCCTGGAACGCCGGCATTCCAGAGGACCGGATCGCGCATACCGTGCAGCGGAATTGTGCGTCGGGACTGGAAGCCCTGATCACGGCCTGGCAGGCCATTCAGACGGGGCGGTCGGAAGTCGTGCTGGCAGGCGGAACGGAATCGATGTCCAACGTGCCGTTTTTGTGCGACCCCAGGCTGAAAGACCTGCTCGTGGAATCCGGACAGCAGAAAACGTTCTGGGGGAAACTGAAGACGATGTCCCGATTCCGGCCTTCGTTCCTGAAGCCGATCCCCGGGTTGAAAGCCGGCCTGACCGATCCGACCTGCGGGCTGAGCATGGGACAGACAGCGGAGGTTCTGGCGAAAGAGTTTTCCGTCTCGCGGCAGGATCAGGACCAATTCGCCCTGGAGAGCCATCAGCGCGCGGCGTCGGCATGGAGCCGCTGCTTCTACAAGGGGGAGACGGCCCCGGTCTCGGGAATCGGGGCGAAAGAAGCTCTCGATAAGGACATCGGTCCGCGCGCTAATCAGACGATGGAAGCCCTGGGCAAATTGAAGCCGTTGTTCGAGCCGAATCACGGCACCGTGACCGCCGGCAATAGCTGCCCTTTAACGGACGGTGCGGCGGCGCTCGTGGTGATGAGCGCGTCCCGGGCGCAGGCGATGGGGCTGAAACCGCTCGGTTATCTTCGCGACTACGCGATCGCCGGCTGTGATCCTCGGCGAATGGGGTTGGGGCCGGTCTACGCCTGCGACAAGCTGTTCCGCCGGCATGGACTGTCCCCCGGCGATTTCGACCTGCTGGAACTTAACGAAGCCTTCGCGGCCCAGGTGCTTGCGTGCCAATCGGCGTTTGCGTCCCCCCGATTCGCCACGGAGCACTTGGGTCGCGGCTCGGCCATCGGCGAGTTCCCCCGCGACAAGCTGAACGTCAACGGCGGGGCCATCGCCCTGGGGCATCCCGTCGGCACAACCGGTGCCCGGCTGGTCCTGACGCTGCTCAGGGCGCTGCGCGAGAAAGGCCTGCACCGCGGTCTGGCGACGCTGTGCATCGGCGGCGGCCAGGGCTACGCCGCCTGGGTTGAGACGGAGTGGGAAGGCTAGTGCGTCAGGTATTCGGCGTCAGGCGTTCGAGGAAGAATGCTGAGTAATCCTAACGCCTAACGCCGAATACCTAACGCCTCTTATTTGAATGTCGTTCGATCCACGGAGATCCCATCATGAACGATCCGCATTTCAGCAATTTCGATCTGCATCAGGACAGCCGCGGAGTGACGACGGCGATCCTCAATGTGCCTCATGCCTCCGTCAACGTGTTCACGCCCGGAGTGCTTGCCGAACTGGCGGACCTGCTTGCGCTGGTGGAGCGCAGTTCCGGCATCCAGGCGCTGGTGTTCCGGTCGGGCAAAGACTCCGGTTTTCTCGCCGGGGCCGATGTGCACCAGATCGAGGCGTTGACGTCTCAGGAAGAAGCACGGCAGGCCTGTTGGGCCGGACAGAGCCTGTTCGGCAGGCTGGAGGACCTGGCAATTCCGACGGTCGCCGTCATTCAGGGACCGTGCCTGGGGGGCGGACTGGAATTCGCCCTGGCCTGCAAAGCTCGGCTGGTCGTGATCGATTCGCGGACGAAACTCGGCCTGCCTGAAGTGGAACTCGGCGTGTTGCCGGGTTGGGGCGGCACGCAACGCTTACCCAGGCTGATCGGCCTGACGCAGGCACTGCCGATGATTCTCACGGCGAAAAAGTTGAATGCAAAGCAGGCATTTCACGTCGGGTTAGCGGATTGCCTGGCTGAGCCGTCGGAATTGGACGCCGTTTTGCAATCGCTGCTGACCGAACTGCTGGAAGGACGGCGCCCTGTTCGTACTGAGCGCCGCTGGACGTCGTGGTTTCTGGACCGGACGTGGCTGGGACAGAGTTTTGTTCTGCGGCAGGCGCGCCGGCAGATCGCCTCGAAGGCGAAGCATTATCCCGCGCTGCCGGCCATTCTCGACGCCGTCGCCGCGGGTTTGGATGAACCGGGGAACGCGGGGTTTCTCGTCGAGCGGCGCTGCTTCGGCGAGCTGGCGCTGTCGTCGACGAGCCGGTGCCTGGTGCAACTCTTCTTCCAGCGCGAGAAAGCCCGCAGCGCCGCGACGTGGATCGCCCACGGACACGACAAGCCGGCTCCGATTGGCAAGGTCGGCGTGATCGGCGGCGGCGTGATGGGCGCCGGCATCGCTCACTGGTGCGCGACACAAGGTTTCTCGGTCGCCGTGAAGGAAATTACGCCACCGCTGTTGGAGCAGGGTATGAACCGCATTCAGGCGTTGTTCGATGAATCGGTCAAGAAGGGAGCGATCACCGCCCAAGAAGCGGCTTTCCGCTGCGAGTCGATACGAGGATCCACCGGCTGGGAAGAGTTTGCCGATGTCGACCTGGTGATCGAAGCGGCCACCGAACAACTGGACGTCAAACAGGCCATCTTTCGCGACTTGGTCCAGCATGTCCCCTGGAATGCCATCCTGGCGACAAACACATCCGCCCTGGCTGTAACCGAACTTGCCAGCGTTGTCCCGGAACCGGAACGCGTTGTCGGCCTGCACTTCTTCAACCCGGTCCATCGCATGCAACTCGTGGAGGTTGTCACCACGGCGCAGACGCACGATGCGCGCATCGCCCGGCTGGTCGACTTTGTGAAGAAGCTCGGCAAAACGCCGATCGTCTGCGCCGACAGCCCGGGCTTTGTCGTGAACCGGATTCTGTTCCCGTATCTCGATGAAGCCGTCAGGCTGGTTTGCGAAGGCGTTCCTGCTGACCGGGTGGATCGCGTGATCGAAGACTTCGGCATGCCGATGGGGCCGCTCGAATTGCTCGACCAGGTGGGAATTGATGTCGCCGCGCACGTGGCCGATTCGCTGTCGCGTTTGAGCCTGCAGCCGAGTCCCACGCCCCAGCGCCTGCACCAGATGGCTTCTCTGGGAGATTTCGGCCGGAAGTCGGGCCAGGGGTTTTACGCCTATGTCGGCGGAAAGAAGGGTGCGGCGACCTCGCAGGTTTCGTCGTCATCCGGCGGGGCGACGACTGACGAGATGATCCAGGAGCGGCTGGTGCTTCGGCTGGTTAACGAAGCCGCCAAAGTTTTGGCAGAAGGCGTCGTCGCCGACCCGTGGATGATCGACCTGGCGATGGTGCTGGGCATTGGGTTTGCCCCGTACACCGGCGGGCCTCTGGCGTATGCCGAGCAGTTCGGAGTGCTGGAACTGGTGCACCGGCTCGAACTCTGGGAACGGCGGGCCGGCCGACGCTTCGTGCCCGCGAGTTGGTGGACAAATCATGTCGCTGGAGTCACGCATTAACTTCGCGACGCTTCGCAGAAGCGTTGTACTCAATTCTGAGGAAGACAATCATGATAGCCAATCGCGAGCCTTCAAAGACGATGGATGAAAAACCGGCCGAATTGCCGCCGAGAATCGCGCAGCGGGTGACGGGCAACTTCGCCGAGACGGCGCTCCGGCTCAGCGGCAAGGAGGAAGACGAAGTCCGCCGGACCGGCGCCATCGACCAGGCGGATGACCAGGTCGAGACGCTGTACTCGCCGCATCATCAGACAGCACAGAGTCCGATTCATCGGGCCGTGTGGGAGACCGCGTTGCCCAGGGAATTATTTGAATCCTCGCCGGCCGCCGTCGATACGCCGGCGGAGATCGTGATGGCGGATTCGCTGGAGATTGTCGCGCAACATCTGCACGCGGGCACGCTGCATGACGATCGAGGCAAGCTTCGAGAGTCGGTCCTGAAGGAGTTGGCGCAGGTCGGTTATTGGGGACTGCTTGTCGGCCAGGCGCACGGCGGCTCCGGCGTGCCGTTCACGCGATTCGCCTCCTTTCTTACGAAAATGGCGCAGCTCGATCCGACGATTGCCGGACTCGCCAGCGTGCATGGCTGCATCGGCGCCGTCGACCCGTTGGAAACGTTTGGCAATCGCGAGCAGAAGGCCCGGTATCTGCCGAGGCTTGCATCCGGCGAACGGCTGTCGGCCTTTGCGCTGACGGAGCCGTGTGCCGGGTCGGATCTGACCGCGCTGAAGACCACGGCTCGCCTGGAAGGTGATGTCTATCGGGTGAACGGAGAGAAATTGTTCATCACCAACGCAAACGTCGGGCGGACGATCGGCCTGGTGTGCCTGATCGACAACCGGCCAGCCGTGCTGATTGCCGATCTTCCCAAGGAAGAGAATGCGTCGTTCCGTTTGAAGAAGTACGGCTTGTATGCCTTGCAGCACGCTCACAACCAGGGGATGGTGTTCACCGATTTTGCCGTCCCCAGGGAGAACCGGCTGGACGCCATCGAGGGTGACGGGTTGACCATCGCCTATCACGGTTTGAATCGCGGCCGGGTCGCGTTGTGCGCCAACTCGGCCGGCGTGATGCGGGTGATGCTGGCCAACATGCTGCCGTGGGCCAGGTTCCGCAAGACGTATGGTCATCCGATCGTGACCAGAGAACTCGTCACGCGCAGGGTTGGTCATCTTGCCGGGCTCATCGTGGCGTGCGATGCGTTGACGCAATGGTGCGCCGGCCTGCTCGATCAGGGATATCGCGGCGAGATGGAATGCATCATCGCGAAAATCTTTGGCAGTGAATCGCAGAAGGAAGCCGCCGTCGATCTGTTTATGAAAACGCACGGGGGCCGTTCGTTCCTGCACGGCCACCTGTTTGGCGACAACGTGCACGACTTCCTGGCCCCGTGCATTTACGAAGGCGAAGGCGAGATGCTCGGCATGGCGTTCTTCAAATCGCTCGTCAAACAGCATGGCCGGCAATTCTTCGAGCCGATCGGCCTGGTGCTCGCGGCGAAAAAAATCAAGCAGCCGAACCTGATGAACCCGGCCCATCTCTGGGCGCTGAAGGGGCCGCTGTGGAACTACGGTAAGTGGATGGCCGGGCGGTCGCTGCATCGGTCACACCAGGCGTTTGCCGATCTGCCGAAGGATTTGCGAGGTCATGCCGTGTTCGCCGCCGACTGGCTGCAGCGCTGTTCGCTGCTGATCTCCGGCGTGATGCGGAAATATCAGTTGAAACTCGCCGACCGGCAATGCCGCATGGCAGACCTCTCCGGCCGCATCCAACTGGCGACCGTGATCCTGGTGACGGCCCTCTATGCCGCGAAGCAGTCCGACTGCGTGCTTCGCGCCGCCGCCGCGACCATCTGCCAGGAACTGCGGCGGCGATTGCTCGGCGGTTTGCCGACCGACCAATATTACAAGGATGTCACTCAGTTAGGAGCAATGATTGCGGAAACCGGGTTTCCGGAACTCGGCGACGCCCCGCGTGCCCCGGTGTTGATGCCGTATGCGACGTGAACCGGATGTCCTTAAGTTGAAGAAATCACAGCGCTGGCAAAAGACAGTCCCGGCGTCGCCGACGCCGGGCTTTGGAGGACTGCGTCGCGCTGTGTTTTTTCGGGACGCGATTTCACTCAATCCGAATCGTGTAACCTAACGCGCCGATCGCCTGGCCGTCCTTCACCTGGGCATAGTGAGGATGGCAGATCGTGCATTTCTTGGAGACGACCGGAATCGGCGTCGCGGCCTTCAGGTGCGGTTTGCCGTCGATCTCTACCACCTGCTCGTGATACGCCTTGCCGGATTTCAGGGCCTTGACGGCGGCCTTCTCAAAATCGTCCTTTGGTGCGTTCTTCTCGTTGTACGGCTCTCCCGTGGCGTCCAGCAGCCGCGCCTCGTGCCAGCCTTTTTCCTTCATGACGGCGAACAGCGCCACGGCCGCGCTGCCGGCAGAAAAATCGTCCTCTTTATGAACGTATTTGTCGGTAATCAACACCACGGCGTTCTTGTAGATGTCGTCCAACATGCGAACCTGTTTTCGGGTTCGCTCCAATGCCGCGTCATTGACCTTGGATTGACCTTCCACCGCGCGATTCCCCGAGATCGTGATTCCCACGCCCAAGGCGCCGATCAAACTCAACCCGATTCCCCACCGAGCGCTGTACGTCATCATCAGACTCCTTACTCGATTTCAGAAGAGCAGCCAGTCACTTCGAACGCCGAAGTTCGTCACTGCTGGAAACGCTGATTCGAAGTTAATCTTTCGATGTTGGTCCGCTGGCTGACACCTTTGTGAGCGCGGCCGGCTGACCAAAGGGAAGCACGTCGCTCAACCGGACGGTACTCAAGTAGTCCCTTTGAAGTGCTTCCGCGTGGGCGAGCACTCCCTTCAATTTGCAAGCCCGTTCGATGACGCAGACATTGTCCATGCCGACGCATTCCAGAAGGTGCATGTCCCCTTCGACAGAGGAAACCACATCGCCGATCGTGATGTCGTCGGGAGATCTGGCCAGCTCGATTCCGCCGCCGACGCCGCGAACGCTGCGGATGTAACCCGCTCTTGCCAAATGATTGGCAACTTTGGCCACGTGCCCCTCGGAGATGCCGAAAAACGTCGCGATCTCCGAGATGTTCCTCCGCCCCAGCTTCACGGCGAGGAACATCAGCGTGCGAAGCGAGTAATCGGTCTGGAGGGACAGTCGCATCGTGTGTGCCGCGATAAACAACAAAAAGAGGCGCGTATTTTATATCTTTTTATCGGCAGCGAATTCCCTTGTCAACCGAAAAAAGAGAGGTTTGTCCTCTTTTAAGACCGGCGCGTTCGCGCCGAGCGGGAAATCTCAGTCATCTATCGATGAATCTCGGGCCACAAAAAGGAGCAGAAGGCGCACATGAACACACCAGGAATCTCGTCGCCTGGCTTCGCGATTTCAAGCGTCATTTCTTTATTGCGACTTTTACACTGCTTCGCGGCCAATGACTCGGACGTATGATTTCCGGATCGACTCTGAGGCATGTTCGCGCGTTATGTCTGGTCTGAATTGAGGGGCGGACTGGACGGATCCTGGCGGACCTGGACTTGCAGCGCGCCCAACATGCGGGTGATCCGGGTTTCCTTGCTGTCGATGAACAGCACGTTGTCCAGCACGAAGGCGCGCGGTTCATTGCTGGGGTGCAGGATCAACCGGCCGCTGCGGAGCAGCATGTACTCGAAGACGTCGTCGATTTCCTTCTGAATCCGCAAGTTGGGGGCGGAGAAACGCTCCAGGTTACTCAAAAAACCGTGGTGATGCAGCAGTTCATTCGGGCGAACTTCCCAGTAATCGAAGCGGATATTGATCAGCACGGCCACGTAAATCAGGCCGAGAATCAGGGCGAAGCAAAAATAGAACGTCGAATTCGCCGTCGGATTGATCATCTGCAGCACGCGGGTGATGACCGGTAAAATCTTGGGGTAGTTGCGGAACAGCAGGATCAGCCCGAGCACGACGGCCGTGATCAGGAAGAAGATCGTGAGTGACGTCGTCCGGGGAAAATCGAACGCCAGGACCACGAGGTTGATCGAAAACACGGCGAGAAACAGCAGGCAGACGGTCGCCGAATTTTGCTCGCCCATGAAAGCCGTGAAAATTCCCGCCAGCAGCGAGGAGATGAATGTCGGGTACAGCGTCACGACTTTCGGGTAGGAAACCAGAAAGATCGGCTTGTTTTCGTCGGAAGTCGAGGCTGAACTCACGCGATGTTCCTTAGAAATGACGGCGGCCGATCAACGGACATGAAGAGAGCCCATGCGAATTTAGCCCGTTCCGGGCGCGGAATCCAGCACGCGGCGGAATCAGGTTCGCAGAGAGAGGAACGATGTCGTTGCCCCGGCGGATCACGTCGCGGCGGCGAGTTCGGCGAGTTTTTCCGCAGATTCCACTTCCGCCAATGTCGCCAGCACGCTTTTACAGCGGCGGGAAAGCGGGAAGTCGTTGGCGATGCCCATCCCGGACGCGGCGTGTTCCGCGTCGACCGTTTTCACCAAGGCTTCCAGATTGAACGCCGGCCACTTCTTCTGCAAGAGGACGAGTTGTTCCAAGCCGTGAAAGTTCTGCCGTAATTGATCGGGCAGCAGCGCCGATAACGCCACGGCGCTCACTGGCGACCTGGCCAATTGCGGATTGGCCAGGATCCGCAGTCCGTGATGATGAAACAGAATGCAGCACACGAGGTCGTCGGGCAGTTTCCAGCGATACGCCAGGCACGCCGCGGAGACCGCATGGTCCCAGCCGAAAATCTCCCGTTCGTAGTCGCAAAGGGATTCGGGCAGGTTGGCGCGCTGATCAACAAAGGCGACGTACTGCTCGTACAATTCGCTCGTCAACACCGGGAGCAGGTAGTCCTGCAATAACGAGCCGGCGAACGCGACGTCGAGATCCGTCTGGAGCAGCCGGGCGACCTCGCGGGCGAACAGCGCTTTTTGCAGACTGGCGTTCCAGAAACTCGTCTGGTTGAGCAACTTGGATTTTCGGGCGCAGATGGCGGCTTGAGTTCCCGTGGCGATCAGGAACAGCCGGCTTTGCCGGAGGCCTAGCAGCGTAATGGCTTGCAGCACCGACTTGGCTTTTTGCTTCAGTCCCAGGAAGGCCGAGTTGACGTGACGGAGCAGTTCCAGCGTCAGTCCCGTGTCGGTTTCCACGATCGCGGCAAGCTGCTTGATCGGGACGCGATCATCCTTCGACTTCTCCATGAACATCGTGACGGCATGCGGCAGGGCGGGAAGCTGCAGCGTCGGCGGCAACGCCTGCAGCGTAAACGCGCCCAGCGATTCCTCGCGCAGTCTGGCCCAATCAACGCCCGCCATGGGTGATGCCCTGGTTCGGAGTTCGGATCACGCTTCGTGAACGGCCAGCAGTTTTTCGCACCGACGTTTCAACGAAAAATGCTGTCTTGCCAGGGGCGTCATTTCGTCCATCTGCGCCGACACGCGGTCGGCCCGTTCCGTGAGATGCAACTCCGGCCAGATCGCGTCCAACTGGATCAATAGTTCCAAACCTGCGCCGGACTGCCGCAATGCATCCGGAATGAGCGCTGCCACCGCCACGGCGGCGACGGCCGTCTTGCCTAACTCTTGGTGACGGAGCATTTCCAATCCGCCGTGATGCAGCAGGACGCAGCAGATCAAGTCATCCGGGAACGACCACGACATCAACACCTGCGCCGTGGCGAGAGGATGATCCCACCCGAACGACTTCCGTTCGTAATCCACGAGTCTGGGCCGCTGCTCCTCAGCGATCTGCGTGAACTTCAAATAGGCGTCGTATTGTTCGTTGGAAAGCAGCGGCAGCAGGAAGTCATGCAACATGCTGCCGGCGAAGGCAACGTCGGCATTCGCCCGCAGAAGTCCCGCCACGTCTTTCGCAAACAGCGCCCGTTCCAGATTCGTCAGCCAGAACGACTGAAAGTTGACCAGCTTCGAATGGCACGACTTCATCGCGTGCTGCACGCCGGCCGTCAGCAGGAAGAGCTTGCTGTTCCGAATGCCAAGAATCGTGATGGCCTGCTGTGCCGACGACGCCTTGATTTTCAGGCCGAACCGGGACGAATTCACATACTTGAGCAGATCGCACGACAGGCCCGAGTCTGTCTCGATGATGCGGCCCAACTCGTGAGGGCCCGCGTCGGGATCCTCGGCTTTCCTCGAGAATTCCAGCACGGCATGAGGCAGCATCGGCAGCCGGATGTTCGGCGGCAATACCGAGGGATCGCGGTCTCCCACCAGCGAGCGGCGCAATTCGGTCCAGTTCACGGTCGGCATGGGGATATCTGGCCTTACGAAATTCCACGGAGAAACGCGACAGAACCACGGCCGGACGGCGAACTGCTAAACGCCCGCGTACTCCGGCGTTCGCGTACCCGTGCGGTTTTCCTGTGCCGGAGACAGGTACTCTTTGTAGGTGCCATAGCCGGTGCTGTCTTCCGGCGACAGGCTGTTGGCGAGGACTCCCAGCAGCGGCAGATTGTGCCCGGCGATCAGGTCGCGCGTGCGAATCACCGCCGGCCGCCGGTTCTTCCCGAGCCGCACCACCAGCAGCAGGCCATCGACGAATCGAGCGATTTCGCAGGGATCGCTGACGGCGAGGAACGGCGGACTGTCGACGAAGATCAGGTCGTAATCGGGACGCAGTTCGTTCAGCAGCCGCTGCCAGCGCGGCGAGGAAAGGACTTCCGCAGGATTCGACGGCGGCGTCCCGGCGGTCAAGAGCGTCAGGCCTTCCACGCCCGAAGGCCGCGCCGCTTCCCTGGCCGAAACCAGGCCGTTCAATGCTTCCGAGAGGCCACGTCCTTGCGCCACACGGAACAAGGCATGGACGCAGGGGCGCCGCAGGTCGGCGTCCAGCAGCAGCACGCGTTTTCCGGACTGGGCCTCGGCCACGGCGAGATTGGCAAGCAGCGTCGTTTTGCCATCGCCCGGTTCGGGGCTGCTGAACTGGATGACTTTCGCTTTGCGGTCCTCGACGGTGACCGACAGCGCGGAGCGGATCGAACGGATGTGCTCGGCTTCCGTGGAGGTGGGAGCGTGCAGATAGCGCAGCGCCGGGTGCGGATGTCCCGACAGCGGCCCCCATTGATCGGGCGTCATGTGGAAGTCGCGGATGCCGCCCAAAACCGGCCGGCGGACGCATTGCTGCAGGTCTTTGGCGGTTTTCAGCGTGGTATCGCGCCATTCGCGGACGAACACCCAGACCGAGACGATGCCCAGGCAGAACAGGCTGCCCGCGCTGTAGAACTTCAACCGCCGCTTCATGGAGACCATGCTTTTGACCGGCGCCAGTTGTTTCATCGTGTAGCCGCTGCTGTCTTTCTCGATGCCGACCTGGTTGACCTGGCCGATGAGATTTTCCCACTGCGCGCGGTATTGGCCGATCTCGGAGTTCATCGACTGGTCCTGGGCCTGAAACTTGGCCAGCTTCTTGGCGTTGATTAACTCCTCTTCGAACAGTTCCTCCAGTTCACGATCGCGGATCGCCAGTTCGGCCAACTGCTGCTTCAGCGATTCCTGGTAGAGGACGATAAAATCCGGCGTCGGCCGGCGAACGGGCTCGCCCTTTTCATCGAGATCGCCCGGCAGGTGCAGGCCGTGTTCGCGGTAGAACTGAATGGTGGTCTCGATGCTTTTTCGGACGCTCTGCACTTCGGGATGATCCTTGCCGTAATCCCGAGTCAGCCGCTGCTCTTCCAGCAACAGCGGCAGCAGCTTGTTCTCGAATGCCGTGATTTCCTGCTGGCGCTGCACATCAGCCGCGCTCGGACCGTCGGCCGTCATGAAGCGGCGAATCAGCACTTCCAGGGCATCGCGGGATTCCCCCGCCTGGACAGCCTGCTTGATGGCCTGGGTCCGCGACCGCAGTTCAGCTTGCCGCAGCAGGCTCAGTTGCCGCTGCTCTTCAATCTTCAGGACGCGCTCCTGGTGGACGTTGGTCGTCGTCGCCTGGCCGTCCGGCGTGGCGCCGACCGGCGACCGCCATTGCAGCGGCGCCGCATCGCGGAAATCCAGGTACTCTTGTTCTTTCTGCCGCAGTTTTGCGAGGATTTCGTCGTGCGCTTTCTGTGTCAGCGCCAGCACTTCCGCCGACTGTTCGCGCCGGGATCGTTCCAGGTATTCGGCATAGGCGGCGATGACGGCGTCCACCACCTTCTGCGCATCCTTCTCCTTTTTGCTGCTGTAGGAGACATTCAGCACGTTGATGATTGAACGGTCCTGACCTGCGCTGCGTTTCACTTTCAATCGCTTGATCAGATCCTCCACATGATCCTCTCCGGGGAGAAATGTCGGCAAGCGATCCAGTTGACCGAGTTCCATGGCCCGGCTGGCGATCATCGGGCTCATGATCAGGGCGATATGCTCGGTTCGTTCGCCCCAGCTCGTCAGCGCACGCTGTTCGTCTTTCACGGGAATCGCGCTTTTCCGGGCGACCAGGATCTGAGCCCCTGCCTCGTATTCCGGGCCGAGCTTCAGGTAAATGGCGTGGCCTAGCAGCAAACCGGCGATCAGTCCGGCCGCGAGCCACCAGCGGTAGCGCCGGGCCAGGTCGTAATAGTTGATCGGCAGCCGGTCGGCTTCCTGATCGGGATCGGCATGGGCGGGGAGCCGCCCGGCGTGGAATTCGAGTTCGCGATTCACGATCCGGGTTCCTGAAAGAATTACAAATCGCATCGACTGAGTCGCCAGCGACTGTTGAACTGGACCTGCAAAATCCGGCCGATCCGCGGAAACGCACTGGCAGAGTCCGTCTGAACGGCAATTTCCGGAGGTTGCCGCGTCGGCAACCTCGGATCACGGATTAAATGTCGGGGAATCGTCCGGTTGCGTTGCTTCCGCACGATCGTTAATGCCGGCATCGTCCGTCATCGGCCGGACAGCGAATCCTCGCGGCCTCAGGGAGGCCGTGATCAGGCGATGATCCGACCCGGCTTCGACGCCGATCTCGCAGGAAAGCACATCCCAGTCCGGCGAACACAAGACATGATCGATTCGGACCCACGGGGTGTTGCTGAGCCAGTGGGTATGTTGCCGGCAAGGGGATGTGTAGCCGTATCCCAGACCTGCCTGGTCAAAGGCGCTGAGATAATCGCCCCACCATCGCTGGAACAGACTGCTCGAGGACGGCGTATTGAAGTCGCCCAACAGGATTCGCGGCTGGCCCGCGCGATGGTCGTCGATCTGCTCGCGAATTTCCTGCATTTCTTTCTCACGCAGCATTTGATGCTCTTCAATCGTCTGCTGATTCTCGCCGTTGAACATCCCCCCCGGCGTCAATTCTGCCAGGCTGCGGCGGGCCGTCATCAGATGAATATTGGCGACCTGGATCGGACCGGTCGGCAATTCCACTTCCACCAGCAAACCGGCTATGCGGTCAAAACCAGGAGAATCCAAGGTTCGAATCAGCCGGACCGGATACTTCGAGCCGACCCAGAAATAATCTTCTCGGACCACATGCCAGCCATCGAACGCCTTGGCCAGCAGCGGGTGGTCGTCGCCGCGGACTTCTTGAAAGGCGACGATGTCCGGCTGGTATTTCAGCAGTTCCGCCGCGACCAGGGGAAAGGAAGGCTGAAAGGCCTGGATGTTGCAACTGACGACTCGCAAATCGCCGGGCTCAGCCAAGGGCGTCTCCGCGGTGAGGCGGTTGACGGGCACGACCAGCCCCATCATTGGCCAGGCGACCACCACCAGCGACGCCAGATTCGCCAGAAACCACTTGGAGCGTGCAAAAACCGACCAGATCAGCAGCAGGCTGGCCGGCAAAATGAACGGCACTTTCGGCAGATAGACCAGCACCATGCTCGCCCACCAGTCTTCCGACAGGTAGACTTGCAAACCCGCCAGCGCCAGGATCACCAGCAGATTCAGAGCCGAAAGCGCACCCAGCCACCGCGACCGCGGCGGACCGTAGTCATACGGATATTGATACGAAGCGTTGCCGTAAGGCGCCATGACGGTCGGTATCCTTGAGATTCATCGAGCATACGGAATTGTGCGGCGGCCGCTCAAGTATAGGCCAGGCTTGAAATCTGCGTTGTCGTCACGACGGATTCGGCTTCATGAACTTTTCGGGCCATTTCCCAGGCCGACACGTAATGCAGCCGGATGTTCGGATGCTGTCTGCGGAATTCCGCCAGATCCTGATGAAAGCGGACCATCGGGTCGCCCAGCAGCATGTTGATATTCGACGTCTTGCATCCATGCGTGTGAAGTTTCACGAATCGCCAGTTCGGCCGGCCGGCCACCGTCACGTTGGCCCGGAGCCATAATTTGAACCGGTCCAGCGTGGGAGGATGATTGCCGAGCAGGTCGCCGTTTTCGACGCGGGGCAAGAGCCCTTTGATTTTTCGCTGCCCGTCGAATAAGAGCGGCCCCTGGATCATCAACAGGCTGTTCTCCGGCGGACGCTGTCCGGCCGCGGCGGGCGGCCCGTCGGCATGCGCGCCGCGGCCAAGCACGGTGTCCGACGCATAATAGATGCTGTTGATTTTCCGGATCTGCGTGTCGCTGGGCGCCGAGGGCATCGTGAAGTCGGCGTAGCAGCCGGTCTCGAGCAGGATCGGCAATTCATGGTCGACCCCGCACCACCGGCCATCGGGCCGGGAGTTGCACAGGCACCAGTTGCCGTGAATGAACCCGTAAACGATCTCCCCCGTGACCGGATCGCGGCGCAATAGTCCGTGCCGTTCGTGAAGCGTGCGGCGAAACCCATCCAGTTTCTCTCGGAGTCCGTCCGGCGTGTCGTGATCGTGATGCAGGTGGACATCCACGTCGCCATGACCGGCGGCGCACAACTCCGCCAGCGTATCCAGATATTCCGGCCGATACTGATCCTGGGGGAAGAAGAATGTGTGCTGCGGGCTGCGGCCGTCGGCATCCTGAAACGAGGCGAAGCGCGCGGGATACTCCTTCCGCCAGCGCTCCACGCGGGCGAGCGCCTCGACCGGACCCGGCGCACCCCATTCCGGTTCGTAGTGATCGCAGACCGCCAGAAACACGTCCAGTTCGTCGCGTTCCCAATCCACCGCCGGCCGAGATTTCCGGGTGGAGAGATACGTCGGCACCCACTGGTCCAGCCCCCTGCTCCGCACGCTTCGCCAGACGCGAAGACCGAAGAAGCCTGCTCCGGCGAGGAACAGGCCGGCGGCGATCAGCAGCATCAGGGCGCCAGGCGGCATAAGGATATCTTTGGCAAACGGCTCGGAAAGGTGTGCGACAACCAGTTATTCGTCCTGGGGTTTTTCCGACGAATCGGGGGGCTTGGGATTGTCCCAATCCGGCGCCCGGTTCCAGGTGACTTTGTACTTCCCGCGAGCGGCATCCCATAACGCCAGGGCCGTGGTGACATTCAACGCGAGGAACATCAAGGGCACCCCGAAGACGCCGGCCTTACGATTGGACTTCTGAAAGATCCACCCGACGACGGCGGCGAGGTACATGACGATCTGCAACGAAAACAGGACCTGATACGCCGGCAACCGCCACAGGGCAAGGTTGGCCGCGAAGGCCGTCAGCAGCAAGAGAGGCGATACCAGCCGGAGCACCTTGTGAGAGACGAATTCAAACCAGAGCGGATTCCGGAACGGGGAAAGCCACTCCGGGTAGGCCGTAACGAGCTGCGCGGCACCGGCAATCGTGCGGCGCTTGCGGACCGCCTCTTGACCGGGAAACTGGGACGGATCGTCGTAGGCGATCGCGCCGGATTCAAACAGGCACCGATAGCCTTGCTGGGTCGCCTGCATCGGAATCGCGACGTCGTCGAGAATCAGTTGATTCTTGATCGGCTGGAACAATTTCTTGCGGATGGCATAACAGGCACCCGTGGCGCCGGGGACGCCCCGAAATCGGCTTTCGCTCTTGCGGATGAATTTTTCATACTTCCAATACAGGCCGATGCCGCGCGCCGCCGTAGTTTCCTCGGGGCCGCTGCGCAGCACGAGTTCGCCGGAGACGACGCCGACCTTCGGGTCGGAGAAGTTCTCCACGAGCCGCACCAGGACCGCCCGGTCGAATTCCTGCCGGGCGTCCGCCAGGATAACCACTTCGCCGCCGCACTGAGGAATCAGCTCATTGAGCACGGCCGGTTTGCCGCGCCGCGTCGGAAACGCCGCGATGCGGACGCGACGATCCGGATAGTTCATGACGACGGAATTGGTGGCGTCGTCCGACCCGTCGGAACCGACGAAGATTTCCTGAATGGCATCGGCTCCGTCCAGCGCCAACAGGTTGTCAAGCTTCTGCTTGATGCGTGCCTCTTCGTTGTGGACGACGATCACCACGGAAACCGGAACGGAATACTGCTGCATGGCGACAGCCTGACCATGCCGCGACAACGCCCAGATCAGGACCGGATAGCCGACGTAAATGTACGCCAGCCCGACGATGCTGAACCAGAACAGAAGTTGGAGGTACAAAGTCATAAAGCACACTTACGCGCCCGTCAGGCAGCGGTCTCCCAGGGGATGGTGCATCGCATCGGAATTCACGCCGCGCTCCGATGCCGGGCCGCCGGTCACGGAGTTCAGCACGTCGGCAAGCCGTCCCGTGAGAAACGGGCGGCTGAATTCTTCCAGTTGCTCCAGCGGACGCCTTGCCGGCGCGAGGTACCGCCGTTGAGACAGCCGATCGGTCAGCCAGGCGGCAATGCCGGCGACATCGCGCGGCACGAAATGGCCGTCGGGCGTGAAACGCCGCGTCAGCCGGGCCGTTTCGCCATGCGGGACGATCGCCAGAATCGATTTCTGAGACGCCAGGTATTCAAACAGTTTGGCCGGCACGACCCGCTCGGCGCCGGGGACATCGCTCAGCAGCAGGCAAAGGGCCTGCGCGCTCTGCAGCCAGCCGGCGACTTGCCCATGATCGCAATACTCGGGAAATTCCGTCCGGCAATTCGTGCGGCGGATGCGGTCCAGCACCTGCTGCTGTTCGGGTGTCTTGCGGCCGACGCAAACCAGCTCTAGCTTGCGGAGCAGTTCCGGCGCGTCGGCTTGCAACCGTTCGATGGCCAGGGCCAAAGGTTCGATATCCGTCAGGTTCCACAGTGTTCCGGTGTAGACCAGACGGAACGTCTCCGAGTCGCCGCCGCTTTGTGCGGTTGCGTCGGCCGCGGCGAAATCTTCCGGATCAAAGCCGTTGTACAGGCAATGAGACTGCGCCCGATTGCCGACCTCGGCAAGTTTCTGCTCGTACGCCTGCGCGCTGGCTTGCGTCGTGGCGATCACGGCATCGGCCTGCTTCAACAACGACCGCTGCATCCGTGTCTGCACGTATTGCGACCACCAGGTTCGCGAGGACTGTTCAAGATACCGGCTGCTGAGATCCCACTCGTCGCGGAAATCGAACACCAGCGGCAGCCCAAAGCGTTTTTTCAGCGCCGTGCCGATGGACAACATCGAATAGGGCGGCACAGTGACGACAATCGCATCATGCCGGACGCGTGAAAGCTCTTTCGACGCCGCCCGGATTGCATTCCTTACCCACAGGACTTGCAGATCGGGCTGGAGCATCGTCTGCACGAATTTCCTGGCTTGCGATTTTGCGTTGGAGATCGCCCGGCCGACCAGGCTGCGCCGCGTGTCGGTCGCCGGACCGCTGGCAAGGCGCTGCTTCAGCCGATAGTCCGGCTCCCAGGTCTTCGCCCGAATGACGCGCGTTTCCGGGGGGATCTCGGCCAGGAGGCTCTCATCCCGGACCGGCACCGACGGGTTCTCCGGCGTCAACACCGTCACGTCCCAGCCAAACTGCGGCAGGTACTTCACCCATTTCGCCGGACGCTGCACGCCGGCTCCGCCCACAGGGGGAAAACTGTAGGCAATCAGCAACAGACGCCTGGATGCGCCCGAAACCTTTCGGATCGCAGTCGATTCCGCGGTGAGGGTCACGGACATGATAGGCCCTCCGTTTCCGTTCGCAGACGCGTCGCTCCGGCCGCAGCCGATGAGGCTAAGGCTCCGTTCGGCAACCAGGCGGAAAGTGTTACGGTGCTCATTCCCGCCAGTCGCCCCGTGGCCTGCCATGTGTCGAGAATCGTCAAGACGTGCGGATGGACGTCGTGCATCAATACAACGTCGCCGTGCCGCGGCACATAAGCCGAGAGCCAGCGCCTCAGTTCCTGTTCGTGGTGATATTGATAATCGCGAGGATCAGCCGACCACAAGGCCACCGTCTGCCGATCGCGCCACAAGCCTTGCAGCTTGGCCCAGGTGAGTTCCCCCTTCGGAGGCCGCATCAGGGTCACCGGCCGGCCGGCCAGGTCTTCGAGCAACTGCTGCGTCTGCCGCACTTCGTCCCGAAACGCCGCGGCGGACGTCTTACCCGGTTCACCATGGGTGTAGGTGTGATTTCCCAGTTCATGGCCCGCGCCGACCATGCGGCGGATCAGTTCCGGATACGCGGCGGCTTTCTCGCCGACCACGAAGAACGTCCCCTTCCAACCGAGGGCATCAAGCCGATCCAGCACCTGCGGCGTATACACCGGGTGCGGACCATCGTCGAACGTCAGAGAAATGGCCGGCCCGTGGACGCCGCGCGCACGGCGACCGCGGACCAGCCAGCGCTCCCGGGGGAGGCAGGCGGTCAGCAGGGCTTTCACTCCTTGCCGGACCACGTGCATCACGTCTCTCCGCAGGCGGTCGATACCGCCGACAACTTCGGTTCGCAATTCAAAACGCGTTGCAGATTCCAAGCTGTCGCAGCCTGAACGCCGATCGCCGCAAACACCCGGCACAAGTCCTTCGAGGAATCCTGCCAGGAACCCGAGGCGAATCGCCTCGGACAACTCGCCTCATCGTTCGTCGTGCTGGCCATTCGCCGACGAATGGCTTCTGCCAGCGCCGAGGGATCATCTTTCGGAATCAAAGTATCGAATCGGGCGTCGGCAATTTCCGGGATGCCGCCGACATCCGACGCAATGAACGGCGTGCCGCACGCAATGGACTCCAACAACACATTGGGGACGCCTTCCGACAGGCTGGGCAGCACGGTGACATCGGCGGCGCGATACCACTTCGCCAACTCGGCCTGGGGCTGCGAACCCTGCAGGTGAATCGTTCCCTCCAGGCCGAACGACCGGATTTCGCGGCTCAAGCTGTCTTCGAGCGGCCCGTTGCCCAAAACATAGCACGCCAACGAGCGCCCCTCGCGGTGCAATTCAGCGCAGGCGCGGATTAAGTGAGTGTGGCCTTTGACGGGAACCAACCGGCCGACAGTGACCATCGTGAACCGCTGCAACTTCAGTCCCAGGTCCCGGCGAGCCTCAAGACGATCCCCCGGACAAAACACGCTGCGATCCACTCCGCGGCGAACCACGTGCAGCCGATCCGAGGGCAGGCCGTCTTGAATCAGCGTGTCGGCGAGGTGTTGACCTACGGCGACCACCGCATCGGCTTGTCGCAAGACATTCAAAATGGCGTCCCTGCGGCGGCCTTGGCGCGCCAAGAGCAGCACATCGCTGCCGCCGACCATCGTCACCACCGGAATGCCAAATTTCCGGCCCGCCCGAACGGCAACGTCGCCGTCAGGATGTGCCCAATACGACAGAATGACATCCGGCCGAAACTCCTGGATGACCTGCGCCAGCCGTTTTTGAACCGACCACCACAGGAAGTCGCCGTAGCGCTCCCGGAACAGTTTCGGCGGATAGTAGAACGGCAGGTAGTTCGCCGTCACACCGGGAATCGCCGAATACGCGGGATCGAACGGCGAAGGACCGCGAATCCGGCAGCGGAGGGATTCCACAAACGAAATCGGCGCGACGACCCGGACGTCGTGTTCCTGAGCCAGTGCCGCCAGCAACGAACGATTGAACGATCCCAGGTTCGGCGCCGCCGCATTCGGATACGCATACGAGAAGTAGAGGATTCTCATGACGAGGTCTCCTCGTCCGGTGCGTCCGATGCTGCGCCCTCTGCGGGAGCGGCCCCGACATTTTGCCCGCCGTAGCGAATCCATTGACGCACCCGCGTGGCCAGGCCCAGTTGCGACACGGCCCGCCGCGCGGTCTGTTTCAATCCGCGGCACAAGTGAATCCAGCCGAGCGATGCCCTGGCCTTGAGTGACGGCGGCGTCACCCAGACGGTCCCGCTCGTCGATGTCTGATTGGCAAACATCCGCTTGTAATCTGCATCGCCGCCGCCGAAGTCGAACGTCTGCGGCCGGTCATAAGCCAGCAAGTCTTCGATCATCTGCACGACGAGCATCTGCCCCGGCGAGAAGCGGGCGAACTTGGTGGCGTAGCCGACTTCTTCATAGTGAAAGACGCCGTGCGCCTGGTTGCCGACGCAGAACGCCGCCGGTTCGTCATTGGAATACCAGAGGTAACTCCGCAGCAAGCTGGAGTCGGCCAGCGCGGTCAGCGCGGCCCGCTCGCCGTCGTCATTGCGAATTCGCAGACCGAGGTGCCGACTTTGCCAGGTTTGCAGGGAAATTTCATGTGCCTGCGTCAGGAACGCGGAGACTTGATCGGCACGCGAGATCCGTTCCAGCCGGGTTGTGCCGAACTTCTTCATCTTGCGGCGGAACGTGCTTCGCGTCTTGCTGGAGAATTGCTGCGACCAATAGTCGGTGCCGTCCGCCGGCACCTGAATCCGCAGCCGGGCCTGATATCCGTTCGGCGCGAACAGGCTCCATCCCCGGGGCAGCTCCGAACCGACGCGGCTCCACAATGTCGATGCCTGGTCCAGGTCTTCGATCAACAGAAAATCGGCATGGCCCGTGTCGACGGCTGCAAGCGCGGCGTCGAACAACCGGCTTTCCACGTCGGGCCCGGACTCGGCAGACAGGAAGCGGCTCCCCGCGAGGCGATAGCCGTTCAATGTCCAGCCGGGGCCAATGCCGCCGGCCTTGCTTGTGCGGATGGCCTTGGGGACGAGGATCGCGGCCCCGAGCAGTTCCTCGTCCCGCCGGTACGCCAGCAGCAGCGGATCGAGCCGGGAAGCCGTGAGCGAACGGCATTCGGTGCGAACAAAGTGCGGATGCTGCAGCGCATACGCTTCGGCATCACGGCCAAAGAGCGTCTGCCAGTCGGAGACGAGCTGCGGGGCCAAGTCGGCCGTCAACGGATGCACGCTGACCGTCGGTTCGGTCTCGGCCGTCGTCGGGCTGTGAGTCGTCCGTTCCATCAGGTCGATGCTCATGAGTAGACCCTCGCTTCCAGCAGCGCCGGTTGACTCGGCCGGCGCGCGTCGTCGCCTGTCGCCGTTCCGCCGCCTTGGGTCAGCCGTTGAACGACGACGTGATGTTTTCCGGCTCGCGTGAGCGGAATGTCGTTGACGTATTGCAGGTCGATTTCGACTTCATCGCCGGCGACTTTGCGGATTTCTTCCATGAGCAGATGGCGATCGGCCAGCGTAATGCCTCCGTCGGACACCAGCTTGACCGTGATGGATTCCAGCCGCTCCTGAATCACCTGGAACCGCCGGACCGCCGGGAATTCCTTGATCAGGTGCGGGAAAAACTCGCCGGGGATTTTGCGGCCGTCCGGCGTCTCCAGGAGATCGAGCCTGCGGCCGGTGACTTTCTTCAGCAGCGTTAACCCGCGTCCGCACGGGCACGGTTCCGACGCCGCGACGGCCCGGTCGCCGTTGACGTACCGGATGAACGGCATCCCGTAGTTGAACAGGTCGGTGATGACGACGTTGCCTTCTTCGCCCACCGGGGTCGGCCGGCCGTCGTCGTCCAGAATCTCGACGATCAGGTTTTCCATGCTCACATGCAGGCCCGTATGCCGTTCGCACTCCGCGCCGATCAACATGACCTCACGGGAACCGTACGTCTCGAACACAGGCACACCGAAGACGTCTTCAATCAACTTCCGCTGAAAGTCGTGCAGCTTCTCGGCCCCGACGATGACCGAGCGGCGGACCGTGGGCCGGTAGTTGTGCGCCTGGAGAAATCGGGCGAATTCGTACACCGGATTGGTGTAGGCCACGATGACTTCCGGCCGGTAACGTTCGAGCGCGCGCCAATGAGATTCCATTTTCTCCGGCGTGAACTCGAAGCAGCTCAGGATGCGATGATTATCAAAGCCGTGATGCAGGGCCGCCTTCCAGCGCTTCCACACAGGAACTTTTCCGACGTGGCTGCCCCAGATGTACAACTGCCGGGAACCGGGCGCGCCGCCGGCCCAGCCGTAGCCGCGATACATCATGGCTGTCCGGCGATCGTTGCTGTCATGGCACAGGTCGAACTGCAGCGGTTCGCCGCTCGATCCGCCCGTCCCCTTGGTCAACAGCTTGATCGGCAACTGAGACCGCATCGGCAAACGGTTCTCGCGGATGGTTTCCCGGGTGCTCAGCGGCCAGCGGTGCAAATCTTCCAGGGACTGCACTCCGGCCGGATCAATCCCCAGGGCGTTCCACGTTCGTTGATAATACGGACAGGTCGTTCCTGCGTGACGCAGCAGTTTCTGCAGCGCCTGCAACTGAAACGCCTCCAACTGCGACCTGGTCTGCCACTGGCTTTGTTCCGCGGCCTGCCAGTAAGACATCGTCCTGCGGCCCTTCACAGGGCCGTCGAACAGCGGCAGCAAGACGTGACGATAAAACGTGCCGTACATGGTTATTTCGATGAAGAAAGTGTTCGAGATTTTTTGGCCGCTCGTCCGGCGAGTTCGGCATACAGGGACTGATACTCGGCGACCATCCGCCGGACGTCGAAATGCTGCTCCACGCGCCTGCGCCCGGCTCGGCCCCAACTGTGCCATGTCTCCGGACGACGAACGAGACTGACGATCGCCTCGGCCAGCTGCGCGGGATCGCGGGGAGGCGTCAGCCGGCCGGTCACGCCATCGACGAGGATCTCCGGATTTCCGCCGACTGCCGTCGCGATGACGGGCAGCCCGACGGCCATCGCTTCGAGCAGCGTCAGTGATATGCCTTCGGTCAGCGAAGCCGAGACGAAGCACGCCGCCTCGGCGAGTTTCGCCGGGACATCGCGGCAATCGCCGTGGAACTTGACGCAGTCCGTCAGCCCCAATTCGCGCGTCAAAGATTCCAGCTTTTCTCGCTCCGGCCCGTCTCCGATGAGGCGCAGTTTCAAGGCGGGGAATTGCGCAACGGCCCGCTTCATGGCGTGCAGCAGCGTGGGAAAATCTTTTTCCGCCGACAGCCGGGCGACCGAAATCAAGACCGGGTCGGGACCGGGGCCGCGGTATTCAAAATCGTCCAGGTCGATGCCGTTCCAGATCGTTTGGACCTTGGCGGCCGGAATGCCGTCGGGACGAATCGTGAGATTGGCGGCGTCCTGCGACACGGCGACGACCCGATCGACCCATTTGGCAGCCCAGCGGTATTGAGTGCGCGACTTCCAGCCATGTCCGGCGCGCTGGCCATGCCGAGTTTGAATCACTACGGGAATTCCGGCCCAGCGAGCGGCCAGCGTGGCGTACAAATGCGGGTAGGTGTTATGCGTATGAACGACGTCAAATCCGCCATTGCGGAACAACCGGGCCATCTGGCGAAGTTGTCCAAGCCGGCCGGCCGGGGAAAGGACGTGCAGCCGGCAATTCGTGGCGCGAATGACGTCCGCGAACCGGCCGATCTCTCGGATCGCCAGGAATTCCATCTCACACAGGGATCGATCATGATGCCGGGCAAAGTCGGCCAGCAGCCGTTCCAGGCCGCCGGTCTTCAGCGTCAAGCTGACGTGACAAACTCGAAGCGGGCGCTCTGCACGGCTCGTTCTCACTGTAACGCCTGTCTGGGCAACATTGGGCGGGGACGCGATGATAAGACTCATGGCAAGACCTCCGGTGGCGATGCCTGGGCTGACGAATTCTCTGCCGGACGCAGCGAGGAATTCGGAACAGCCGATTTCTGAAAGAGAGACCGCCAGAACCGCTTGGCCGATCGCAATCGTTCGACTGCCTGAAACTTCCAGGACGCCTTCCGGGACACGGCCCAGGCCAGCCGGCCCTGATCTGTCGTCATGCGGCGTTTATGAATGGAGTCGCCGGCCATAAAGTCGTAGGCGTCGAAGCCGCGTCGCAAGCATTCGCACAGGCAGCAGTAGTCGCTGATCAGCCCCAGGCTCTTGCCCGCCGGGTGCGTCGCCGACCAGCCCGCTTGATAGACCAGCGCGCGGTTTTGATCGAAATAAATCAAGATGCTGCCGATGACGACCTGACCGGCACGCACGCGGACCACCGCCGCGAGTCCCAGCGGAGCCAGTTGCCGGACCATCTCCCGGTGAAACCCTTGAAACGCCGGGCTGGCGAACGCGCCCGGTTCTCCGGCGGACTTCCAGCGGGCCTGGTGCATCTGGACCAGTTCCGCCAGGCTGGCTTCCGCCTCGTCCGCCGTCTCCGACCAGTCGACCTGGACGGCGCCGACATCGCGCAAGTTCTGACGAATCCCTTTTCGAGTCGAATTTCCCAACAGCGTGATCGGTTCGACGCCGGACTCACGGGCCTTGTTCAAGTCGAAATAAAACGTCGGCTTGACCACGACTTGCCAGCCGGGGGACGCGGTCGATTCCTGCGGCAAGTCGAGCGGGTCGAATCCATCCCAGGCGACGGCATCGTAACGCCCTTGCAGCATCAAGGCGCGCTTCAGTGACGTGTTGAAGTCCGGCTGATCTTCGGATCGCACGAGCAGCGTGTTGTGTTCTACACAGACCGAATCTTCGTCTCGCTCGCCGGCAGTGCCGATGTGCGCGGTCCGGATCGCCAGAGGGCCGTAGGGTGCGTCCAGGCTTTCAGTCACCAGGCACAGGCCGATCAGTTCATCGCCGCGCCGACCCAGGGCAAATTGATGAGGCACGCGCAAGCCGTAATGCGTCAGCCAGGTATTCGTCCAGAGGAAAGAGCACGTCAAGCGGCGGGTCGGAAGCCGGGCTTCCAGATCTCGCCACAGCGTCATCGCCTCGTTTCTGCGCGAGCCGTCCAGGAACTCCATGCGCACCGGCACTGGCGGCTCGCTATTCTGGCGGGCTGGCTGCGGCAGGGCGGTAATCGTGGTCGCGGCGTGCATCAGTTTCTGAGGTGAGAGATCACGTGAACACAATGGTCATTGCGTACAGGCCGAGGAACATCAGCGCGCTGCAGGCAAACAGTTTCAGCCCCTGATAGCGGTTCCAGATGATGAGCGGCCGGCAGGTGTCGGTATGAATCCAGACGAGATTTCCATACGCCGCCATCAGGCCCAGCACCAAAAACGTCGGCACCATGTAACACCGCGACAGCGAGTACATCGAACCGCACCAGCCGGCCAGCAGCGCCGCCAGAAACGGCCTCATCCGGACCAGCTCCGGCACCCAGACTTCGTCCGGCAACTGCCCGACGCGGTACAACTGCACGGCGGCGAAGAAAAAGCACCCGAAGAAGAACGTCCCCCCGATCACGCCCAATTCGACATACGCATGGACGAACGAGTTGTGGGCGACGAGGTCGGCCACCTCGGCGTACATGCCCTGCCCGACGCCGAACAGCAGATCGGGCGACTTCAAGGCATGGAAGCCTTCGCGCCACATCAGCATTCGCTCGTGCGCGGTGCCGCCGTCTTCCAGGTCGATCTCCGTGGATCGTCCTCCGATGAACGGCAAGAGCAGCGCGCCGGAGATGGCCGCCAGGGTTGCCTTCCTCGGGCTGAGATAAAACAGACTCAGCACCAGCGCCGCACAACCCGCGGCCAGCAATCCGCCCCGGGACTGAGTCTCGAACAATGCGGTCAGCAGAATCACGGCCGGCACGAGCCAGCCGAATCTTAAGAAACCCGCCCGGCGGTCCGTCAGGAAGTACAGGCACAGCGTCCCGGACGCCACGATGACCATCGCCAGGTCGTTCGGGTCCTGGAAGATGCCGGTTCCGCGCATCCGCATAACGAAGATGGGCGTCCCTTCCTCGTCGTGACCTTTCAAGTCTTGCAGGTGAACGATGAATTCCAAATCCAGCAGATCCCAGTAATCGAACAGACACAACCCGACCATCACCGAACCGCACACGGCGATATTGAGCAGGTAGGCCTGAATTCGCGCGGGGGAGTTGACGATCGTCACTGCCAGGGCGTAGTAGACCAGCGTCTTCAAGACCAGCACTCCCGATTCGTAGACGCCGCCTAGGTACAGGTGCAGCGCATGCGAAAGAAGTACCGCTACGTACATCCCGGCGGCGCACAGCGTGATCGGTTGACGAATCAACGAACGCCAACGCAAATGCGGTCCAATGGACGGCAGCGTCAACAACAGGCATGAGATGATCAGGCCTTCGTAGATCGGTGTTTCGGCCAGCCATTCCACAAGCTCGGCCGGACGCAGAAACAGCGTCGCCGTCAGCAGTTGAAAGCAAAAAAAAGCCAAGGGCGCCAGCGAGCGGTCGCGCATGCTCACTTTCGGCTCCTTGTTAGCAAGGCTGCTGGAAATTGGAAGTCCGCGTACCGTCAGGGAAACGGCCGCTCTCCGCTAGATGATAACATACGGCAACGGAGTCGTGTTGGCAAAAACAAACACATAGGTTGAATGAGAAACATAGATCAAATATGACGGATGGTTCGGTTGTGTAGACAGTTCCAAAGTCAGCCGATACGAACAGATATCAAAGTAAGTCCATATGCGGTAATCCCCTCCGGCGAGCACCCGCTGGGGTTCGCAGGGATGTATCCGAACGCGACAAGATGTCCTGCGCTCAAGATCGAGCAGAAACAGTGCCGGACACGTCGTGAAAACCGTCACAATGTGTGCGCGCGGACCATCGCGGAAGCCAGGAAAACAAGGTCTGAAGCCGAATGCCGCCCGACTTCATAGCACGGATGGCGAGCATCTGCGGCGGACAGAGGTGGCCGAGGGACGAGGTGACGGTGAAGACATTTTCGGAAGAAAAATACCCTTCCCGGACGGTCAGGGCTGTCGTCGCTACGATTTCAATTGCCGTTCCGCGACGTCGATCGCCTTCAGCAGCCCGCGGGCTTTGCTGAGTGTTTCTTCGTATTCGCTGGCCGGATCGCTGTCGGCAACGACGCCGCAGCCGGCTTGCACGTAGGCGGCTTTGTCCGTCATCACCAGCGTCCGCAGCGCGATGCACGTATCCATGTTGCCCGTGAAATCCAGATAGCCGACAGCCCCGGCGTAAGGTCCGCGGCGGTGGGGTTCGATTTCGTCGATGATCTCCATCGCGCGGACTTTGGGTGCGCCGGACACCGTTCCGGCCGGCAGGCCGGCGCGAAGCGCATCGAGGGCCGACTTCCCAGGCGAAAGTTGTCCCGTCACGTTGGACGTGATGTGCATCACGTGGCTGTAGCGTTCGACTTTCATCACGTCGGACAAATGAATGCTGCCGTACTCGGCGACCCGGCCGACGTCATTGCGAGCCAAATCGACGAGCATGATGTGCTCGGCCCGCTCTTTTTCGTCGGCGAGCAGTTCCCTTTCCAGGGCGCGGTCTTCCTCGTCGGTCTTGCCGCGGCGGCGGGTGCCGGCGAGCGGGCGGATCGTCGTTTCTCCGTCTTCCACCCGGACCATGATTTCCGGCGAACTGCCGACCAGCGACACACCCGGCGTCTCGAGCAGAAACATGAACGGGCTGGGGTTCACGACGCGCAAGGCGCGGTAGATATCGAGCGGCTGGGCCGTCGTCGGCACGGTCAGCCTTTGGCTGATCACCACCTGGAAAATGTCGCCGGCGACGATGTATTCCTGGCACTTGCGCACGGCGTTTTCAAATTCCGCGCGTGTAAAATTCGACTGGTATTTCACGGGAGGGTCGCCGTCGAGGCGAATATCGGAGAGGGGCAACATGGTCGCTCTCTGAGACAATTGGTCACACAGCGCGTCGATCTTTTGGCACGCTTCCTGGTAACCTTGCTCGACGCCCCGTTCTTGGACCGCGGCCTGCACGACCACCAGGATGATTTTGCGAATATGATCGAAGACGATCATCCGGTCGTACAGCGCGAACACCATGTCCGGGACATGGCGGTCATCGGGCGGCGGATGCGGCAGATTCTCGGTATAGCGGACGGTGTCGTACCCGGCGTAACCGACAACGCCGCCGAGAAAGCGCGGCAGCCCAGGGAGTTGCGGCGCAGTGTGGTCGGCGAGCCGCTGTTGCAGGAACAAGAGCGGATCGTCGACGGTATGCCGTTCGACGCGGTCCCCTTCGCGAACCACAACGGATTTGTCATAGGCTTCGAGAATCCAGCGGGGGTCGGCTCCGAGAAAACTGTAGCGGCCGATCCGTTCGCCGCCGATCACGCTCTCAAACAGGAACGAACACTCGGCCGGCTGCAGGCAGCCGTAGGCGCTGACCGGCGTGAGAGAATCGCTGACCAACTGGCGATAAACGGGAACGTGCGTCCGGCCCTGCGCCAGTTCGCGAAAGGGGATCACATCGGGATGAAAACGCGACATCAGAGGCTCGCAACCGGGAAGGATCATCGACGAAAAGAACTCGGGCAGACCCTGTGAGCGCTCGCTTCGTGGGCGGCGGAACTCTGTCCATCGTAACGGGATTGCCTGAATCGAACCAGCAGACGCCGGAATTGCGGAGAGCCGCCGCCGCGTCAAGGTCTATCTGTCGCAACGGATGCACGTTACGTCAAACGACAGGGAATTGTCCCGCCTTGACAGTGATCACGTCCCAGCTAGAATTGCCAATGGTCGAAGGGCCGATGTGAGATCGTTTCCTTTCCGCTGGACTATTGTATTCCGCGTTCGCGAGTGTATTCCGCGTCTGCAAGGCATGAGTGGCTGCTATGAAGAAGTGTGACCGGTGTGCCAAGCCTGCGGTGTACCACATCACCGAGATTCGGGATGGAGAAGCCCAGGCGCTGCACTTCTGCGAGCAGTGCGCGAAGCAGCACCTCAGCCACCCGGAGGCGGAGGACGGCCCCGAACCGGGCGGCGTCGGCGACAAGTCCCCGGCCGCGGAATCCGACACGTTTGATGAAGTCGATCAGCAGGTCTGCCCGAATTGCGGCATTTCATTCAAGGAATTCCGCAGCCAGGGGCGCCTGGGTTGTCCGCAGGATTACATCGCCTTCCAGGAAGAGTTGCTGCCGCTGCTGGAGAACATCCACGGCGAGACCCAGCACATTGGCAAAACGCCCAAAAGGGCGCCCCATGCCAGTCAGAAGCAGTATCGGCTGATCAAATTGCGCAACCGGTTGAAATCGGCGGTGGAAGACGAAATGTACGAAGAGGCGGCCCGGATTCGGGATGAAATCCAGTCCGTGGAATTGGAACTCGCCGGCGACGAACATTAGCGACGCTTCGCAGAAGCGTTTTTTCGATGGTCGGGAACCGCGCTTCTGCGAAGCGTCGCCTAAGGAGACATAATCAGTGGATCTGGACAACCTGACGCGGACCAGCGGCGAATGGCTGCGTGCGACTGGTCCCGAGTCGGACATCGTGATGTCCAGCCGCATTCGCCTGGCACGCAACCTGGCCCAGTTTCCGTTTCCCAGCCGCGCGGACGATTCCGTGAGAGCGGAAATTGAATCCGTTCTCAGGGACCGGATCGAACAACTCCCCGGGGGAATCAAACTCAGCTACATCTCCGTCAGCGATCTGGAGACGCTGGACCGGCAATTCCTGGTGGAACGGCAACTCATCAGCCGCGAACATGCGGAGAATCATGGCCATCGAGGCGTCGGGGTCTCGCCGGAAGAAAACGTCAGCCTGATGATCAACGAGGAAGACCACCTGAGGATGCAGGTCCTCCGCAGCGGGTTGGCCCTCGAGGAATGCTGGCAGGAAATTGACCGGATCGACGACGCCGTCGAAGCCGAAGTGACCTACGCATTCAGCGAACAACTGGGCTATCTGACGGCGTGCCCGACGAACGTCGGCACCGGCATCCGCGTCAGCGTCATGCTGCATCTGCCGGCCCTGGTTCTCACCAAGGAAATCCAGAAAGTCTTTCAGGCGCTGCAGAAAATCGGCCTCGCCGTCCGCGGTCTCTACGGCGAAGGCAGCCAGGCGATGGGCGATTTCTACCAGATTTCCAACCAGGTCACGCTGGGCAAGAGTGAAGAACAATTGATCAAGACGATCAAAGACGTGGTCCCGAATATCATTTCCTACGAACGCCGGGTGCGGACGGCTTTGGTGAAGGAAAATCGCCAGAGCCTGCACGACCAGGTTTCGCGGGCCTACGGCATCTTGAAAAACGCCCAGACGATTACGTCCGAGGAGACGATGCACCTCTTGTCCAGCGTGCGGATGGGCATCAATCTCGGCCTGATCGACGATCTCGAAATCCCTGTCGTCAACGAGCTGTTCATCCACACCCAGCCGGCCCATCTGCAGAAAATCCGCAGTGAAAGGCTGGAATCCGCCGAGCGCAATGTCGTGAGGGCTTCCTATCTGCGCCAAAGACTGACCGGACGTCCGCCCAGCGAGAATTGAATGGCCGTCGAGGCTCCCGGGCATGGCACCGCGCGCCGAACAACTCTTTCACTTCCCGATGCAAAACTTGCTGAAGATGCGGTCGAGCAAGTCGTTCGTGTAGACCGCGCCGATGGTCTGCCCCAGATGATCCAGCGCATCCCTGAGGTCGATGGCCAGCAGTTCGTCTCCCTGCGCCGGTCGGGCGGCTGTTTCCTCGGCGCGCGAGAGCGCCGCTGCGGCCTGATCCAGGCTGTCGCGGCAGCGGGCCGCCGTCATGCCGAGCCATGCCGAGGAACGGGCCGCTTCATCGGCAAGCAGCGCCGTCAATCGTCGGCGGAGTTCGTCGCATCCGAATCCTGTCATCGCCGAGATGCGCAGCTCCTCTGAGCGGGGGGCGTCAGCCCCTTGGTTACGGCTTGAATGAGGGAACGCGTAACCAGGGGGCTCACGCCCCCCGCTCGGGGGAGTTTGTGCGCGATCGGCTTTCGTCCAGACTCGCAGCATCCGCAGCGACTCCGCTGAGGCGACGGAGAACGCTGTCTCATCGCGCCTCTGTTGCGATTCGTCCTGGTTGCGTGCGGAACACCACAAGATCAGGTCTGCACGCTGGAATTGTTCAGCCCGTTGCGACTGGGCCAGAGCGGCGATTCCCGCGGTGACTTCCTCCCAGCCCGCTGTATCGATCAATTCAAAACGAACGCCATCCCAGTTCAACTCTGCCCGCAGGTAATCGCGGGTCGTTCCCTCCTGCGACGACACCAGCGCCAGCGGCTTGCCGGCGAGTCGATTGAACAGCGTGCTCTTTCCGGCGTTTGGCAGACCAGCGAGGACCACCTTCGGCAACGCGGCCGACGTCATCCGGGAATCGGACTGCGAAATCAGCGAATCGACAAATCTTCGGGCTTCCGTTACGCGTGTCGACAACTCCTCACGCGGGACGAATTCGATGTCCTCTTCGACGAAATCCAGCCCGGCTTCGAGGTCGGCAAGCAGGTCGATCAAGTCCCCGCGGAGTTGCGCAAGCAGCCCGGAAATGCCACCGGCCAATTGTTCGAGGGCCGTCTGCAGTTCGGCGTCGTGATGAGCATCGATCACGCCCAACACCGCTTCGGCCTGCAGCAAATCGATCTTGCCTGCGAGAAACGACCGCAGCGTAAATTCGCCGGGGCGAGCCGGACGGACTCCACGGCGGTACAAATCGGCCAGCACATGTTCCAACAGCGGCGGCGAACCCGGCAGATGCAATTCCGCCGTGGGCTGCCCGGTGTAACTGCGATGATTCGGCCAGTACAACAGATCACACGGAATGCGAACCGGGCTGTCGGCCACGGACCAGGTGCCGGTTCGTCGAATTGCCAAGGGCGTCTGACGCGGCGTCTCCCCCGGCGACTTGCCGAGTTCTGAGACGGTTTCCGCGAAATGCGCATCGATCACTGCGGCGACGTCGCTGCCGGAAATGCGAATGATGCCGCGCGCCGCCGGACCGGGCGGCGATGCGAGAGCAGCAATGGTCTGATCGAGATCCATCGAGTCGTTATACCGCGCGTCGCGGCTCACCGGTTAGCCGCGACGCGAAATCTTCGGAGCGGGTTCGCGTGAAAAAAGAAGCCCGGGGATTGCCATCCCCGGGCTTGTGCCGGCCGGTCGCGAATTACGGGGCGATCAGCGTTTTGGCTGCGATTTCTCGATGGCTTCGTTCAAGTCGCGCAGGGCCTTCGACAGACGTTCCTGCTGCTCCTGTAATTCGTGCAGTTGACGCTTCAACTGATCCGTCGCCGGAGCCGCGACCGGTGCGGGATTCAAGACTCGGGGAGCGCCGGTCTGGGGCTGAGCGCCCGAATGCGGTTGCCCGCCTGGTTGCTGGGCACGTGCCCGTTCCAGTTGCTTGACCATCTCTTCGAGGCGTTTGCCGGCTTCCTGCTGCTGAGCCGGATTAGGCGCCAATTGCTGCCAGCCCTGTCCGGGACCAGGATTCGCCGGTTGCATTCGCCGCATCATGCCAGCGGGAGCCCCCGGTTGCCCCGAGAATCCGCCCCAAGATTGCGGCGGGCCGCCCATCGGCCGGCCAAGTTGAGGCTGGAAGCCGAATCGGCCTTGCGGTCCGCGCCACATGCCGGGGCCGAAGCCGCCGCGGTGCTGAAACCCAAATCGCGAATGCATTCTGCCGCGAGTCATCCCGTGATGCCGTCCTCCATGACGATGACCGCGCGCCATTGCGTGATGCCGGGCGCCGCGGTGATGTTTGCGGGCCATCGCGTGGCGGCCGCCCTGTCCGTGCCGGGCATGGGCCGCATGACGGGCTTTGCCTTTTCGGGCGGCGGCACAATGCGGGCAGTCGTTCTTGCCGGCGTGTACTTTGTGTCCCTTGTGTCCCTTATGTTTCTTCCTGGCGTCGCCGCCATGATGCTTGTCACCACCGTGACGCTTGCCTACTTTCTTCATGTCGTCGTCGTCATCATCGCCTTTCCCATGATGATCATCATCATCGCGTTCGTGGTGGCGTCGGGTCATGGGGTTGCCCTGCCGGACCCACGGCGGCGGGCCGGCCCCGAACGGGTTGCCGCCCATGTGCTTCAGAAAATCGGGCGGGCCGAATTTCATCATGAGGCCGGGGCCGAGGAATTTCTGCACGTTGCCTTTGACGTCCGCCGGCAGCTTGTCGAGTTCCGTGTCCTTCACGGTCCACGATTTGTCGCCCTGTTTGACGGAGATCTCAGCAGGCTCGTTGCCCGACTTGGTGATGCTGATCTTCATATCGTCCGGCAATTTGCTGTGCTCTTCCGCCAGCTTCACAATGACCGGTCCGGCCATACGGAACGAGAACGAGCCCGGACGGTGCAGTTGCCGCCACGGCGAACCGGATGAGCTCTGTGCACTGCCGCCGCCGCCGGCGCCATGACGCATCGGTCCGAACCCGCCGCGGCCGGGACGGTCTGCACCATCGCGTTTCGGCTCAGATTTCCTGGATTTTTCGCCCGCTTCTCGCTCATGGAGAATTTGAGCGATGCCCGGACGCACCGCAGGGGTGACGGTGATGGTCATCGTCTTGCCGCCGCGCAAGACGGTCAATGCCAGGGGGGTTTCGCCCGTCTGCTGGATGAGTTGTGCGAACTGCGGCACGCTCGCCAGCTTGTGTTCCTTGTCGCCGGCCTTGGCGGAGGCAATCACGTCTTTGACTTCCAGTCCGGCGGCTTTCGCCGGGCTGTCCTCGGCGACGGTACTGATCACCAGGCCCGTTCCCTCTTCCAGGCCGAGCTGCTTCCTTTGGGCGTCATCCGGTGCCGCGCAATCCAGGCCGACCCAAAACTTGCTGAAGGCGATGCCGCCGCCCTCGCCCAACTGAAACTTCACCGGTCCGCCTTCGCCGTCCTCTTGAATGATCACGCGAATGGCTTGATCGTCGTCGTCTTTCTTCCCGTCCTTGGCGACGGCGATCACCCGCACGGTTGCCTGTGCCGCTGCAGGGACGGCGTCCTCGGCAGCCAGTGCGGTGACCTCGACGATTCCCAGCACGGCCGAGACGGGGCCATCGTTTTCGACGGCGAACGCCACCGGCAATCCTTCCTCTTCGGCGCACAACGCCGAGGGCGCGAGCAGGGCGCCAACCATCAAACAGAATCCAGTTCTTCGCATCACGAGATACTCCTTAAAATGGGACAGTTGTTCGGTTGTCAGTAATGAAGAAAACCCTTCCTGACGGTCGGGGCTTTCGGGGCTATTGAAAATTCTCCGTGCCGAGGTATTCGACGACGACGTCGCTGACCGGGGCGAAACCTTGGCGCCCGTCTTTCAGCGGTACCGGGACATACTTCCGCTGTTCATAGATCAGGTAGCCGGCGGATTCCCATTGTTGCCGGACAGCGTCGGGCACGGCCGATTGCTCCAGCCAGGCATCCGCTTCTTCCAGCGATGATTCTACCACCGGCACTTCCACCGGCGGGATGCCTTCCGGCCAATCGGAGAAGACGACTTTCATCGTCTGCTGCAAAGAGTTCTCGGCAATGCTGTCCTCCGCAACGTCGCCTGTTGACAGAGGCGCCGAGACGGAGACTGGTTCCTGCGACAGCACGCTGTCCGTGGCCGGATGTCCGGCGTTCAAGTCCACGGCCATGGACCGAGGAGATTCGCCGATTCGGATCGACTCCCACTGATTTCCTGCCAGGAAACAAAGCCCGCAGAGAACGGCAGCGGTCAAGCGGCCGGTCCAGACTCGCCGCCGGGGAAGCGCCGCGGCGGGAGGACTTGCTGCCGCAGCCACGGAGGTCGCAACAATTGCCGGCGTCGGTCGCAATTCGCTGCGAAACGCTTGATCTTCAAGCAACCCGAGCGCCAGCCGTCGCCAGCCATCCGGCCAATGCTCTAAACGGCGGAGCAGCGCACGCTGCTCGTGGAACGAAAGCTCTCCGTCGATGAAACGTTCCAGATCTCGGTCATCTTCAGTACGGGCGGTCATGGCAGAGCCCCTAGAGTTGCCGAGCGAATCAATTCCTCGCGAAGCCGATGTCGAGAACGATGCAAACGCGCTTCGACGGCGCTTTCGCTGATTCCCAAGTGTTCCGCCAAGTGTTGATAGCTCCAGCCTTCCGTATATTTCAAGAGTAGAATTTCCCGATCTTTCGACGTCAGGCATTGCATTGCGGCTTGAACAGATTCACGCTGCTCCACGGCGAGAAGCCATTCGCCAGGGTCCGCCTCGCCGTTCGCCTCCTGGTATCGACGTTGCGCCCACCGCTGCCCCAGCCGCCGTTGTCGGCCAGCCTTTCGGCGATACAGCAACGCGTGCCGCACCGCGAGACGATACAACCATGGTCGAATTGACACGGCAGCCAGTCGACCGGCCGGCTGCTGGATCGCCGCCAGCGCAACTTCCTGAAAGACGTCTTCCACCGCGGACGCTTCCCCGGTGCGGGCCAGGATCACCGTCCGCAGCCAACGACCGTGCTCGGCCAGCGCTGCAGCCCAGCCTGTGTCGTCACCCTCCGCGCTGGAATTGGTCGCTTCGACAGCCATGTCACCAGCATAGTTGCCGCCGATGAGAAAATCTTGCGGAAAATATCGGCCGACCTGTCGTTAACGTCGGGATTCCGTCGTCGCATATCTAGAAGTTGACCGCAGATTTCGCAGATTGACGCAGATTTTCAAGCAAAGACCAGGACTTCTTTTTTTGCGCCTTTTGTGCCTTTTTGCGGCCAAGCCCTTGCTGCTTCTCCTGCAAAAAATTCCGCCTGGTTCTGATCCATGCCCATCCGTGTGATCCGTGGCAAATTGGCTTTGCGAACTTTGCCTCTTGGCAACTTTGCGCGAGACGCCTCTTCCAATCGGGTTGCGGGTCTCCCGCGCAGGGATCATCTCAGACGAAGCCCGGAGAATCAGAGCCTGATCCTGTCTATGGGCATCTCCAGCCTGTTTTTCCGTGTCATCCGTGTGTTCCGTGGTTCAATCTTTTTCTGAGTGATGGAACACGCCTGCGCCGGGATCATTAACCTGCTCAGGCGAACGGTATTCCCGTCCAGGATGCCGTTCTGTCTTGCGAGAAGCCGATGTCATTCGACAGACTACATCAGCGAACATTCTCCGTCGCGTCGTTCTGTCTTGCCTGAGGGAGCGAGAGACGTCCTCCCTGGTCGCCCGGAAGTTTTTGCGGCCGGCCGAGATGGGTTTTTGATTCGCGTTCCGATCTGATTGGCTGAGTCCATGATTCCCGACGACAAAAATGGCTGCACCCCGACCGGCACGATGTCAGTCTGGACGTATTCCTGGTGGCTGCTGGCGATTGCCGTCCTGGCGTGGATCATCCGCCTCGGCGTCGTACAGAAGTTTGTCGGGTTCACATCACCGCTAGACCCGGCGGACGGCCTGGATGAAGCCGACTATGAACTGTTTGCGTACCAGATGAGCGTTGGCAACGGGTATGTGCTGGAAGACGGCGTCCCGTCGGCCCGGCGCGCTCCCGGCACGTCGCTGCTCATCCTCCCGATCTATCTGGTTGCAGGCCGCTCGTTATTGGCCGCGCGGCTGTGGTTTACGCTGCTGTCGGCGTTCAATTGTGCGGCGGCGGCATGGGTGGTTCGCCCGAAGTGCGGGCCGGTGGCAGCACTATTGACCGCCGCGGCGATGGCGGTCAATCCCGGCATGTTCTACTACGCCTTACATTTGTGGAGTGAAGTCCCTTACAGCCTGGCGGCGACGTTGGCGCTGGGATGCATGCTCCGCGCGGTCGAAGTCCCGTCGCGCGGCTGGTCCTGGTGTGCAGGCGTCGCGTGGGGGGCGGCCGTGCTGTTGCGACCGCAGACGGTTTTCCTGGCTCCGTGCGTATTGGTCGGACTCGCCTGGCTGCGGCCCGGCGAACGTAAACGCTGGTTTTTCGAACTGCTCCGGGAAGCCTGCGTCGTTTTGGCGATCATTGCTCCCTGGCTGATTCGAAATCAGCTCGTGATGGGGTCGCCAACGATGGCCACGCTGGTCGGAGGGCATACATTCTGGGGAGCGCACAACGGCATGACGTTTCGCGATCCGGACTACCTGGGCTTGTGGCGCCCTTACGATTACGATCCCACCACCGTCTTCCCGTTGACCGGGTCGGAAGTCGAGCAAGACCGCCAGGCCTGGGGCAACGGCTGGCGCTTTGTCCGCAGCCATCTCCCGGAGCTACCCCGGGTCTTGCTGTGGAAGGTCTATCGCCTGGTCACGCCGTTTGAAGCGACGCCGAACCGCGGCGTCTACTGGGCCTTTGCCATCACGTGGATGGCTTCCGTACCGTGGGTGCTCTGGGGGATGTTCGGTCTGAAACGGCGTGATCCCGCGCTCTTCTGGTGGTTCATGCTGCATGTGGCCGCCGCCCTGCTTTGCACGCTGATTTTCTACGGCGCGGCGAGGTTCCGTCATGCGATCGAACCCTTGCTGATGATGGCGGCAGCCGTCGGCGTTGCCTCGCTCTTCGGGTGGCGACAGCCGGACGGTCTGGCACCGGTTGCCGTGTCGCTCGATGTCCAGGCGGTACGGGGGGACTGATCTCGCCAACTGAACAGGAGACAAACCGTGAACCGACTGCGTGTGATCCTGTGCTGGATCGTCATGTTCGCATCGTCTGCCGGATGGATTTCAACGGGCGCAAACAGTGCCGGAGCTATGGAGACTGTGAGCGCCGAGGATGCGGCGACATCGCAGCCGTTGAAGCCGCTTGGCCGACGGGAGAGGCGTGACAAGGTCCGAACTCGTGCCCGGCAAGCCGCAGCGGCGGCGTTGTCCGCGGAAGACGCTTCGGCATCCGAAGGGGCCGGTCCACGTTTTCAGATGCTGTCCGCCGGGAAGCGCGTGGTCATTCTCGACACGATCACGGGAAAAACCCGGATCATCGAGCCGGAACCCAGCGCCCTTCAGCAACGGGTGGAGATTGGTAAATCCTGGGTGACGGTGACTGTGCTCGTCAATCGGCCGGAGCGAAGAGGAAAACGCGCGGAGTCAATCGATCGATGACCTTGTGAGTGCAAATCAAAGCCCGGCGCCGGGCTTTGCGGATTCGCAGCAGTTGGTTCTTGACGAGCGGTTGTCTGCCTCACGGGATCGCGAAGAACAATCCCGTGACGACGCCCGCTTCGACGGCGGCAGCCTTGGCGTTGAGCGGCGGCTGGTAGTGCAGCTTCGGAGCGCATTCGCCAGGACGATACCAGCCTAGGGCGTATTTCGGCGTGCAGATCGGGTCGAGCGTCATCTGGTACGGCAGGAACAGCAACTGGCCGCTGAATCGGGCGATGGATACGGCCGGCTGGATACAGCACGGATAGGTATGGCCGTAGCGTTCCAGGACGGCGTCTTCGAAATACAGCGGGTAATGATAAAAGTTCGATGGCTCCCACTGGTAGATCAAACCGGGGAACATGCGCTGCGGAAAGCTGCCGCCGCCGAACTCCACCTGGTATTGCCGGGCCTGCTGCCGGGCAAAATCCCGGATGTCTCGGTCGTAGTTCAAGTCGTATGTCGGCTGGATTTCATGAATCTGCCGGGGCCTGCGGGATTCGACGCGCGGCGTGGAATACTCCGGATCGCTGGCTGGCTGTTCCGACTCCGTTTCCTGAACTACGACCCGGGCAATCGGCGAAGGCCTGGTCACCGCGGCATTTCCGGGGGCCGGCGCGGCGCGTGATTCCGCGTCGTCGTCTTCTGTGAGCGGGACGGTCTCTGCTGTGGTGCCGTAGATCCAGGCCGGTTCATCGTCGATCTCTGTGACGGGCAGCGGTTCTTCGACGACCGGGGCCGGCGCTGTCCTGACGGGACGGACGGGAGCCCGTGGCTCGTCGATGAGCTCGTCGTTGAGCCAGGATTCGTCGGCGTCGAGATCATCGTCGATCAGTTCGTCCGGAGCGTCGTCAGGAATGGGACGCACGGGCGCCGGTTTGACGTGCTTGCGCTTCGCGGGCTTGACCTGCGACTGTTCGGAATCCTCCACTGGGCTGTACCGAGACTTTAACTGGCCCCAGCGTTGGACGGCCTGATCCGACGGACGGTCGGCTTCGTCGCTGTAACTTTCCGCGTTGATTCGTTGAATCTTCGAACGGAGCTTCAAAGCCGCGCGGCGGGGCGGCGCATCTTCAGCGATGGCCCACGGCGTGAAGATCGACAGCAGCAGCACCGCCAGGAGGCGGGCGTCAGGTCGATTCCACGGGCGTGTGTTCGACCGAGTAATTCGGCGATTCTTCCACGATGGTAATGTCATGAGGATGGTTCTCCCTCACCGTTGCGGCTGAGACTTGTATGAATTTGGCTTCCGTGCGCAGTTCCGCAATCGTGCGGACGCCGCAATACCCCATGCCGGCCTTCAGGCCGCCGATCAACTGATACGACAAATTGTGCAGCGATCCCCGGTAAGGCACCCGGCCTTCCACCCCTTCCGGCACCAGTTTCGATGCTTTGCTCTCGTCTGCCCGGCCCTGGCGATATCGTTCGCTGCTCCCTTTGACCATCGCCCCCAGAGACCCCATGCCCCGGTAGCGCTTGTACGTTCGTCCTTGATACAGAATCACTTCCCCCGGGCTTTCATCCAGGCCGGCCAATAACCCGCCCAGCATGACCGTGTGCGCCCCGGCGGCGAGCGCCTTGGTGATGTCTCCGCTGTAACGCACTCCTCCGTCGGCGATGATCGGCACATCGGTGTCGAGCGTCGCTTTCGCAGCGTTGTAGATCGCCGTGAGCTGCGGCACGCCCACCCCGGCGATGATCCGCGTCGTGCAGATCGAACCGGGGCCGATGCCCACCTTGACCGCGTCCGCCCCCGCCCGGATCAGATCCCTGGCCCCTTCCGTCGTCGCCACGTTGCCGGCGATCACGTCGATCGCCCAGCGCCGTTTGATTTCCTTGACCGTGTCCACCACGTTTTTGGAATGGCCGTGCGCACTGTCGACGCACAGCACGTCCACCCCTTTTTCGATCAGCCGTTCCGCCCGTTCCAAATCGTTCACCCCGATCGCCGCGCCGACTCGCAAGCGGCCACGCGCATCTTTGGAAGCGCGCGGATATCGCAAGTTCTTGTCGATATCCTTGATCGTGATTAACCCCTTCAATTGATACTTTTCGTCCACCAGGAGCAGTTTCTCGACTTTATTTTCCAGGAGTATCCGTTCGGCCTCCTCTAACGTGGTGTTTTCCCCCGCCGTAACCAATTTATCTTTCGTCATCACTTCGGAAATGGGAACATCCTTGGACGGCAGAAATCGCAGGTCGCGGCGCGTTAAAATTCCCAGAAGTTTCCCATTTTGCGTGACAGGAACCCCGCCAATGTTCCGCTGATCCATGATCTCCTTGGCTTCGCCGGCGAGGGCTTCCGGCGGGAGGGTGAGGGGATCGACAATCACGCCGTTTTCCGCCCGCTTCACGCGTTCGACTTCCAGCGCCTGATTTTCGATCGACATATTCTTATGGATGATGCCGATGCCCCCTTCCTGGGCCATCGCCACGGCCATGTCGCTTTCCGTGACGGTGTCCATCGGACTGCTGAGGAGCGGCACATTCAGCCGAATGTGCCGGGTCAGTTGCGACGCCGTATCGACTTCCGACGGCAGAAACTCCGCGTACCCCGGTTCCAGCAGCACGTCGTCAAACGTCACGCCGCGTGATGTGATGCGGTCTTCCATGAAGGTTCTTTCCGTGGATTTTCAGTGAACGGCCTTAGCGACGCTTCGCAGAAGCGTTGTCCCCCAATTCTGCCAGTTTCATGGGCACGGAACAAGTAGCCAGACTCCCAGTTCGTCTTCTCACCCAGAGTCGTCTTCGTGGTCAATGATCAGAAGTCGGCATCTCAATTGGAATCCAAACCATCTGGAAGAATGGTGCCTGTAGGCAGTTCAGGAAAAACACCTGAAATATGCTGGCAAAGTAAGGACAGAATCCTGAAATTCATTCGCAATTTCGACTGGAGTCTTGTACTACAGCAATTATTTTTGTACATCGGAACAATGCGAGTCCGCATTTCTGAGCTGTTGCCTATTCCAGGTGAGCTCTAATGGACTACGAATCCTGGTGTTCGCTGACGGACGAGGAACTTGCCCGTTACGACGTGGCGTATCTCAATCTCCTCGCCGCGGAAGGGCTGCCGGGGTCGGAGTTGCTCGACATTCCGTCCACGCTGGCGAAGGTCGAGCGATGGGCCGACATTGCTTATTGCAACACGGTCGCATGGCGGAAGACGTTTGTGCCTCGCAGTTATTGCCCTACCAGCCCGTGGTGAAACCCTGTTTTTTGTTGCGGCGGCCGGCGCGAGCCGCGGGGT